>CAIVQB010000078.1 GCA_903907925.1 uncultured Verrucomicrobiota bacterium
ACTCTACGTCAGGCAAGGCCTCGAAGACTACGAGCGCAAATACCGCGAAAGAATGCTCCATCACCTCAACAAAACCGCCGCCAATCTCGGCTTCATGCTTACTCCCCAACCGCCATCCACACTCGCAGTTTCTTAGAAGGAGGAGCGGGAACTGGAAAACGGGAAGACGAGAAAACGAGTGGGTCAGTGCGGCGGCCGTTTCCACATGGAGTCCTACGTTCACGCGGGACTCCGCGCGGAAATGCAATGGAACTCGAATCGGGCCCGTAGCCTCCGGAACGCTCCTTCACCCGCTCGTTTTCTCGTCCTCCCGTTTTCCCGCCTTCAACCCTCCTGCTTTCCTGCTTTCCAAATTACCCCATCCGCCCCTTCCGCTCGAAGTTCAGACCGGCTTCCGCCCTGGATATCCGGATTCGAGGTCGTGCCAGAATTCGATATCGTCCTCACCTTCTTCCCAGCAGAGGAGGACTTCGCGATCTCCGCGCAGGGATGGGAAATCCACCAGACCGCGGTCGAGATCCTTCACCTGGATTTGGAGGGCATTGATCTCCCGAATGATCTCCTGGAGCCGGGTCAGCGTTCTGAGGTGTTCATCGACCCGTTCGCCACCGAGGTCCCGTCCTTCGGCGAGCAGCGGGGCGTTGCGTTCCTCGGCACGTCCCACTGCTTTTCCCAGACGTCGGATGTCCGGAAGCCAGCGGCGGACCTTCGGCAGAAGGGCCCGGGCTTCGTCGAGCGTGTAGTGCTTGGAAAAGTGACGCTCGGCACTCATTTGCC
This sequence comes from uncultured Verrucomicrobiota bacterium, assembly GCA_903907925.1. GTDB lineage: Bacteria > Verrucomicrobiota > Verrucomicrobiia > Limisphaerales > UBA9464 > CAIVQB01. The sequence goes on from CAIVQB010000078.1 coordinate 778, forward strand.
ACCGTCGATCTTGCGCTGCACGGCGTCGCTCTTTTCGACCTTTACCGACTGAACCCAAGCCTCGTGCGCCTCGGACTTTCGGCCGACCGCAGCGAGAACATCCCCGAGGTGGTCGAGGACGGTGGCATCGGGTTCATTGAGCAACCGCACGGCTTTTTGCAATGGGGCCACGGCTTCCTTGGCGCGCCCCAGGCGGAACAGCACCCAGCCGAGGCTGTCGAGATACGCTGGATTCTCGGGGTCCGCCTTCACCGCTCGGCGGATCATGTCGTGGGCTTCCTCAAGGCGAACGCCTTTGTCGGCCCACATGTATCCCAGGTGGTTCAGCGCCTCGTCGAAGTCTGGTTTGAGTTTCAGGGATTTTTGAAGGTACTCGACCGATCGCTCCTCCTGACCGGCTTTTTCGAGCATCGCACCAATCTGAAAATAGAAATGGTGGTCCAGAAGTTCCGGCTGTTTTTCCTGGGCCGCGGTCTCCGCCGCCAGGAATCGGGTCATGGCCGCGTCATAGCGAAGCAGACGGCTGTTGGCCAGCGCCGCGAGGTATTCCCGGCGGAACTCGGGTTTAAACTGGCGCGCGGCCTTGTCGAGAATGACGAGTGCTTCCTCCGGTTTTTCCAGGCTGAGACGCGCGGCGGCAAGATCGGCGTAGATCGGTTCAAAATCGGGATTCAGCAGGACGGCACGCTCAAAATGCGAAGCGGCGCGAACGTAGTCCTTCGCCTCGTAAGCCAGCAATCCGAGGTAATAGAACGGAACCGGATTGGACGGATTCTCGCGCTTCAGGGCCTCCAATTGTTCACCGGCCTCCTTGTTCTTCCCGATCCGAAGATAGAGTTCGGCCAGTTTGGCGGTCGGGCGCGGATCGCGCGGAAACCGCGTGCGCAGGCCCTGATAGATCGCCTCCGCCTTTTCTGGCAAACCCACTCCTTCGTAGCGTTCGCCCATGCGTTGAAGGACGCCCGGATCGTCGGGATTCAGTCCGGCCGCCTTCTCCAACGCGGATCGGGCGGCGGCGATGGATCGGGGTGCGGCGTTGGTGTCCTGCACCGCGTGTTGGCGGAACAATTCTGCCAGATCGACCCAGTACGCGGGCTCGGTGACGGTCACCGAGGCGGCCTGCTCCAGCGTGGACAACACCTGGGTTCGATGGCCGGAACCGGCCTGAAGTTCCGCCAGCGCCTTGTAGTTGGCCAGGTTCTCCGGTGACAGCCGAATGGCGTCCCGGTAGGCTGCCATCGCTTCATCCTTTTTGCCCAACTGACCGAGGGTCACCGCGAGGAGAGATTGGATGGTCCCTGCCAGTTCGGAACCGGTTGAACGGGCCGCGGAGCGTCGAAGGATTTCCAGAGCGGCCTCCGCTTCCTTGCGTTCGAGGAATCGCCGTGCGAGGTCGATCGCCAGTGAAAGATTGTCGGGATCGTTGGCGAGGGATTTGCGGAACAGGTCGAGGGCGCCAGTGGTGCCCTCCTCGTCCTGCCGGATCATGGCCGCCGCAAATGCCGCATGCGCCTCGGCGCGGCGCTCGATCTCCGCCTCGGATTCGGCCGCCTTTGGATCCGTCACCCGTCGTGTCGATGACCGTGCCTCCGATCGAACCGGCTTGGGCGCATCGGTCGGCGGCGTAGGCCGGTGAATCGGGACACGGGCGCACCCGTGGAAGAAGATCCCGGCGAACGCAAGGATCAACGCCACACGGCATCCGGTTGAACCAGGACGTGAAATTGGAGGCTGCACGGGCAAATGACAACGCGGCTCCACCGAGGCGGAGCCGCGCCTTGAAAAAAGTGCCATGCCCGGAAGGCGGCCTGAGAGACAGACCGGCTACTTCTGCCAGGTCCGCTTCTTATGGCGGTTCTGCCGAAGCTTCTTCCGCCGCTTGTGCTTGTTGATCTTTGCCTTCCGACGCTTCTTAAGTGAACCCATAGCTCGTGTGTTTCTGCGATGTGTCCGTTCAGTACACCACTTTGTTGAGCGGATACTCGATGATTCCCTCCGCACCGGCGGCTTTTAGTTGTGGGATAAATTCACGCACCACCGATTCGTCGATGATGGTTTCCACAGCCACCCAGCCGGAGAGACTCAAACTGGACACCGTGGGATTACGCAATGCCGGAAGCGATTGCAACAACTTCGGCAGGTCCGCCTCGCGAATATTCATCTTGAGACCGACCTTGGCCTCGGCCTCGATGGCTCCGCGGAGCAGCAATGCGAGGGTCTCCACCTTGGTCCGTTTCCAGGAATCCTTCCAGGCGGTGTGATTGGCGATCAACCGCGGCGTCGACACCAGAAGCGTCTCAACGATGCGCAGTTTGTTGGCCCGGAGCGAGGAACCGGTCTCGGTGACCTCGACGATGGCGTCGACCAATTCGCGGGCTTTCACCTCGGTGGCACCCCAGGAGAATTCGACCTCCGCCTTCACGCCATTTTTGCGGAGCCAGCGCTTGGTCAATCCCACCACCTCGGTGGCGATGCGGCGGCCTTCGAGATCCTTGACCGATTTGATGGGCGATTCCTCGGGAACCGCCAGCACCCAGCGGGTCGGTTGACGCGTGGATTTGCTGAACAGAAACTCACCCACCTCATGGACGTCGCTGTGGTTTTCCTGGATCCAGTCGAGTCCGGTGATGCCGGCGTCCAGATAGCCCAGTTCCACGTAACGGCTGATTTCCTGGGCCCGGATCAGGCGGATCTGCAGCTCCGCATCGTCCACGTACGGCTCATAACTGCGCGAGGAGACCGTGATGTTCCAGCCGGCCTTGGCCATCTTTTCGATGGTGGCGTCCTGGAGCGATCCCTTGGGCAGCCCCAGCTTCAGCGTGGGCGGCTTCTTATCCGGAGTGGTCCTGCTCATCTTTGGAAAGCGTTCGATTCTCCGCGCGGAGCCGGGGTCTCGAAAACACCTTCGACGATTCCTTCACCCGCGTGGACGGGTTGACCTGCCAGAGAACTCGGGGTCGGGCGATCTTTTTCTGACGCGACTTGCGGGCCATGGGATTACTGACGGCGCGCACGGCGCTTGGCTTCGAGCAACCTGCTGGTGGTGCCGGTGCGCGGATCGGCAGCCGCTGGATCCGCTGCCGGTTGGGCCGCGGAATCCGCGCCGGGTGCGGGTGCCGCGCCAGCCGGGGACGCTCCCGATCCGGCACCCGACGGCGGAATCGGCGTGGCCGGTCCACCGCGGGGTAGGAACAGGCGTTCGTCGACCGCGGGTGCCGTGGTGGCCCGGGTTTCGCGAACCTGATCGCGTCGATTCAACAAGGCACCGAGCGATTCCTGACCGGCCACCGCCCGTTGGACATCACCCAATCCCACCGCCGCCCGAAGCTTCCGCCAGGCCTTGGCCCATTCTTCACGATCGATGTCGACCCGCCGCACCGCGACATCGAGGACAAACAGGATCACGAACCACTTGAGTAACACCTCCCAAAGATCGCGGGGCTGAAAGGTTTTGAGCCGGTTGAGGGTGAACGGATTGTCCACCAACGGATCCAGGAGTTTGCCCGCGCCCGCTTCCGCCAGGCGCCGAAGCAGATTGAGGTTGGGCTCGACCGCGGCAAATTCCGGCGAATAGTTCACACTGGCTCCGACCACCTGCGACCCGACCGGTTTTCCGTCGCGCAGTTCCATCAGGTTGAGCAGATAGGCACCGACTTCCCGGGTAGGAAATTTCGCTTCGTAGCGTCCCGGACCAGTCTGCTCCAAAGCCACGTTGATCCGCTGTCCCTTGGGACTGACGACTGCCGTTTGAAGGTTGAGAAAGTTTCGGAAATTGCCCTGCGGATCGAGCGCTTCGACGGACAGGATCCCCTGCCCGTTTTCCACCGACACCTCGGTGTTGAAATCGGCGGTGTCGACCCGGCGCAACGCCCAGTTGGCGGTCTGCGACCAGAACTGACGGAACCGGTCCCAGGCCATCCAATCCTGCGCCCACTTCGGTCGCGCATCACTGGTGAAGGCCACTGCCCGGCCCAGTCCATACTGCCAGTGTGCGAGCACCGGATCGCCCTTGTCACTGACCAGCGGCGTCTCCGCCCGCGGACGGCTGGTGGTTGCCACATAGCCGCGCAACACCGGCAACTCGCCACCGCCGATGCCGCGAAGCAGCTCGCTGGAGGCCGCCACCTGCGGACGGAACGGTTCCTCGATGATGGCGGACTTGAGGATGACCGAGGCCTCTTTGATGAAGATCTGCGGCAGTTCAGCCGCGGATTTCACATCATAGAACCGGCCCCTGCCCTGCTCCGCCATCTGGACCATGGTGGTCGGCTGGACATGCGCGCCGATCATCACGGTGGTGATGGTGATCTTGTGATTGACGATGTCCTGCATCAACTGCGGCGTCGGTGCGTTTGGATCCCCATCGCTGAACACGACCATGTGTTTGAGATTGGCCGAGGACTTCTGCAGCGCGGTATTCGCCAGAGACATCAATCCTTGAAAGCTCGGAAGATCCCCCTGGTTCATGCCAGCGATCGCCGCCGCCAATTTCTGTTTGGTGCCGACCGGTTGGAGATCAAACAGCGCATGTTCCGTCCCGTCCCATAACCACACGCCCAATTCATCCTGCGGCCCCAGGGCATCCAGTGCGGCGATTCCGATTTCGCGCGCCACCTGGTTTCCGTTGGCGAATTCCATGCCGTGCATAATCAGGCCCAAAGCGCCCTTCGGCAGGACCTTCTTGGAACTCAATTCCATGTCCACCGGCAACGCCTCTTCCAGCGCGGTACCCCGGTATCCTCCAGCGCCAAACGCCTGGTCCCCGCCAATCACCACCAGGCCGATGCCGAAATCCCGCACCGCACTTTGCAACAATTGCATCCGGTCGCGCCCCAGATCGCCGGCCGACACGTTGCTCAGCAGGATCTCATCGTAGCTCTGCATCTCCGCCAGCGTGGCCGGGAGGCGGTCCAGACCGGCGAGTTCGACCTCCAGCTTCCCACTGCGCAAGGCCGCGGCGAGGGTTCGGTCCTGCGTGGGATCGGACGACAGCAGCAACACCCGTGGATCGCCCCGCACATTGACGAAGCTGGCCGCCTTGTTGTTCTGCGGAACGGTATCGCCGTCCGCCTCCACCTGGACCTGATAGGAATAGAATCCCGCCTCCGGCAGGGTCTGCGGGAAGGTGAACAGATTCTTACCAGCTTCGAGGTGCACCTTTTGTTCGCCGAGCAATTGATCGTTCCGGAACAGCCGGACCCGGGCATCGCGAACCCGGTCCGAGGTCGCGAAGATCTTCGCATCGAAGGTCTGGCCCTTCTTGATCGTCGACGGAAGCCCGAGCTTCTGGACCGCGACATCATCACTCCGTGAGACGCCGAGGGGAACGATGTCCAACGTGACCCCGAGCGGCCGGGCCGCGAGCAATGCCGCCATGGAATCGCCCACGTTTTCATTGCCATCGGAAAAGAGAACCAACCGCTTCTGTCCCGCCTCGGGGAATGCGGCAGTCCCCAGGCGGATGGCCCCGGCGATGTCAGTCCGTTCACCGGCCACCACCGCCTGAATCTTCTCCGCCTCCGCGACCGCGGTGGCCGTGGTCTCAAGCGCCGCATCGGTGCCGAAAACCAGAAAGCCGGCCTTGTCGACCGGTCGCTTGGCCTTCGACCAGCGATTGGCCCAATCACGAGCCTGTTCCTGCTGGCCGGACGGAATCGAATCCGAACGATCGAGCAGGAAGAAGGCGTTCATGCCCTCCTGCGGTTTCTTCCACTGGATTCCGGCGATCCCAAGAATGAGGAGAATCACCACAAGAACCCGGAGTCCAGTGGAGCCCCAGCGTCGCCACGCCACGAGTGAGACGTCGGATTTCCAGGCGAGCCCCAGCGTCCAGATCCCCGCCGGGATGAGCAGGAACAACCAGGCGGGATGAGTGAACTGAAAGCTCATGATCGCGGCCCTTCGCCGTTCTCCGCGGTCGCCGCCAGCCGTTGTCCGGTGCCACCACCCCTGGCGATCAGCTTCTGGACCCGGTGATTCTGCGAGTCGGCCACGTAAAGATTGCCGTGGGAATCGAAGGCAATGGCCCAGGGATTGGCAAACCGGCCGGGATCCGAACCGGCAGATCCGATCACTTCGATCAAACGGTCGTCTGAGCCAAAGATACTGATGCGCGAATTGCCGAACTCACACACGAATTGGCGACCCGACGCATCCACTCGAATGTCGTACGGATAGCTCAACCCGCCGGGATCAGAGCCCGCCGTTCCGTGGGCCCGCACGAAAACCCCTTCCCGGGAAAACACCTGAATGCGGTGATTACAGGAGTCAGCGACGAACACCTGTCCCGCGCCGTTGATGCAGACTCCTTCCGCCCGGTTGAAGTGACCCGGTTCAACACCCGGGGCACCGCAGGTCATTTCAAAAACACCGGCGGGCGAAAACCGCTGCACGCGGTCAACCACCGTGTATTCGCTCACGAAGTACCGGCCATCGGCTCCCACCGCAATCGAGCGCGGCAGGATCATTTCTCCAGGGGCGGTGCCCTTCACACCCCATTGCCGGACCAACCGGCCGGTGGTCGTAAAATGGTTCACTCGCTGATAGTGGGGTTCCACCACGATGATGTTGCCATCGGGATCCAGGGACATGCCCTTGGGCTTTCCCAGATCGGTCTGCGGCATCTGCCATTGCAGGAGCCAGCGTCCTTCGGAATCAAATTTCTGGATCCGACCGGTGATATCCGCCACGTAGAGATTGTCTTCACGATCACAGACCAGCGAGCGCGGCTTGTTGAATTGTCCCGGAGCCACCCCGCGGCCGCCGATCACTCGGACGCCGGTAAAAACCTTGGATTGGATCGGGAACTCACGGCTCGCTCCAACCGCGGTCGTCGCCTCGCTCTCACCACTTCCCGAACAACCGCCGACCAGCAACGTTCCGAACAGCAGAATCCCCAATCCCGCCGCGCGCGTCCGGGTCGGATGAACGCGACCCAGCCGTGTCCGCAGGGCGCGGATCAGTCCATACCCGATTCCTGGAGCGAGTGCCATGATCAGCAACACCACGCAGAGCGCGTTCACCTGGGTGCCGTGCCCGTAGTGCAGCAGATTGAAGACCCGCAGGGCGAGCGTTTCACCCCCGGGAGGTTGGATCAAAACGATCGTCTCCACATCCCACAGGCAGAGCAAATAGACGGCGTACCAGGCAAACCCGGCCGAGTGCCGGAGCTGGGGCCATTGCACGTCGCGAAACACCCGCCATTCGCCTGCGCCGCTGGATCGGGCGGCGTCCGCCTGATCGCGATCCAGGGTTCGCCATCCTTCGCCGATCACCATCCACGCCGGAGCGAGATAGCGGATCACCAATGCCAGCAGAAGAATTCCAACGCTTTGATACACAGGTCGTGCCCAACCCTGATTCAACACGCGGATCAACAACACGCCTTCAAACACGCCCGGCAACAGGAACAACACCCATGCCGGAATCAGCGCCCATTTCAGGACCCGCCTCAACCCACGCGACGTTCCGCCGCCGCCACGATTCCACCCTGCCAGCGCAAGCGCGAGCGCAACCACCGCCGTCGCGGACACTCCTGCGGTGAAGAGCGATTGGCGCATCGCACTACCACCTGCGGCGATGGCACCCGACAATTCGGTCCAAGTCCGGCCCGCGACCGACAGTTGGGTCAGCGGAAAAACCAACGCCACGCACCACCACAACGCCATCCACGCGGACGCCGCGGACGTCACAGGTCCGAGATGCTGCCGAAAGACGGCGGGATCCAGAGCGGGGACAAGACGCGGCCACGAAATGCGCTGTCGACCCACCCAGAGCAGGACCGCCGGCGGCAGGAGCAGCAACGGCCACGCGGCGAGGAGGGCGCCGGCCAGGTCGAACTGGGTGTTGAACCGGACCCAGAATTCCTCGGTGAACACCCGGACTTGAAACAGCGTGGGCACCGTAAAGTTGGCCAGTGCAAGGGCAAAGGTCACTGCAACGGCCACCCGTAATTCACCACTCGCCGCCGGCAGCAGCAGCCTTCGGAACAACAGGAAGCCCCGCCCGGCGACGCCCGACTCCAGATGCTCGGTCTGCACCCGACTCCATCCGCCGAGAACCAGGAACAACGTGATCGGCCACAGCCCGGTGGCCAGCACCAGAGCGACCAACGGCAGCGTCGCGAAGGCCACCCATTCCGGCGCTTCGACTGCACGCCACGTCGCCGTGACCTCCAGCCACGCGTTGGCCGCCAGGAACGGCGGCAACGCCAGGCTCAGGATTCCAGAAACCAGAATCCAGCGACGCCATCGCCGCGTGGACATCGCCACCACCGCCGCCGCAACGCCCGAGGCCACGGCCAGCATCGTGGCCAGCACGCCAACCCCGATCGAAGGGAGGAGGAGCGTCGGGTTCACGGGCGAAACAGTTTCCGAATCTGGACGGTGGCCCGGTCCAGATCAACGAGCAGCGCCGGCCAGTTGGGCTGAAGGCTCGGGCCAAAAACCGCACCGGCTTCCAGGGCGTCGGCGGCGATCAACCGCTCCTGGACTCCCGGCCGCGAGAGAAAGTTGAACAACGCCTCCGCGGCCTCCGGATGCGGGCACTCGCGGACAACTCCGACGGTGTTCGGCAGCATCAACATCTCAGGCCCGGCAGGGAGCGCGGCCACACTCCATCCTTCGCGGCGTCCGGCGGCGATGTCATCGGAATCCGTCAGCCCCACCCAGGCTTCCCCGCGCGCGACGCGGCGCACGACCTGCGAATTTCCCTCCTCGATGAACGGCCGGTTGGCGGCGAGCGCGCGGCACCATTGCAGCCATCGGGCTTCACCCCAGGCCTGCCGGAGCGCCATGAAGTGAGTGGCCGTGGTCCCAAACCCCGGGAAGGCGAAGGAGATTTTTCCGCGCCATGCCTGATTCGTCAGCTCCACCAGCGATTGAGGTGCCGCGGCGGTCGCGAGGCGCTGAGGGTTGATGACCATTCGGCGCGATCGATGACCGAAGGCGATCCAGCTGTTCGTCTCCCGGAAGACGCCGGCCGCGGCCAGTTGGCGGCAGCGAAATTCCTCGTTGCCCCAGAACACGTCACCAACCGGATGCCGGCGTTCCGCCAACAACCTGTTCGCCAAACCCACAGTCTTGACGGCTTCACTATCAAAGACCGGCAACACCCGAATCCCGGTCGACTGATGAAACTCCGCAAGGATCGGTTCCGCGAACACCTGATCCTGCGCGCAATACAGATGAACCACGGGTGCCGATTCGGCCACAACCGGGATCGGTCCCGCCAACGACAGAATGAGGCCGGCCACTAGGCTGAAAATGCCGCACAGGATCTGGCTCGAAGAACTGAACCCGGGGTTCCCGGCTGTCGACGGCGTCCGCGCTGGAAGTTTCATTTTCATCACGCACTTCACGTCGAACACGAGGTCACCAGAATTGGAACGAGAAAGGTCGTTGCGGCAATGGCCCATCCCAAGCCGCACCAGCGTCGCCAGCGGGTATGCCCGAGGCGATGCGACATCCAGCCCCCGACCATGAACAACAACATGGCCGCCGCGGCGATGTACCAGACGACGATGGCCATCCGGTACCATCCCGGGGCTGTCGAAGTGAAGGCGTTGGAATGAAATTTCACGCGGTCCTCCGGTGAAACCACCACCATTCGAACATCAGGATTCCGAGCCCGCCCAAGGCAAACCAGCGCCAGTATTCGAGATTGGCCCGCTGCACGCGGGCAGCCCCGACCGTTCCGTGGCGACCGAGGCTGAGTTCCCGGCGCGGCGCAATGTTGCTTTCCGTCGCATCCAGCAGATTGGCACAGAACTCGACCTGATTGGTGCCGTAATTCACGCGATACACGCCCTGCCGCGACGTCTCGCCAAACACGATCTCACGGGCATCCGGACCCAGCGGCAGCTTCCACACCACGCCACTGGGCACGGTCACCGTGGCCTCGACCGGATGACCCGACGCCTCGCCCAACGGCATCCGAAAGGCATCACCCGCGCGGATTTGAAACAAGTCCGACCGGGCGGTCGCCGGATTCAGCCATTCCATCGCGTTGGCAACGAAGATGGGGAAACTGATCCGCAGCGGCCACGTGCTCTGCAGCGTATCGAATCCAATCCACACAATCCGTTGCCGGCCGAATTCCCCGGCCAGGACCAGCGGTGCCGACGGCGAATCAACCAGTGAAACCGCCCAGGTCGGCGTCTTCACCGCGAGCGTTGAAGCGACCTGAACGTTGTCGAGACTGACAAAACGCAACAACGGATGAGTGTTCTTCCAATCGACCACCGGCGGTGCCTCGAGGCTCCCGATCCCCTCGGGAAACCAGTTGGTCGTGCCCACGTGGATGGCCAGGACGTTGCCCGACGGCATTGTCTGGGGGAGGACATCGTCCAGAATCACGACGTCGGCATGCTGCGTCGCCGCTCCCAGATCGGTGGCTGTTGAGACCTCCACGTTGGGTCCGGACGCTGCGACCGCGCGTTCGAGAAAACGATTACCACGACTGATCAGCAGGACGCGGATGGGTTCTGGAAGCCGGCTGACGATGCTTGCCTGATTGTCCGCGGCCAGATCGTCCTTCGAGTTGAGCCGGACGGAGAAGATCCCGTTGCGCGGTTGCGCCGCCGCGAACACCACCGGCGTGGAATTGGTGGCCGCAACGGAAACAGATTTCGATTCAATCACCTGGCCGTCGAACAACAACTCCAGCGTGGTTTCGGCAGACTCCGCGGAAAAATTGGCGACATTGACAAACACCGCGCGGCGGGACGGATCCTCGGGATTCAGTTTCACGTCCAGCGACACGATGCCCAAGTTCGACGAACGGATCCCGACCGGATGATAGACCAGCCGCAAATCCTTGGTTTCAAACTCGGTCAGATCCACGCCGGCACCGTCGGAAAACAGATGAATCTCGGCACCCGGCTTGTCACGGGTCAGCGTCTCCGCCACCCGCAACGCCTCCGCCAATCGTGTCGGAGCATCGGTGACTTCGGCGGCCAGCAGTGCCCGGCGCAGCGCCGATTTCTCCGAAGTGGCCGATTGTTTCACCTCGGCCGCCGCGCCGGCGACCATCAGCAACATCTGTTGATTCCCGTCGCCCATGCCCGTCTTGAGGCCGTCCACGAGGGTCAACGCCTCCTTCCGCGCCCGCTCAAATCGACTGGGCGATTCATCCGTCGCCTGCATCGAGGCACTGGCGTCCAGAATCACGACCTGCAGCGTCGCCTCACCGGTGGTTCCGGAAAAATAGGGGCGAGCCAGGGCGAGAACCACCAGCAGCAGGAGCAGCAATTGGAGCAAAAGAAGCCAGTTCCGACGCAGCTTCTGGAACGGCGCGCTCGCCTGGTTCTCGGCCAGGAACCGCTGCCAGAGGACAGTCGAAGGAACCAGCCGGACGACCCGCTTGCGTTTGAGCAGGTAGAACACCACCACCACCGGCAATGCGATGGCGAAGAGAAAGGCGATGGGAGACAGGAAACTCATGGGGCGCTACCGGGTCCGCGGGGCGCTGTGGTTTCCGATTTTTCCGCGACGAGGACATCCACCAGAACGGGCACCCGGTTGGTGGGAATCACCGCGCCAAACTTTCCCTGCATCTTCCCGACAATGGCCGTCCACTGCGCGCGGGTCAGCACGGGCTGGGTGGTCACGTAGTCCATCGAATGACACAGCAGACAATTTCCGCGAAGCGCCTCGGCACCCGGCCGGCTCGACGCCACGACCACTTCCGTCGGCAGTTCCCAAACGTCGCTAGCGAAGGGATTTCGGACCGGTTCCACGGGTTGTCCCGCGAGGTCTGCGAACGCGGCGACCAGGGAAACAATCAGGGCAGTCACGACGGCAACCCTCCCCGACGTACGTCGTCGTCGATCCTCCGTCGGAGGTAACGTTTTCAACGATGTCGAATCCGGGTGTTTCATGTCGCGCGCACGTGGACCGATTCAACGCAGTTCCGCATGTAACCCGCCGGATTCCACAGCGGCTTGAGCGGCTGCGATTCTCCAAGCCGGTTGATGGCCCGGGCCATCAGGGTCATCGGTCCGACTTGTTGCGGCTGGATCGCAGTCGTCCATTCGCGAAAGGCAAACCGTCCCAGCGATGGCGACAGATCGGTCCCGGACCAGGTTCGCCCCGCGTCCGACGAGACCAAAACCTCGGAAATCCCTGCTCCGCCGTCAAAGGCCATGCCGCGGATCCGCGTCTCGCGACCCACCGGAATCGCATCGCCGGCAGCCAGGCTGGTGATGAACGAACGAACGTTGAGTCGCGTGATCGGAATCGTCCGCTTCGGCGTCGTGCCAGGCTCGATCGCCGCGCAGGGTTCATCCGGAATGCGGTAGCCGGGATTCATCCAGAACCCTTTGAACTCATCGTCCACCACGGTGATCTCATGGACATGCTTCACCCAGTAGGTCCCGTAGTATCCGGGCACCACAAGACGCAGTGGAAACCCGTTCAACCACGGCAACGGCTCACCGTTCATCTCGAACGCCAGCAGAAGCTCGGGATCAAGAGCTCGATCGATTTCCAGCGCCTTGATGAAATCCGGCGTCTGCGGCAACAGCGGTGCATCCAGGCCGTTGAACAAAACCTGTCGCGCACCGGCCTGCAGTGCGGCCGCCTTCAACACGTCGGCCAGCCGCACGCCCCGCCAGCGGGCGCAACCCATCGCGCCGTTTCCCAATTGCCCACCCGGCACACGCGGTTGGAAAAATCCGCGCCCGTTTCCGGCGCATTGATTCACCGCAACGACTTCGGCGACTTCAAACCGGGTCTTCAATTCCGCCACGGAAAAGATCAACGGCGTCTGCACCCGACCGGCGATTGTCAGCCGAAACGAGTCGGGCTCCAGCAGGGCGCGACGGGGCGGCGATTGCGTCAGATGGTATCGAACGAAAAACGCGTCGTTCGGCGTCAGCAGGCTTTCGTTGAACACCGCCATCGGTGTTTCCAATTGCGGCGGTCGCGTGGTGAGACGGATGAGTGGACGCTTCTGCGGATACTTAACCAGAGGCCGGATCCCATGTTCAAACGCCTGCTCGATCACCTCGCCCGCTAAGATGGGACGCACGCCGGCAATCCCGGCACCAACCCCCGCCGCCCAAGCCGAGGTGGCGCGGAGAAACGAGCGACGGGATCCGCGCAGCGGGTCGAGGCTCACGCCCACACCTCCGCAGTCCGCAATTGTTTCAGCAGCAGTTCGCCCAGGTCTGTCGAACTCGCCACCGTCGCGAACCGAATGCCCCGTCCGGTGCAATACTCGCGTAAACGTTCCAAATAATTGGCCACCGATTGCCGGTAGGCCGACATCCGGTATTTGCCGAAGGTCACCTCGGTTTCCGCGCCCGACTCGGAATCCACCAACCGCAGGTCGCCGAACGTCGTTGGGTCGAGTTCCTCGGGAGCGAGGATTTGAATGGCCGTCACCTGAAATCCGCGACCGATCAGCGCCGTCAAGCCCGCCTCGTATCCGGCCGGATCGAGAAAATCACTCAGCACCAGCGCGGCTCCGGTCTGACGGGCCTCCATCGCGCCCCGTTTCACCGAAGCATTGAAATCGGCCGCACCGCCAGCCGTGAGCTGCGACAGACTCTTGAAAAAGGTGAGCGACGACGTCTTGCCACGGACGGATCGCAGCGCCCCGCGAGCCGCGGCCTCCGGCGGTTGAAGAGTCGCGCCCGGCTCGGGAAAACACTGAATGGAAACGCGGTCGAATCCGCAGAGCGCGACATAACCCACCGCGGCGGCGACCCGGCGTGCAAAGTCGAACTTCGACGGGGAGCCGAAGTTCATGCTTTCACTGCAATCAAGGAAGATGCGCAGCGGCAGTTCGCGCTCTTCCTCGTAGAGTTTGAGGAAGAGTTTGTCGAGACGGCCAAAGAGGTTCCAATCGAGGTAACGGAGATCGTCGCCGAGGACGTAGTTCCGGTGATCGGCGAATTCCACGCTGAGGCCGCGAGCGCGACTGCGGCGTTCACCCTTGAGTGAGCTCTTGGCACGCCGGGCCGCCAGCAGTTGTAACTGCTCCAGTCGGCGCAAGAGATCCGGCGGCAAAAGGGCGTTCACAGGGGGAGAAAGAGATCCGCCGCCAAGCTTGTCGAAGGACCGGCGGAGAACAAGGGAATCCGGTCGGATGAATTGATTTGGAAAACATGAAAGCAGGAGGGGATCACCGCGCGACGGCAGGTCTATGCGGTCATTTCATCCATGGATTTACGAGAGTTGGCGGGCTCCCCGACCGCGTGAACACGGGACTCCGGGGAACGGGGCGGGTCGCGACTCCCTGGGCGATGTTCACAACTGGTATGGGACCGGGGCCTTTGGCCCGCGGAACGGCGGGCGCACCTGCCTCCCTGCTGACTCAGTCGCTCGTTTTCCCGTTTTCCCGTCTTCCCGTTTTCGCCATCCTGCTTTCCTGCCTTCCAGATTCGAATCCCCCCTACCTAATCGCCAAATTCCTCATCGCGGAGCCGAAGGCCAACGCACGAAGGCGATCCCTCTGTTCCTCCACGTTCAAGCCGGGGCCAATTAGGACGATCACCGGATCGGGATGCGGGCGGGCCGGGAATTCCTCGATGAAGGCGTGACCGAACACCGATTGAAAAACGAACAGCCGGTCGGGCTGGCGGCTGAAGCGGACGAATCCTTTCGCCCGCACCACTTCACGCGGATTCAAGCCGGACAAGTACGCTTCGAATCGGGAACGATCCAGCGGCACGGGCACCCGCCACGATAGACTGTGATAGCGGGTGTGAAGATGCTGGGTCGCAGTCGATCCCGCGGTGTCCTTCAATTCGGGATCAAACACCGCCTCGGCCGGCACGCCGTTCAACAACGACGCCAGGTCCGGCAGGTTGTGCGGCAGCCGGATCAATCGGGCCGATGGATTGATTTCCCGCACGGCCGCTTCCACCGCGAGAATTCGCGTCTCGTCGATCAAATCGCATTTTGAGAGGCAAACAACGTGGGCGAACTGGATCTGGCGTCGGGCAAGAATCCGCTCGGCGGGATCCATGGCCGGATCGCCGTGCCAACGGGCATCGAGAACCGTGACGACCGCCTGCAATCGGACCTGGGTCAGCAAATCGGTGTCGGTGAGCACATCGATGACACTGTCGGGATCGGCGAGTCCGCTGGTTTCGAGAACGAGGTCATCGCAATTTCCCTCCTTCACCATCCGGGTGACCGCATTGCCGAGTTCATTGTCCGGGGCGCAGCAAACGCAGCCGCCGCTGACCTGTTCGAGGGCGAGTCCCGGACGGTTGATGAGCTGGCTGTCCACGCTGTCAGCGCCAAACTCGTTCATCACCACACCGAGTCGACGTCCGGTGGCGGGAGCATCGGACAGCCAGCGCAGGAGGAGGGTTGTTTTCCCGGCCCCGAGAAAGCCGGTGAGCAGGATGACCGGCAGACGTTCCGACGTGGCCACCGGGGTATTCACGAGGCGGCCGCGGCGCAGGCGAGTTCCGGCCACAACTGCGCACTCATCCGCATTCCCGCGGCATAGGCGTCGAGCGAGAACTTCTCATTCGGCGAATGCGGGTTGTCATCGGGCAACGCCATGCCGAGCAGGAGCGTATCCGCCTTGAGGTGCTGCTTGAACGCCGAGACGATGGGAATGCTGCCACCTTCGCGTGTCAGGATCGCATCGTGACCAAAGCCCGCCTCCAACGCCCGTAAAGCCCCTTTGGCGATCGCGCTCGTGGGTGAAACCAGGTACGGCGCGCCGCCGTGACCGGAGGTGACGGTGAGCTTCACGGTGGGCGGACACAGTTTGCGGAGATGGCGCGTGACGATGGACCGGATCTTCTCCGGCGATTGATTGGGAACCAGCCGCAGGGTCAGCTTGGCACTGGCCCACGAGGGAATGATCGTCTTGCTGCCAGCGCCCTGGTAACCGCTGGTCAGTCCATTGATCTCCAGCGTCGGCCGGGCGGTGCGTTGCTCGTCCGACGTAAATCCGGCTTCACCGAACAACTGGGGCACTCCGAGGAATCGGCGATAGGCGGTGGCGTTGTACGGAACCTTCGACATCTGACGTCGCTCATACGCCGTGAGACGCACGACATCGTCGTAGAAACCCGGAATGGTGATTCGTCCGCGGGCGTCGCGCAGTTTTCCGAGCAACTGGCAGAGGGCCATCGCTGGATTTTGCAATGATCCACCGTAGATGCCCGAATGCAGATCGCGGGAGGGTCCGTCGATGTGCACTTCCATCGCGGTGATCCCGCGCAGCGCGTAAGTCAACGCCGGATGCTTCAACGTCGGAATCCCGTTGTCGGAAATCACGACCGCATCACACGCGAGCAAGGCTTTGTTGTGCGGAAGGAATTCATACAACGCGGTGGAACCCACCTCTTCCTCGCCCTCGATGAGAAAGGTGAGGTTGCAGGGCAGTTCGCGTCCTGACTTCAGCCAGGCCTCGACGGCATTGAGATGGGCGAGATGCTGGCCCTTGTTGTCGCTGATGCCACGGGCGAAGACATTGCGCCCCTTGATGACCGGTTCGAACGGCGGCGAGGTCCACAATTCAAACGGCTCAGGCGGCTGGACGTCGTAATGGCCGTAGACCAGAAACGTCGGTTTCCGGCGGTCGTAATTCGGTGTCCGGGCCACGACGATCGGATTGCTGGCGGTGGGATGAACCACCGTTTCGAGTCCGATGGATCGGCAGCGATCGGCGATCCAGTCCGCGCATTTCTGGAGATCGGCTGAATGTTTCGGTTGGGCGGAGACGCTCGGAAACCGGGCGTAGGTGCAAAGATCGTCAACGAAACGACTCTCGTTTCGGGCGAGGTAGGCAAGGATGGCTTCCATGAGTGGGAACGAAACCCGTGACCTTCGGGTGGGGATTTATTTCCGAGGCTTCGGCAGCAGATCGAGCAGCCCTGGTGCCGGCGGCGCATTGGTCTTCGGAGCGCCCGCGGGTGCGTTGGTGTTCTTGCCGCCATTGAGGGCACTGCCGATCGAGTTCAGAAGATTGCCCACGGCGTTGGACGGCTTGGATCCGGCGGCGGCATTGGTGTCGGCTGGATGCGTTCCCCCGAGCAACGCGCCGACCGCCGTGGCGGCACCGCCAGTAGCCTTGTTCAGTGTATCACCCAAACGATTGAGCCCCGAACCCACCGCGGATCCGAGACCCGCGGGAAGCCGGGTGAGGATTCCTGGAATTGCCAGGGGATCGTAGGACGGTTCCGGTTTGGACAAGGTGCCCTTCATGGTGAGGAAATCCGGAAGTTTCTCGTACTGCCCGCCCTTGGGAACAGAGACCGAGACCGGCAGGTGCAAGGTCGATTGGCCCAATTCATCGGCCAGCGTGACCTCTCCACGCGTCGTCGCGAGGAAGGCCGCGCTGGAGACCTGCGCCGAATCGACCTGAATCACGCCCTTCGCGGCGGTGGATTTGAGTTCAATGCTGTCGATCGGTGATTTCGAGATGTTGGGCAGTTGCAATACCGTGGTCAGGACCGAGGTGAGGGTTCGCAGCAGCGGCGACTGGAGTGCGCTGATCTGGTAATCGAGGCCCTTGGCCGAAAAGGAAACATCGCCGGCGAGCGCCTTTCGCAATCCGGCCCCGGTCACGCCCGCACCGGTGATCTTGGCTCCTGCGGTAAGCTCGCCGTGGAGATCGACGAGTTCACCACTGAGAAGGCTTGCCGCCACCGGCTTCACCGGGACACGGGTGGCATCGAGGGACAGGTCATAGGTAAAACCCGGAACACCGAGATTGACGTTGGCCTTGGCGGCAATGGGCGCCCCGTTGAGCGAGAGGGAGAACGGATCGAGAACGACGCGGTCCTGATCGAGGTGCATGCGCGCGGTCAGGTTGGACACCAACACCTGGCGCAGGTAGATCCGTCCAATCTTCAGATCCGCGTCAAACTTGCGAACCGGAAGGTGAACCGCGGCGGGTTCGACCGATGGCCCGGACGGGGTCGACGACGCCTTCGGACCGGCCGTTGTCGCAGCGGCGGGCTTGGGGCCGCCGAAGAGATTGTAAAGGGGCGTGAGGTCGAGGCCGTCGCTGGTCACGCTGACCGTGCTGGCAGGGGCGTTGGCCTGGGCGAGCTGGAGTTTTCCGCTGACCACGAGTTCGTTGACGGCGTTGGTGGTGGCACCGAGCTGAACGATGAACTTTTGCAGATCCACCACGGTGCCGGCCGCCACGGCATCCGCGGTCAATCCGAACTGCAACGGTCGGCGGCCGTCCGGAAGCCCGGGTTCGCTGACCCGCATGTTGGCCACCTTCACCACCGCGTGGGCGACGGAATCCTGGCGCAGATCAAACCGGGCGTTGGCGGATCCGTCGATGGCGATCGATACCAGCCGGTTCGGAGCGAGCGGTCCGGCGATCCAGGGTCCGACCCCGGCCTCGTTGACGTTCGCCAGCTTCGCCTCGAACTGGCCGTGCTGCAGCGAGGGATCAAACACCCCTTCGATTTCGATGCTGCCTCCGGGCCTGAAGCCGGATTGAAGATTCAGCGACGACCTCTGGACCTTCACCAGGCCGGGTACCAACTCGATTGTGGCATCCAACCGCGCCTGATAATCGGCAAACGACACCGATCCGAGGGTGCCATTCACACCCAACACGCTGATCCCGGTCGAAATATTGGTTGAGCCCGGCTGGCTACGGAACTGCGACGTCACCTTGAGCGAGCCGCTGGTAAGTTGAGCGGACGCCACCGGAAATACCGACAACGCCAGGGGAAGTTCCACGTCGGCATTGAGCTGGGCGGCGGAACGATCGTTTTCCGGATCGAGCCGCCCCGATGCGGACAGACGCAGCAGCGGGACGTTGCTCCGGCGCACGTCAACAACGCAGGCATTGATGTCGAGCACCTTGAATCGGTCCAGGCCGCCACTGAGGCGTCCGCTGGCGTTCAAATGATCGGTGGTGCCGGCACCGCCCGAAACGGTGCCGTCTTTGAGCTCCAGCGTGCCGGTCAGCGCCAGATTCCGTCCGTCGTTCTGCGCGGCGAGAGTGAGGCTCGCGTTCACCGTGCCGGTGGGGCCGTTGGTACCCAGCAGGGATTTCCACGTCGCCAAATTCAAACCGGTCAACGCCAGCGAATAATTGGCCTCGCGGAATCCGGGCCGGGCGTCCTTCCACGAGAGATTCATCGGCCGGTCGAGAGAACCGTCCACCAGTGTGGCCCCGGCCTGGCTGACCGTGAGATTCGCACGATCCACCAGGACACTTCCCTCACCGAGGTTGAACAGCGATTGCCAGTCAAACTCCGCTTCAACCACCGGCGTGACGCGTCCCGGGAGACTCACGGAGACCTCGTGCGCGGAAAACTTTCCCGACACAACGAACACGGCACCGCCCTGCGAGATATCAACCCGGCCCGCCACCTGGACGGCGCTGCGGCCGAAATCCACACCGGCAACGCCACCCATCAGGTCCAGCACCCGGCGATCCACGCCGGAAAGTTCATAACTGATGCGGGCCTCCTGCCGGGCGAAATCGTAGGGACCGGTGAGGACAAGCCGCGCCAGATCCTCCTTTTGTCGCCGGACCACCAGCCGGATTTGGCGGATCTCCGGCGCGTGAACGTCGACGTCCAGCGCGACCGCCACGTCGGCGAGATCCTTGAACCCTCCCGATGCACCGGACAACGTGGTGTTGACCGAGCCGCTCATCGAAACCGGACCCAGCCGGGAATCGACGGTGAAATCAATCGAACCGGCGGTCTTGAAGGAAATCCGGTTGGTCGCCGCCTGGGTTTCGGTTCCCTCAGCGGCCACCGTCAGTTTGCCCGAACCTCCATTTTCGAGGTGGTCCAGCCCCAACTGGATTCCCGTGATCTCCAACCCCGATGAAACCCCGTTGGTGGCGTTGCGAGTGATGCGGACCCGTCCGTCCTTCACCACCACGCCTTTGAAATGGAGGCGGGGTGCCGCGGTAGTTGCCCCGGCGGGTTTCTCCGGCGACTTGGGCAGACTGGCGAGCCAGCGGGATAGATTGCTGGACCCGTCGGGGTGGGTGACAAGATCGACCTCGGGATTCTCCACCAGCACCTCATCCAACCGGATGTCGCCGGAAAGAATGTCGAACAGGCCGTAGCGAACCCGCAGGTGCTCGATCGTGACCAGCGGCTCGGCCCCATTCGGACGCAGCTCGACCTTGCGGAGTTCCAGGCCGGAAAACGGGCTCAGCGAAATGTCGCCCGCAGACAATGCCGCATTGAGCGTACCCCCGGCCCACGGAAGAACCACGGCACGGACGAAGACGCCACTCGTCACCACGAAATAGGCAACCACCAGCGCGGCGGCCAGGATGCCAAAGAACTTCTGCTTCGTTTTCCGGGAGCGTCGGGTGCGGGTTCGAGTTTCAGATTGAGCCATAGGGGAATCGGAACGGAATCGGATTGATCCCGGGCGCGGAGGATAAAGCAGATCCCCGCATTTGTGGCAATTCTGGTGTTGAACCGAACCGGGAGGCCCCGTGATGCCCGCGTCCGCCCGGAGCCTATTCCTTCTCGATGCAGGCGTAGGCGTTGTGGTTGTGGATGCTTTCCTGGTTTTCCGCCTCCACACGGTACCAGGTGATTTCCGGCCGTTCGTTGAGCCGGACGGCCACATTGCGGACCAGATCCTCGACGAACACCGGGTTTTCGTATGCCCGTTCCGTCACCGCCTTCTCATCCTCCCGCTTGAGCAGGGAATACATCTCGCTGCTGCCGGACCGTTCGATCAACGCGATCAAATCCTCAATCCAGACGATCGTGTCGGACTTCACCACCACCGTCACCTCGCCCCGCTGATTGTGGGCACCATACCGGGCAATGGCTTTGGAACAGGGACACAGGGTCGTGACATTGACCTTCACGGTCAGCAGGAATTCGAGATCGGATCCGCTCAACGAAGCGTCGAAACGAACGGTGTAGTCCATCATTCCCTCCCGGCCGGACACCGGTGCCTTCTTTAAGAGGAAGAACGGGAATTCCATTTCCAGGTGGGCGTTGCTGGCCTTCAGCCGTTCCTGCATCGCCCGGAGGATGTCGGGAATGTTTTCGACGTGAATCACCGATCCGTGAGCATTGAGCACTTCGATAAACCGGCTCATATGGGTGCCTTTGAACTCGCGGGGAAGATCGACAAACAGGCCCACGGTCGCGACCGTGTTCTGAAGGGTGTCGCAGTTCTTGTCGCGGACCTGCACCGGAAACCGCAGGGCGCGGACCCCGACCTTGTCGATCCGCAGGTTGCGATGATCCGGCTCACTCTGCTTGTCGGTCAATGGTATGACCGCCGGGCGCGGCACAACCGGGGCGGGCGGAGGAATGCGGGGCATCGGGTTCATCGGATTTTGCTTCATTTCGAAGGATCGGAAATCGTACCACGCGCCCGCCATCCCGCAAAACCTTGTTTCGAACCCACGTCCCGATGCGTCGCCAAACAAAGATCCCGGGTTTCCTCGTAACCGCAAGGCAGGGAGCCCGGTCTAGGCCAGTGTTCATCACGCACATTCCAAACTCCATCTCCCGGTCCCACCCATGAAACGATCCTCCCTCCTGCCCCTGTTGGTCGGTGCCGCAGTGCTCCTCAGCCCGGCTCTGGAACCGATTTTCGCGCAAGACACCGCTCCGGCCACTCCTCCCCCGCAGGGAAACGCCAACGGGGGTGGTCCTGGAGGTGGCGGCCCGGGCGGCGGAGGCGGGCGTGGTAACTTCGATCCCGCCCAGATGCGGCAACGCATGATGGAGCGGATCCGTGAACAACTTGGCATCAAGGATGATGCGGAATGGGCGGTCATCGAAGCCCGGGTCAACAAAATCAATGAATTCCGGTTCGCGAACATGGGTCGCGGCTTCGGCGGCGGCCGTCCTCCCGGCGGTGGTGGTGGTGGCGGACAGGGTCAGGGGCAAGGCGGACGGCGTGGCGGCGGGTTTGGTGGACCGCCCAATCCGGATGCCGAGGCCCTCCAGGCGGCACTCGATTCCGGCGCTTCCGCCGAAGACATCAAGGCCAAGCTGACCGCCTATCGCGCCGCGACGAAGGAGAAGGAAGCCCAACTGGAAAAAGCCCAGGACGAGCTCCGTCAGTTGTTGTCGGTCAAGCAGGAGGCGAACGCCGTTCTGCTCGGACTTCTCAAGTAACCGGCCGGCTGACCGGCATCATGACTGTGGGCGGGATCCTTGGGACCCCGCACCCGAAATCCATCGCTATCCCCCGTCCCATGGCCGACGCCGTATCCTCGGATTCCCTGCTGGAGCGAATGATTGCCGACCGGCAATTGTCGACCGCCGACGCGGCCGCCTACCGACGCTTCCGCGCCTCCAACACACCGGCCTCAACTGACGGTGCAGAACCGGCCGAAACGGACGTACTCCAGTGGCTCGCCCAGGAGTACGATGTCCCGTTCCAGGCACTGGAAGAGGTCGTGACCGACCGCCAGGTGTTGGCGCTGTTCCCCGCCCGCATCCTGTTGAAGGAGGAACTGCTCCCGCTCCGCCGGGACAATGGGACGATCGAAATCGCCACCTGCCGGCTGTTCGCCACGCGGGGTCTGGACGCCCTTCGGACGCTGACCGGTCTCCGACTGCAGCCCGTGCTGGCTCCCCGCGAGGCCATTCAGCGGGAGATGAAGAAAAACCTCGGCGTCGGCGCCGACACCATCGGCACGCTCGATGAGGAAAAAGCCATCCAGGTGGTGGATGACAACGCCGAGGACACCAACCTCGACGCGGGTGCCGAGGACGAGGCATCCATCATCCGGTTCGTCAACCAGGTGCTCAAGGATGCCATCGAACTTCGCGCGTCGGACATTCATCTCGAACCGTTCGAGGATGAATTCCGGATCCGCTACCGCATCGACGGTGAACTTCAGGAGATTCCGGTTCCGCCCCAGTTGAAACAGTTTCAGCCGGCCATCGTCTCGCGCATCAAGATCCTCAGTCACCTCAACATCGCCGAAAAGCGGTTGCCTCAGGACGGACGCATCAAGGTCCGCATCGACGACAACGAGGTCGACATCCGTGTCTCCATCATTCCGATGCTGCACGGTGAAGCGGTCGTCATGCGGCTCCTCCGCCAGAACTCAACGCTGCGCGGTCTGAACGACATCGGTCTGGGTTCACGCGAATTGGAATGCTTCCGTCGCGTATTGAACCTGCCCCACGGCATCGTCCTGGTCACCGGTCCCACTGGCAGCGGCAAAACCTCGACGCTCTACACGGCGTTGAACGAGATCAATGATGCCGTCCGGAAGATCATCACCATCGAAGACCCGGTGGAATACCAGCTCAAGGGTGTCAACCAGATCCAGGTCTCGGAAAAGGCCGGCCTGACCTTCGCCCGCGGCTTGCGATCGATTTTGCGTCACGATCCCGACGTGGTGCTGATCGGTGAAATCCGCGATCGCGAAACCGCGCAGATCGCCGTCCAGGCTTCGCTGACCGGCCACTTGGTTTTTTCGACCCTCCACACCAACGACGCTCCAGGAGCACTCACCCGTCTGGTGGACATGGGCGTTGAACCGTACCTCGTCGCCTCGTCGCTCGAAGCGGTCCTGGCCCAACGTCTCGTCCGCGTTCTTTGCACCCAATGCAAGGTGATCGACACCTCGCCGACCGCGCGGTCGTTCAAGACACGGCTGGGCATCGACGATACCACACCGCTTTACCGGGGCGTCGGATGTCGCGAATGCCGGAACACCGGATTCTTCGGCCGGCACGCATTGTTCGAATGGATGGATACCGATGAGGAAATCCGAAGGCTGATTCTGGACAGCGCCTCGACCGACCAGATTCGCGCCGCCGCACGGGCGGGGGGGATGCGCACCCTGGCCGAGGACGGCTGGCGCCTCGTCGCGCAAGGCATCACCACGGTCGAAGAAGTGCTCGGAGTCACCACCGCCAAGGAATCGGCGCGGGCGAGCACTCCCACCACCGAGGAAGCCGCCGAGACCGCCGCGGGTGAGGCCCGCTCTGCGGCCGCCAACCGCACCCGAGACTGATCCCACGCCATGCCCACCTTCCAGTACCGGGCTCTTCAGGCGGACGGTCGTATTGCCGACGGAATGCTCGACGCCGGCAGCCGGCCGGACGCGATGCGTCAGATTGAACTGCGCGGTCTGCGGCCGGTCAGTCTTTCGGAATCCAAGACCGGCACCCGCGGCGGAGCCAAGCCGGCCGCCACCGGTCGTGCGCGGTTCTCAATCGGTCCCGCCCGCGTGACCTCGGCGGACCTCGAGAATTTCACCCGGTTGTTGTCGAGCCTTCTCGCCGCCGGCGTGCCGTTGAGCCGTGCCTTGGTGATCCTCTGCAAGGAGGCCTCCACCCCGGTGGCCGGCGCAAAGTGGAAGGAAATCCACGGCCTTGTGGTCGACGGCATGTCCCTGGCCAATGCGATGGCCCGTTCCCCGGATACTTTTCCGAAGGTTTACACCGCGATGGTGGAGGCAGGCGAAGCGGGCGGATTCCTGGATGTCGTCCTGGCGCAGATCGCCGACTTCCAGTCCCGCGAGAAGGATCTCCGCTCCAAGGTCACCACGGCGATGATCTATCCGTGCATCCTGCTGCTGCTGGCGTTGGTGGTCCTGACCGTTCTCCTCGTCTTCTTCATTCCTAAGTTTCAAAAAGTGTTCAGCAGTGTCCACGGCTCGCTGCCGTTGATCACCCAGATCATCATCAGTGCCAGTCACATTCTCCGATCCTACGGCCTGCTGGTTCTGGCGGGCTTCGTTCTCGCCGGATTCCTCATTCGCACCTGGTTCCTTTCGCCGGACGGACGCCGCGTCTGGGAAGGACTGACCCTTCGTGCGCCGCTGGTGGGTCCCTTGATTGCCCGTTTCGCCATGGCCCGCTTCTGCCGGATGCTCGGCACCTTGATCGGTGCGGATGTCCCGCTGGTCCAGGCCCTGAACGTTTCACGACGCTCCATCGGCAACCAGATCCTCGTCGATGCCGTGGCCCGCTCCATCGACCAGGTGCAGCAGGGCGGCCGGTTGGGGCAAAGCCTTGCCGAGTGCAAGACGCTGTTCAGCGGGTCGGTGATGGAAATGATCTCGGTCGCCGAGGAAAGCGGGCGCCTCGACGTCGAACTGGTCCGCATTGCCAATGTCACCGAGGGTGAACTCGATCGGAACCTCAAGACCGCCGTGGCCCTCGCCGAGCCGCTGATGTTGTTCCTGATTGCCGGCTTTATCGGATTCATCTTCATCGGCATGCTTCTCCCCGTCTTCTCCCTTCAAGATTACATCAAATGACCCCACGCGTCCCATGAGCCCTCTCCATTGCAACCGGTCCTCCACCCACGTTTCGCCCGCGGCGCGACGCCTTCGCCGGCGCGCCTTCACGCTGGTGGAAATGCTGCTCGTCATCACCATCATCGGCATTCTTGCCGCCCTCGTGGTTCCCAAGATGATGGGCCGAAGCGAGCAGGCGCGCCAGGCGGCCGCCCGCGCCGACATCGCCGCCATCAAGACCTCGCTCGATTCCTTCGAAGTCGACAACGGCTACTATCCCAAGAGTCTGCAGGACCTGATCCAACCACCGCGCGACGCGCGCAACTGGCACGGACCTTATCTCGACAAGCTCCCGCAGGATCCCTGGGGCTTCGACTACCTCTACGCCCAGCCCGGCCGCCACAACGCGACCTCCTATGACCTGTCGTCGGTCGGACCCGACGGCAAGGCCGGAACCGACGATGATTTTGGCAACTGGACATCCAAGTAACCGGAACCCCGTACGCCGGCAGGGGTTCACCCTGATCGAGATGATTCTCGTTCTGGCCCTGCTGGTGATCGCTGTTTCCATGGTTTCTCCCCGCATCGCCGGATTCATCCGCGCACGCGCCCTCGAATCCGAGGCGCGCCGGCTGCTCGCGGTGACCCACGCCGGCCGGTCGCGGGCGGTCTCCGAGGGTACGGTGGTGGTGGTGTGGCTCGACGAATCCCAGGGGCGGTATGGTCTCGAACAGGAGGTTCCTGGACGCAACGGAGATGCGGCCGCACTGATGTTCACGGCCGACCCCAATCTCCAGATCGCGTTCACGACCACTCCCCATTTGCTCGGACAAACCCTGACCAGTCCACTTCCGGCACGCTCGACAGGTGTCCGGCCGCAGAATCAGCGGAACATGCCCGCCATCCGTCTGTTGCCCGACGGATCGATCGACGTCGAAAGCCCGCAGGCGGTGCGGATCCTGGATCCCGAAGGCTCCACGCTATGGCTCGTCGAAGGTTCCGACAGGAAACACTATGAGATCCGGACGTCAGACCGGTAACCGCCGTCGCGCGGCCTACACGCTGGCGGAGACGCTCGCCGCGTTGCTGTTTCTCGCCATCGTGATTCCGGCGGCGGTCGAGGCGCTGCACATCGCCAGCCGGGCAGGCACCGTCGCCGCCCGACGCGGTGTCGCCGCCCGGATTGCCGCGCGGGTCCTGACCGAATCGGTCCTCTATACCAACCAGGATTCCGGGAGTCAGACCGGCCTCGTTTCCGAAGGCCCCGTCGACTACCGCTGGACCCTGACCCGACAGACGTGGATCCAGGACGCCGTCCCCCTGCTCACCGCCGAGGTCCGGTTTTCCGCGCAGGGCCAGGAGTCCGCGGTACGGATCAGCACCTTGGGAATTCCCAACACCAACACAACGGTGAGCCTCCGATGACCTGTTCCGGACAACGCGGGCGCACCGAAGATCGGGCTTTCACCCTGATCGAGCTGCTCCTCGCGATCGGCGCCGCCTCGCTCATCCTGATCGTCGCCAACTCCGCCCTCTTCTCCGCCCTGCGCCTGCGCAACACCGTTTCCGACACCGTGGATGCCGCCGCACCGCTCGAACTCGCGCTCGACACGCTGCGTCGTGACATCCAATGCACCGTTCCTCCGAAGGCGTCCGGGGTTCTTTCCGGCGGATTCCGTGCAGGCACGATCACCAGCATCGGCGTCGCACAGCCGGTGGGCATCGAGATCTACACCGCCACGGGCGCGTTGAACCTGATCGAACCGTGGGGCGACATCCAGCGCATCACCTACGGTCTCAAGAACTCGAGCGACGGAGCCGCCGGCATCCAGGATCTTTACCGGGGCGTCTGCCGCAACCTGCTCACCCTTTCGACCCCCGAGGTGGAGGACCAGTTGCTGCTGCACGACGTGTCGCGCATTGAGTTCCAATGCTTTGATGGAACCCAGTGGACCCCCAACTGGGACACCACCGACACGGCGTCGGTGAGCACCAACCTGCCCATCGCCGTCCGGGTCCGGATCCAGGTCGGACATTCCACTACGCTCAATCCCAGCCTGATCGAAATGATCGTGCCGATTGATTCGCAGTCCCGCACCAATTCCACCAGCACCGCGGGAGGCTAATGATGCGCATTCCACCTCCATCCCCTGCGATTGCGAATCCGGTCCGCCGGACGGCTCCCGGCGCGTCGGCGTCGGTGCTGATCGTGGTGTTGTGGGTGACCGTCGGCCTGATCAGCATCACCCTCTACTTTGCCGGATCGATGGGGCTCGAGCTGCGGGCCTCCGGCAACCGGGCCGCTGCGGTGGCCGCGGACCAGGCCGTCGAGGGAGCCGCGCGCTACGTGAACTGGGCACTGTACAACTTCGTTACCAACGGAACCCTGGTCACCAATTCCCAGTTCATTTGCGAAGCGCTGCCCATCGGTGAATCCAAGGTCTGGATCATCGGCCGCAATTCTTCAGGAACCGTAGCCACCGAGCCCACCTTTGGCCTGTTGGACGAAGGAGCGAAACTCAACCTCAACCGCGCCAATTCCAACGCCCTGGTCGCCCTTCCGGGTATGACCGCCGACATCGCGTCGGCGATCGTCGACTGGCGGAGCACCAACGGCACGCTGTCACTCGGCTACACCAGCCTCGGCTATTCCGCGAAGCATTCCCCGTTCGAAACCGTCGACGAATTGCGATTGGTGTATGGTGTGACGCTCGAGGATCTGACGGGCGACGATGCCAATCGCAACGGCGTCCTCGACACCAATGAACACAGTCTCACGGGCTCCCGCGAAGCCACGCCGGGATTGCTCGAAAGCACGACCGTCTTCAGCCGCGAACCGAATTTTCATTCCGACGGATCCTCGCTGACGAACATCAACACCCGCGCCCAGATTGAGGCCCTGTTGACGGACACCTTTGGCACCACCCGCGGACGCCAGATCGTGGCCCAGTTGGGATTCACGCCACGCAACAATCCCAACTTCCCCAGCCTGCTGCGCTTTTATCTGAGCAGCGGCCTGAGTGTCGACGATTTCATCCGCATCAATCCCAACATCAGCAACACCACCAACACCTACACCTACGGCCGCGTGAACATCAACACCGCCAGCCGCGAGGTGTTGACCGCCCTGTTCGTCGGGGCGGGGATTTCGGCGCAGTCGGCGGACAGCGCCGCTTCCACCCTCGTCAGCTACCGGCAGCAGAATCCCACCTCGCTGGCCACCGTGGCCTGGCTGGTGACCGCGCTCGGACGGACACATCCGGTCGTAACCACTTTGGCTGGACGCGATCTCATAACTACGCGGAGCTTCCAGTACACGGCCGACATCGTTGCGGTCGGACCGTTTGGCCGCGGATACAGCCGAGTGAAATTCATCTTCGACCTCAGTGATGGTGCGCCCAAGATCATCTACCGACAGGATCTGAGCCGTCTCGGTTGGGCACTCGGTGAGCGGATTCGCGACCTGACCGTCGCCATGAACACCCCATGATCGACCTTCTTAAACTTGTTGGTAGAAACCGGCGGAATCCGCGGTCGGTTCTCGGGCTCGCCCTGGACGGGTTCCGCGTCGAGGGCGCGGTCCTCCGCCTCTCAAACGGAACTGTCGAGGTGACCGCGACGTTCGCCGCCACCCTGACGGTGAACACCGAGTCGGGTGACCCGGTGGCAGCCGGACGGGAATTGCGGGCCCAACTCGACGCTGCATCGATCCGCGAACGGGTTTGCGTCATTGCCCTGCCCTGCGCAGGTCTGCTGGTCACCCAGACGGAACTGCCGGCGATGCCGGAGGCCGACGCCGCGAGTCTGCTGCAGATCGAGGCGGAAAAGGGATTTCACAGCGACGTGACGGGACTGCGCGTCGCTGATTCCCGCTGCGGACTTCCGGAGGGACGTACCTTTGTCACGCTCGCCGCGCTGCCGCATGCGCGGTTCACCTTTCTGGAGCAGGTGCTGGTGGCCGCGCGGCTGAAACCCGTTGGCCTTTCACCGGCCATCACCGAACTGCAGCCGCCGGGATCTCCCGGCTCGGACGGAGTTGTGGCCATCGCGCTGTCGTCGGGATCGGGACAAGCCGGCCTTCAAGTCACCGTCGGTGGAGGAATCGCCGCACTGCGATCCATCGAAGGCGCGATCGACGCCACCGCCGAACCCCCGGCCATCCGGATCGATCCCGTTGCCCGCGAAATCCGGATCACACTGGGTCAGTTGCCGGAGTCGTTGGAGAAGAGTGTTCGACGCATCCGCATTTTCGGACCACGCGCCCTTGCTGAATCCATGGCGGCCAGCCTCAACGCCCGGTTGGGCCCGGCGGGATTTACCGTGGAGACGGCACTTCAGCCTGCGGACGCCGGCGGCATTTCCACCCTGCCCTCGAATGCCCCATTCAATGCGGGAGTGATGGCAGCCGCCCGTTTCCTGGCTTCCACGCCAGCCCGGCTTGAATTTCTTCCGCCCCGACCTTCGGCGATGGAACGGTTCCTCGCCCGCCACACCACGGGTCCGCTCCGCACCACCTGGGTGGTCGGCGGTGCCATTGCCGCCGTGGTCGGTGGACTGTTCCTCATCCAGCAAATCCAACTCTCCCTCTACGAATCCCGCTGGTCCAAGATGTCGACCGAAGTCCGGCAATTGGACCTTATCCAGCAGGAGACCCGACAGTACCGGCCCTGGGCCACCGATTCCTTCCGGAGTCTCAGCATTCTAGAGGTGTTGACCCGTGCCTTTCCCGAAAATGGCACCGTGACCGCGAAGCTGATTGAGATCCGCGAATCCGGCGACGTGGTCTGCAACGGCACCGCCACAGAGAGCGCCGGGCTGCTCCAAATGATGGACCGCCTCAACGCATCGCCGGGCGTCTCCAACCTGCATCGAGATCAAATCCGCGGCAAGGCACCGCTCCTGTTCAACTTCACGTTCCATTGGAGCGGAGGAGGCACCCCATGAAGATCGAAAACCGTCAGCGCTTTCTCCTCATCCTCGCCATCGCCGCGGGAGGCCTTTACCTGGCCAACCTGGTGATCATCGAACCCCTTTCCGACATCTGGTCGGTCCGGTCCAAACGGATCGCCGCCCTGCGCAAACAGGTCGATGATGGCAATCAAATGATCAGGCGGAAGGCCGCGCTGTGGAACCGCTGGGATCGGATCCGGAAGAACTCGCTTCCCGCCGACCCGTCACTGGCAGAGCAAAAGGTTTTGAAGGCGTTGGACACTTGGTCCCGCGAGGCCGGGACGGAGATCGTGGACCGGATTCCCCAGTGGAAGGGCGAGGGTGAGGATCATCAAACGCTGAACTGCAGGGTGGAGGCGACGGGAACTCTGGGAAGCCTGACCCAGTTGCTCTATCGGATCGAAAAAGGCCCGATGACGTTGAAACTCGATTCGCTCCAGATCGGCACCCGGGACACCTCCGGGCAACAGCTCACCCTCGGAATGCAGTTGAACGGCCTGGTGCTGGCCACTTCTTCCAAGCCATGACCTGCTTCGCGACATTCTCTTCACTCCGCGGCACCGGAATCTGGTGGAGCCTCGGGTGCGCTGTCCTTTTGACCAGCGGTAACGCACTCGCCGCCGATCCTCCGGCCAAGGAAAAGGAGGCCTCCAGCCCGTCCACCGGAACCAACGCTCCGGCCGCAACCCCGGCCGTGATCGATTTTTCGTCGATTGCCCGGCTCATCTCGGACCGCAATATCTTCGATCCCGATCGCCAGCCCCGGACGCCGGGTGCCTCCCCCCGGCGGGTGGCTCCAAAACCCCGACAGGTGGATGCACCGGAATTCGGTCTGGTCGGCATCATGGATTTTCCGCGGGGAACGTTTGCCTTCTTCGACGGAAACGCCGCGGAGTACAAGAAGGCGGTGGGCCCCAGCGGCACCGTCGCCGGATACACCGTGACCCGGATTGGTGGAAACACGGTGACGCTCCTCGATCCGAAACAGAAACCGCTGGAAATGAGGATTGGCACCCGGTTGCGCCGCGATGGCGACGCGGGCTGGCAGGTGTCGGCGGGGAGCACGAATGCGTTCGTCACCCGTGGCGGATCGGACGATGCGGCCACGGCCACCGGCGATGCCGGCGGCGATGCGGCGGCGAATGAGATTTTGAAGCGGCTGTTGAAAAAACGCGAACAGGAGATGAAATGAAGAACTCGATCACCCGGACGGTGACGGCCGCCTGCGCCGTCGGATGGCTGACATCGGCAGCAGCCCAGCAGGCTGCCCCGACCGAAACAACCCAACAGCCGGCCCTGGCGGTGCCCGCCGTTGCAGCTGCGACGACACCCATGCCCGCGAGCCCGGCCCGCCCGGACGAAATCCGTCTCAATTTCCGCAATGCGCCACTGGATCTGGTGCTGGAATATCTGAGCGAAGCCGCCGGATTCATCATCGTTCTCGACACGCCCGCCAAGGGCACCGTGAACATCATGAGCAACCGCGTGGTCACTCGCGATGAAGCGGTGGATCTCCTGAATTCGGTGCTCAACAAGAACGGCCTCGCCGCAATCCGTGACGGCCGCACCCTCACCATCGTGGACCGCGTGTCGGCCAAGACGCGCGACATCCCGGTGAAGGTCAGCAATGATCCCACAGCCATTCCCAAGAACGACGAGATCGTCACCCAGATCATCCCGATCCGTTTCGTCGAGGCCGATCAATTGGTGAAGGATCTCAATTCCTTCATCTCACCCCAGGCGACTTTCGTGGCCAATGCCGCCGGCAATTCGATCGTGATGACCGACACGCAGGCCAACATCCGGCACATGGTGGAGATCATCAAGGCGATCGATACCAGCGCGGAATCGGAGACCCAGATCCGGGTGTTCCATCTCAAGCATGCCAGCCCGTCGGACATTGCCTCGGCCCTGTCGAGTGTCTTCCCCAGCAACACCGGAACCGGCAACAACAATAACCAGGCACCGGTCCGATTTGGCGGACAGGGCGGATTTGGTGGGTTCGGCGGCGGTGGATTTGGCGGCGGCGGTCGCGGCGGTGGTGGCGGTGCCGCAACGGCGGGCTCGGCAGCCCAGAACGACCGGATCAAACGCGCCAGCCAGGTGTTGGCGGTCGCCGATCCCCGAACGTCGTCGGTCATTGTCACGGCGTCGAAGGACCTGATCAACCAGATCGCCAGCATGGTGCAGGAGCTCGACGTGCCCTCGCAGCGCGACCAGCAGGTGTTCGTCTTCCACATGACCAACGGCGATCCGCAGCAGGCGCTGCAGGTGCTTCAAAACATGTTCCAGACCAGCACCACCAGCCGCAGCGGTACCACGACTTCCTCTCAAAACAGCGCGCTGATGCAGCGCCAGCAAAACAACGCCACCACAACAACAACGAGCGGAACGAGCTCAGGCTCGTTCGGCGGCAGCAGCGGCGGACGCTCGGGCGGCGGTCAGTTGTTCTGATTCAAGGTTCGAACGAATTCTTCCAATGAAAACGGATTTCTCATTTCTCAAGCGGATCCTGGCGCTGGTCTCGATCCTGATCGGCCTTGCCGGCAGCCCTCTCCTGGCGCAGCAGCGCGGTGGCGGCGGCGGCGGATTTGGTGGCGGCGGCTTCGGTGGGGGTGGCGGAGGCGGTGGGGGCAACAACAACAACAACGCCTCCAGCCTCTACAACCGGAACGGCACCGTCGGCAGCGCGATGATCTCGGTCGATCCACAGACCCATAACATCGTGGTGATCGCCGATGCCCAGACAAGCCTGCAGATCAGCAACGTCATCGCGAACCTCGACATCCCGAAGCCCCAGGTGCTGATCAAGGTCGTGTTCATGGAAGTGCAGCACAACAACACGTCCGACGTCGGCGTCGAAGGTGCCTGGGCCAAGAACAACATCGGCAACTCGATCGGCTCCGGCGCGGGCAGCGTCTTCGGCCTTGCCGGTCTGAACTCGGTCGCCACCAACTTGAACGGCCTAGGGCAACCCATCGGATCCGCCCTGACCCCAAGCTCAACCGGTGCCGGTGCAGGCGGCATTTATCAAATCGTCGGATCAGACTTTCAAGCCACCCTGCGGGCGGTCGCCACAGCGGGAAAAGCCCAGGTGTTGTCCCGTCCGTCCGTCATCGCCCGCGACGGGCAGCTCGCGAAGATCGTCGTCGGCCAGCAGGTCCCCCTTCCGAGCGGCGTCTCCTATGCCTCTTCCGGGGCCATCACCATTCCCATCATCAACGTCAGCTATCAGGACGTCGGCATCATCCTGAACGTCACGCCGTTCATCGGTGCCAATGGACTGGTGGAAATGATCATTCAACCCCAGATCTCCTCGGTCTCTCCCACGGAAAAACAATCCCTCTCGGCCGACGTCTCCGCACCGTATATCAACGTGCGATCGGCAGACACCGTGGTCATCACCCCCGATTCCCAGACAGTGGTCATCGGCGGCCTGATCTCCAACACCAAGTCTTCCGCCGACAAGAAGGTACCCGTCCTCGGCGACATCCCCCTGCTCGGAAACCTGTTCAAGTCGAAGTCCAAGAGCGACGCGAAGACCGAGCTGCTGATCTTCCTGACCCCGCACATCATCCAGGCGCCGTCGCAGATGGCCATGATGTCGGGAGCCGAGACCCAGCAATCCAAACTGATCACCAATTCGGTCTCTGAAAAGGACCTGGACCGGTTCCTGGAACGGGTGCCCACCAAGCGGTGAGTCTTCGTCTCCTCGGGATTTTCCAGCGACCGGAATGCAAAAGAACGGACGGGGACGGGATTCGATGATCGTCGAGACGGAATGAACGGAATGAGCCGGATCTGATTCGGTTCATTCCGTTCATTCTGTCTGAATCTCTTGCCAGAGCGCGCTTGAAAATTGGGGCGTAACGGTCTGCCCGACTCGTGAGGGGTGCACGCACCGTGCGGAAGAGGGCTCAAGTCTTCTTAAGATTCTGCCGACCCTTAAAGGTGGCACATGCAGGATGAGGATCTCCTCCGACGAGCGGTGGAGTGGGCCTGCGCCCGGGTCCCTCCGTCCTGCAGTGTTTCCTGAGTGAACACTGGCTCAAAAAAACAACCCTGGGTCGTTCCCGCGGCACTCGTGGCCACCGGATTCGGCGTCAACCTGCTTCCGGTTTCCATCCTCGCCGGATTGCACCTCTGGCTCGGTGGAACGGCCGTCGCACTGGCCGCCTTGTTCTACGGACCCGCCTGGGGCGCGATCGCCGGCCTGTTCGCTGGAACGGGTCTGGCCCTGAGCACGGGTCTATTCCCTCCGGTCGTCCTGCTCGCCGCTGAAGGGGCCGTACTCGGTTCCTATGGCCGTCGCGACCGGATTCCGGTGATCACTGACACGCTCTTTTGGTCCATCGCCGGCGTGCCCGCGGCGTGGGCTGCGTACCACCTGCTTCCGGCCGGATCGTCCAGCCCGTGGATCTCCGGGCTGGAGCTTCCCTTCAACGGCATTCTCGGAGCGGCCATCGCCGATGCCCTGACTCTTTCGCCACGGATGGTCCGGTGGTTGTCGCCCGATCGCGATGAACCCCTGCAACCGCTCCGTCACATGCTGTTGCGGACCCTGACGCTGGTCGGGGCGATCCCGCTGCTGGCGCTCTGCCTGTTGTTCGGACGCACCCTAGCGAAACAACAATCAGACGAAGCGGCCGAACAGTTGGCCAAGTCCGCGGTGGGTGCCCGAAACATGATCGAAGAGTTCCTGCGTCAACAAAGCCTGGCGCTCACGACTCTCGCGCGACACTTCGAGACCGATTGGGATCCGACCACCGCGGCGGCACGTTCCGCCCTCAATGTCACTCATTCCCAATACCGCGCCTTCTCGCGAATGCTGGCGCTGGATCCCGAAGGCCGGGTGTTGTTGCGCAGCGGAAATCAGAGCCCCGGACCGGACCCGACGCCTGACGCCGAGTCCTTCCGCCGCGCCCTGGGTGAAGACGGTCCCCAAATCTCGGACGTGACGGTCTCCTCGGCCAACGCTGGAAATCCGTCGGTGACCATCTCGGTTCGGATCCGTCGGACCGGTGGCGGCGTGGGAGGCGTGGTGACTGGAACCCTGACGCTCGAGGGATTGACCGCGTTGCAAAAAACGTATGAGGGAATCCCCGGCGTTTCCCTGCTGGTGACCGATCATTCCAATCGCCTGATCTATTCCACCGACTCCCGGATGCCTCCGGTCCTGTCCGACGTGTCGACAGTGCCTGCCGTTCGGATGGCGGACGGTGCCGGGCGCGCGGGTATCTATCAGTTTGCCGCCGGGAACGATTCGCAATCCCGTTCCGACCCCCTGCTCGCCGCCCACACCGAAACCCTTCTGCCCGGCGGCGGACGCGGCTGGCACCTCTACGTGTGGCAACCCGTCACCCTGGTCCAGCACAACGCCCAGACCTACGTCGTCTGCAGTCTGGCCATGTCCCTGGTCATCATCGCGCTCTGCGTTTTGATTTCTCGCACCACCGCGGCGCGCCTCACCCGTCCTCTCGAAGCACTCGTCGAAGAAGTGCGGGCGCTGAATCCTGATTTGATTCCGAAGTCGGGGTTCCGACCGATGCCCGGCGTCCCCGAGGAAATCGCCGAGCTTCAGGCCAGTTTTGAAGCCATGGCGGGTCGGATTCATGATTCCTACCAGGGAATGAAATCCGCATTGGAAGAGCGGAATGCCGCGAACGGAGAGTTGCAACGGATGGTGAGGACTCTCGACGAAACGGTGGAGCTGCGAACCCGGGAATTGGCAGAGGCGCGGAAACGGGCCGAGGCGGCCACCCAGGCCAAGAGCGCATTCCTGGCCAACATGAGCCACGAAATCCGCACTCCGATGAACGGAGTCCTCGGCATGTTGCAATTGCTGGACGACACCCCACTCAACCCGGATCAGCGCGAGATGACGCAGACCATCGGTGCCAGCGCGGATGCCCTCCTCACCGTGCTCAATGACATCCTGGACTTCTCCAAGATCGAGGCCGGACGCCTGGAGCTGGAGTTGATCGAATTTGACATCCGGTCCACCACCGAATCGGTGATCAAATTGTTCAA
Organism: uncultured Verrucomicrobiota bacterium; assembly: GCA_903907925.1. Classification (GTDB taxonomy): domain Bacteria; phylum Verrucomicrobiota; class Verrucomicrobiia; order Limisphaerales; family UBA9464; genus CAIVQB01. The sequence continues at coordinate 36,910 of CAIVQB010000078.1, forward strand.
GGGGCAGGCGCAACAGAAGCGTCTGGAACTCAAGACGCAGTTCGATTCCCGCCTCCCACGCGGCGTCACCGGAGATCCGGGCCGGCTCCGTCAGATCTTCAGCAATTTCATCAGCAACGCCCTGAAATTCACGGAACGCGGTCACGTGGAGTTGCGAATCAAGGTGCTGAATCGGGCGCACAACTCGGTTCAGGTTCGCTGCGAGGTCGAGGACACCGGCATCGGAATGGATCCCGCCCACAGCGGCCGTTTGTTCGAGGCCTTTCAACAGGCCGACGCCTCCACCACCCGTCGATTCGGTGGCACCGGTCTGGGACTGGCCATCTGCCGTCAGTTGATCGGACTGATGGGCGGCGCGATCGGCGTCACCACCGCGCCCGGAAAAGGCTCCTGCTTCTGGTTCGAGATCAGCCTCGGCACGACCGAGGTGGAGGAAAACACGCTCGACCACAACGCCCGCCAGCTCGCCGCGCAAAGGGCTCTGCGACTGTTGGTGGTCGAGGACAACGTGCCGGCCCAGCAGTTCGCCCGGCACGTTCTCGAAAAGCTGGGACACGAAGTCACCGTCGTCGCCTCCGGAGAGGAGTCCGTTGCCGGCTGGGTTCGCGGGGATCGCTTCGATGGCATTTTCATGGACTGGCACCTCGGGGGAATCGACGGCTTGGAAACCACCCGGCGAATTCGGAATCTTGAAAAGACTTCGGGATCGCGCGAACGCACCACCTACATCATCGCCCTGACCGGCCATGACGACAGCATCGCTCATTCGGCCTGTCGCGACGCCGGCATGAACGATTTCCTCGCCAAACCGATCAAGCTCGACGAATTGCGCCGCATCCTCGGGCGCATCCCACGACTCGGCCGCCCCGTGTTTGCCGAACCGTCCTCGTTCGCGGGAGCTGCAGCCGCAGCCTGAACCTAAGATTGCGTCGACCGCCGGCTCAATCGCGGACCGCGGCGGACACCATTTCCAGAACGCGCCGAAGCCCATCGTCACCGCCCAGGCTGCCTTCGTTGAAGGGCGTGCGCGGAACGGGCTTCCAATCGTCCCGCGAATGGTCGACCGGATCCGGCTGGGGAAGCCCGGTCAGGGTCGGATCGTATTGCCCGTTGTTGCCGCCCATTTTGTAGATGACGAGATCCAGCGACGGGACCACGAACAATCCAAAGCCACCCGCCCCGGATTTGTAGTAGGCATCGCGGGGTGCACCCGCGACATGGCCGTCGGAGTTGTTTTCGAACATCAGGCTGAACGGAGTGTGAGGATTCCAGGGCGACGGACTTCCGCAGAGCCGGACATAGTCGGCCGGCACCAACTGACGGCCGGCCCAACGCCCTTCACGCAGCAAACAGTATCCGAACCGAAGCGCATCGGTTGCATGCACCGCGATGCTGCCGGCTCCGTTCGCGTGCGGCATCGTGAAGTCGCCTCGGTGAAGGCAGTAACCCCACGGTCCCCAGCCCATCGGCTTCGCCAGGCGGGTGTCGATATAATCCTGCAGGTCCATTCCCGAAATGCGGCGTAGAACCATCGAAGCGATATGCGGCGCCGGAGAGGAATAGGAATACCCTGCCCCGGCATTGGTCCACAGGACGGTCCGGATCGAGGACCGGTCGAGATCCCGGATGTCCTGCCCGGAAACCGGGGTCAGCGGAACCGTTTGACCCCGCACCACTCCGGGACTGGTCCCTTCCCCATGATAACCCGCGGTCATGCACAACAATTGTCCCAAAGTGATGTCGGAGCGCCGCGGATCATCCAACGGGAACGCTTCGGGCAACAGGTCCGGCGTGAACACGCGGGTCGAAAGACCGTCCGGAAGCCGGTCCTTGAATTCGTTCAACAGGATGCCACAGGCCACGCTGGTATAGGCTTTTCCGGTTGAGGCCATGTCGGGGTTCACGTTGCGCTGAGCCCGTCCGGCATAGCCTTCGAATACGAGATACCCACGGCGAACTACCAATAAACCAGCGTTCTGACTGCAGCGCTGGGTGAACTCCCACGCCCGTTCCAGGCGCTGGGGATCGATACCCGCCTTTTGCCGGACGGCTCGCGCATCGGTCAATGTCCTCCACCCGCCCTGACTGTCGGGCGGCGGAAAATAGTCGGCGGCGTGCACCCGACCGAACCCGGATGAACCCAATCCCAAGACTCCAACGATCATGACGGCCAGACCGGCCAGGCGGCGAACAACGGAGAACATGGGGCCGATGAAGCCATATTCACGAAAGTGGAGCCACTGAGATCGAACGCTCCGACCCTCTCAACGAACCAACGACAGTTCTCCCACCTCCAACCGCGCCAATCCGTCCTGCACCGTCAGTTTTCCAACGGCGCGTACTTCCCTCGCCGCCCATTCCACGTCAAATCGAAGCCGTTCGCCGGCCGGGCCGGTCAGGAGGATGACCTGTTCTTCGCCATCGGAACTGCGAATCCGAAGGCCGGGCGGAATCCCACCGCTCAAACAACGAACCGCGCAGGCGCGATGGACCTTCCCCGTCCCCGGCCGCATGACGCCGAGATAACATTTGGTGTCGACCAATTCGCCCACCAGCGAGACGGCCGCGGTGGTTGCGATCGTGGTATCGGCCGGAGCGGGACCCGCTGGACCCACCGAGCGAATGGATTCCGGATCGTTGACCTCGATCATCGAAACCGATCCCTTCTGAATTAAAGTCCCTTTGAACCTTACTCGCATGCCGTGAAGCGCCATCAACGACGCCGGCGGGCCGTGCTTGCCGGAGCCGACCAAAAGATATCGAGTGACGACGCCTGAATCCGATGTCGACCGAAGCAGGGGTAAGGAAGTGGCCTCTAGCACGCCTTCGAAACTTCGCAGCTCACCGTACTCGAAGGTGCCCGATTCAGCCGGGGTCTGAAGCGCCGCCGCAACGCCGCAAACGATTAGCGCCATCAGCAGAATGGCCGCCGCAATCCACCGGGTCGAACGCGCAAGGACCGGCGGACTCGAGCGGTCATAGCCGATGTAGAATTCATCGTTCATGAGACGGGGAGTCCCTCTTTCGGATGCGCGACAAATTCCCCATGTGGAGGAGGACTGGTCGCCACCCAGACGTGTCCGTCGAAGACCCGAACGGCATACGTTGCCAGGCGCTCGTTGAACGGCGGCGGACTGCATCCGTCCTCAGGGCGATAGTTCCATCCATGCCAGGGACAGGTGATGCAACCGTCCACGATGCACCCTTCACCCACCGGCCCGCCTTGATGCCGACACACATTGGAGGTGGCGTGGAAGCGGTCGTGATGCCGCCATACGGCAATTCGTTGCCCGGAAATGACAACGACTCGCGCCCGGCCCTCAGGGATCGCCGACGTCGATCCAGCGTCCACAAAGCCGTCGTTACGCGCCGCGACCTCGAGCCGATCCATTCGCGCTTCCTTCCAAGCGGCCGCCAGATGAACACCGGTCACCGTGCAAAATCCCAGCCCCAGCAAAACAACATATACCGGGCTGCGTTCATCTTGCAGCGCACCCAGCCCGACGTGAACCACCAGCAGACCGTAGGCGGCATACCCCCCCAGATGCAGCGTCTTCCAGAACGCCGCGCCCAGATTCCGAAGCCAGAAATCATGGCTGGTCACCGCCAGAACGCCCAGGATCAACAGGGCCACGACGCCAAACGGTTCGAATGGAAACTGCGCCAAGTTCCAACCCCCACCCGCGTGGATGCGATAGTCGCGTTGATAGGCAGTCCACAGACTGACCAGCGGATTCTCGTTCCCCAGCGCGTGAAACTGGATCGTAGAAAACACGCCGTGGATCCCGGCGAGGCCGAACATCGTCACTCCAAGATGGCGCCGATTGTAGAGGAGCGGCAGCCATCGCGAATCGAGTCGGGCCAGAGGACCGATGCAAAGAATAACGTGAAGCAGCAGGAAGCCTGAGATCGAACATCCGCGGATGATCAGGGTTTCGGCGGTGGTGTTGGGTGAAAACCACAACGACACGCCTGTAAACACGGAAAGGCTCAAGACCAGCACCAACAGCAGAGTCAGATCGTAGATCCGCTTCTGTCGGTTCCAGTCCACCGGACGATAGGAAAGGCCCATGTTACGGCCGCTCCTGTTGCACCGAAACGGTCGGCAACCCATTGGGGAACGGATCCACGGTGGAGCGCGTCGGCCGCCATCCCAGAATCATCGCCAGACCGATCGGCACCAAGACCGCCAACGCCTGCCACGCGTAACGATGAACCCGCCGCGCCCGGCCCGGCCACATCCGTTCAACCCAGGCTTCCGCGCGATTCGATCTCGTTCGATTTCCCCACCAGACCCACGTCAGCAATGGCCAGAGCAGGATTAATCCGGGAAACAGGATCAGCCGAAGCCCCAGACCCGTGCCGCGGACCGCCGGATCCATGCGTTCCAGCACCGACCGTTGAATCCACAACGCAAACAGGCATCCGATCCCAAGGTGGATCGCTCCCAACCCCAGCAGGATTTCCACGATCATCCTCATCGCTGGGTCGAACCGGTTCGATGCTTCTCCGCGGCTCCTTGAAGACGTTTCCAATGGGAATCCGCCTGGGTCAGATTCCCCTGGGGATCCCGGTTGAAATCGTCCCGAATCGAGAGGTTCTTCTGAAGCAACAGGCGTCCGTCCACGATTTGCCAGGCTTCGACCTTGATCGGAACCAGTACGCCCCGCCCGACGCCATAAGCGCAATAGCCGCCGAACTGCGGCTCGTATTTGGCGGGCGTAGCATCGAACAACGCCTTGTTTTTGGCCGAATGAAACCGGTACTTCGCCCCGTGAAACTCACTCTGCCACTGCTCCATTCCCTTCACTGGCCCGCCGACGGTGAAAAAGGCGACCGGATCATAGCTCTGAAGCGCCACACCGGCCGAGTCGAGGTTGAGCAGACTTTGATCTGCCCCGAAAACCGGCTGCCAAAGTCCGACCCACAACAACAGCACGCTAAAGAATCGTCGATTCATTGGGGTGAGTGTCGAACGCACACCCAACCTTACAGGAATCGCGCGGGACTACTGTTTCGGGGGCACACCGTGGAATCGGCTCACGAATTCCGAGAAACCTTTGGCCTGCTGACGGAGCCGGCCCCCTAACTCGGGATCCGTCAATTGCCCAGCTTCATTCAGCAGTTTGCCGATGCCCGGCATGAAGACCCGTTCGGGGAACAAATACGCATTCCGGTAGCCGAAGATTTGCTGTAATTGCTCGACGCTGCGCAGGGCGCCCCACATCCCGGCGGCAAGACCCACAAAGCACACCGGCCGTTTCTCGAAACTTTCCGGGAATTTCAGGTGATCGATGAAGACCTTGAGCACACCCGGCATGGAGCCGTTGTACTCCGGGGTCACGACCACCAGACCGCTGGAATCCAAAACTGCCTGCGCCATCGGAGCGAAGCTGGGTGGTTTTTCACCATAGGCGGCGGGCAAAAACAGCTCCGCTGGCAGATCTTGAAGATCCAGGATTCGCGCCGGAACGCCCAGTTCCTGGTAGATTCCGGCCAGGATGGCGGTGATTTTTCGGGTGTTACTGCCGGGACGATTGGTCCCTGAAATCAAGGTGATCATGGTCGCATGGGTCAAAAGTGTCGGCGGCCACCGATGGCATCCGAGGCGTTGCCGGCCTTTGTCTATCCGAGTCGGGGAGCAGAGTCTACCTTGTCCGCGAACTCTCCGGCGACACCCCCGTCGACTCCAATTGCCCGAGCGGCAGTGTGCGGTCCCCGGCGAAACCCGTAGCAACTCTTTCTCAACCCGCGTGTAAGGAATCCAGATCGACTGCGACTCTGATGCACATGTTTGTCGCCCATCCTTCCGCCCCGTCGACCGGGTCGAGCCATTTCACCGAAGACTCACGGCTACAGGAATCCAATCGGGCAACGACACCCCTGCGATTTGGCGCTCCATTCGTGTCTCTCCCCGACCCTCCCCCGTCGGAAGTTGAAACAGCGGGCGCTCCCGTGACGGATCCATCAGCCCGAGTCGACGGGAGGATAATCGAAGGAGCGATCGACCTCTTGCGCCAGGGTGAAACGCTTCTGGTTGTCCTTCCGGACGGCACCTACACCCAGACCGTTCCCGTCGCTTTCGGCGCGTCGATCGGAGGTCACTATCGGCATTGCCTCGATCACTTCGCGAATGTCCTCCGCGGCTTGGACACTCGTCGGATTGACTATGATGACCGGGAACGGGATCGACGCCTGGAGACCGATCGGGAGTTCGCGGTCGGTTATTCCCGGGCAATCCGGTTGGAACTCCAAAGGATCCTTCCGGACAAACTTCAGGACCCGGTTTCGGTCCGGTGCGAAATCAGCTACCGGCCAGGCGATTCACCGGTGGTTGAGTCCACACTCGGGCGTGAACTCGTGTACGCCATCGCCCACGGCATTCATCACTACGCCCTTATTTCAGTCATGGCCCGTCTGATGAATGCCACATTGCCCACCCATTTCGGTGTCGCACCCTCCACGGTCGATCATCGGAGTATCACGACCAAGTAGGCGCTTCTGAATGGATTCCTTAAATGGCGGTCTATGATCTCAACTGAATCCAATCCCCGACACTGAATGGAAAAGGAACGCGATAAAAACTATGTCTCGGTAGGATTCTGGTTTCTCTCAATGGTCGTCATGGCCGTACCGCTCGTGAATGTCATCATGACGCTGGTTTGGGCGTTCACCGGCGAAAACGAAACCCGCAAGAACTACTTCAAGGCCGTCATCCTGGTGTTCTTCTTGGTCATCGGGTTCACGGTTTTCTTTCTGATGCTCGGCTCGCTTCCGGGTTTTCTCAGCAGGTTCAACTAGCTCCCAGAATGACACTCTTCACAACGCCCGCCCCCGCCTCGGAGCGAATCCGGCACGTCGGCTGCCCCTAGGAATGTCATGGTGCCATTTTTCGCCTTCGGATTCGACGGGCTCGCCGGGATGTTGCCGCTTGGGACTCCTGTTTCCCAAGCGGTGACCCTCGGGCTCGCCACCTTTGTCCAGGAGGACATCCCCACGGTAACCGCAGCGGTTTTGGCAGCGGCTGGCAGATTGTCTTGGGCGACAGCGTTTGCGGGCTGCTTTCTAGGAATCTGGTCCGGCGACGCCTTGCTGTACCTCGCGGCGCGCGGACTTGGTCGATCCGTTCTGAATCTCGCGTGGGTTCAACGACGCGCCCCAGCCGAATCGATCGCCCAGAGTGAGCGGTGGTTCGCCGAGCGCGGTTCCTGGCTCCTGGCCGGAAGTCGCTTCGTTCCCGGGACACGTCTCCCCACCTATCTCGCCGCCGGTTTTCTCCGCCTTCCCTTCGGCCGGTTTCTTTGGGTCACGGGCACCGCGGTCGCCCTCTGGACGGGGGGGCTGTTTCTCCTCGCGTGGAGTTTCGGTCCACGACTTGCCGGTTGGCTGAAGGACGGCAGTCGCGGGATCGCGATCGCAGGGATCAGCGTGGCCGGGGCGTATCTCGCGATTCGATGGATTGGAAAGACTCGCGCGACCTCCCGACGTCGCAACACACAGGGAGCCTCCGGCACCGTCCACGCCATGGGGTGCGACACGACGGCGCGGTTGGTCCAGCAATTCAGGACCCTCAGTGGACGTTGGACCCGCTGGGAGTTTTGGCCTGCGTGGCTCTTTTATGCGCCGGTCGCGTTGTACTACGTGTGGCTCTCGATCAAATACCGGAGCTTCACGTTGCCCAGTGCCGCCAATCCCGGCATCACCACCGGCGGGTTGGTGGGCGAATCCAAGATCGAAACACTCCGGGATCTTTTCCAGACCAGCCCCGAATACACCGCTGAAGCGTGGCTGGTGGAAGCCAACACCGCCGCCGATCGATGGAACCAATTCCAAGCCATCATCGACTCGAACGGCCTCACCTACCCGCTGATTCTCAAGCCCGATCTCGGCCAACGCGGGCTCGGGGTCAAAGTTGTCCGGAACCCGGCTCAGGCCAAAACCTGCCTCGACGAGAATTCCTTTGCGATGGTGGTTCAGCGGTACATTCCCGGGCCGAACGAAGTGGGGGTTTTCTACTATCGGTTTCCGGGTGGACCGAAAGGCCACCTTTTCGCCATCACGGAAAAGCGGTTTCCCATCCTTACCGGAGATGGAATCCATACCCTCGAGGAATTGATCCAATGCGACGACCGCGCGCGGTGGATGGCCACGCGGTATCTTCAGCGTTTCGCAAACCGCCGCAACGAAGTACTCCCGGTTGGCGAAACCCTTCGCCTGGTCGAGGCTGGCAATCACGCCCAAGGGTGCATTTTCGAGGATGGAGGCCGGTTCGCGACACCGGAATTGGCAGAACGCATCGACTCGATTTCAAAGAAGTTGTCGGGATTTTACATCGGACGCTACGACCTGCGGTTTTCCTCCGAGGACGATCTGCGCGCCGGCCGGAACTTTTCCATTCTCGAACTCAACGGGGCCAGCGCTGAGGCCACCAGTATCTACGACGCGCGAAACTCGGTATGGACTGCCTATCGGACGCTGTTCCGGCAATGGAAGCTCGTGTTTGCCATCGGCGATGCCAACCGGAGGCGGGGTGCCATTCCCACACCCATTTCCGATCTGATCCGAATCTGGCGGAACGCCTCCCGGCTCTTCGCCAGCTATCCGGCGGCGGACTAATTCACAAGAAGCGCAGAGGACACTGATTTCACGAATTCGCACGGATTCCTGAAGAACGGATCGGAATCGGTGCATTCGGTGCATTCTGTCAAAAATCCCTGCTCTTGGGTCCCATCCTTGTCCCGTCGTCGAGATCGCCGACGAGGCAGCAACAAATGCGGATTCACCGGCGGAATTGGATTTCGGCTTAGAGCGCGCCTGCCGGGATTGGTTTCATAGGGCCTGGGTCCACCCGGCGACCGGCTCAATTCTGGTGAACTCGGGTGTTTCCAAGGCGGACAATCTCCGTTATTGAAGCAGCACCCACCCTCCCATGGACATCGCGTTCAAGTGCCCCAACTGTCGCCAGGAACTGGAGGTCGACGCCGGTGCGTCGGGCCAGTTGCTGACCTGCCCCACCTGCGCCAAACCGGTCACCGTTCCTCCGCCGGACGCGATGAACATGAAAATTGGCGTGGCGTCAAATTCCTCGGCCGCAGCCAAGGAGGAAAAGCACTTTTCGGTGCCGGTCACGGCTTCACCGAGTGCGCCGTTGATCAAGAAATCTGCGCCGCCACTCGAAGTCGCCGCCAAGGAAGGTCACAAGCAGGTCCGCATCAAGACCATTCGCCACACCGACTGCAAGGAGGTCGGACATGACAATTTCGACAAGGTGGTTTCCGAAGCCCTGGCGAAAATCGGTGAGACTGATCTGGTCAGCATCAACACGATCAACTACAGCTACATTGAGATGGGCACACAGAAAATGCTGACCGATTTCGGCGTCCTGATTGTTTACCGTGGGTGACCCGGCTCAAACCGGACCGGCCGTTCCCGAGGCGGGCGATTCACCCGTTTTCCCTCCCCTTTCGCGCGACGCCGGCGCGACCGCCGAAGGACGACGTCTCGCCTCCGAAGCCTTGGGCAGCGGCCATTGGAAGCGCTGGGGCCCCTACCTTCCCGAGCGGCAATGGGCGACCGTCCGCGAGGACTACAGCGAATGGGGCACCTGCTGGGAGGATTTTCCGCACGACCACGCCCGCAGCCGAGCCTATCGCTGGGGCGAAGACGGCCTCCTTGGTTTCTGCGATCGGCAGGGCCGCCTCTGCTTGGGCCTGGCCCTCTGGAACGGACGCGATCCGATCCTCAAGGAACGACTCTTCGGCCTCACCAGCAATGAGGGCAACCACGGCGAGGATGCGAAGGAGGAATGGTTCTACCTCGATTCGACCCCGACGCATTCGTACTCCAAGGCGCTCTACAAATACCCCCAGGCGGAGTTCCCGTACGCGCGTTTGGTGGATGAGAACCGGCGACGTGGCCGGGAGAGTCCCGAGTTCGAACTGGCGGACACCGGTGTGTTCGATACCGGTCGCTATTTCGATGTCGGCGTGGAATACGCCAAGGCAGGTCCCAACGACATTCTTTGGCGGATCACGTTGACCAACCACGGCCCCGAGCCGGCACCGCTGCATGTGGTCCCGCAAGTGTGGTTCCGAAACACATGGTCCTGGCACAGCCCCAACGAAGGCACGGCCGCCGCGCCAGTGATTCAGGCCACCATCGGGGGCACGTTGTCGCTCAAGCACCCGAGCCTCGGCGAGTTCCAGTTTGAATCCGGACCCGGACCCGACGGCCGGCGCCCGGCACTTCTGTTCACGGACAACGAGACCAACAGCCAGCGGCTCTACGAAAAGCCGAACGCGAGCGCTTACGTGAAGGACGCGTTCCACGAACGAATCATCGGCGGCCAGAAGAGCGCGGTCCGACCGGATCAACGCGGCACCAAGGCCGGACTTTGGTATTCGATGGTCCTGAACCCGGGACAAACCGTTCAACTGCGTCTGCGCCTTTCCGGACGGTCCCAGGAGCCGGTGGGATCCCCTTACGACGATCAGGAATCACCCGCCGCGGCGCTTCGGCAGGCACCGCCATCACCGGAACAACCCGCCGATTTCGATGCCGGATTCACCCGGTGCATCCTTGAGGCCGACGAATTCTATGAGGCCCAGCTCCCGGCGGCGATGACCGCGGAGGAGCGGAACATCGCCCGCCAGGGCTATGCCGGCCTGCTGTGGTCGAAACAGTTTTATCACTACGTGGTGGAGGACTGGTTGAACGGCGATCCGGGATTCAGCCCGCCGCCCGCCGGGCGTCTAACCGGTCGCAATTCCGAATGGCAGCACGTCTACGCCCGCGACGTGATCTCCATGCCCGACAAGTGGGAATATCCGTGGTTTGCCGCCTGGGACCTGGCGTTTCACACGGTGTCCTTCGCCCGCCTCGATCCGACCTTCGCCAAACAGCAGCTCAGTCTTCTGTTGCGGGAATGGTACATGCATCCCAATGGCCAGCTCCCGGCCTACGAGTTTGCCTTCAGCGACGTGAATCCGCCGGTCCACGCCTGGGCCGCGTGGCGCGTCTACAAAATGACCGGCCCGCGCGGCGAACGGGATCGTGATTTCCTCGAGAGCGTCTTCCAAAAACTGCTGCTCAATTTCACCTGGTGGGTGAATCGCAAGGACGCCGCCGGGAAGGGCATTTTCTCGGGCGGATTCCTCGGGTTGGACAACATCGGCGTTTTCGACCGTTCCCGGCCGTTGCCGCTGGGCGGAACCCTGCAACAGGCAGACGGCACGGCTTGGATGGCCTTTTACGCGGCGACCATGCTGGCGATGGCGTTGGAACTGGCCAGCGACGGTCATCGGGTCCGGACCGCCTACGAGGACATGGCCAGCAAGTTCCTCGAACATTTTGTCCAGATCGCCGACGCGATGAATCTGCTGGGCGGGACCGGCCTGTGGAACGAGGCCGACGGATTTTACTACGACCAGGTGGATCTCGGCGAAGGTCGCCTGCCGCTGCGCACCCGCAGTCTGGTGGGGCTCCTGCCCTTGATCGCGGTCGAGGTCCTCGAAGAAGCGGAAGTCGCGCGCCTGCCGGGTTTCAAGAAGCGGCTCGATTGGTTCATCCAACATCGACGCGATCTCTCGCGCGGTGTGGCCCTCGGACGGAGCGGCAGTCGCCATCGATTGCTGCTGGCGATTCCCACCCGCGACCGCCTGCGTCGCGTGCTGGCGTACCTTTCGGACGAGGAGGAATTCCTGTCGCCGTTCGGAATCCGATCACTCTCCAAGTTCCACGCCAAAAATCCGTTCCTGCTCGACATCGGCGGCAACGAACACCGGGTGGATTATTCGCCGGGTGAAAGTACGACGGGCCTGTTCGGCGGGAATTCGAACTGGCGCGGACCGGTGTGGTTCCCGGTGAACTACCTGCTGATCGAGGCGCTGGAACGCTATCACCATTTTTACGGACCCGAATTCACCGTGGAGTTTCCGGCGCGTTCCGGTCGCCAGTGCACCCTCCGCGAGATCGCTGCCAACCTGGAACAACGGCTGGTTTCACTCTTCCTTCCCGGCGTCACCGGGCAGCGTCCGTGTCATGGCGAGGAAGGGCGTTTTGCCACCGATCCCGATTGGAAGGATCTCGTCCTCTTTCACGAATACTTCCACGCCGACACCGGCAAGGGCCTTGGTGCCAGCCATCAGACCGGCTGGACAGCACTGGCCGTGCAGCATTTGGAAAACATCGCACGCCGGCGCATGGTGTAGTGCGCCCATTCCCCACCCACACGCCGGTCGTGCTCAGCACCAACGGTGCGCCAACATACCAGCCCAGGGCAGCGCCCTGCGGAAATTCATTCACGGAACGATGAGGGCTGAAGGCCCGTCCCATTCCACCAGCATTCCAGCGTCTCATCGACGCCTTTCCCCGCCTCAGGACCTCCATTCAAACCCGTCGCTCAATGCTGGATCAATCCGTTGCCCGCCGGTTCGTTCGTTCGTGCCCTCGCCAGTAGTGTCTGGGCCAGCTCCTGAAGAGACTGCAGTCCCCGATTGCGAGAGATGCCCACTTCCCCATCCGCAGTCCATCCCTCGGGTGACGTTCCGGCGGCCAACCGTCGCACCAACGGTTCGACATCGGTTGGAAGACGGCCGTAAGCGACAAGCAGGCGCAGCATGGAGACCGGCATCCGCCCGGCCTGAAGCGCAGCAGCCAGGCGGGGAACCGAGTCCGGAGCTTGCGGACCGATCCGCTCCAAAGCCTCGCCCGAGACCCGGCGCAATCCGGCGTCCGGCGAATCCAACAACGGCAGGATGGCATCGACGGCTCCCGTGGCGACGGTCGGGTATTGAGACACGATGCGGAGAATTTCCATTTTCAGGTTTCCCAAAGGATCCCGGACCGGCGGGCGGGCGACTGAAGGATCCCATTCTGCTTTCAGGGCCAGCGCCAGCCAGGGTCCGATCTCCGGCATCGGTCGACGCCGCCCGAAGGCCATCCGGAAAAATCCGCTCACCGCCTCCATGTCCGCCGGCTTCGCGCGTGGAAGTTCCTGCGCAAAGTACCGTTCGATGGGATAGGCGAGCGGATCAAGCCGGGCCAGTGCCAGGCGGCTATCGACGCGGATACGGGGTTGCGGATGATTCACGAAATGGGCGATCCCGTGAATCACCGAAGGATCCAGCGGTGACCACTCGGCCGTCCGAAACAACAGCCCAAGCACCATGCTGTACCGCAGTCCGAGTGCATTCGTTTTGCCGTCGATTTCGACGAGGGTCTCAACCAGACGGGCGGCGTGGGGACGCGCCAGATCGGGGGAGGACGACAGGGCCCAGACCGCCAGCAATCGGAGATCCGGATCCTGACTGCCGAGCTGCCGTTCCACCAGCGGCAGGGTGTTTTTCACCCCGGCCCGGAATCGCCCGAGATTGTGAAGCAGTTCCTTTTGAGCGTCTGTGTCCAGTTCATCAAAACCGCGACTCACCCTCTCGGCGAAATCGGGCCGCTGACATCCCCGCGCCATCAGTGAGATCGACTGCATTCGAACCTGCTCGGCCGGCACGGGTTGGGGAAACCGGGTCAGCCATTCGTCGGGAAACGTCTCCATTGCGATTTTCCAGACCGCCGCCGTCGGACCGTCGCTCATGCGCGAGGCTTTAACGAGAACCGGGAAAAACTCGGGAGGTTCGTTGGTGAGAACCCAGGTCGAGGTGCCGCGACCATTCGCGGTTTGCCAGCGCGGGAACCATTCGCCGGCCGTCCGCCCCAGGTACCGCGGTTCCCTGAGATACGCGGCAATCCAACAGAGGATGATCGCCGCCAATCCGACGAGGGCCCCGCCGACCCACGTCCAACGACCTGCCCAACGCCGGGTCGGGACGGTGTCATCGAAGTGCATGTGAAAAAGCGAGCACCGACGCCAACGTTTGGCAAGACGCGCTCGGGAATACCGAGGATGACGTGAGCCGGGTACCTTCCCTTTTTTCAGCCGGGGCTTTCACGGAAGGCGCACTTCATGAATTCTCCCGGGTCGTCGTCATGGTGCGGATTCCCTTCATTGCCTGTCTTCTTCTGACTGCGGGATCCATGGTCTCGCGATCGGACTCGCCTGATTTCACGGCACCGCCGCACCGGTATCATGAACGCACGCCGACCGATCGGTTCACCCGGCTCAAGGCTGTGATCGAGGCCGACCTTCCTGCGTTGGATCGTGCCAATGAAATCACGTTTGTCCGTTCCCTCCTGCGCCGTCTTGAGATTCCCGTTTCATCTCAATTGCTGGTCTTCTCCACCACCAGCCTGCAACTGAGCCTGATTTCGCCCGCCAATCCGCGCGCCATCTTCTTCAACGAAGACACCTCGGTCGGCTACATCCCCGGCGGGCGGATCGAAGTGGTGTCCATCGATCCGGAACTCGGTGCCATCTTCTATATCTTTGACCTCCCCCGGGACACGGCGCCCATCCGGATGGAGCGATCGGGCCGGTGCATGAATTGTCATGCCGGCGAGGACACCGGATTCTTTCCCGGACTGGTTTTGAAGTCCGTGCTGCCCGGTCCCGGGGGCGGCAGCCTGGATTCCTTTCGTCACGACCTGCCAGGACACGCGATTCCGTTTGCCGATCGCTTCGGCGGATGGCACGTGACCGGGGCCGGATCATTTTCCAATCATTGGGGCAACCTCACCGGCCGCCTCGAATCCGGGAACCTGATCCGGATTTCGAATCCGCCCGGCGAACTGTTCTCCTTCTCCCGGTATCCTGCGGCGACCAGCGATTTCGTGGCTCACTGCGTCCATGAACAGCAGATTGGGTTCCTGAATCGCGCCATCGCCGCAGGATACCGGACGCGTTCGAATCTTTTCACCGACTCCGCGGGGCTGACCGCGGAACATCGCCTCGAGCTGGAACAGGACGCGGACACGCTCGTCCGTTACCTGATGTTTTCGGAGGAAGCCCCGTTTCCAACGGATGCACTGGAACCCGATTCAGGTTTCCGACGCGAGTTTCGGATGAATCGCCGTGAAGTCGCCGGTCGCTCGCTGAAGGATTTCAATCTCCGGACCCGCCTGTTCCAGCACCGCTGCAGTTACATGATCTACTCGCCGGTGTTTGCCGCGCTGCCCGATTCACTCCGCTCGGCGGTCCTGCATCGACTGCGGGCCGCCCTGAGATCGGAATCTCCCGCCACCGACCTGGCCCACCTGCCGGAGGACGAACGCCGAATCCTCCGCGAAATCCTGACCGCCACACTGCCCGAATTCGCGTCAGGAAGGTGATTCCTCTCCACAACGACAAAAAAGGCGACCCGCATTGGGTCGCCTTTGTTGAAAGGAATCAATCGAACCTGCCGAAAAGGTCAGTTCGCCTTTTCGGTCTTTTCCCCGGCCTGCGTCCAGCCAGAGATGCCGGCCGACATATGTTTCACGTTCTTGTAGCCCAGCTTCTTGGCAGCGTTGGCTGCGGCCCGATACGCCGTGCACTTTGGCCCGCCACAATAGGCGACAATCAGTCCGTTTTTATCCTCGGGCAGGGCCTTGGCGAACCTGGCTTCGATGGCCGAGAAATCCAGCGCGCCCGGAACATGGCCCTGAGCATAGCTCTCGGTACCATTCACATCGATGATGACGGCCTTGTGGGACTTCGCGAGGGCTCTGACTTCCGAGATGCTGATGTCGGGGAATTCACCGGCGAAGGC
>CAIVQB010000079.1 GCA_903907925.1 uncultured Verrucomicrobiota bacterium
CACTTCAACGGCGCGACGTCCAGACAGCGCTGCGCCGGTTCGCCGCGGCCGGCGACGCCCAGGCAGCAGCTGCACTGGCGGAGTCCCGAACCCCGGCGTCGGTTCAACTCCACTGAACCCAGGCAGGCCGAAGCACGGTCGAATCTGGAAAGCATGAAAGCAGGAAGCCGGCGGCCGAAAGCCCTCTTCCCTTTCGTGCTTTCATGCTTTCCAAATTCTCATCCACTCCCGATTCGACCGCATCGAGAGAAACTTCACCCTTCCCACAGCGCGGCACGGCCTTATCTTCCGCGGACTTTCGATTTGAGATGGACGCCGCACACATTCGCAATTTCAGCATCATCGCCCACATTGACCACGGGAAAACCACCCTGTCCGACCGGTTGCTGCACCGGACGGGAACGGTGGCCACACGTGACATGGAGGATCAGCTCCTCGACGCCATGGATCTCGAGCGTGAACGCGGGATCACCATCAAGGCGCATCCGGTTACGATGTACTACAAGGCGAAGGATGGGGAGACCTACGAACTCAACCTGATCGACACTCCGGGCCACGTCGATTTCGCCTACGAAGTCTCTCGATCTCTTGCCGCCTGCGAAGGGGCTTTGCTCATCGTCGATGCCGCCCAAGGCGTGGAAGCCCAGACCGTCGCCAATGTCCATCTGGCGATGAAGCAGGAGCTGACCATTATTCCGGTCATCAACAAGATCGATCTGCCCCACGCCGACGTCGCCCAGGCCCGGCAACAGTTGGAGGAAATCCTGGCGATCCCCGCTGATGACGCCATCCCCGCCAGTGCAAAGGAAGGCATCGGGATTGATGAAATTCTGGAGGCCATCGTCGCCCGTATCCCCGCGCCGAAACCCACCGGAGAACGCTCCCTTCAGGCTCTGGTTTTCGACAGTTATTTCGACACCTACAAGGGAGTGGTCGTTCTGGTCCGGGTGTTCAACGGCGAGTTGAAGCGCGGCATGCTGGTGAAGCTGCCGTACTCGGAAAAGGTGGTGGAGGTGAAGGAAGTGGGTTCGTTCAACCCCAAGCCCTACATCCGGGAGAAGCTGGAGTGCGGCGAAACCGGCTACATCACCGCCAACATCAAGACCCCGAAAGAGGTCAAGGTGGGCGATACGATCACCGATCACCGCATTCCCTCGCCGCCGCTGCCCGGCTTCCAGGAAATCCATCCGATGGTGTTTTCCGGGATCTACCCGATCAACACCGCGGACTACGAACAGTTGAAGGTCAGCGTGGCCAAGCTCCAGCTCAACGACTCCGCCTTCGTCTTCCAGAGCGAAAGTTCGGCGGCGCTTGGGTTCGGATTCCGCTGCGGTTTCCTCGGATTGCTCCACATGGAGATCATCCAGGAGCGTCTGCGCCGGGAATACGACATGGACATCATCGCCACCTATCCGAGCGTGGTGTATCAGGTCCTGATGACCGACGGCACGGAGAAGCAGGTCGATAATCCGGCCTTCATGCCGGATGCGACCTACATCCAGGAGATCCGGGAACCGATGGTGAAGTCGTTTGTCATGTGTCCAAACGAGTACATCGGCGACATGATGTCGCTGATCTCCGAGAAACGCGGCGACCTCAAGCACACCGAGACACTCGATCCACGCCGCGTGATGCTGACTGCCGAGATCCCGCTCAACGAGATCCTCATCGATTTCCATGATCGCATCAAATCGATCACCCGCGGTTTTGGTTCGATGGATTACGAACCGACGGAATACCGCGCCAGCGACATGGTGAAGCTCGACATGCTGGTGAACAACGAGCCGATGGATGCCTTTTCCTGCATCGTCCACCGCAGCAAGGCGGAAACCCGTGGACGCGCGCTGGCTGCCAAGCTGAAGGAAGTCATCCCCAAGCAGCAGTTCGTGGTCGCCATCCAGGCGGCCATCGGCGGCAAGATCATCGCCCGCGAATCCGTCAGTGCCATGCGCAAGGACGTGACGGCGAAATGCTACGGCGGCGACATCAGCCGAAAACGCAAACTGCTCGAGAAGCAGAAGGAAGGCAAAAAACGGATGAAATCCATCGGGTCGGTCAATATTCCGCAGGAAGCGTTCATCGAGGTTCTCAAGGCGTGACCCATAGAGCCTGTCTGAAAATGGGGAAGGGTCCTGCGGCGAGGGATTTTTTCTTCTGCCGAGGCGACGAGGTCCGAGCATCCCCGCAGCGGGCTGTAAGGACCGAGTCAACGAAGGCAGAAGAAAAAAGCACTGCCGTCCGCAGGATTGTTGATGAAAAGGCCGGCTGGCTTCGTTGCTCCTCGGTTACAGCCTCAAAGGGCTGCTCCCTCGTCACGCCTCGCCATCCAGCCTTTTCAACAACAACTGGACCCTTCCCAATTTTCAGACAGGCTCTTAGATTCGGCGCTGCGGACCCCGCTCTGAACTGCTAGACTCCCGCGAACACATGCGCGATTTGGAACATCTGTTCGATAAAAACCGGAAATGGGCCGAGGGAATTTCCCAGGTTCATCCCGGTTTTTTCTCGCAGTTATCCGAACAGCAGGCACCCGAATATCTCTGGATCGGTTGTGCCGACAGTCGGGTTCCGGCCAATGAGATCGTGGGACTGTTGCCGGGTGAATTGTTCGTTCACCGCAACGTTGCCAACCTGGTCATCCACACCGATTTCAACTGCCTCTCGGTGATCGAGTATGCGGTCAGTGTGCTGAAGGTCCGCCACATCATCGTCTGCGGCCACTACGGTTGCGGCGGTGTCCGGACGGCCTTCGGCGGGTCCCGCCTCGGCTTGATCGACAACTGGTTGCGCCACATCCGCGATCTCCAGGAACGCCACCGGGCGGAACTGGCGGCCATCCACGATGAGGAACAACGGATCGACCGGCTCTGTGAGTTGAACGTCATCGCCGGCGTGCGCCATGTGTCGCAGACAACCATGGTCGAATCCGCCTGGCGCGAGGGCAGGGGACTGGTCGTTCACGGTTGGATTTACTCGCTGAAGGACGGCCTGCTGCGGGACCTCAGGGTCGACTTGGCCAACCAGGCCGCAGCCGACGCATTGCAGCAATCAACGGATTGAAGCTCATGTATTATTTCAGATGGCTCACTTCCAAGACAATCCGGCAGACGGCCGAATTGATCGACACGGTTGAGAAAATCCTCAACCACCAACGGGATCAACTGGCGCCCGACGTGGTGATTCGGGTCGGAAACGCCGTGACCGAGACCCGGCGAATGGTTCGGTCCGCTGCACCTGTCAGCGCGATCGAACAGCAGGCGGCACGATTGGAAGAAACCGCCAATGCCTGGCTGAAAAACTATCCCGATCGGGACATCCGTGAGTACGTCCTGATGTTCCTGGAAATCGCGGTGCTGATTCTCGGAAGCCGGGCGTTTCTCATTCAGCCGATGGTGATTCCAACCGGCTCGGCCCAGCCGACCTTGTGGGGCATCACCAGTGTTCCGTTGGAAGGCGAAAAGGCGGTGGAGGTTCCGAGCCTGCCTGGACGGCTTTGGGATCTGTTCATCAAGGGCGATGCCTATATCTGGGCAGATGCGGAAGTGTCCGGACCGGTCACCGCCGTTGAAAAACCCAGCACGGTGATTCCGTTCATTCCATTTTTAACCAAAGCGACCCTGGTCATCGCCGGTCATCCGCAAACGCTGTGGTTCGTGCCGGATGACTATGGTCCGCGCTATGGGTTCACCACCAGCAAATGGCAGCCTTTGAGCCGGGATTTCACCAAGGGCGAGCGAATCCTCCACGAGAAGATCCGATCCGGGGATCATCTCTTTGTCGAACGCGTCAGCTACAATTTCCGCCGGCCGCACCGGGGCGAGACGATTGTGTTCCGCTCGGAGAATCACCCCGGAATGACCCCGAACACGCACTACATCAAACGCCTGGTCGGACTGGGGGGCGAACGGGTGAGGATCGGCGACGATCGGCATACGTACATCAATGACCGGGCGCTGACTACCAACGACTTCGGCTTCGAGCATGTGTATTCCTTCGATCCGACCAAAAAGCCCGAGCCTGATCACTATTCCGGTCATGTGAACGGGACTGTATGGCGCTGGGCGCGGGGCGACTGGGGTCCGACAGCGAATTTCCCGGATGAAAAGACCGAGTACACGATTCGACCCGGCCACTACGTGTGTTTCGGCGACAACACCATGAACAGCGCCGATTCGCGGTATTGGGGAGAACCCGATTTCCCGCAGGAACGGGTCATAGGCAAGTCTTGCTTCGTTTTCTGGCCGTTTACCGAGCGGTTTGGGTGGAATCGGCGGTGAAGTGGAGCGCTGGGCGCTTCGCAAAACCACTCTGAGGATTGGACGTCGCGGCAGCGTCTTGGACTGCGTGCGGCGGAGCCGCCGATTGCAGGACGGATGCAATCTTCAACCGGGCGTGATGCTTGGATCCCCAGCTTGGAGACAGAACTCTCACTCCAAAGCGGCGCCAGACCGCCGCAGTCCAAAACCTCACAGAGTTTCGTCCGAACGGACGCACAATAAACGTTATATTCAATACAGTAACGCAACCAAACGGATCGCGAAACGTATGCCGACGATCTAAACACTTCGACCAGTGGTCCGGAGAGAGCCTTGGCCCTGCCCTGAAAATCCAGACCCACCCACTATCGGCCCAGCAGCCAGTCCGCCCGATCTGTGTCCTTGCCCAGGCCGAACCTCGGAAACGCCTTGAGTTGGAACGTCAGGACGACCGCCCAATCCGAGGTGGAAGTGCGATTGTCCCGCAGTCGCAAGGTCAACGCAGCGGTCCAACTCCGGAGATCCCGGTAGATCGTGTAGTATTGCTCCTCGAGAACTCCGTCGCGGGCCTCAAAGTAATGGCTGAACCGGAAGCCCCAATCCTCGTTGATCTTGTAGTACAGGCTGCTGGAAATGAGGTTGTTGCCCGGGCCGTAGCCACCCGGAGTCGGGTCGTCCTTCAAATAGCGATGACCGAGGGTCCAGTTCCAGGTGTCGTTCGGCAGCAGCGTCAGCCGATGATTTGCTTCCGTCCAATCCCGCGCATTGATGTTGTAGCGAAGCTGGGAATTGAAAGTTACCCAGTTGCGCGGACTGAAATCGAGGTCGGAATAAAGATCGGGAAATGTGGTCTGGCCCGGCCGCGGACGGAGCCGCCAATCGGTGTACACCGCCCAATTCACCACGTTTTCAACCAAGTCGCTGCGCTTCGTCTGGATCTTGTTGCGCAATCCAAGCCGCAGCGTGTTCTGGCTGTCGACGGAATCGATTG
This sequence comes from uncultured Verrucomicrobiota bacterium, assembly GCA_903907925.1. Classification (GTDB taxonomy): domain Bacteria; phylum Verrucomicrobiota; class Verrucomicrobiia; order Limisphaerales; family UBA9464; genus CAIVQB01. Next base: position 5,248 of record CAIVQB010000079.1, read on the forward strand.
AGTTGTAGTCCGGGAACTCCAGTGGCAGCAGCCGGTGCGACGGCAATTCCTGATCAAACTGCGGCAGTTGCGACGGCACGACGTTCGGCTGCGGAACATATGCGTAGTTGATCGACGGCTCGATGATGTGCCGGATTCCGGTGATGTCGAAGGTCTCGTTCCGGATTCCCGGCCAGACCCGGGCCGCCTTGAAACTGATCTCGGCGCCGGTGTTGAACACCCAACGATCGTGCGCTCCGCCGGGCACCGGCCCTCCGTCCGGATCACCATAATAGGTGTAACGTCCCCCTGCCCTCGGCGTGACGTTCAGCCAACCGAAGAAGGTCTGCGGAAGGATCAACTGATGGTAGGTATCGGCCCGGAGCGCCGCGAAGTTGGTGGAAATCCCACTGCCGAGAAGGCCGTCCCGATAGCGCAGATAAGCCATCGAACTCTCGGTTTCGTAATAGACCGGAGTGTCCCAAACCTGCTGCCGGAGACCGGTCAGTTTTACATCCGGCAATCGCTCGACGGTTCGGAAGAAATCGTTGATCTGCGGCTGGGCCAGCGCATCGAGCGTGAAGTTGTCCCAGAACTGGCTAGCTTCGAAAAACGACTTCGGCTGGGTGTCCTGCCGGAATTCGTGTTCGAAAAAATCGTGGACGACGAGCGGATCGCTCTGCTCGCGCACCACCGCTTTGGCGCTGAAACCCTCCCAGGGTTCGAGCTCGTGGGTGAAGGTCGTTCGATAGCGATTGGACGGCAGCGGCTTTCCGTTGGCGTCGACTCCCGACGCGTCGTCGCGGGTGTAGTAGAACTCGGCAGTCCCCTTCCCGGCCGCTCCGAGGTCGTAGTTGATCTCCGGTCCAACGCCCACGCCGCGTTTCTGGCGCCAGTCCAGATTCAACACGGTCTCAATGTTGGTGTTCCAGAAATAGTGGTAGCCGGTCAGCGCAAACGGTCCGTACAGACTTCGATACCCGGGTGTGAGGGTCCAGAAATTGGGATGCCGCTCCAGGCTCCGGGAGTAGCTCGGAAAATACATCACCGGGATGTCGCCGACGTACAAGACGGCTTCCTCGGCAGTCATCACCTTGCCGGGAATGAACACCAGGCGCTTGGCCCTGATGCGATATCCCGGATCCGCCAGGTCATCGGTGGTGATGATGGCATTGACCGCCACCTGTTGCGCCCGGTTCTTGCCGGCCTTCAATTGCTGCCCGGAAGCGAAGAACGGGGGCTGGCCGACCCGGAAAACCGCGGCCTCGATGGACTTGGTGGCGTAGTTGTAGTGAACCGATTCCCCACGCCAGAGCTGCTGATGACCCTGACGATCAGGATGTTCAATGGTGACGTCACCCTCGGCGAAGACCGACTGATTGTCCCGGTCCAGCGTGACCTTCTGCGCGCGAAGAGTGCTGTCGCCGTAACGGACCACCACGCCCTTGTTGGCGGTCCCGGATTTCCCGTCGTATTCCACCGTTCCATCCTTCTCAGCAGAGTCAATCCGCAGTTCGGGCGCGGGTTCAACCGGCGTTTCGCGTGCGAGGGCAGCGACCGTCGCCAGCAGGGCCAGGCCAAGGGGAGTGAACTTCATCGGGCGGCGCGACGCTAGCGAACCTGGCATCCCGCGGCCAAGCCCAAGTTCAGCAACCCTTCGAACCGCGATGGCCGGTGGCGGGTTCGGGAGTGGAGCTTGGATTTCAATTCCTGTATCCCTTCGCCGTGAACCCGGTCCTCCATCGGATCCTCGAAAACTGGCGGCTTCACTGTCGCCCGCCGGGGTTTCATCGCGTGCTGGTCGCCGTTTCGGGTGGCGTCGATTCGGTGGTGTTGCTGCGTTCGTTGGCGTTGCTGGCTGCGGACGAAGGCTTGGAACTGGCCGTGGCCCATTTCAATCACCGGCTCCGCGGACGCGAGGCCGATGCGGACCAAACCTTCGTCAACAGGCTGGCCGGCGAACTGGGCCTTCCGTTTTTCGAGGGATGCGCAGAGGTCCGTTCGGCAAGTGCGGCGACCCGCGAATCGTTGGAGATGACCGGGCGCCGGCTGCGGCATGCTTATCTGGCAACGGCCGCCCAGGAGTGGAAGGCCGACTGCATTGCTCTCGCGCATCATGCCGACGATCAAGCCGAACTGTTCCTGATCCGCCTCTTCCGTGGCGCGGGCGGCACCGGATTGGGCGGGATGCGATGGAGTTCCCCGTCGCCGTCGGATCCGCGAATTCCCCTGGTTCGCCCCCTGTTGAATTTGTCAAAAGCAGAACTCAAAACCTGGGCAAGAAGTGAGGCCTGTCCGTTTCGTGAGGACAAATCGAACCGCGACCGCTCAATTCCGCGCAACCGGATCCGACACGAGCTGCTGCCGTTGCTGGAGGCCGAATATCAGCCCGGGATTCGCAGCGTTCTGAATCGGACGGCGGAGCTCCTGGGCGATGAGGCCGCCTTCGTGGACGAAACGGCCCGGCGTTGGCGAACGGCGCGTCGGCGGACCCCCTTTCATCGACTGCATCCCGCTGTTCAACGAGCGGTCCTACGGGTGGAATTGTGGGAGTTGGGGCATGTGGGCGGATTCGATCTGGTGGAACAGTTGAGGTCCCGGACCACGCAGATCTCGATCGGACGTGGCATTGCCGTCTGCCGCGAGGCCGCCGGGGGAATCCGTGAGGTGCGTTCTCAACCCCGGCCGCAGACAGTCGCCACCAGGATTCAAGTCGACCTCAAAGGATCCTCGGGGACAGTTCCACTGGGCGATGGTGCCCTGACGTGGACGATTCAGGCGTCCCGCGGACGAACCACGGCGCGAAGCCCGGCAGGCACGGAATGCTTCGACTTGGGATCGGTTGGAAAATCGATCGTGCTGCGGCATTGGCGATCCGGTGACCGGTTCCAACCGCTCGGATTATCCAACCCTGCCCGGTTGCAGAACCTGTTCGTCAACCGGAAGGTTCCAGCCGCTCTTCGCCGGCATCTGTGGGTCGCCGAAGCAGAATCCGGGGAACTCGTTTGGGTGGAAAGAATGCCACCCGGTGAAACGTTCAAGTTGCGTCCCGCAACGCGCCGGGTCCTGAAACTTAGCATCGTTCGAACCGCGGCTCCCGCAGTCTGAACTCCTGCGCCGGGCTCTTACTTCAGCGGCGAGGCATGACCATCGGTGTAAATGGCGTTCTTCACACCGGCGACGGCGACACCGGTGGTCACACTGTCGTTGGTGTTGCCACGACCGTTGTTATGCCAGCTCTCGAAGTCGTATAGCATCGGCACGATTCCCAGATTGATCATGCGACTGGAGGTCTTGCCCAGTTTGCGCCCGTTGTAGAACGGATTCCATTCGTAGCTCGTTCCCTCGCGGACGTAGTAGCCAAACTTCTTCGCATTGCCATTGTCGTCGTAACGCACGTCCAGCGGACACTTGAGAACACTATTGCCAGGCTGATTGGTGCCGGTCGGATAGCCCAATGACGGTCCGAGCACGACCGCGATTCCAGGCAATGCATTGGTCGGGTTCGTGGCGAACGACGGCATCGGTTCGGCGAGCGGCAGCGTGTCCTGATTGTCGCCCGCGTAACTCATGACCGCGATACCGATCTGGCGCAGGTTGCTGATGCAATTGATGTCCTTCGCCTTGCGCTGCGCCTTGCTGAGCGCGGGCAACAGCATCCCGGCCAAAATGGCGATGATGGCAATCACCACCAACAGTTCGATCAGGGTGAAGGCACGGCCACCTGAAGTCCGGCCGAAACGTCGCGGAAAAGAAAAAGTCATAACGGTTTTGATGATGGGGATTAAAATTGGCGATGGCGTGATATAAGGCACATCAACGACCTGGTCCGCCGAAGCCACCGGGTCCTCCACGTCCACCCCGCTGCGCCCGGTCCCGGGCTCGTTGGGCGCGTTGTTCAGCAGTGGTATTTTTGATATTGTCGAGAACCCGCTGGGTTGCCCGGGCCTGCATTTCCTCCGTGGGCTGAAAGGCCTGGCGAAGCTGCCGCATCTGTTCCGGATCGGGGCGCGGCATCTGGGCCATTTGCTCCCGATCCTGCGCGGTCGGGCGGAATCCCCGGCGTGGTTCCAATGCGTAGAACTTCGCCCAATGCCGACCTTCCCATTTCGCGATTGCGGCAACGGCCTTATCCATCGGCGCGTCGGTCAGGGTGAGGGTGACGTTGCGGGTGGTTCCATCCTCGGGAACAACTTTCACGCGACCGAATTGACGCAGGGCGGCCGCTGCTTCGAGAGGCAGTTGAGCCGAAAATTCAATCGACACCGGAGTGGGAATGACCGGGCCTTCATTGCCGAAACCACCGGGTCCACCCGGCCCGCCAAATCCTGCGGCGCCCGCGGCGGCCATCAGGTTGGTTTGAACGCTGGTATCACCCGAAGCGAGTCGTGCAGCCATCTGCGCCATACCACCGAAGTTGGGTCGCTGATTCCAGTTGGTCCAACCTTCCAACGGCGATTCGACCTCGCCCTGTGCGAGTTTCTGAACCGCCTGCAGGCGCTGGCGCGTCGTGTAGAGCGGATAGGCAATGCTCCAGCGGGCTTCGGATTGATCCGCGATGAGTCCCAAGACGCCATTCAACGGTTGATCGGCAACGTTGAGCGTGATCCGGGCGTTGAGATCCTTGTGAACGGTGATCTTCTCCCAAGTCTGCCAGCGCAGTTTCCGGACGACATCGCGGACCGGCATGTTATGAACGTCCAGGGTGACGAGGTTCTGATGAGCGCGCCACGCAGCCCGTCCGACACCGGTGGCCAGGAGCAGACCGGCGATGAGAAGAAATGCATGAACCCGTTTCATATACTCTGCCATAGACTGCGCGACGGGACCTGCGGTTACATAGCAGGTGTTATATCATTTCAATGCGGGAAAAGGTGATACACGAGTGACGTGTTTCAACGAACCGTCTTGGATCAATCGAGTGCTTCGAACGACGAGATCAGAGTCTGTCGTTGATTTCGCCCGGACTGGGAGCGCGTCTGAAAACGCCGTCGCGGGAGCAACGGCAACGCGCTCGTTACTCGAACCGGAGTGCGTCGATCGGATCGAGGCGGGCGGCCTTCAACGCCGGGAAGAATCCGAACACGATGCCGATGATCGCACTGACCGTGAACGCCATGATGACCGAGCTGTTCGAAATCAGAGTGGGAAACTCAAAATATTTGGTGAGCAAGGGCGCAAGCCAGTATCCGGTGCCAATGCCCAGCGCACCGCCGGCGGCGCTAAGAAGCACAGCCTCGGTCAGGAATTGAAGCAGGACATCCCTGCCCCGCGCGCCGACGGCCAGTCGAATGCCGATTTCACGCGTCCGTTCGGTCACACTCACCAGCATGATGTTCATGATGCCGATGCCACCGACCACCAGTGAAATGCCGGCGAAAAACCCGATCAGAATCGTCATAACCCGGTTGTTGGCATTGAAGAAATCACTCATCTCCTGCTGATTGCGGACCATGAAATCGTCATCGCGACCGGGCTGAATCTTATGACGCTGCCGGAGCAGTTCATAGATGTTGGTCTGTACATCGGAAATCACGTTGGGCCCCTCGACCTGGATGTTCAGGGAGCGGAACATGGTATCACCGGAAAGGCGCTTCATGACGCTGGTGTAGGGCATCAAAACAATGTCGTCCTGATCCTGGCCGAAGCTGTTGACGCCCTTGGGTGAAAGCCATCCAACGATGGAAATCGGAGCGTTCTTGACCCGGACGATCTGCCCGACAGGATCAATGTTTTCCCCGAACAGGGTCTTGGCGGTGGTGGCACCGATGAGACAAACCTTGTTGGCGTTTCGGACGTCGGCATCTGAGAAGTTGCCGCCGCTCTTGAATTCCCAGGAGCGCACATCGGCATAGTCCGCACTGACTCCGGAGACCTGGACAAAGGTGTTCTGATTTCCAGCGGCGATCTGGGCGTTGGCCCGGACCTCAGGGCTGGCACCCACCACCCCGGCCACTTCACGCCGGAGGGCATCGTAATCTCCCGGCGAAATATTCGGAGTCGAACCGAATCCGCCGCGTGCGCCACCCCGGGACATATTGCCCGACATGACCACCAGCAGGTTCTGTCCCATGCTGGCGATTCGCTTGTCCACATCCGCCTTCGCGCCAGTGCCCATGCTGACACCGACAATGACCGAGGCGATGCCGACAATGATGCCGAGCATCGTCAGGAAGGACCGGAGAATATTGCGGCGGAGGGCGCGCAGGGCGATTCGAAGGACGGCGAACATGGATCAGGTAAGTTGAACGGCCTTTTGTTCCGCATCCAGTTTCGCGAGCTCCTCGCCGGCCAGGAAGCGGTCCTTCACCGCCTCGTCGCTGCGGACCAGTCCGTCGCGCATCACCACGACGCGGCGGCAGTACCGGGCGATGTCGAGTTCGTGGGTGACCATGACGATGGTGATCCCCTGCTCGTTCAATTTCTGGAAGATGCCCATGATCTCGATGCTCGTCCGGGAATCGAGATTTCCGGTGGGTTCATCGGCGAGGAGCAGCTTGGGCTGGTTGACCAGTCCGCGGGCGATGGCCACGCGCTGTTGTTGCCCGCCGGAAAGCTGGCTTGGGGTGTGATCCGATCGTTCCGCCAGCCCGACCAATGACAGCGATGCCATCGCCCGTTCGCGCTGTTCGGAGGACGGGATGGGTGGACGGCTGTAGAGCATCGGAAGTTCGACATTCTCTGCGGCGCTGGTCCGTGCGAGCAGGTTAAAACCCTGAAAAACGAATCCAATTTTGCGATTTCGCAGATCCGCCAGTTCATCGCGGTCCAGTTCGCCCACGTTGACCCCGTCGAGCAGGAACCGGCCGCTGGTGGGCCGATCCAGGCAACCAAGCGTGTTCATCATGGTGCTCTTGCCGGAACCACTGGCGCCCATGATGGCGACAAATTCGCCCGGCTGGATGCTCAGGGTAACACCGCGCACGGCCTTCACCTCGACCTCGCCGGTGATGTAGGTCTTGCGGAAGTCGTCGAGTTGGATGACGGGGACGGACACGTTGCGAAGGGATGGTGTTGAAGCGCTCAGCGACGAGGTCCGCCACCAAATGGGTTGCCGCCGAGCGGTCCGGCCGGTGCCGCGGCAGTGGTGGTGGTGGTACTCACACCGGTCACCACGACGTCGCCATCCTTCAATCCCTCGGAAATCTCGGTATTCGTGCCATCACTGATCCCGGTTTTCACCGAGACAGCTTGGAGGAGGGTCCGGCCCGGCGTAGACGCCTGTTTATCGACGATATAGATCGTCCGAATCGCCGGGCCTTCGACCGCCGCGGCTCGGGGTGCGCCCCCTCCCATTCCGCCGCCGAACCCGCCTCCACCCATCCCCCCACCGCCG
>CAIVQB010000080.1 GCA_903907925.1 uncultured Verrucomicrobiota bacterium
AACAAATCCCAGTCCGGCTGTTTGCGACGAACGGCAAGAAACTGGCCCATGCACGATCCGTAGTCCGGCGATCCCTCGAGGAACTGGAGGCAGGACAACAGACCCTCCGGAAGCTGGAAATCGTCATCCGCCCACAGGCAGCAATACGGCGTTTCAACCCGCTCAATCGCCCGAAGCAGCTTGTCCATCAGACCACAGTCGAAGTGCAGATGCTCCACGGACAGAATCGAACGGTTTACTTCGACCCGGGATTCATTGATTCGCCGATCCGTGTCGCGGCTGGAATCGGCGATCAGGATCCGGAACGGGAATTTCACTTCCGCGGCATACGCGAACAGGCGGCCGATGAATTTCGCCCGGTTGTAGGTGGGAACAATGACCGTCAGCAACGCGGCCGATTCGGGATTCATGCAGGGATTTCAGATCGTTCTCAACGCCGTCCGCAACCCCGTGCGACCCGCCGGGAGACGACCGCAAAATGGGTGCTCATCCAGTGCCGCAGGCTGCTCCGACCGGTTCGGCGTTGTCAATCCACCGCACTCTGTCGTGCCCTGCGATGCGACACACATCGGCAGCAACTCATTCCAAGCTAGGACAGTGCTGTCAAAACCTGCATTTGGATACTGGCTTGAAGTGGGAAGATCCACCGTGTCGCACCACCTCTCCCGCCCCACCCCGTCCCTCCCCTCCATTCGGAATGGAGGGGAGGGACGGGGTGGGGCGGCGCTCACTTGTCCTGCAGGGCAAATCCGAGACCACGAGGCCATCCGGCCTTCGCCTCCACAACAGGACCCTTCCCAAGTTCCAGGCGGGCTCTTAGGCTTCCAGCCCACTGATGTCCCTGTTACCGGTCTCTGTCTGCATCATCTCCGGGGCCGAAGCGCGGCGGATTGGCCGCACCCTTTCCAGCGTCTCGAGTTGGGCCGCGGAGGTGAATGTGGTCCTCAATGAAGAGGTGAACGACGGGACCGAGGAGATCTGCCGCCAGCACGGAGCCCAAGTCTTTCGCGAACCGTGGCGGGGCTATGTCGCCCAGGTCAATTCGGCGGCGGCGAAGGCCACGCAGGCATGGATCCTCGGAGTGGACGCCGACGAAGTAGTCACTCCCGCGTTGCGCGCCGAGATCGAAGCGGCCGTGGCAGCGGAATCCCTCCGTTCACGCCATGTCGCGTATTCGATGCCCCGGATGTCCTACTACGCCGGCGCGTGGATCCGGCACGGCGATTGGTATCCCGACCGAAAGATCCGGCTGTGGAAACGCGGGCACGGCGTTTGGGAGGGCGAGGAGCCTCATTATCACGTCGAAATCAGCGGCAGCGTCGGCCAACTGCGCAGTGACCTTCAACACTTCAGCTACGACGACCTTCGCCATCACGTGGCCAAGCTGCAGACTTACAGCGATCTCTTCGCGCGGGATGCCGCGCGGTCGGGTCGACGTACGAGTGCGTTGGACCTCTGCCTGCGTCCGCCGTGGCGTTTCCTGCGCGGCTATTTCTTCCGACTGGGCTTCCTGGACGGCTGGCAGGGATTCGTCATCGCCTGGATGTCGGCGGCGTTGACGTTCCTCAAATACGCCAAGCTCCGCGAGGCCAACGCAGCCGCCCAACGGCCTGCCGATGCGAATTCTCCGGTGCCGTGAGCTCCCGGGTGGCATCTTGAATGAGCCCCGTTTCTTCCCTATTCTCGCAGGATATTGACTGACACATCACCGAATCCGCGGGTGCTGCATCTCAATTCGGTGCTCGCCGGAGGTGGAACAGACGATCAATGCGTCCGGCTCGTGGAAGGCCTCCGTCGCTGCGACATCGATGCGGAAATCGCCGGGCCCGACGGACGGCGGTTCAGTGAAATCTGCAGGGCGCGTGGTGTCCCACTCCGCGTCACGCCGCGGGAAGGCCCGGCGAAGCTCCGACTCATTCTCGCGGTGGCCCGGATTCTCCGGCGCGGTGGCCATTCCATCATCCATGGCCATCACGGACGCGACCTGTGGGCCACCGTCGTTGCGGCCCGCCTCAGCGGCCGCCGCCAGCGGATCGTTCTCACCCGACACCTCGCCAAGTGCCCCGGTTCACCCGCCAGCCGCTGGTTTTTGCTCGGTCGGATCGACCTGATGATCTGCGTTTCGGAATTCGTCGCGCAGGTGCTCCGGGAAGGGCATCGCGACCCGTCGTCGCCGGAGGTGGAACGGCATTGGCGTCCCCCGATGCACGGCGATCTTTCCAAGCTCCGCGTCATCCACGGTGGCATCGACACAACCCAGTTTCGCCCACGGCAAGATGCCACCGTCGCGGCGCTGCGAACCCAATGGGGACTGGCTCCCGGTGAATTCGCGTTCGGCATTGTTGGCGGCTTCACCGCTCCACGGGGCAAGGGTCACCGCGAGTTTCTCAAGGCCGCCGCGCGCCTGCGCGAGACCCTGCCTCAGGGCCGTTTTCTGATCATCGGCCAGGGCAATCTTGCTGAAACGCTTCGCTCCGACATCGCCGCGCTCGGGCTAGCCGGGGTCGCCCAGCTCACCGGACATTGCGCCGACATGCCGGCTGCGATGAATGCCATCGATTGTCTGGTTCACCCCCAGATTGGAACCGAGGCCTTTCCCGGCGTGGTGATGGAAGCCCACGCCTGCGGTCGCGCGGTGGTGGCCTCGGCGCTCGACGGCATTCCGGAAGCGTTCGGCGCGGCGAACTACGGACAATTGATCCCCGCCGAAAACATCGAGGCGCTGGCCGAGGCGATGCGGATCGAAGCCGGCCGGACGCCGCTCATCCTCGCCGAACGCCTGGTTCTCCATTCCAAGGTCGACGCCTCCTTCTCACTGGATCGCCTCGCCGCCCGCACAGCGGACACCTACCGCCAACTTCTCACCCACACCGGAGGCCCGACGCGATGAACGCCCCGTTGATCGCCTACAGCTCCTTGCGGGACTTCCACGATTGGTTCGCGGCAGCCGTGCCGGTCGTCACCTACCACAAACTCGGACCCCGGCCCGGCCGCGTCCGGATCAAGGGGCTGTATGTCAGCAGCAGGCTCTTTCGCCAGCAGCTCGAAGAATGGACCGAAGCCGGGTTCCGATCGGGTTCGGTCGATGACACCGGGCGGACGGAGGGCAATCCCGGGAAGAAAGTCGTGCTCACTTTCGATGATGGTTTTGAAAACGTCCTCCGCCACGGGCTGGAACCGATGCGGTCCCGTGGATTCACCGCAATCCAGTTTCTCGTCGCCGACCTGATCGGCAAGTCGAACGAATGGGAGCAACGCGAGGGCGAAACTCGGGAGCCGTTAATGGACGCCGAACAAATCCGCGAATGGCTGGCGGCGGGGAATGAAATCGGGGCTCATAGCTGCACCCATCCACATCTAACGCAGATTCCCCTCGCGCAAGCTCGCGAGGAAGTTTTTGCCAGCCGCAGAAAGCTGGAGGATGGGTTCGGCATTCCGATCCGGCACTTTTGTTATCCGTACGGCGACTGGAACCCGGCCGTGCGCGATCTCGTGGCCGAGGCCGGATACGAAACTGCCGTCACCACCGAGGCGGGAGCGAACCTCGCGGGCTCGGACCGACTGACACTCAAACGCTTCACGGTGCGGTATGCCTCGCGGAACTGGGGTAACTTCGGGCGGGTCGTCCGCCAGTGGTTGGGGCGTGTCCGGGGTTGAATTCCCGCTTGCGGTCAGCCGTCGGTTCCCCCGCACTCTCCCACACACCGCATGAATTCCAACGCCCTACTCCGTCCCCTGCTCGCCGCGCTGGCGGCTTGCGCCACCCTTCTGACCCAGGCCAGTCCGATTCCCGATACCTACCGGATCGGCGGCTTCGCCATCGGCTGTCAGGCCTACAGTTTCAATCGTTTCACCGTGTTTGAGGCAATCGAGAAGACCGAGCAGACCGGGTCCAAGGTGATTGAATTCGCAACCGGGCAGGCGCTGAGTCCCGACCACCGCGAGATCAAGTTCGGTCACGATTCGAGCGATGAGACGATCGCCCTGGTGAAGGAGAAACTCGCGAAACACGGCATCAAGGCGGTCAACTACGGGGTGGTCGGCATTCCAAAGGATGAAGCCGGCGCGCGGAAGATCTTCGAGTTCGCCAAGAAGATGGATCTGTACGCCATCACCACTGAATCCACCGAGTCGATCGATACCATTGAAAAACTGGTCAAGGAGTACGATATCCGCGTCGCGTATCACAATCATCCCCGGCAGGCCAAAAACCCGAACTACAAGGTCTGGGACCCCAACTACATCCTGTCGCTGGTGAAAAACCGCGATGCCCGCATCGGTTCCTGCGCCGACATCGGGCACTGGCAGACCAGCGGATTGAAGCCGGTCGATTGCCTGAAAATTCTCCGCGGCCATGTCATTTCCATGCACGGCAAGGAACGGCCTGAACTGGGCGAGGGACAGCACGACGTCCCGTTCGGCGCCGGCAAGACGGACATGGCCGGCGTTCTCGCCGAACTCCGCCGCCAAAAGTTCGAGGGCAACATCAGCATTGAGTACGAGTACAACTGGAACAACTCGGTGCCCGAAATCGCCCAATGCATCGGCTTCGTCCGCGGATGGGCGGCGAAACACTAGCTCAACGCGGCGCCCGATCGCGCGCTTGACGCCGACGGGAGTGGTGCATTGATTGAGGGCGAACTGCGGCACCCTCATGAGCCTCAACCGTTTCATCCTCGGCGGACTGTTCGGCCTGACATTGCTGGGCGGTCCGCGGCTCCATGCGGACGACGACGTGCGCGGGAATTGGGACAATTTCAACGTCCCCGTCCTGCGGATTCGCACGGCCCGGCCGGTTGTGCTCACATCGCCGGCACCAGCATCGCCTACGAATCACACCGCCTCTGAGGTGTTGAACGCGTTGAAGAAACCGGCCTTGCCCTCGCTGTCATTGCGACCGGTGCCGGTCTCGATGGACGATGGATTTGCAACCGGTCCGGAAACCCTGCGCTACACCGTGTCGCCAGTGATGGAACGTCGCTTCGAGGATCTGCGGTCGGACTGGGCGGCGGTCGATGCCAAACGTTTGGAGGAGGCGCGGCAGCATGAGGGGGCGTGGAATCGAGGATTCAATACCGTGTTTCCCGAGCCGGAAGTCGTCCGTGTGGGACGTTTCGAATTGGGCGGTGGAATCATCACCGCCGTCCGACGACTGAATCCGTTCGGGTTAATCAATCAGGTGTTTTTCTCGTTCTCGTTTTGAGAACTCATCTGGTTTGAACATTTCAACCGCGCCGGCGGTCCTTCTTGTATGCCGGCCACGCAAAAATCTTCCTTCGACCGCCTGGGGGTCGTGTGGCTGATCGCGGCGGTCGCGGTCATCGCGTTGAGGCTTCCGAATTCGAAGCCGGCAACGAAACCGGTCCCGGCGGAGTCGACTGCAGCACCCGCTCATGCCCCCGTTCCAGAGGCTCCACAGTCCGCCGAACGGGCGCGATCGGTGGATTCCATGGAAACCGTTTCGAATGGGGCGTCGGATGCAGACTTTCCCAGCCGCTTTCTCTCAGACAATCCGAAGCAATCCCGGTGGACCCGTTCGTCTTGGGAAGAATTCCTGGCGCGCTCCGTGGATCCCCTGTTCCGGAAATCCAACGGCTGGCAGGTTTACAATCCTGACCGACTGGACGGCGTCCTCGAAACGGCCCGACGACCGACACAATTCGCCTTCTCCTTCGGATTGAAATTCAGCCGGTCATTCTGAAGGCGGTTCCTCTTCCGGCCCGGCGTGGTTCGGGGCACATCTTGACACTGCCCCCTGTGGAAGCCTGTTGGAACAACGTTGGGCATGCATCCGATCCACCGCGTACCAAAACGAATATGGGGCTCGGGTGGAACCGATCCCTCCACCTTGGGCGGTGCCCAAGGCTGGTATGGGGCGGGCCTTTGGCCCTGAGAACAGCGGAAATTCTGCCTTCCCCGCCCTGGAGCGCGGGTCTGTGACCCGCAGCAACGTCGCCGTCGAACGGTGGGTGGAATGAGTCAAGACCGTTTTGCGAACCCACGTGCTGCCGTGGTTCGAGTCGGAAAAATCATCCGTTGACCCTGCCTCCCCCCCCGATACGCTCCCCGGCTGTTGTTTTTGAGATCGAATTGACAAAGAAAGCGAATATCTATGGCAGTCAAAGTTGCGATTAATGGATTCGGCCGCATCGGCCGTCTGGTGTTCCGGGCGCTCGTCGAGCAGGGGCTCGTGGGCAAGGAAATCGAAGTGGTGGCGGTCGGCGACATTGTTCCCGCCGACAACCTCGCCTACCTGGTCAAATACGACTCCACCCAGGGCCGCTTCGCCGGCACGGTGAGTTCCAAGAAATCCGCGCCCGACAAGGCCGAGGATGACGTCCTCGTCGTGAATGGTGCTGAAATCCGGGTCGTTTCCGCGAAGTCCCCGGCCGAACTGCCATGGAAGGCGCTCGGCGTGGACATCGTCATTGAATCCACCGGTTTGTTCACCGAGGCCGAAAAGGCCAAGGGCCACCTCACCGCCGGTGCCAAGAAAGTCATCATCTCCGCCCCGGCGAAGGGTGAAGACATCACCATCGTGATGGGCGTCAACCACGAGAAGTACAACGCGGCGACCCACCACATCATCTCCAACGCGAGCTGCACCACGAACTGCCTCGCCCCGCTCGTGCACGTCCTTCTCACCGAAGGCTTCGGCATCGAGGAAGGCCTGATGACCACGGTGCACAGCTACACCGCCACCCAGAAGACGGTGGACGGCCCCTCCAAGAAAGACTGGAAGGGTGGCCGCAGCGCGGCGATCAACATCATCCCCAGCACCACCGGCGCGGCCCGGGCCGTCGCCCTCGTCTGCCCCGAAGTGAAGGGCAAACTGACCGGCATGGCGTTCCGCGTGCCGACCCCGACGGTCTCCGTCGTCGATCTCACGGTGAAAACCGTGAAGGAAACGAGCTACGCCGAGATCAGCGCCGCCTTCAAGAAGGCCAGCGAGACCTACCTCAAGGGCGTCCTCGAATGGACCAACGACGAGGTGGCCAGCTCCGACTTCATCCACGACAAGGCCAGCTCCATCTTCGACGCCGGCTCCGGCATCGAATTGAACTCCCGCTTCTTCAAGCTGGTGAGCTGGTACGACAACGAATGGGGTTACAGCAACCGGGTCGGTGACCTAGTGAAGCACATCATCGCCAAGGGCCTGTAAGCCCGCGATCCTTTCCACCAGCGGCGGTCCTTCACCGGGCCGCCGCTTTTTTGTGCCCACCCAATTCAAACGGCTTTAATTTCAACTCGGAGAATTAAAATTTAAGCCGATTCTTTTAATTTACCCCCGTCGGGTTACCTTTGCTCTCGCGATGCACCGAGGCCTCACCGGGCATTATTTGCCATCCACAACGGCAGGAGAGACGTTTCGCGCCTTCATTCCCAACCCGTTGCCGCCGAAGCCTCCTCTGGACATTAGCGAAGCGCTCCGAGCGGATCTTGACCGGGCGACCCTGGCCCTTGGCCGGCTTGACGGAAGCACCACCGTGCTTCCAGACCCAAAACTGTTCCTGTTTATGTACGTGCGCAAGGAGGCCGTACTCTCCTCGCAGATTGAGGGCACCCAATCCTCACTGTCCGACCTTCTTTTGTTTGAAAATGAAGGGACCTCCGGAATCCCCCTCAACGACGTCCAGGAGGTTTCGAACTACGTGGCAGCCATGGATCTCGGCCTGAAACGCCTTTCGGAAGGATTTCCATTGTCGTTGCGATTGCTGAAAGAGATCCACGGCACGCTGCTCGCGAAGGGCCGCGGTGCCAGCAAGGAACCCGGGGAGTTTCGCCGGTCGCAGAACTGGATCGGTGGAAGCCGGCCCGGCAACGCACACTTCGTACCACCCCCTCCCGACGGGTTGTTGGATTGCCTGGGCGCTCTGGAGCGTTTCATTCGCAACGACCCCGACCCGACACCGGCTTTGATCAAGGCCGGACTGGCCCATGTACAGTTCGAGACCATTCACCCGTTCCTGGACGGAAATGGACGTTTGGGTCGGCTTCTCATCACGTTCTTGTTGTGCTCGGAGAAGATTCTCTCGGAACCCATGCTTTATCTGAGTCTCTACCTGAAGGAAAATCGGGCCGAGTACTACGACCTCCTGCAACGGGTGCGAACCGAAGGCATCTGGGAGGAGTGGCTTGTCTTTTTTGTGCGAGGCGTGGCTGAGGCAGCCGAGCAGGCTGCAGTTACGGCCCGACAGATTCTCCACCTCTTCGCGGACGATCGGAACCGTATCAAAAGTCTCGGAACCACAGCAGGTCGTGCACTGCAGGTGCATGATCAACTCCAACGCCGACCGGTAACTTCGATAGGCCAGCTCGCGGAAGGTTCCGGACTTTCGGTCCCGACGGTGACTTCCGCACTCAAGGACCTGCAGCAAATTGGCCTGGTTCAGGAAACCACGGGTGGACGATACGGTCGCCATTTTGCCTACGATCACTACTTGAAGATTCTGAGCAAAGGTACCGAGCCCCTCCCACGCTAACCCCCGCCATGACCGGACGAAAACCCGCCCTTCGCTTCATCTTCATCACCCTGTTCCTCGACATCCTCGGGATCGGGCTGATCGTTCCGATCCTGCCGCGGCTGATCAAGAGCCTGCAGTCCGGCAACGTCGAAGCCGCCGCTCACACGGTCGGAGCCCTCGGCGCGCTGTATGCGCTGATGCAATTCGTTTGCTCACCGATCCTGGGCAGTCTCTCGGACCGTTTCGGCCGCCGCCCCATCATCCTCGGTTCACTGTTTGGTTCGGGACTCGACTACATCCTGCTCGCCTTCGCGCCGTCGCTCTCCTGGTTCTTCGTCGGCCGCATCGTGGCCGGCATCACCGGTGCGAACATCGCCGCCGCCAGTTCCTACATCGCCGACATCAGTCCGCCGGAGAAACGCGCCGCCAACTTCGGGATCATCGGTGCCGCCTTTGGCCTCGGCTTCATCGCCGGGCCCGCCATCGGTGGATTGCTCGGTGCCAACGACCTTCGCCTGCCCTTCCTCGTCGCCGCCGGACTCACCTTCGCCAACTGGCTCTACGGCATGTTCGTCCTGCCGGAATCCCTGGCACCGGAAAACCGTCGGACCTTCACCTGGTCGCGCGCGAATCCGGTGGGATCCCTGCTCGCCTTGCGCCGCTGGCCCATCGTGGTCGGTCTCGCCGCGAGCCTGTTCCTCATGAACCTCGCCCAATACGGCCTGCAGAACGTCTGGGTGCTCTACACCGAGTACCGCTACAACTGGACCAGCCGACAGGTGGGCGGCTCACTGGCCGTGGTCGGGATCATGGCCGCCATCGTCCAGGGCGGACTCGCCCGGCGCATCATCCCGGCGCTCGGCGAACGGCGGGCCATTGTGATTGGACTGATCGTTGGTGCGATCAACATGACCGGCTATGGACTCGCCCCGGCCGGGTGGGTGCTCCTGACGATCGTTGCGGTGGGATCCCTGGGCTCGTTCGCCGGACCGGCATTGCAGGGCCTGATTTCGCGAAACGTTCCGCCCAACGAACAAGGCGCAGTGCAAGGAGCGTTGTCCGGATTGGGAAGCGTCGCCGGGTTCATTGCCCCGCTCCTGGCCACCGGGCTCTTCAGCTATTTCATTAGTGACCGCGCGCCGATTCATCTCCCCGGCGCGCCCTTTTTCCTGAGTGCCATTCTTCTCCTCACCGCCCTGTTTCTCGCCATCAGATCGTTCCGTGCGACCCCTGCAACACAGCCGAATTCCGGCGCGTAGTCCCGTCACCGCCCTCGACCAAAATGGGCGTCGGCAAACTCCATGAACACCCGCCAATCGCCGCTGGTCATCGAGTGTTTACCCGGACGGATATAATAACCCAGGCGGCTCGAAACCAACTTGCCCGGGCCCGGCTCGGCGGTGGCCCCGACCGATCCCGCCTTCAACAATCGGTACACCGGCTCGGCCGCCTGCAACACCTGGAATTGTCCCGACGGATTCGCCCATTGATCCTCGACCGCGTTGCTCAACAACACCGGCCGCGGCGCCATCAATGCCACCAGACAATGTTGATCGAACGGCAACCGGGCGGTCTCGGTGTCGAAGGCCTTGAAGTTGGCGTTGAACCAGTGCGGGAAGGCGGTGTTGATCCGCTGCACGGATTCGCCAACCGTTCCCCGACTCGGCGCGGTTCCGCCACAACCCGCCTGATGTGGAATCGCCAACGCAATCCGATCATCAAACGCCGCCGCCAACAGCGCGGTTTTTCCATTCCGCGAATGGCCGACCAGCGCGATCCGTTTCGCATCCAGATCCGGATCGGTCACCAAATAATCAACACAGCGATGACATCCCCAGGCCCACGCCGCGAGGGTCCCGCGATCGGCGGGTTTCGGGGGATTGGTGCTTCCCGCCTTTGACGCCAGCCAGGCGTACAACCCTTCGGTAAATTCCTTCCGGTCAGGATCAATGTCGCTGGTGCAGAAACTCGCCAGCGCGTAACCGTGGTCGAGGATCTCGCCGATCGGCCAATCCTGCGCCTGACCGCCATGCGCCGCATCGGTCGCATGACCGTCTCGACAGCCCTTGCACGAGTCGTACAGCCAGCCTCGGGCCAGCGGGATTCGCGGATCTTCCGACAGCGCATGATTGCCGCAGAAATTGATGCTCAGGAACACCGGCACCCTGCCCTTCGCCGAGTTCGGGACCACCAGCATCAGGTCAATTGTCGGTGCCGCCGGGTCGCCGAAGGAGACTGAAACCAGCTTCAATGTTCCCTTCCCGCCCAGGAAATCCTTGTACACGGCCCGGGGCTCAAACTTCACCGTCGCCGGACGCTCCGGGATCGCGCCGTACATGTAGTGCTGGAACAACTGGCGCAGCTCCGGACGCCGCCGGTCATTCCAATCGGCGGCTGAGGTCACCGGCGAACCATCGAGGAATTGCAACGGATCGGGCCAGGCTTGTCGGACCGGCAGTTCGGCGGGATCCGGAAATGGAACAGCCGCAGTGATCGTGTTTCCGGCGAAAAACACCAGGCCGGCAAGCAGCTTCCAGCGCAGGGGGGACATGGGTGGGAGAATGGGTGAATCGGGAAAAAGTGAAAGGGTTGAAGAGATGCAGAGTTGAAGGGGAGGGCTTCCTGTGGAGTGCGGGGGCAAAGCGAAGCGTCGACACCGCTGTGCCGCGGGACTCCACCTGCAAGCCGTGGATCCTTCCACCACGCTCGCCTGAGGTTCGCGCCCGTCCGGCAAAGCGGCGGCTCCGCCGCGCGCAGTCCGTGACGCTGTCGCGACCTTTGCCGCAAAATGTAGTTGTTCGCCACCAGCCCAAATTTCCTTCGGCCTTCGCGACCTTGAATTCGGTCGCATTCCGAGCGAGCGTCCCCGCGTGGAAACCCCGGCTCTCAGTGCACGTCGTGCGACCGTCGAGGATCTGCCGTCGCTACGCCTCCTCTGGCAGGCGGCCGGTCTGCCGTGGGATCAGTTGGATCGTTTCGTCACGGAGTTCCAGGTGGTGCCCGGGGACGAAGAGGCCCTGCTTGGAGCGATCGGCTTTCTGGTCGAGGGAACGGACGGCCTGCTCCACACCGAGTCGGTGACCGCCGGCGAGAACGCCGATGAGATCCGTGCCAGCCTGTGGCGCCGAATCCAGATCATCGGGCGCAACCAGGGGGTTCATCGAATCTGGACCCAGGAAGACGATCCGTATTGGGTGACCTGTGGTTTTTTGCCGGCATCGCCGGAACGCCTGGCGGCATCCCCGGCGACGTTTCTGGACCGGACAGCGGCGTGGCATTTATTCGAGTTTCCGGCGCCGGAGAAGGTGAAGGCGCGACTCGACGAGCAAATGGCCATCTGGCAGGCTACGCGGGCTCAGGAGGCGGAGGATCTGCAGCAGCGCATCCGCAATTTCCGGAACATCGCGGTGCTCGTGGCCACGGTGGTGGTCGGGGTGATGATTATCCTCCTGTCGATCGTGATGCGGCAACACCCCGAAGTGATGCAACGCCTGCTGCACGGGGGACAATGACTCCGGGCGGTTCGCCCGGTCTGCCGTCCCTCCCTGCGTCAATCGGCCGGCAGCGTGTAGAAGAAGGTGCAGCCCTTGCCGGGTGCTGTTTCGAGACGCACTTCGCCGCCATGGCTCTGCACGATGTGTTTGACGATGCTCAGACCGAGACCCGTGCCGCCGGCATCGCGGGAGCGCGCGCGATCCACCCGGAAAAAACGTTCGAACACCCGTTCACTGGCACCCGCCGGAATTCCCGGACCGTCGTCCGCCACCCAGCCTTCGATCATGTCATTGCCCAGGCTGCGGGCTCCGAGACGCACGATCCCGCCGGGCCGTCCGTACTTCACTGCGTTGTCGACCAGATTGAACAGGACCTGCTGGAAGCGGTCGCCGTCGGCGTGGACGGAAAGCTGGGGATCGACCTCGTTGCGGAGCGTGATGTCGCGC
>CAIVQB010000081.1 GCA_903907925.1 uncultured Verrucomicrobiota bacterium
GCGATGGCGGAGGTGGTCAGATTCTTCTCCTGACCGTAGAGCTTCCCCCAAAGCGTTCGAACATCGCCCCGCGTCTCCTGCACATGATGGATGGCCTCCAACAACATGCCGCCGGTGCCGCAGGTGGGATCGTAAATGGACTCACCCTCGCGGGGATCAAGAATGTTCACCATGAGGCGAACAACCGAGCGCGGCGTGTAGAACTCTCCCGCCTTCTTGTTCGTCGCGTCGGCGAACTTCTTGATCAAGTATTCGTACGACTGCCCCAGCAAATCGGCTTTTGCAGCGGAATTTCCGAGCGAGAGTTCCGAAAAGTGCTCGATGAGATCTCGCAGCAGAGCATCGGACAGACGGTCTTTATTCGTCCACTGCGCATCGCCGAAGATGCCGTAGAGTGTATGCGGATTTGCCTGCTCGATTCCGCGAAGGGCGGTTTGAAGCGCCTGTCCGACGTTCTTGGCAACTTTTCGAACATCCCGCCAGTGGCAACCCTCTGGGATTTGGAAACCGTAGTTCTCCGGGAAAAGGGCGGCCTCCTCATCGCCATCGAACTGCTTCAGCGCAGCTTCGTGCTCTTCATCATGAACATCGGAGAGACGTTTGAAGAACAGCAGCGGAAAGACGTACGACTTGAAATCCGCCGCATCCACCGGGCCGCGGAGGATGTTGGCAGATTCCCAGAGGTGGGATTCGAGCTGGCTGAGCGTGGTGCTCATGCGTCGGTCATGTCGATGAGTTCGCCGAGGCGCTGTTTGACGAGGCTAGGGCGGGCGTAGTCTTTGGTGAGGACGCCTTTGAGGCGCCGATTGTCGCGTTCGATAACTGCTTGCGCACTGCCACCTTTGGCGTCGTCCACGGTCTTGCCGATGGTGGGCTGCTTGGCGCTGGCCTGGAGGTGGGACCAGCGGGCATCGTCGGGCGCCCGGAAGATGTTCTCGGCTTTGTATTCGTCGGGATCCTCGGCATTGGCCCCGGCGTAGTCGCCATGGCCGGCGAGGAGTTTGGCGCGGTGTTCCTCGAAGGTGTCGGAGATGTATTTGAGGAAGATGAGCCCGAGGACGACGTGCTTGTATTCCGCCGCGTCCATGTTGTTGCGCAACTTGTCCGCGGTGAGCCAGAGCTTGGCCTCGAAGCCAAGGTTGGCAGTGCTGGTGTTTTCCGAGGGTTTGCGGGCCATGTTCAGACGGGACGATTGGTGGCGGGCGGGTTGATTTGCGTGCCTGTGGTCATTTCTGTTCTGCCGGTTCTTTGAATTGTGCCCGTAATGCCCAATCGCTGGCCCGAGACTCTCCCCTCCCCTCGGACAAACGCGGTCCGTTGTTCCTCCAATGCTGTTCCCGGGAGGGTGATGGTGGGGACCCTGATCGGTCAATGCTCAGGGGGAGGGCACAGCGGGTTTTCACCAGAGTCCGGGCGTTCGTTTTCCCGGTGGCGGCGGACTTTGGGCTTGGCTTGGTTCTCCTGCGGGACGGTCACCGCCGCGGGGGGGGGGCGGCCGGACGTCGAGTGGGGGTCAGTCGCGGCGGCACCGACGGGACTGGGGATCTTGTTGCCAGGACCGTTTAGGACGGTCTTGGGAAACGTACGGTTGCCGGGGCCTGGCTACGACCCGGAAACAGTGTCTGGGCCACCCCAAATGTACTGCGTTAACTCACTACATTTTCGGGAGTCAGCAGCAAAGTACTGCTGGAAACTCGATCGGAACATACCTTGAATCACCATTTAGCCAGTTGATGCCGCGGTCACATCCGCAGTCGCGGACAGTTTCGAAGCCATCCCGAAACGCCCGAAGCCCGGCCGCCTCTTTCCACCCCTGAGGTAGTAGTTCCTGAGTTTCTCGAAGAGTCGATCCCTCTCCGGTTTCGCGTCGGGAAACACCAACCGGAGCTTCGCGATCCCTTCCGAAAGTTTGATTTCGGCGGTTTGCGGATCCTTGAGAGCCAGCTTGACCGCTCCCCGGGCCAGATCCATGAAATCGGAGGCGTATTGCCCGATTCGTTGTTTGAACATCTTCTTCTGGTAGGCACGGAGGGATCCGGTGCCGTTCGGTTCACTCTCAATCGGTCCGTAGATCATGTTGCGACCCGGCCCGGGACAGCAGTCCTTCTTGAAAAGTGGCCCCAGCCTCCGCCCCCCGTACCCGATAGCCGGGGTGACAACCGTTTCCTCCTTCTCATCGGGTTGATCGCGCCATTCGCGCCACCGGAGGTATTCCTTCACCGTGTAGGGGTGGCCATCATGGGTGTGGATCGGTCCCTGCCCTGAAACGATCCATCCGGGACACACGCCCAGTTCCCGGTAGAGCGCCTCGATTATCGCCGGTTTCATGCGACGATTCTGGCGCTCGAATGCTTCCAACGTACCCACCTCCACACCAATCAGTGCGGCCAGTTCCTTTCGCCGCAGGTTTGCTGCGACCCTGAGCTGTGAGATCGGGTGGTTCAGCTTGGTTTTCCGGGGCATGAATCCTTACGTACTGTAAGGAGTTTAGTACGTCCACTGCTTTGGGGAGTGCGCCATAGTGGCGGATATGACGAATGTCACTCGCCCCATTCAGGTGCTCATCCCGCCCCGGTATTGCGCCACGAAGGCAAAGCGGTTGTGGGTCCGGCTTCTGGGTTGGGTCGCCCAAACCCTGCGCCCGGTCGAAATCACCCGCCAAGGTCAGGCAAGTCTCATTCTGGTACCGGCGAACACCTTCGAGGCGTTGATCCGGCATCGGGATCCTTGGTCAGACCGCCGGATTATCCTTCGGGAACGCCTTTTCCGTCCCAATGGGTTGACGCCAGGCGTGGAACACCGATGGCCGCAACAGAGTTCCACCGGAGTACGCGACAGCCTTCAGGACACCTTGGACTGGGTAAACCGCTGCAACCTCCCCCTGCTCGTCACCCGGCGGGGGAGGAGCGGCTTGCTCATGATGTCGATCAAGCTGTTTCAAGAGAACTGGAGGGTCCGATGAACGCCACCCCTGCCCTTCCCGGTCTCCTGAACCGAGCGGAGGTCGCTGAGCTCTTGGGAGTCTCCAAGCGGACGATCGACAACCTGGTGACCCAGGGACTGCCGTATGTGCTCCTGGGACGGCGAACGGCCCGATTCGATCCGGCGGAGGTGATGGCCTGGGTGAAGCGGGAACGGGGTGTCCGGCGCTTGGGTGTCGTTCACCCAACCTCCGTCACTGGGTGAAATCCGCAGCGACGACCGAGGCCGCCGAGTCGGGACGGATCCCGAACCACGCGAAGGCTTCAGCTGGTTTGACCAGTTGTTTGTAGTGTTTGTGAACGATCGCCGGTGAGTTGCCGAGTTCGGCAGCGACCCGGCCCGGGTCGCCGATCTCGGCCAACCGGTAGGAAGCGTAGGAATGACGCAGGGCATTCTTTTTCCAGTTCACCTGGGCGGCTTGGGCACAGGTCCCTTGGGCTGAGTATAGGGAATCCAGTCCTTCCTGCGCCCAAACGGGGCCGGAAGGTTTGGCGAGGGGTTTGAGCCAGGCAATGGCTGTGGAACACAGTGGAACAATCCGGCGGGAGGCGGTCTTGGCCTGGCGAGCGGACAAGGTCACGTGGCCGGAGACCAGGTCGATGTTCTCCCACTGGACCCGTTCCAGTTCGGCGGAGCGCAGGCCGGCAAAGCCACCGAGGACCAGGATGGGGGTGAAATCGGGGCTGGAAGCCTCCAGTAGGCGTCGGAACTCGTCCGGGGTGTAGATCTCAATCTCGCTGACGGAACGGACGCTGACGTGCTGCGTCTTGGCGACCGGGTTGGAGGCGGTGAACCCGCGGGCCAGGGCGAACTCGAAGAAGACGTGGAGGACGGTTCGGTAGTTCTTCCGGGTTTGGGAAGATCCACCGACGCCATCCAGATAAGCTTGGATATCGACTGTGGAAACGTCGCAGGCGTCTTTCCGGATGGCTTCACCAAAGCGGCCCAGCCGGGAGCGGAGATCCATAAGGTATCGTCGGGAAGCCTGCTGCTTGATTTTGAGTTCCACAAAGGCGCTCACGACTTCGCGCAGCGGTTTGCGGATCAACTGTTTATGATCCCGCGCCCAGGCTTCAGCAGCCTGGAGTAGGTTGGCGAGGGAACCCGTCACCCGGAGGGCCTCGGCCAGGCCTTCGGCGGCTACCGGCAGGGGTAGATTGAAGGGAGCGAGGGTTTGGATGGCGGCGGTGAAGGCTGCGGCGTCTTCGCCACGGAAGGAGGCGCCGATGACGTCGCCTTCATTCAGGAGCCGGGCAATCTGGCGGGCTTTGGAGAGGGCCTCCTGTTCATCTGCGAAATCGATGAACCGCCGGGTACCGTTCGAATAATCGGCAACCCGGTAACCGGGCCCAGAGGGGGTGTTGCGGCGATAGACGGTAACCGTGGTCCGACCTTCGGAAACACGCCGAGGCCAAACGATCCGCTTACGAGAGGAGGAAGCACTCACAGTACTGGAACAAGTGTTCCATTTCTGTTCCATAAATTGCAACAACCATCAGAAAATCCACCTTCAATACTGTTGTAAGTATTTGATTATTAAACTGGTACCCCGACCCGGAATTGAACCGGGATCAACGGTTTAGGAAACCGCTGCTCTATCCATTTGAGCTATCGAGGCAAACCGCTCATTTACAACTACTTAACACGGGTTTAAAACCCCTGTTTTTCCGGCTGTAACCCATTTGTGTCACCCGAGGCTGTTTTGCGTGAAAACGACCACGCCAGCATCGAAAGAACAGGCAAAACCGCGCTTTGAACCCGTCGGCGAATGCCTGCACCGATCGACAGCCACGGGCACTTACTACGCGCTTGTAAAACGAGGCGGCAAGCAGTTTCGCCGCTCGTTGAAGACCAAGGACCGGCCACTGGCTAAACGACGGCTTGCCGAGTTCCGCTTGAAGGTGAATCGGTTGACCGATCTTTCCAAGGTAAGCCAGATCACCTTCGTGCGACAGCCCGGTCCGCAACATCACCATCCGCCTCTGCGAAGAATGGAGGGTTGGTCTTTCTTGCGAGTTTCACAGCCATGTCTTCGGTGAGCGCTGACCGGATGCCCGGCTGGTGTGAGCGGCGCATGGGTCTACGAGTGACTCCGTATTCAAGCCGTCGAAAATCCAAATGCCGCACCGTTATCACCAAAACACCCGATCCTTCCGGACGTTGGCCCATGCGCCCTTGAAACGCTCGCATCGAACCCAGCCTAGTAGCCACCTTGAGTCTCGGCCCTCCTTCCAATTCCACCGAAATCCCATGGGATGCCCACTGTAATCCATTCCATTCCATCCAAGCCCCGGTGGGCGGCGTATTGGAAACGAATGAAAAAATCGTTCACCCCAACTCCACGAGCCGGCTTGGAAAACCGAGTCAAATGATGTGGGTAGGCGGAAGGTTCGAGTTTGGTGAAAACGCTTCTTGACTAATTTCAAATGACGTGTTTACAAACCAGCATACGGTGAAAAAGAAACCTCAAAAGAGCAAATCCAGGGGCTTGGTCGAGAGCCCGTTGGTCTCCGCCCTCAGGCCCGACCCGAACGAACCGGCAAACCTCTCGCTCCTCGCCGGTTTCCTTGGCCAAAGCCCGCGGTCAGGGCATTGGCGCTTGTATCTTACGCCAGTGTTCGATCGATACTTCGAGATTGCCGAAGGCGATATTCGACGAGTCGAGGCGATCGACCCGGGTCGCCCGGAACTCGGCAGCATCGTCTGGGTGTCGCGAGAGGCCGCGTTGGAGGAGGTGCGAAGCGGTGTGGCAGCCTCGCAAGCCGATTTTCTCGGCGGCGACTTGTCGAACCAATACCTTGCGACGGCGAAGTTCCTTCCCCACCCGGGCTTCCACGCTGCTTGGACCACAACGGTCACGACCACTCTCCCCTGTATCACTACTGCGGTGGCCGCGACTGTGGTCACAGGAATGATCTACACGGCCAGTTATCATGAGACCTGTACAGAGCGTTGGACATGCCGAGGTCTGCCGGGAGGCGGCGACGGAACTTGCACCAAGAACGGTCCTGCGACGTGCCGGCCTTAGTCCGAGGACCGGCAGAGCCCGCGTCGGCAGGTCGTGCCATGCCACGACTTTCCTTGTCCGCGGTGGTGCCGTATTTGCTGGAACGCGGGTTTCTCGACAAGAAGCTGATCGTGGGCGGAGATGTTTCGGTGGAGGATGTCTCACGGCGGAACCGGAATTTCCGAGTGGAAAGTCGTCGCGGACCGTGTCTGTTCCTGAAACAGGCATCCAGTCCGGATGCTGTGACAACTCTTGCGCGCGAGGCTTCCGTTTGCCGATCTTTCGCCAACGAACGTGCGCTGACTGACCTCCGGCCACACCTTCCCCGTCTTCAGGCACATTTCCCCGCGGACAATCTTCTCATTTTGGAAGGAGTGCGCAGGTCGCAAAGCTTGCGCGAACTGCAGACTCGCAAGGGAGTGGCTCCCGTGGAGACCGCAATGACACTCGGGCGGGTCATGGCCGGGGTCCACAAACTGGCGATGCCGGACTGGGGTGAAGCTGAACTTCAAAGCAAGCCTCCGTGGATCCTTTCGATCTCCCGTCCGGAAATGGGCGCACTGAGTGAGTTCAGCATGGGTCAACTTCGGATCATAGCGATCCTCCAACGGTTTCCTGATTTCGGCCTGGCCTTCGACGAACTCCGACGGGGTTGGCGCAATACGGCGCTCATCCACTACGACATCAAATGGGACAATGTATTGATCGCACGGCGGGGACGTCGCCCCAACGCGATGATCATTGATTGGGAACTTGCCGGACCCGGGGATCCGTGTTGGGACATTGGGTCCGAACTGAGCAGTTACCTCAACGGATGGCTGGGTTCGATTCCCGCGACGCGGGACACACCGCCCGAACGATTGGTCGAACTTGCCCGCCATCCGTTAACCGGCATGCAGCCATCGATGGCCGCGTTCTGGGACGCCTACGCAGGTTCAATGGGCATCGCGCCGGATGCAGTCGGCTCCTGGAAAGTCCGCTCCGTTCGCTACGCCGCCGCGCGATTGGTTCAGACCGTCTACGAGCGGATGCAATCCTCGAGCCATCTCAGTGGCAACGATGTTTGTGCGTTGCAGGTCAGCCTAAACATGCTCCGACGTCCAGAGGAGGCGTTGGTCCGATTGCTGGGGATCCCCCTGTGACAACTGCGAACGAGTACCGAATCCTGTTGAGAGACCTGCTCGAGGCGACTCGGGTGGAATCTCCAAATTCCTTTTCCTGGTTCGGCCGTCGATTGCCGCCTCTTGCCGCCCGGATTGCCCGCGCCCTGACGCCGGAGATCGCGCGTGACTACCTTGTATCAGCACTGACTCAGACGCTCTATCTCAACGCTTACTGCCCCGGTTCGGTGATGTCCGAGCGCCCTGATCGGGCGCCACCTCAAGCACCGCAGGGCCGCACCCCGTTCATCGAGACCCTCTCGGCCGCGAATAGCGGAACCGGATTCAGGGATGGGGGATGGACGGTGCGGGCCATCGAAAACGGCGCGGTAATGCTGGAAAGAGACGGCCTGACCTTCCGCGCACCGGAGGCAGACTGCCGGACCACGAACGGATCGATAGCACCCGGCGTCGAAGTGACTGTCTGGGCGCCGAAGGAAAAATTGAGGATCTCTCCCGGATTCTACATGGCGTTGAGCGACGTCGAGTTCCGGCCGGGTCCTGGGGAGCGGCTCGTACGGCTCTACTGGAATATCACCGAACCGGGCGCGGTAACGCTGGTTCAGAAAATCACCACGGCTTTGAACGGTGCCGGCCTGCCCTTTCTTTTCAAAACAGCGGATTCACCGCATCGATATAATCGTTGCGACGCGGCGGTGTTGTATGTCGCTCGCAGCGCGCTGCCGGCGGTGTTTCCCTTTTTGGTGGGCATCCACAAGGAGGTCTTTTCCCTCCTCGAAGCTAAAACTCCCGCATTTACCAAACGGCTGGGATTCGGACTCGGGCTGGCCGAAGATCCAGTCGGAGAG
The DNA here is from genome assembly GCA_903907925.1 of uncultured Verrucomicrobiota bacterium. GTDB lineage: Bacteria > Verrucomicrobiota > Verrucomicrobiia > Limisphaerales > UBA9464 > CAIVQB01. The sequence continues at coordinate 7,959 of CAIVQB010000081.1, forward strand.
GAGAGCTTCGGGCAGCACCGGTGCCGATTGGTGGCCGAGGCGATCGCGGAGGCCTATGAGCGCGGGCTTCGCAGTTCGGAAGCCCGGCAGGAGGTGGCGATCGCCCGTTTTGCTGCAGACGGGTTGAACATCGATCACCCGTTTCTTAACCGGGGTTCCGTGGATGACTACGACTTTCCAGGATTTCGAAACAGGAGTCGCTTGGAGCGGACGAGATCGGTCGCGCTTAGCAGCCGACCATCGGCCCGGGATCTCATGGGCGTGGCAATCTCCATCGGGCAACATCTCTGCCGGGAGGCGATCTGGTGGGGTGATCGTTGCAACTGGTTGGGTGCCATCGGAAAGGATCCAAAGGTGTCCCGCACACCCGGACTCTCCCATGGCGCTCTGAACCCAAATGTCTACGACGGTTCCAGCGGCGTTGCTCTATTCCTCGCCGAGCTAGGTCGATTGACGGGCAACAAAGAAGTCACTCGAACTGCGCTAGGGGGCGCGACTCAGGCGGTACTGGCTTTCGGCGATCCGGGCCCAAGGGAACACCGGCGAGGATTGTACGCGGGGCGGGTCGGTGTAGCGTATGCCGCGGCACGGATCGGGCGTTTGCTGCGGGCGCCCGAACTTGAGAAGGCAGGCCGGCAACTGGCACTGCGTACGGTCCGGGACTCGGCCATCCGGGCTGAATACGATCTACTGCAGGGACACGCGGGTGAGATCGTCGGTTGGCTGTCACTCTCACGACATTTCGGTGACGAGCGTTTCCGGCGTGCGGCAGTCCGGGTTGGGGAACACTTGCTCACCACGGCGGAGGTCGAGAAAGGAACCCTTTCTTGGGGCGGCATTCCCAAATGGCCAAACCTCGTTGGTTTCGCTCACGGGGCCGCAGGAGTCGGATATGGGCTTTTGGAATTGTTTCAAGCCACCGGCGATGTCCGGTTCCGGGAGGCCGCCCTGAGTGCGTTTGCCTACGAACGCGGATGGTTCAACGCTACCGAGCAAAATTGGCCGGATCTGACGGGTTCGCCCGGAAAGAAGGATGCAAGGACCGCGGCTCATTCCTACTTGAGTCACTGGTGCCACGGCGCTCCGGGAATTGCCGTCTCCCGGCTCCGCGCATTTTCACAGCTGGGTTTGGAAGAACTGAAAACGGAGGCCACCATTGCCCTTGAAACAACCGAGCGGTCGATTGGTTCATGGCTTGGCACGGGTGGCGGGAATTTCTCACTCTGCCACGGATTGGCCGGCAACGCCGACGTTCTGCTAATGGCCAACGACATTCTTGGACCGTCGCGGCACCGCACAGAATTAATCCGGCGCGTGGCGGGAACCGGTGTTGAAAAGCACGCGGTGACCGAAACGCCCTGGCCATGCGGGGCTGGTGAACCCGGGACGCAGATTCCCAGTTTGTTTCTCGGACTTGCCGGAATTGGCTACTTTTACCTGCGGCTCGCAGGAAAAGGGGTTCCCTCCCTCCTCTCGTTCGGTTCGTCCGCGGACGAAGTCACCATTTGAGCCACCTTCGAAGCGCTGTGATGCAGGGATCGAAGGATTACCCGATGCCTGTCGCCCCACCGCGAGGAGGATCGGCACTTGGTGAAACTCGATCCCCCCAATTTTTCATCCGGGAAATCGAAGCAACCTCAATTCGAGGTTCCTCCATTGGATTCCATGACAATCCAACTCGAACTCCATGAAATTGGAGTTGGATCTGCATTCTTCCATGTGATCCAGCCGATAGAAACCGCCCAAGAAAAATTTAAAAGGGTTCTTGGCGGTTTCGCCCCAAATCCAGCGTCGCCCTTTACACCGGTCGCACCACAAGGAATCCTTGTGACATGACTTCGACACTGACGCAAGCGGGTCAGACGACCATCCCGGCCGACATCCGACGCAAGGCGGGACGGGAACCCGGGGCCACCCTCGACTGGCAGGAAGACGGCGGAAAAGTCGTCGTCCGATTGATGGTGCCGACCGAGGAGGTCAAGACGGTCCGGCTCCTGCGGAAGAACGGGAAGCTAGTGTTTCCGCCAGGGTTCACTGCCACGTCTTCGGCCATCGCCGACGCCATCCGTGAGGAACGCGACTCCCGATGAGTGCTTATGGGATTCCAGCGCCGTGATCGCGGCCCTGATGGCTGGCCACCAGCCCAAGGGAGTCACCCGCCCCCATACTCTCGGCGAAATCTTCTCAACGCTGACCGGCCGCGGCATCGAGACACCCAACGGCAAGACGCGCCTGCACCCGGACGACGCGACGGCCCTCCTCACCGATCTCTCAAAGCTCACCTTCGTCGAATTGACCGCCAAGGAGACCTTGAAGGCGATCCAGGAAGCGGGTGCGCAAGGTATTCGGGGCGGATTGATCCACGATTGGCTCCACGTCCAGGCGGCCCACAAAGCCAAGGCCGATGCCATCGTTACTGAAAACACCCAGCGCCTCCGGACGCTGACCAAAACGCCCCTAAAGACTTTTGCGGGACAATCCGTCCGGTAGGGAAATCATTTGGAGGCCAATTTCCTCTCCTTCACCGAAGCCACTTCATCAAGATCCCGATTTCTTCGACACCGCGGCAGCCATGGTGGCGACGCTTTGCAGCACGCCCTTTGCAACTTCGGCGTCGGTGAGCTTGAGCCCGTAATGCTTGTCGAGGGCGACCACAAGTTGCAGCGCGTCCACCGAGTCCAGACCCAGGCCGCCCGGGCCGAACAGCGGCCGATCCTCAGTGATCTCAGCCGCCGGGGTCTGCAGCATCAGGGTTTCCACCAACAGAGTCTTCAGCTCGGCGAGCAGTTCAGGACGGACGGGTTCAGGGTTCATCAGGATCGATGGCCCAATATGAAAGGAATCGGGCGGGCTACAACTGAAACGAGTTCCCGCGTTCAGAGAATGCCACCGTCGATCTTCAGCACTGCCCCGGTGATGTATGCGGCCTCGGCACTCGCCAGAAAGCGAACGGCGGCGGCCACCTCTTCGGCGCGTCCAAACCGGCGCATCGGCACCTGCGCCAGCGCGGCGGCCCGGCGCTCGGGAGCCATGCCGACCAGCGCCTCGGTATCGATATAGCCGGGACACACGGCGTTCACGGTGATGCCGATGCGGGCGACCTCCTTGGCCAGCGACTGCGTAAGCGCGACGACCCCGGCCTTGGCGGCGGCGTAGTTGGCCTGCCCCGCCGGGGCCAGCAGCGCGCTCAGCGAGGCCACGTTCACGATCCGGCCGGAGCGCTGGCCGATCATTGCGGGCAGCACGGCCTGGCAGCCGTGAAACACGGCGTCCAGATTAGCCGCGAGCACACCCGACCAGGCGGTAGGCGACATTGTGGCCAGCAGGGAATCCTCATTGCGGCCGGCGTTGTTCACCAGCACATCGAGCCGTCCGTGGACTTCACGGACGAGGGTGACGGCAGCGTCCCACGCGGACCGATCGGTCACATCGAGCGTCACCAACCGCGCCCGACCCGGAAATTCGGCGGCGAGTGCTTCGGCTTCCGCGCGTTGCGACCGTACGCCCAGCCACAGGTGGTTGGTTTCGGCTTCGGTGAGAAAGGCGCGGGCCATCGCCCGGCCGAGGCCACCGTTCGCACCCGTGATCAAGACAACACGCACGCTCCGACGAATGACGGCCCGCAGGCCGCGAAGGAAGGCTGAAATCAGGTTTCCCCAGCCGATGGCCAGACTTTGCCTGACAGGTGCATCTGAAAATTCGGAGGAGTCCCCATTTTCAAACGTGCTCTCACGCGCTGCGAAGCATCGCCGCCACCGCTTGCTCGTTGCTGCCGACGACCTCGATGACCGCCCGTGACGCACCTCCACTCGAAAGCATCGCGCTCGCCAGGACCATTTGCCAGGCACTCGCCGCGCCCAACCCCTCGCCCAACATCGCCGCCAGTGAAAGACGGCGTGCGCCATGGGGCATTCCGACGGGTGCGGTGGCGAGGTCGCACTCGTCTGCCCCTAGCCAAACATCCGGTTCCGGCCAGCCCGCCAGTTGAGCCCGCGTGTTCCGGACCGCCTCCTGACGTCCCCGGGTCTGTGTGAACAATTGCGGCTCGGTGACGGCGCACAATTCGACGGGACCCGGATCACACCGCAAATAGACCGCACCGGCGCCTTCCGCGGCGATGACCGACGGCGCCACCAACCGCAGGGCATCGGCCGACAGCCAGTCCGTTTCTTCAGCCCCGACGACAAGGCAGCCGTCCACGCGGCCGGCGAGCAGCCAGTCGGCAGCCAGTGCGAGCGCCTTCACGAATTCGCCCTGATCGCCGACCAGCGTGTAGTTCACCGCTGTCGTTCCGAAGAAGGCCGCGAGGTGCGACGCCGGCGCGTTGAACACTGTTTCGGGAAAGACCAGCGGGCTGGCCGTGGCCGGGTCGCGCAACGTCTCGTCGTAGAACCGCCGCGAATAGCCGACGCAGCCGGTGAAAGCGCAAAAGATAATGCCCAACCGCACCTCTCCCGCCGCCACTTGGACGGCATTGGTGCCGAGGGCCTCGCAGGCGGCCGCAACCGCGAAGTGCGTGATCGGACTCGTCCGCCGCAGCCGGGGATGCGCCAGAAAGGCCGGACGGGTTGCGGGCGCGGGAACGCGACGCACCCGCAGCGGCTCCGCGCGGCCGGGCCGGGTGACCTCCTGCTCGGGCAACGGCGTTCCTGCGAACATTGCCTGTTCCAGCGCTTCGCAGCCCCAGCCCGCCGGCGAAACCGCGCCCCAGCCATGGATGAAAACGCGGCTCATGCGAACCGCCTCAGCACGAGGGTCGCGTTGGCTCCACCGAAGCCGAACGAATTGGTCAGCGCGTGCTCGAAGCGGGCCGCCTGCGGGGTCTGCACCAGCGGAAAACCGCACGCCGGGTCGGGCGTTTCCAGGTGGATCTGCGGCGGCAACCATTGGCCCCGCAACGCCATGAGACACACGACCGCCTCGACCGCACCGGCAGCCCCGAGCAGGTGGCCGATGCCCGCCTTGGTCGAACTCACCGGCAGCGTCGCCGCGCGGGCTCCGGCCCATCGCGTGATGGCATGGGCTTCCGCCCCGTCGTTGGCGGGCGTGCCGGCACCATGCGCGTTCACGTAGCCGATCTCCGCCGGGGTCACGCGGGCGTCGGCGCAGGCCGCCGTCATCGCGGCCAGCGCGGCGTCACCCTGCGGCTGCGGTTGGGTGAGATGGTGGACATCGGTCGTCGTGCCGTAGCCGGTGATTTCGCCCAGAATTTCCGCTCCACGCGCACGCGCCGAGACAAGCGTTTCCAGGCACAGCATCGCCGCCCCTTCCCCGAGCGCGAGACCGTCGCGCTTCGCGTCAAACGGCCGACACGTCGTCGGCGATAACGCCTGCAGGGAATCGAAGCCCGCAAACACCAGCTCGCACAGCCCGTCGTAACCGCCCGCAAACGCGCGCGTGGCCCGGCCCGAGCGAACCTGTTCAAAGGCGTGGCCAATCGCGTTCGCCCCGGAGGCGCAGGCGTTGGCGATGATCGTCACCGCGCCGTGGAAACCGAAGGCATCCGCCAGGTTGAGCGCCTGCCGCTGCACCTGATAGTGGGTGAGTCGCGTGACCTGCTGGCGGTCGCTCGGCCGCGCGGCGATGGCCTGGCGATAGTAATCCTGCTCCAGCGACATGCCGCCGCTGGTCGTGCCGAGCACCAGCGGGAGAGGATCGTCGGTCGCGGTCCAGCCGGCCTGGGTCCACGCCTCGTGCGCCGCGAGCAGCAGCATGCGCGCGGCGCGTTCGAGGCGGAGTTGCTGGCGTGGTCCGAGACGGGTTGCGGGCAGCGTGCCGGGCAGATCCACCTCGCCGGCGACCCGGGTGCGCTGGCGGGATGCGTCGAAAACGCTGACCGGCCGGAACGCCCGCCGCCCGGTGCGAAAACCCTCCGCGTTGACCGCCCAACCCAGCCCCAGCGGCGTCACGATGCCAGCCCCGGTGACAACTACGCGCGGGGAAACCACTGGCCGCGCTGGGGACGGAAAGAGCATCGCGACTGAAGTTCAACACGCCGGCGTCGGAGTGACAGCGGTCGGAGTTAACCCATTCACCGCCGTGTAGTCGCTCAGGATTCCCCCGGTGAGCTTTCGCCGCGCGTCGTGAAAACCCGCCGAACGGATCGCGGCCAGGATGGTTTCGGGCGGCACGCATTCCGCGATGGTGGCCCAGTAGTATTCCATCAGCCGCGCCACCTCGCGCTGGCCGGTGAAGAGGCCCGTGATGAAGGGCACCAGTTTGCCCATGTAGAGCTTCATCAGGAAAAACGCGAACTGCGATTTCGGGCGGGAGATTTCAAGGATCAGAATCCGTCCGCCCGGTTTCAGCACCCGGCGGAACTCGGTGAAGAGTGCTCCCAGATCTTCCACATGGCGCAGCGCGTAACCCATCGAGATGAAATCAAACGACGCCTCGGGAAACGGCAGGTGCTCCCCCACGCCCTGCACCAGCTTCACCGCGTGCAGCCGGCGGTTTTCCTCCAGCATGCCCGCGCTCGGGTCGAGCCCGACGAGATCCTCCGCCGGAATGCCCATGTCCAACGCCGCCTGCAGGACCAGGCCCGTGCCGGTGGCGACGTCGAGCAGCTTGAAGCCGGGGCGCATGCCGGCGGCCTGCAGCGCCATCCTGCGGTAGCGCTTGTCGCTGCCGAAAGAAAACAAGCTACTCACCCGGTCATAGTGCCGGGCCGTGTTGTCAAAGAGCCGGTTCACAAAACCGGCGCGAGCCTCGGAAGTGGTGTAGAAATCGGTCAGCACCGTATGAGGTGCCTGCGGTTCGGGGACGTTCATGCCGCAACCTCCGGGACGGTGGCGGAGTTGGCGTTGCGATAGAAGTCGGCGAGGCTTTGGGCGGAGGGTTCCAACCCTTCGGCGGCAATCGCGGACAGAATTCGTTCCTCGGTCATGATGACGCGATCGCGCCGGTAAAGCAGGTAGTCGCTGCGCACCGTATCGGGGGTGAGGTTGATGGTGACGAGGTTGGCCCCGGTCGCGAGGCCGCGCCGGTAGCCGCCGTCGGGGCCGGCGAGATTCAGCGCGCTGACTGCCGGGATGATCCAGTCGGGCCGCATCAATCGCAGCGCCGCCATGCAATTCAGGGTCGGATCGAGGGCTGCCGGCGTGGCGGCCGACAACGGCGTTTCATCCCCCGGCACAAACGGACTGACACTGCACCCGCTGAGCGGCAGGTCCGCCGCCAGTCGGAAATTCTGCAGCGCCGATTCCGTCTTCTGTCCCGGCAACCCGGCGATGAAGCCCGAGCTGACATGCCAGCCGGACGCCACCAGGGTACGAATGTGGGCCGTCCGTTCCGACAGCGTGCCCGGTGCCTGGAGTGCGTCGTAAAGCTGCGGGTCGGCCAGCTCGAACTTGATAATGTAGCAGGTCGCGCCCGCCTCCTGCAGTTCACGGGTGAGCCGGGCGTCCAGGGTACCGAGGCAAACACTCACGCCGAGATCGGTCTCCTGGCGCAGCGTCCGCACCAAAGGCAGCACGACCTCGCGCGCGGCAACCGGGTCCTCGCCGGACTGAATGTTCACGTCGGTGATGCTCGACGGGCGATGATGCACGAGCAGCTCGGCCAGCTCGTCATACCGTGCGCGGAAGCGTGCCAGGCTGCGGTTGTCCCGGCGCATGCCACAGTAATGGCAGTTTTCGCGGCAGAAGTTCGACACCTCGACGACGGCACGAACAAACACGCGGCGACCGAAGCGCTGGCGCGTCGCGGCAGCGGCCAGCGCATGCAGCCGTTCCTGGGCGGGGCCGACGGCGGACAGGTCGGTGGCGGTCGGAAACCACGATGCAGTCACGCGGCAACCTTGCGTTACCGGAGCCGTAGCCCAAAGACCAAAACCTAAAGTCGGCATGGGGTAAATACCCCTTCGACTTCGCTCGACGGACCCGGGACCCTACCGGAAGTGCCGCCAACGCCCACCAACTGCTGCGTCGTCATTCCCTGCCTGAATGAGGCGGAGGAGATCGGCGAACTGGTTCGCCGCGTGCGGGACCACCTGCCTACCGTGGTGGTTGTGGACGACGGCTCGGCCGACGGCACCGCCGCGGCGGCGGAATTCGCCGGGGCAACCGTGCTCCATCACCGAAGTCCGCAGGGCAAGGGCGCGGCGTTGGCCACCGCCTGGAAATGGGCCGGCGAGAACGACTTCTCCTGGGCGCTCATGCTCGATGGCGACGGCCAGCACGCCACGGACGATGTACCCCGCCTTCTCGCCGCAGCGGAGCACGGTGCGGCGAAGCTCATCATCGGGAACCGCATGCACCTCCCCGGCGCGATGCCCTGGCTCCGCCGTTGGGCCAACCGCTGGCTTAGCGTCCGAATCTCCGAACTCGCCGGGGTGAACCTGCCCGATTCCCAGTGCGGCTTCCGGCTGGCCCATCTTCCGACGCTGGATGAGCTCGGGTTGAGCACGCAACATTTTGAGATCGAGTCGGAGATGTGCGTGGCCTTCGCCCGCGCCCGCCATCGCATTGCCTTTGTGCCCGTGCAGGTCCGGTACGGGAGCGAATGCAGCAAGATTTCCCCGCTGCGCGACTACTGGCGCTGGTGGCGCTGGTATCAGCAGACGCGGGCGATCCGCCCTGCTCCGGCTCTCGAAGCATTCGACTTGCGCGAACCGTCGGCATAAAAACAGCGACCGCCTCCGCAAAATGACTCCCGCCGACCCCGTTTCTCCTCCGCGCCGCCGTCACTGGCTGCTGCAGGCCGGTCTGACCGCCGCGTCGATGTTCATTTTCGCGTGGTTATGCGGGGTGGCGATGCGGGCGGATGCAAAGCTCACGACCCCGCCCGGTCTGTTTCGCGGCATGGTTCACGGAGCGATGATGCCCGTCGCCTGGCCCAGCCTGCTGGCCGGGCATGACCAGCCGATCTACGCGGAACGCAACGAGGGCCGCCCCTACAAGCTCGGCTATTCGCTCGGCGTGAATCTTTCCGGCGTCCTCTTCTTCGGCTGGCTGTTCCTCAGCCTCAGCAGTCTCCAGCGGGCCTGGTCCTCGAAATTCAGATCCGGCTCAACGCCATAGCCGGCAATAGACCTCGTAGGCGTTGACTGGGCCGCCGATGAAGTAGGCGGTCGGCGGCAGCGAAAACCCGCGACGCTCCCGGTCAAACACGACCGCCAGCACCTCGTCCGGCGCGTTGGGATCGTAGGCGTCGAAGACAAATCGCTCCGGCGTTTCGGTGACAGCGAAGAGCACTACCGCGTGGTTCACGGTCAGCCCGGGAAAGGTGAACACGTGCAGCACCGGCGCGGCGTTGGCCCGGACGGCTGCGACCAACCGCGCCGCCTCCCTCGCCTGCCCCGCCCGGCTGAAGGGCAGCACCATGCGCCACTGCCCGCGCTGGAAATAGCTCTGCCACGCGCCGCCACCCTCCGTGCGCATCATATCGGCCTGGGCCGCACTGAAGGCACGCAGGTCGACGAAACCCGGGATGACGATTCGGTCCACAGGAAGGCTGGCGTTTCGGGCGCTGCGGGCGAGCACCTCACGGAAGCGCCGGCGGTAACCGTTCGTGTCCAACGGCGCGGCGGCGGGGTCGAAGCGGGCGTGGAGATGGAACTGCTTCACCACCCGCGCCAGCACGAAGCAGCGCAGCGTGTAGTCAGGTGCCGGTTCGCGACGCTGATGGACCTGCCGCCCGGTCTGCGGGTCGCGCGCGTAGCTCCACAGCGTCTCATTGCGGAAGCCCAGCGTGTCTTCGGGATGTCGGAGCGGGGCCAATTCCACGGGGTGCGACGATGCACAACCGAACCAGACCATGGCAAGCGGCAGCCAGCTCCATCGCCGCAGAAAGACCCACCGGCGTGACGGACCGGTGGACCGTCCGGCTCCGCGAAGGAGTGTGGAAACTTTCATTGAGCTTGCCGCGCCAAGCTATCGATGAGCAAACACACGGCGCAATGCTGGACCAACGCTGGCGTGAAATCGTCGCCCGTCACTCGCGGGAAACCGCCCTGTACGAGACGGCGACCGACCGCTCGTGGACGTTTACCGGGCTGGCCACGGCGGCGGATGCCGAACCTTCTTCGGCCGAAACCGGCCCCACCTATCCCACCGGCCACGGAATCGACTTCATCCTCGCGGTGCTCCGCGCCTGGCGTGCCGAGCGTGTTTGCTGCCCGCTCGAGCCCGGCCATCCGGCACCGGACATCCCGCCGCCGCCCGCCGGAATTGCACACCTGAAACTGACGTCGGGCACCACCGGCACGGCCAAGTGTGTCGCCTTCACCGCCGCCCAGCTCGCCGCTGATGCCGACGCCATCGTGGCCACTATGGGATTGCGGTCCGACTGGCCGAATCTCGGCGTCCTCTCGCTCGCGCACAGCTACGGATTTTCCAATCTCGTGCTGCCCCTGCTCTTGCACGGCATCCCGCTCGTGCTGGTGCCGTCCCCGCTGCCCGCGATGGTGCTGGCAGCGGCCCGCGCCTCCGGACATGGCTCGTTCACGCTGGCGGCGGTGCCAGCGATGTGGCGGGCGTGGCACGAGGCGGTGGCAATTCCGCCCGGCGTGCGGCTGGCCGTCTCCGCCGGTGCACCGCTCCCGCTGGCGCTGGAATCGGCGGTGTTCGCCGCGCACGGGCTGAAACTTCACAACTTCCTGGGCGCGTCGGAATGCGGCGGCATCGCCTACGACGCGGGCCGGACGCCGCGCACCGACGCCAGCTTCGTCGGCCACCCACTACGCGGAGTGAAGCTGGGCCGAACCGACGAGGGTTGCCTGGAGGTGACCGGCCCGGCGGTCGGCGAGACCTACTGGCCCCAGCCCGATGACCGTCTGCGCGCGGGACAGTATCGCACGGGCGACCTCGTGGAATTCGCCCCGGACGGTGGAGTGTTTCTGCGCGGGCGGGCCGACGACCTTATCAACGTCGCCGGCCGCAAGGTCGCGCCGGAGGCCATCGAGCTGGTGCTGCGCCAGCACGCCGGCGTGCGCGAATGCCTCGTGCTCGGCGTGCCGTCGGACGAGCAACGTGGCGAATCCGTGGCCGCCATCGTTGAGGCCGATCCATCGCTCACGCCGGCAGCGCTGCGGGAGTTTGCGCTCGCGCGCCTGCCCGCGTGGCAGGTGCCCCGGCAGTGGCGGTTGGTGGAAACGCTGACCCCCAACGGACGCGGAAAACTGTCCCGGGCGGAATGGCGGGCGCGCCTGATAAACAACAAGTCCTAGCTTCACCCTGGACGAGCGGAATAACACTTCGGCAAGGAATCCAATCACACCACAAGCGATGAAACTCCCCTCTCAACATTCCCTGCCCGCCTTGGCCGTCCTGCTGCTGCTAACAGGATGCGCCTCCACACCGGAAGGCCACCCTTCAGGAACCGTCCCTATTGAGGTGCTGGTCGAGACCAGCGATCCGGGGTCGCGGATCGAGGTGGACGGCGAATACGTCGGGGTGAGCCCGCTGAAGGTCACGATCTGGGGTGACCGCGACGGCACATTTCATGGCGGCGGTGACGGTCACACGGTGTTCAAGGCATATCCCGTGAAACCGGGCCAGTTCATGCAAACGAAGTCGTTCCTGAACGGGGCCCAGCAGTTTATGTTCGGTCAGGAGGACAGGGTTCCCAGACGCCTTTATTTTGATCTGAACCAAAAGTCCCAAGGACTGGAAATCACCATCCCAAAATGAAAACCAAAACCCCATATCTGCTTTTGGCCGCCGGCCTGTTCCTTGTCCTCGCCGAGCTGAAACTGCCCGCTGCCGGTGGAACCGCCGGCACGGTGGAGTACGCCACCCTCCGTTGGTCCGGGCGCGAAAACACCCATCTCATCCGGCCTGATGGCACGGTGGAAATTTTGGGACCGAAGTTTTCCGGCATCAAACGCCCCGACAAGGTGGATGATCGGTCGTTCTACATGAACCTCGCGATGAACGCGCTGGCGCATGAAGGCTACGAACTCGCCGCCATGACCCCGGACGACTACGTTCTGAAGCGTCCGAGCCACCACTGATCCGTCCGTCACCCGCCAGCCAGCGTTACCTCGCATTGCAGGATCAGCGTGCCGCGCAGGCTGGCGGTGGCCTGGGCCGAGACCAGCTTCCCGAGGCGCGCCGTGACGCGCGCGTGCAGCGTGATGGTTTCTTTCGGTCGCGCGCTGCCGAGAATCTTCGCCGCACGGATGGCCGTGAGCTTCAGCCCCAGCAGCGGCGCGTGGACGGGATCGCTCTGGGCGACAATCCCCGCCAACTGGGCTGCCGCCTCTACCAGCAACACACCAGGAAGCAGAGGCTCGCCCGGAAAATGGCCGTGCAAAAACGGTTCGTCGCCCCGCAGCGTGTATTCGCCGGTGCCGCTAACGCCGGGGTCCAGCGCCAGCAACCGGTCCACGAAACGAAACTCGGGGCCGTGCGGAAGCGCGTCGAGCGCGGTGACCAGCGGGTCAGGCATGGCGGTCATTTCGGTTTGAGCGGTTCCGTCACCTTCCAGGTTGCATCCATCGGCGGCGCGAAGAGGGCTGGATCCATCACTTGGTTTTCAGCGGCATTCGTAAAATCGTTCCGCAGACGCGAGCCGTCGGTGAAGACCAGCTCGGTTGCGTTCAACCGGAAATCATGGGTGCCAATGATGATGGTCAGTTCCGGCAGCAGCTTGCGAGCCGCGGCGGCGCGGGGTTGGAGGAGAAAAGCGTAGGTGGCATTGGTCCGCCCGATGCCGAGCAGGTCGAAGCGGCGATGGAAATCCGTTGCGTCCCGGGGAAAGCCGGTATCGAGCAGCGCGAGGGCGTCCTTCATCGGTCCCAGCGCAAAGTCGGCCAGTGAATACCGTTCGGCCCGCTTGAGCCGGGGGGCGATGATCAGCAGGTCGTCACGGGCGCGCAGGGCGATGGATTGCGCCGGCGTGCCCAGTTCCCAGCGGAACTTGTCGGGCGCGACGAACCAAACTCGACCCGGCGTGGTGAGCGGCTGCGTCAGCGCCTTCAGGTGCCGCGTCTGCACAAACTCCGCCGACCAGGCGATGACATTGGTTTGTCGCGCCAGCCAGCGGTCGAGCAAGGCGTCGTCCTCCGGACCGGCCAGAACAGCGGTGGCTCCCAGCAGGAACAGCAGCGGAAGTAACAGGTTTCGGAAATGTTGCGGGTTCATGGGCGTGTGGTGACGACAGGACCATCGGCCTCGGGCCACACCGGCACAAAGTGAAACCACTGGTCGGGATGCTGCCGGATCACCGGCTCAAACACACGCAGGATGCGGCCGGTGAACGCGATGCGCGCAGCGCGGTCACCGAGGGCAGCCCGGTCATAGGCCACCGGCGGCAGCGCGTCGGCACGGTAGCCCTGAGCGTCGCGCAGGATGCACACCGGCAGTACGACGCAACCCGAGGCCCGCGCCAGTTCGGCTGCCGCGATGCTGGCGGCGAAGGGCTGGCCAAAGAGCTCAACCCCGACCCGCGTCGGCGCGGGGGGGCGATCCACCAGAAGGGCGACCACGCCGCCCTTCTGCAACCGCTGGATAACTTCGACGAAAGCAAAGGGATCACTGCCCACGACCAGCGTGTCCACGCCCTGCCGGGCGCGAGCGGCGACGCGCGCCTCCGTGAGTCCGCCTGGTTCCGGCGCGGTCAGCACCAGAGGGCGCACGCCCAGTCGCGTCAGCAGCGGCGCGCCGAATTCCCAATTGCCCAGGTGCGGTGTCACCAGCAGCACACCGGAACCGGAACTGACGGCGGCGGCGAAATGGTCCCAACCCGATCCCGATCGCACGGCCTCGGCGGACAGGCCGCCGGCCTCATAGCGCCACAGGTCCACCAGCTTGCGCGCGAATTCGGAAAAGTTGCGCCGGGCAGCCCGCCGGGCGGCGGCTTCATCGCCAAGCACCGGCCGCAGGTTTTCCACCACGACCGCGAACCGGCTCGGGCGTACAAAAACGTAGACGGCGGCGGCCATCCGCGCGAGGCCGTGGGCGAGGACCGGCGGGAACATCCGACCCAGCTTCAGGCCCGCCCGCCAGATGCGGGCCCCATACAAGGACGACACCCGCAAGGGCTTCGATGTGTCCTCCTGGCCACCGCCGAGTATCTGCCACCAGGCCGGCAGAAGGCCGACGCACACCACGAACACGCAGCCGACGCCCACCGCGCACACGAGATCGAGGCTGGCCAGCCCCAGGTTGCTGCTCCACGCGAGCGAGCCGAAGCCGGCAATGTTCGCGCCGGCGCAGAGCAGCAGTGCTTTACCGGTCGTACCCCAGAGCGCGCGGAGATCCGGCCCGTGCCGGCGCAGGGCGAGCTGCACGTGGATCGTGGAATCGACGGAGGAGCCGAGCAGCAGCGGCAGCGCGACCAGGCTCAGCAGGTTCCACGACCAGCCGATCAGCGTCATCAGCGCCAACAGCAAAGAAAAGCTCAGCGCCAGCGCGGCAAAACTCAGAGCCACTTCACGCCAGCGGCGGAAGGCCAGCCAGAGACAGCCGACCAGCACCAGCGCGATCAGCACCATCAGCAGGCTGACCCGGCGCGCGACATGCCCCAGCAGCGAAGCCCCCAGCGATTCCCAGCTCGTCACCAGCACCCCCGCCGGAAGGGATGCCGCGAGTCCTGCGTGGGTGCGGTCCGAATTGCCCGTCGGCTGAATCACGCCCAGAGCCAGCCAGCCGCCGTCGGCGTCCCGCGCGGCGAACTGTGAGACCAGCCACTTCGCGGTCGAATTGGTCGGCCATGTCGAACTCGGATCGAGGCGTGCCCGGCTCCAGGCCGCCAGCAACCCACGCGTGAGCCCCAGCGCATCGACGGTAAATCCGGCGGCCTCAGCCTGCGTGCGAAATTCCTCCCCGCGTGCAGCCAGCGCGAGGGCGGCCGGCCGGTTGATGGCGGCAAAATCCGGGCGTGGCCAGAAGCCCGCCGGCAGGTCGAAGGAACTGATTTCACCCCGATCCTTCGCCGCCGCGAGCACCGCGTTGGCCGCTTCCAATTGCCGCGCGACGGCGATTTCGTCGCGACCGGAGAACACGGCCCACATTGGCTCATTCGTTCGGCCCAGGCGGAGCTTCAGCTCATCCATCGCATCGTAGGCCGCGCTGCTGCGGGGCCGCAGGGGATCGGCGCTGGCCGTGATTCTTGGGGTGCCGCGCCCGGCCAGGACCGCGATGGCCGCCAACACCACCGCAACCGTGGGAAACATCCCGACCGGAAACTTCTTCACCGGCACCAGAGCCGATCCCGATGCGAGAGCCGGACGCCGACGGGCCACCAGCGGCAGGAACACGAACAGCATCACGCCCGCGCCGACGAGCAGGCCGAGGGCGGTCAGTACGCCGAGCTGGGCGAGTCCGGGCAGACCGGCAAAACCGAGCAGCAGGAACGTGCCTGCGGTGGTCGCGGCGGAATAGCCAATGCCGGGGGCCACCTCGTGCCGGATTTCCGCCGGGCTCTTGTCCGGCGCGGCGACGAATTCCTGATAGCTCACCAGACCATAATCCACCGTGAGCCCAAGCAACACGGCGGCAAAGCCGAGGCTCACCACGTTGAGCGTCCCGAACACCAGCCCACCCAGGGCCAGGGTCAGCAACAGGGTCAGCAACAGGGCGACGATCAGCCAGCCGAGCGGCCGCCAACTCCGGTGCGCGAGCCAAAACAGTCCGGCGATGACGAGCACGGTGGTGAAGACGGAGCTCTTCAGGTCGCTCTCCATCCCACCCGAGATTTCAGAAAGAAAAGCCGGACCGCCGGTAAAGGAGACGTGCAGGTCCGGCGCGCCGTTGGGAAGCGCCGCCACGGTCTGAGCCACCTCGGCGCGCACGGCGGAAAACCATTCGCCGGCCTCGCGATAGTTCATCCGCTCGCGGGCCGGCTCGACGAAGATGATGCGGTAGGTGCCATCGGCGCTGGCGAAGATGCCCGACCCCAGATCGAAGCCGGCCCCAGCCGCGCTGGCGACGGGCAGTTGGGTGAGGCCGAAGGGATCGTAGCTCCGCCGGGCCAGTTCCTGCGGGTCCAGCGAGGTCGCGAGAGTTTCCCGCGCCGCGGCGAGCACGGTGGTGAGGTTGGTGGCGGTGAGCTTCGTCGCGAGCGCGGCGAACTCGGCGGGTGGCTGTTGCAACCAGAGCCACGCCAGATTTTCCGCCGCGTCGGCGGGCTGTTCGAGCCACGGCGGCTGCCAACGGGCCGAGCGCACGAGGTGGGTCCGCGTGGCGAGATGGTTCGCGATGGCCCGGGCCCCGTTGCCAGCCACTTCGGCATCCGCCGCGTGCAGTGTGACCAGCAGTTCACGTGCGTTGGAAAAGTTCTGCTGCTGGAGCTGCAGGCCGCGCACCGCAGGGAGATCGCTGGGCAGCAGATTGAAGATGTCGGCGTCGAAGCGCAGGCGGGCCAGCCCCACGACCAGCGGGATCGCGCACAACAACCAGAGCCAGCCGCGACGGTTCATGCGTGGACGCGGTGCGATCTCACGGGGTGACGCCCTCGAGGAATTCTCCCGTGCGTTCGTTGGAAAGCCGCCAGGTGCCGTCGGCACTCCGGTTCAGAGCCCAACTGCGTGCCCACGGGCCGTTTATCGGCGGCAGTTCGGTCAGGAGGAACCACGGGACCCGGTGGGTCGGAGTGTGAGTGCCGCCGAACCGGCCCGCTCGCAGCGGCGAGGAAAGGTTCCATCCGTTGGTCGCGACCTGCGCGGTGACGAGCGGCAGGGATTGCTTACTGAACTGCACCAACCGCGAGCCATCGGGATGCGTCGCCACCAGCAGCTCGCCGATCAGCTCCGGGGCCTCGCGTTTCGGCCGCCAGACGGCTTGGGCCTCATGCACGGTCCAGCCGGGCGCAGCGAGATTCACCGGCGGCAGTTCCGGCCCGGCACAACCCGACACGCCGCCGGCCAGAACCAGCAGGACCGCGTTCAGAATACGTCGCCTCCCCTGATCGACCGGGAGGGAATGGCTCGGAACGTTCACGAAAGCGATCCGCCCGAGATCAGCGGAAAGTTGATCTTCGGCATGAACGGATATTTCGCCTGCACCTTCACCAACCAGAAGAAGGCGCGCATCCGCCACCGGAGCCGCCAGCCGCCTTCGAGCTCGCCGGCGAGGATGGCGTTGATGGCTGCCGCGATGTCCCACTTGGGCCGCGGCTCCATCAACACTTCCATGAAGGGCGTCGTGTAGAAGTTTTCCACCATCTCCCAGTAGATCCGCATGGCCGCGTTAATACGCCGTTCGTAGGCCGGGAAACGCGCCGAACCGTCGCCGTCGCCGCCGTTGGCCAACAGTTCCAGCACGGCCTCGGAGGCCAGTTTCGCGGAGAACATCGCGATAAAGACGCCGCTGGAGAAAATCGGGTCGATGAACCCCGCGGCGTCGCCCACGCGCACCACCCGGGGCGACCAGAAGGTGCGATTGCGGTAGCTGAAGTCACTGGTGACGTGCATCGGCGAGACGAGCTTTGCCTGGCGCATCCGGGCCGCCACCGACGGGTTGTTGTCCACGAAATGCTGGAAGACCTCCTCGGCCGGACGCTTCGCGGCAGCGAGCTCGTCGCGGTCCATCACTAGCCCGACACTGACCTTGCTGGGCTTGGTTCCGTCACCCAGGGCAAGCGGGATCAGCCAGAACCACTTTTTGTCCAACCGCACAATCACGGTGTCGCCCGCCGGTTTGCCGGGATCGAGCGCCACATTCTCGAAGTGGCCGAACACAGCGAGCTTCTTCAGCTTCGCGTTGAGCACCTTGAGGCCCTCCTGGTTGCCCGTTAAATTACCCCGACCCGAAGCGTCCACCAGGAAGCGCGCACGGCAGGTCGCCGCCACGCCCGCCTCGTCGCGGGCCTGCACGGTGACACCTTCGGCATCGGTGGTGGTGCGCTCAACCGTCACGCCCTCGCGCACGTCGGCGCCGGACTTCGTGGCGTGGCGCAGGAGGAGATCGTCAAACTTCGAGCGCTCGACCTGGAAGGCCTCGGTGTATTCCGTGAACCGACCGTCACGGAAAACAAATTTCAGCTCCTTCGAGGCGTTACCCAGGTGAAACTGCGCGCCGTATTTGGGGGCGAAGCCGGCGGCCTGGATGGTCGGCATCAAGCCCAGTTCCTCAAAGATGGCCAGATTGTAGGGCAGCAGCGACTCGCCAATATGAAACCGGGGAAAGTGCTCCTTCTCCAGCAGCAGCACCCGGCGGCCCGCCCGAGCCAGAACCGTCGCAGCACAACTCCCGCCCGGTCCGCCGCCGATGACGATCACGTCGAACTCCGGTTGGTTCATGCTGACCAGTGTCCGCGAGGTGCAAGGGTGAAACAAGCCAATCGCCATGGGGGAAACCACCCATGAACGGGAGAACCCATCAGCAGCAGTTCGGGATCATTCAGAAGAAGCCGTCCCGGATTGGTCTGAAAGCAGTCGGCAGTGCCCGAAAACCGGGAGCATCAAACGATCACAAACTCGCGAGGCGACGGGTGAGGAGTTCGCGGAGTTTGGGAATCTTTATGGAGGGAAGCCAGTTCACGGCTTCGGTGGGGTGGGTGCCGACCCAGGGTTCGAGGGCGTACCAGATCATCAACGGCAGGTTTGGGTCCGATGCGTCATTGGCGTGGTCGACCAGGGCTTCCAACACCGGACGGCGGCGGTCCACCGCGACGCGTTGAAGCGCGCTCGCCAGGTAGAGTCGGACGACGGGTGAGATGTCGTTTCGGGCGAGGTTCGCGAACCGGTCGAGAATCGCGTCCGATGGGTTCCTGTCTTCCACCGACAACTGAACGGCCCAGGCGCGCAGGAATTCGTTCGGGTCGCCCAGCGCGCGCTCCAATCGGGTCGAATCCAAAGCACCGCAAGACTGCAGGGTCCACAAGGCGCGCAGGCGATGGAGTGGGTTGGATTCACGATCGAACATTTGCTCCAGCCGCCGCCGGTCTGCCGGCTCCAATCCGCGCTCGGCCAACACCACCCGCGCCTGTCGCACCAGCCATTCGTTGGAGGAGCGTTGCATCTCCACGAGGCGGGAGGATTTCTCGGTCCACAGGTTGATGGGTTTCGACCGGGCTTCGCCGTAAGCCACACGAAACAACCGTCCGTGCTCGCGGTCGGTGACGTCCACGTCGTGGCATTCGCCGGTGTCGGACCAGTCGATGAAGTAGATCGAGCCATCGGGTCCGTATTGAATGCTGACGCCCTTGAACCACGGGTCGTTGGCGAGCAGGAAGTCGGGATTGTGACGTGCGACGAGTCCGGATCCGCGGCGTTCGAGGCGGTCGTTGTTGATACGATGGCCGTGGGTGTTGCAGGCGAAGACGGTCCCGCGGTAGCGCGCGGGAAAGGAATTACCGAGATAAATCATGCAGCCGGCATGAGAATGGCCGCCGCCGGCCACGCTGTGGATCCCCTCGCCGCCGCGGGACTCGGTCCAGTCTCCCCCGCCCCAGTGCAGATGATCAGCGATGGTGGGCAGCAGTTCGAAGGTGTAAGCACCAGAGTCGTTGCCCCAATTCACGCGCGGATAATGTCCGCCGGGAATCACGTGCCAGAGGTGGGACACCACGTTGTTCGACATGACGAACTGGCCATTTTCGTCGTAGTCGAGTCCCCAGGGATTGGCGGTCCCCTCGGCGACTTTTTCAAAAACACCGGAGACCGGATGATAGCGCCAAACGCCCCGGTTGATGCGGACCCGTGCCGCCTCGGGGATTCCCGGCGCACCGATGGCGAGGTCGAAGATGGTTCCGTTGCATCCGTACAGCCAGCCGTCGGGACCCCAGATCAAGGAAGTGGCGAGGTTATGGATTCCTTTGGCGCTCCATCCGTCCAATCGGATCTCCGGCGGTCCGGAAGGATGATCAGCACCGGGCTTCATCGGGAAAAAGAGAAGGTTCGGCGCATCCAGCACCCAGACGCCGCCCCGTCCAACCAGCACGCCGCTGAGGTAATGGAAACCTTCGGCAAACACCGTGCGCCGGTCGGCGTGGCCGTCGCCGTCCTTATCCCCAAAGATCACGATTCGATCCCGGCCGTTCGCCTGCCAGGTTGGGTAGGAATCGTTTTCAGCGACCCAGAGACGGCCCCGGGGATCAATCGTGAGGGCGATGGGTTGATGCACCTCGGGTTCGCCGGCGAACAGGGTGGCGTGGAAACCGGCCGGCACCGTCATGGCGGCAGCGGCGCGATTCAACGGAAGGGGATTCCCCGGTTCCGAACGTTCGCGCTGATGCGGGTCGATTTCGTCAGCGAGCGCCGGAATCAGCATCAACGCACAACCGGCGACGATCGCGCAGAACTCAATGTGTGTTGAACGAAATGACAACATGCAACGCGGAGGACCGAATTCAGGGCCTTGCCACCAAGAAAGCCTCGCGGGATTTAAATCCCGATGCCAAGCGTCGAACGAAGCCCTTCAGCAATTCAAAACCTACCGGCGAGGCCCCTGTGGTGGTCGATTTCCGCCGGTTCCACCGCCGCGGGAAGAGCGCGAGTCCGAGCCGCCGTATGACGATCGCCCACCGCCACCACCGCCGCCTCCGCCTCGCTGCGGTCGTTGTCCGCCACCTGATGAAGGACGGGGACCGTTGCTCCTCATGCCGCCTCCGCCTCCACCGCGTTGACCGAAGCCTCCGTCACCCGAGTGTGGTGCACCGGCGGGTGCGGATGCGTTGTAGTCGAATCCTTCCGCCCGTTTCCGAAGAATGCCGCGTCCGATGAAGCGTTCCAGCGAGCGCAACGCCGCGACGTCTTCCGGCGTGACGAAACTGATCGCATCGCCCACAGCGTGGGCACGACCGGTTCGGCCAATTCGATGGACGTAATCCTCGGAGTGCATCGGGAAATCGAAATTCACGACGTGGGAAATGCCGTCGACATCGATGCCGCGAGCCGCGATGTCGGTGGCCACCAGCACCCGAACCGCACCGGACTTGAACTCCTGAAGCGCCCGCAATCGTTGCGACTGTGACCGGTTGGAATGGAGGGTTGCGGTGCGAATCCCGCGATTTTCCAATCCGCGCGCGATCCGGTCGGCGCCGTGTTTCATCCGCGAAAACACCAGCACCATCGAGAGGCCGGGATCTTTGAGCAGATGCCCGAGCAACGCCGGCTTCAAGTGTTTTGGCACTTCGTACACCCATTGGGCGACCGTTTCGGCCGGATTCGAACGTCGTCCAATCTGCACCGTTTTGGGGCGTTGTTGAAACTCGTGCGTCAGCGTTTCGATCTCCTTCGAGAGTGTGGCGGAGAACAGCAGCGTCTGGCGGCGCTTCGGCAGGGCGCGGACGATGGTTCGGATCGAGGGAAGGAATCCCATGTCGAGCATGCGGTCGGCCTCGTCGAGAATGAGGAACTGCAGGCCGGTGAAATCGCCATAACCGCGATCCATCAGGTCCATCAATCGACCCGGCGTCGCGACCACGATCTCGGCGCCGGACCGAAGGGCCTGGATCTGGGGATTCTCACCGACACCGCCGAACACCGTCGCCACACGAACCGGGAGATGACGTGAGTACGCGCGGATGTTTTCATCGATCTGGACGACCAGTTCGCGGGTGGGTGCCAGGATGAGGGCTCGGGTGCCGCGGCGGACGGGCGCGCCCTCGGCATTCGCCATCAGCGACAGCATCGGCAGAGTGAAGGCGGCGGTCTTTCCGGTGCCCGTTTGCGCGATGCCGATCAGATCGTTGTGCGCGAGAATGAGGGGAATGGCACCCGCCTGGATGGGGGTGGGTTCGGTGTAGCCGGCTTCCTGAACGGATTTCAGGACCGCCGGATGCAACGCTAGTGAGCTAAATGGCATGGACAATGAGCATACGATCCGCCATCCGCCCGGCACAGGATAAACGGGAGGGCGAATTGTCCCCTGGATTTCGGTGCTGGCGTGGAGAGGGCGACGTTCCGACTTTTCCCTGCTCATTTGCGGACAAATCCGCTTTGCTTCCCCGGTGCGTTCCGAAGTGCTCCGCAACGTCCGTCGTGTGGTCATCAAGCTGGGAACTGGGGTCCTGACCGATGCCCGGAAACGCCCGGACCCGATCCAATTCGCCCAACTCGTGGCCCAGGTCGCGGCACTTCGCAGTGCCGGAACCGAGGTCGTGGTGGTGACCTCCGGCGCGGTGGGTGCCGGGATGGGAGTTCTCGGATTCGACAAGCGCCCGGGAACCCTGGCCGAACTCCAGGCCTGCGCCGCGGTCGGACAATCGCGGCTCATGGCGCTGTATGAGTCCCTGTTCCGGCCCTATGACCTGAATGTGGCGCAGGTGTTGTTGACCCACGACGATCTCGCCGATCACACGCGGCATCTTAACGCCCGGAACACCCTGTTGACCCTGCTGAAGCGTGGCGTCGTTCCGGTCATCAACGAAAACGACGCGGTGTCGGTGACGGAACTCAAGTTCGGCGACAACGACCGTTTGTCCGCACTCGTGGCCAGCCTGTTGCCGGCAGATCTTCTGGTGATCCTCACCACCGCCGACGGATTGATCGAAGATTTCGGAACCCCGCAGGCCCGGTTGCTCTCCGTCATCGAAGGCATCGACGGCCGCGTGGAAGGAATGGCCGGCGGCACCACCAGCAGCACGGCGGTAGGCGGCATGGCCACCAAGATCCAGGCGGCCAAAATCGTTTTGCGCTCCGGCATTCCGCTGGTGATTGCGTCGGGTCGCAACTTCGAGGGTCTTCGACGGATTCTTGCCGGCGAGGATGAGGGAACCCTGTTTGTTCCGGGAGCGGCCGGGCTGCCCAGCCGCAAGCGATGGATCGCCTTCTTCGATCGTCCCAAGGGCATCCTGACCGTCGACGACGGCGCGAAGGCAGCCCTCATCGACAACAAGAAGAGCCTGCTTGCACCGGGCGTGAAGTTGATCGAAGGGGATTTTCAAGCCGGCGACGTGGTGGCGGTGCGCGGCTCGGACGGAATCGATTTTGCCCGCGGGCTCTCCAGCGCGTCGGCCGAACAGATCCGCCGCGGCGAAACGCACCGGCAACAAGTGGTTCACCGGGACAACTTGGTAATCCTTTAACTCACCGAAATTTACTCCCCGCGCAGCCCCAGATTTCCCGACGCCCATGCCACGGCCTCCCTCCAGTTCGCTGACACCCATCCGGCGTCTCACGCAGATCATGTCGGCGCTCCGCGCTCCCGACGGATGCCCGTGGGATCGCGAACAGGACCATCTATCGCTGCGCTGGCATGCGGTCGAGGAAGTGTACGAATTGATGGATGCGATCGAACAATCCGACGATGAAGAACTGCTCGAGGAACTCGGGGACCTGCTGCTTCAGGTGGTGTTCCACGCCCAACTCGCGTCCGAACGCGGCAAGTTCGATTTCGACGCGATCTGCCGGCGTTTGACTGAAAAACTGATCCGACGTCATCCGCACGTTTTTGGCGAGGTGAAGGTGAAGGATGTTGATCAGGTCTGGGCCAACTGGGAACAGATCAAGCGCGCCGAGAAGGCGGGTTCAAAACACGAACGGAAGTCGGCGCTGGACGGGATTCCCAAGCATCTGCCGGCCTTGATGCGCGCACAGAAGTTGGTGAAAAAGGCGAAGAAGGCGGGACTGACCGCTGTCGCTCCGAAGAAGGTCAAATCATCCAAGACGGTGATCGCGGCTGACCTGTTTCGCCTCGCCGAACTCTGTCAAGCCAACGACTGGTCCGCGGAGGAACTGTTGCGGCAGGAAACCGCCAAGCGGGAACGTGTGTGGCGCAAAGCGGAGCGCGATTCGGCAAAGGGTTGATTTCAAACCACACAGCTCAACCGCCTAAAACCGCGATGATCCTCGATCTCACCCGCCGCCTCATTTCGACACGCTTGTTCCGGCGGGATCTTGAGGCGTCGAATTCCTCGGATGTGATCCGATGGTGGGAGATGCGAAGAATCCCCTTCAATCTCATCGTCGGCTGTACCGGTCTCTTCACCGCTGCACTCCTGCTGCTGATGGTCGGAATCATGGAAAGACACCTGGGGGACCCGGACGAACCTCCAGCTTCTTTTTTCGTCGCGGTGTTCGTGGCCTTCGTTTACGGAATCGCCGCCAACCTGTGTTTCACCCTCGGGTGGGTTGCCGAGTTGTTGGCGAAACGTCTGTGGCCGGGCCGGTTGCCAGTGTTTGGTGAAGTCGCCTTTTTCATGGGAACGGTGTTCTCAGTCCTTTTGACACTGGTGCCCGCCGTTGTTTTTTGTGTCATGTTGCTGATTCGCCTGCTTCTCCGGTAGGCCGCCTCCGGGATTGATCCCCGGCGAATCCCGGTGGTTAATGGGGCTCCGTTGCCGACCCCATGAACGATCCCCGCATTTCCAAACTCGCCGACCTGCTCATCAACTATTCCTGCGACCTTCAGAAGGGCGAGCGGATCCTGCTCGATCTGATCGATGTGCCGGATGAGATGGGTGTGGCGTTGATCCGGGCCGCGCGGGCGGCCGGGGCCATCCCGATCGCCGAGGCCCGTCATTCACGCCTGAGCCGTGAACTCCAGCGGGGAACCGACGACGCCCACGCAACCACGGTGCGCGACATCGAACTGGCCCGGATGAAGAAGATGCAGGCCTATATCGCGATCCGCGGGGCGCACAACGCCAGCGAATCCAGCGACGTGCCCGCCGACCGTCTCCAGCTTTACTCCAAGATTCTCCGGCCCGTGTTGAACCACCGGGTCAACAAGACCAAATGGTGCGTTCTGCGCTGGCCGACCCCGTCGATGGCCCAGGCGGCCAACATGAGCACCGAGGCGTTTGAAGATTTCTATTTCGACGTCTGCACCATGGATTATCGGAAGATGGCGAAGTCGATGGAGCCGCTGACCAAACGGATGTCGTCGGCCGATGCCGTCCGCCTGGTCGCACCCAACACCAATCTCACCTTCAGCATCAAGGGCATTGGTGCAAAGCCCTGCGAGGGCACGCGCAACATTCCCGACGGTGAGGTCTTCTCCTGTCCGGTGAAGGATTCTGTGAACGGCGTGATCGCCTTCAATACGCCCACGCTGTATGCGGGGACCAAGTTCGAAAACATCCGACTGGAGTTCAAATCCGGCAAGATTGTGAAGGCCACCGGTTCCAACGAACGGCGGTTGAACGAGATTCTCGATACCGACGCCGGCGCCCGTTACATCGGCGAATTCAGCCTGGGGTTCAATCCGCACATCCAGAATCCGATGTGTGACATTTTGTTCGACGAAAAGATCGCGGGTTCGCTGCACTTCACGCCCGGACAGGCCTACGAGGATTGCGACAACGGCAACCGGTCGGCGGTGCACTGGGACATGGTGTTGATCCAGCGGCCCGAATGGGGTGGCGGCGAAGTGTGGTTCGACGGTGAACTGATCCGGAAGGACGGCCGGTTCCTGCCGAAGGATCTCCTGGGGTTGAACCCAGAGAAGCTGCGGTAGTTGGAGGGAGAACAACGAAGGCGGGAGGGCGTGGTTCCACCCGCGCCCCATTCAATCGCGAACCAGAGGTGGAAATTCCACCGTTCTGCAACCCACGAACAGCGGCCACGTCACGCGCTACGAAGACGCAGATAGGGCTCGCGTGGAAGCGAGCCCTCCAAAGTCCCGCCTTCGCGTCTTCGCGTCTTCGTTGTTGCCCCCCTCACCGCCCCGCGGCGACCTGGGTCTGGACCTGGACCGGGTCCCCTTCCCCGCGGCGTTGTTGGAACGGAGCGCTGTGGACGACCGCTTCGATCAGCGCCGAAAAACGGTCTCCGCGACCTTCCATGGTGCGGATAATCGCCGCGACGGTGGGCTTGTCGTAATACTCCAATCCGCGGCCGGTGGCGTAGGTGAGCATCTTCTCGGCAAGACAGCGGAGAAAATCGGCGCGATGCGTCGTGACAAAAAGGCGGTTCAGTTCGCGGTGATCGGAGAATTTCTCGCCGGTTGAAAGCTCACCCGCGGCTTCGATGGCATCCGCCCCGTCACGGGCGCGAAACACTCCAATCGCGTCGAAATGCTCGAGGGCGAAACCAATCGGATCCATGCGATCATGGCAACTCGCACACATGGCGTTTTCCCGATGCAACTCCATCCGGTGACGCAGTGTTCCGGTGAGTTTTCCACCGGCTTCCAGCGGTGGGATGTTGGGCGGCGGCGGTGGCGGCGGTGTCGCGAGAATGTTTTCCAAGACCCATTTGCCACGTTTCACCGGTGACGTACGCGTGGGAGTCGAAGTCAGGGTCAGGATGCTGCCCTGAGTCAGAACGCCCTGGCGCGGGGAACCGGCGAGGGAAACCTTTCGGAATTCGGGTCCAAGAATCCCGGGCATCCCGTAATGGCGGGCGAGCCGTTCGTTCACGAAGGTGTAGTCGGCGGTCAGGAAATCCATCACCGGCCGGTCCTGGACCACCACATATTCGAAGAAGGATTCCGTCTCCGTCCGCATGTCTTCGCGGAGCGCCTCGGAGAATCCCGGGAAACGTTCGCTGTCCGGATCGGCGAGCGGCAGCAGGCGGAGCTGGAGCCATTGGCCGGCGAAATTCTCGGTGAAGGCCCGCGCCTTGGGATCGTGCAGCATGCGGCGCAGTTGGGCGTCCAGGTTGCGTCGCAATTTGCGGACGTCGGCCAGCGCAAACAGTTCATCGTCCGGCATCGAACTCCACAGGAAATAGGACAACCGCGACGCCAGCGCATGTTCATCAATGTCGTGAATCACCTCCGGATTGTCGGGCTCCGCCTGAAGTTCACCGCGGAACAGAAAATGGGGTGACACCAGGACCGCCGTCAGCACGTGCTTCACGGCAGCTTCAAAACCGTCCCCGACGGCCCGGGCCCCGCCGTACAACACCATCAGGCGGTCCAATTCCGCCGGAGCGACCGGACGCCGCCACGCACGACGGGTAAACCGGGTCAAAATCTCCCGGGCGACGGCGACGTCCTGTTCCGGATTCGCCGGCATCCGGGCAAAGATCCGGCGGTGGCTTTCCGGCAGTTGTGGTTCGACGCCCACCGGTCCGGTCACCTCAATATAATGGCAGTACAGGTTGCGTTCGCGCGGATCCGTCTGACGGCGGATTGGCCGGCCGTTCGCGCGTTTGTTCGGGGTGGTTTCCCACTTTCCGGATTCGAAATACTGATTAAGGAAGGCCACGGCAACGCGATGCCGACCCGGTTGGTCCACCTTCACATCCACCTGATAGATCTCCGGATTCCCGACATCTGCTTTCACTTCAAATCGCCGGACTTCATTGTCATCCAACCGAACCGCCATCCGCACCGGATCAGAACCGGCGCGCTGTTGGTAGGCCTTGACCTTCACGGAATAGGTTCCGGGTTCGGCAAATCGGGTTGCCACCGACAGCTCGCCGTTGGACGCCAGGCCGCGGATCGGGCCGTTGTCCATTCCGCCCTCGATCTGTCGTGGATCGAAGTGCCGGGTCGGCGTGGTTCGTGGTCCGACGGTGATGGCCTCATCCATCACCCGTTCGGCGGCACGCAGGTATTTTTCGAGCAACATGGGTGGCAACGAAAGGACATCGCCAATGTTGTCGAATCCGTAACCCACGTCGTCGGGTGGGAAGTCCTCTGCCGGCTTGAAATCGACACCCACCAAGTCCCGGATGGTGTTGTTGTACTCGGTGCGGTTGAGCCGATGCAGAGTGACGCGGCCCGGATCGGGATGATCGGGATCAATTGGAAACAGGGTTCGTTCAATCCACCCCGACACCACCAGCCGCTCCTGCGACGTCGGCTGGTTTTTCTTTTTCTTGGGGGGCATCTCCCC
>CAIVQB010000082.1 GCA_903907925.1 uncultured Verrucomicrobiota bacterium
CAGCCTCCAGATTCCACGTCACTCAGACACAAGCCGCCGACTAGTCGAGCCCGCCGGCGTGCTGAGAGCAGAAAGCTCGCGCCGACGGGCGGGTGGACTCCCCATTCCTCGAATCACCCACACAAACTCATCAGGAGCCCCTTTTGTTGCGGCCCACTTCTTCCCATCAATCCCGGTGAGGTGGCGGTCTGGCCGGGTAGCGATGGGTCGGCCTCGATAGCCCGCTGGACGGCACCCCAAACCGGCCAATACAAGATTTCGTCCTACTGGCGGAAGACCGACCTTCACGGCGGCAGTGGATGCCAGAGTGCTGTCGTCCTGGATGGAACCGTCCTCTACCAGCAGGCTTGGGACGGCAACGACACTCCAGGATACACCAACACCATTGCGATCACCGCGGGCTCGGTGGTGGACTTCATCCTCGGTCCGAACGGCGCCTACGACTATGACGGCAGCAAGTTCAACGCGACGATCACGTCTCTGGTCGCGGGGGCACTGCCCGCTTTCGGTGCGGTCAGCGCCACCCCGGGCTCGGCACCCATTCGGTCCGACAACCCGTGGACGTTTACCGCGACTTATTCCAGCCCGGCCGCCGGTCTGAAACTTCGCGTCCAGTCCACGGTCACGCCGACGCTTGAAAGCAGTTGGGCCGACCTGCGGGGCAATCCGTACATGACCAATGCCGCGTCGACCTGGACACTGAACACCAGCGATGTGCCGTCCGGTAACCGGTCCTTCCGGGTGATCGCTTCGGCGCCGAATTATGTGGATGCCATTTCGACGCTCATGGGACCCCTCACGGTCCTTCCGGCCGACAACTGGGACGCGGCGCGCGATCTCAAGGACAATGAGCTTCAGGGCTTCCTGCTGGAGGTGATGAATCCCAATCCGACGGTGCCGGCGTGGAGCTACGGCTATCGAAAGGAGGCCAACATCGCGAGCACGGATCTGACGCTGTTCACCGTTGACGAACACGTCAACGCCGGGGGCGATCCGAATTTGCAGGGTTGGTCCCATCCCCCTGCGCAAGGACCGACCATCATGGCCAATACCGGCGACGCCCCGGTCGTGCTGGCATTTTGTTGCGGTCCGCTGCTTCCCATCAACGTCGGGGAAATCGCGGTCTGGCCGGGGAATGACGGATCGGCCGCTGTCGCGCGTTGGACGGCTCCCGTAACGACCCTCTACAAGATCTCGTCGTACTGGCGGAAGACGGATCTCCACGGCGGAAGCGGATGCCAGAGCGCGGTCGTCCTGAATGGGAATGTCCTTTACCAGCAGGCTTGGAACGGCGGCGACACCCCGGGTTACACCAATGCGATCACAATTACGTCGGGCTCGGTCGTCGACTTCGTGATGGGACCGAATGGAGACTTCAGTTTCGACGGGTCCAAGTTCAACGCGACGATTGAGCCGCTTTTTCTGGAGCCGCTTCCCGCCTTTGGATCGGTCAGCACTTCGCCGGGTTTCGCGCCGATCCGGTCCGACAACCCGTGGACATTCACCGCGACCTACGCCAGCACGGCCACCGGCCTGACGCTTCGGGTCCAATCCACGCTCACGCCATCGGACGAGGGCAGTTGGACGGATCTGCCGGGGAACCCGTACATGACCAGCTCGGGAATCGATTGGACGCTCTCCACCTCGAATGTCCCGACCGGAACGCGCTTCTTCCGGGTGATCGCCGCGGCACTCAATCATCTCGATTCGATTTCGACACAAATGGGTTCCTTGGAAGTCCTGCCGGCCGTCGCTCCCGTGGCGGTCAACTGGAACGCCGCTCTTGACCTCAAGCGCAACGAACTGCTCGGCAGCCCGTTGGAATCACAGAACCCGAATCCGACGGTGCCCGAATGGAGCTACGGCTATCGGAAGGAGGCAAACATCGCCAGCACGGATCTGGCGTTGTTTTCGGTCGACGAACACGTCAACAGTGGGGCGGGTAATCCGGATTTGCAGGGTTGGTACCATCCCCCCGTTCAAGGGCCGACCATCGTGGCGAACACTGGTGACAACCCGGTCGTGCTGGCGTTTTGTTGCGGCCCGCTGCTCCCCATCAATCCCGGTGAAATTGGAGTCTGGCCCGGCAATGACGGATCGGCCGCTGTGGTGCGCTGGACGGCCCCCGTAACGACCCAGTACAAGATTTCGTCGTACTGGCGGAAGACTGATCTCGTTTCCGGAAACGGATGCCAGGGTGCCGTGGTTCTGGACGGGAAAGTCCTGTATCAGCAGGCGTTTAACGGCGGTGATACCCCTGGTTACACCAATACGATCACGATCACGGCGGGCTCGGTCGTCGACTTCCTGATGGGACCAAACGGGGACTTCAATTATGACGGTTCCAAGTTCAACGCGACCATCCAGTTGCTGTCGGTGGCCGACCTGCCCGCCGTCAATTCGGTAAGTCTTTCCGCCGGTTCGGCGCCGATCCGATCCAGCAACCCGTGGACCCTTACCGCGACCTATTCCTCGGCGGTTGCAGGTCTGAAGCTGAGGGTTCAGTCGACCCTCACGCCTGACGATTCTGGGAGCTGGACCGATCTTCCCGGGAATCCGTATATGACCGGCAGTGGTGACCAATGGACTCTGAAAACCACCGATGTTCCCACTGGTGTCCGGTCGTTTCGGGTGATCGCCTCGGCTCCCACCTACACCGACGGCGTCTCGATCGCGCAGGGGCCGTTCACCGTGCTGGAGGGCATTGCGTCATTCGGGGATTTCACCTGGCAGACAACTCCTCCGTTCCAGACCAGTATACCGTGGATATTCACCATCGTTCAACCCTCCCTCAATTCCACGCTCCGTCTTCGGGTTCAATCGGCCTCCATTACGGATGATGGGGACACGACGAAGATCAATTGGACCGATCTGCCGGACGGCGGGCAGATGACCCAACAAGGTTCGACTTGGACCCTGAACACGTCTGCGGTGCCGGGCGGGACGCAGGCGTTCCGCGTTGTTGCGTCAGCGCCGACGTTTGTGGATCGAGTCTCCAACACGGTCGGACCTTTTGATATCCGTCCACCGCTGCCGCCGGTTTCGAAGAGTTATACGAAGAGCGGAAAGTATTCGGTGCTGGACGTTTCGGAGACTCAAAGCCCGGACGAGGTGTTCCTGCAGGCGGTGGGTGACGCGAACATCCAATTCGCCATGGGTCTTCCGTTCAATCCGGACTTCGTAAAACTGGCCTCAGCGATCGCCCTGGCCGCTGATCAATACGCCAAAGCGGTGCTGCAAATCGCGCCCGGTCAGAACGTGACGACGGTGTCAGTCAACGCCGGACAGAATTCGGTCTTGGAACTCAAGGGGACGGTCACTGGAGATGTTTCTCTCCTCAATGGCCTGACCGCCGGCGGCGGAGCGGCCGGCGGGGCCCAGGGAGCGGGAAATTTCACGCACGATCTGACGACCTCCCAACTCATCAATCAGGACGGATCTGGACTTATCAACCAAGATGGATCCGGGCTTCTCACTCAGGATGGATCGGGTCTCATTGGTCACGACGGTTCATCCCGCAGCCCGGCCGTGCCTTTGAACACCGGAAGCCCGACGCAGTTCGGGCGAAAGGTTCCCCTGGGTGTGGGACCGGTCCAGCCGGCGTTCACCGGGGTGATGACGGTGGATGGAAACTATAACCAGTTCGCGGGAACGCTCTATGTGGGAATCGCCGGGACGAACACCGCCAGCCAGGGTGCCCAGCAGTTTGATCAACTGGTGGTCAGTGGAACGGCGAATCTTTCCGGCGGGAGCCTGAATTTCGGGCTGTTTAATCCGGACGATCAGACCAACCGGACCGCGGTTTTCCTTCCACCGAATGGATCGACCTTCGACGTCATTGTGGCGACCAAGATCGCGGTTTCACATGCATTCAATGTGCGAAGTTCCGCCGTCTGGGGTGATGGCTTGTTCTTCAAATGGGCCGTCGTAAACCTGCCCGAAGGACAGCAGGCATTGCGCCTCACGACCGTTCCGGTCCCGCCGCTGTTGCGCCTCTTCCGTACCAACGGCACCCTGCAACTGAGCTACGCCACCAACTACACCGGCTATGCGGTGGAAAGCTCGCCGACCCCGGTTTCACCCGTCTGGAGTCCGTTCTCGACCGGCACCAACGTCGTTGCGGTGAGTCCGGGTGAATCCGCGCTCTTCTTCCGATTGAACAAGCCCAATCCGTAGACGAGGTGCGCGCATCTGCCGCCGTTTCCCGGACCTCCAGAATTTCATCTGCGAGGTTTGGTGCCGTTACCAAATGCTTCCCGCCGGTGAAAGTGCCGGGTCGATACCGGGCATGATCAATCTGCGTCTGAAAATGAGGAAGGCCCCTTCCTTATTTTCAGACGCGCTCTTACCGCGGAGTTGCAACCTTGGCGGACAGCGGCCAAGCTTCGAGATCTTCACCGTTGAACACGCAGGAAGTGCCTTCAAGAACCGGGCACTGCAGACCGGTCCAAGCCGGCCGGCGGCCCCACGTTTCCACCCCCAGCTTTCCCACACGAAACATCACAGCCTTCACACAGACCTTATGAAAACGTTCAGCTCACTCCTCCTTCTCGGTGCCGTCCTCCTGGCCGGCGCGTCCCCGCTCCAAGCCCAGCAAAAGCGCGTCAGCCCGCATGAAACGGTCAGCGCGGTGGTGGACGGCAGCCGCGTCACCATCAGCTACGGCCGGCCTTACTCCAAGGACCCCAAGAGCGGCGAAGTTCGAAAGATCTGGGGCGGCCTGGTGCCCTTCGGCAGAGCCTGGCGGATGGGTGCCGACGAAGCCACCTCCCTCATCACGCAGCAGCCGCTGATGATCGGTGAAGCCACGATTCCCGCCGGTGCCTACACTCTCTATTTCGTCCCGAACGAAGACGGCACTGCGAAGCTCGCCTTCAGCAGCGTCCTCGGCGCCTGGGGCGTGCCGGTAAACGAAAAGAACGACGTGACCCGCGTGGATGCGAAGAAGGAATCCGGGGAAAAGGATTTCGATCAATTCACGGTCGCCGTCGAGAAGAACGCCTCCGGTGGCGGGGTCATCAAACTGATGTGGGAAAAGACGGTGTACTCGGTGCCGTTCAGCGTGAAGAAGTAGAAAGCAATCCATGCACGCCCCCTGCTCGTCGTGGTGGCTGGTGCTTTCGCTTTCGGCCACGCTGGCGTCCAACACGACCGGTGCCGCCGATACCGATGCCACATCCTCGCCGGAGGCCATCCGCGAGGAACTCCGCAGCTTCGGGACCTACGCGACTGTCCTCCACGTCGCCGCGCACCCCGATGACGAGAACACGCAGCTCATCACCTATCTGGCGCGGGGGCGCGGTTACCGCATGGGGTATCTCTCTCTCACCCGGGGAGATGGCGGTCAGAACGAGATTGGTCCGGAGTTCAGCGAACGTCTCGGGGTGGCTCGAACCCAGGAGTTGCTCGCCGCCCGGCGCATCGACGGCGGACGCCAGTTCTTCAGCCGTGCGCTGGACTTTGGGTTCTCCAAGAGCGTTCCCGAGACGCTCACTTTTTGGGACCGGAAACAGGTGGTCGGCGATGCCGTCCGGGTGATTCGCGGATTCCGGCCCGATGTGGTCATCACCCGCTTCTCTCCCGAGCCTAGCGGCACGCACGCGCATCACACCGCGTCGGCGGTCATCGCGTTGGAAGCCTTCAAGCTGGCCGGAGATCCCAACGCCTTCCCCGAGCAACTCGCCGAAGGTCTCACCCCATGGCAGCCGACCCGCATCCTGCAAAATGGCGGACGGGGAGAAGATCAAAGGACACTGGTCGTGCAGGCCGGCGGCACGGACGCCGTGACCGGCGAGAGCTTTCAGGCCATTGCGATGCGCAGCCGTGCGCAGCATCGAACGCAGGGCTTCGGGATGCGACCGGCCGGCAGCGGCACCTGGCAGGAGAGCTTCAAATTGCTGGCGGGCACGCCGGCGACCCATGACATCATGGACGGGATCGACACGACCTGGGCCAGAGTGCCGGGCGGTGCCGAAATCGCTCATCTCAGCGAGACAGCCTTGGCGACATTCGACCTGAAAAATCCCGCGGGAAGCGTCCCCGCCTTGATCGAGTTGCGAAAACGACTCGCCCAACTTCCTTCTGACCCGGTGGTGGCGGACAAGCGGAGGCAGTTGGACCATCTTCTGCAACACTGCCTCGGGCTGACGGTCGAAAGCACGACGACGGTAGCCGAGGTCGTGCCCGGCGAAACCTTGAAGGTCCACCACACGGCGCTGGTTCGTTCCCAGGTTCCCGTCCGCTTCATCGACGTGCGGATTCAGGGGTTGGCGGAACGTAAGCCTCGTGTCGGGTTGAAGCCCGGGGCAGCGGTGACGGTTGAAACGACCTTGACGATTCCCCGGTCCGCGCCGTTGACCCAGCCCTACTGGTTGCGTGAGGAATCAACGATCGGAATGTTCCGCGTGGGGAACACAGCGCTGATCGGTCGACCGGAGAATCCACCCGCGTTTCCGGTCGAGTTTGAATTCGAAGTCGAAGGCCAGAAACTGGTCGTCACCGATGAAGTCAGCGGACCGGGTGTTGCTGGAAAGCCCGCCCCAACGCTGGCCGTGATTTCGCCGGTGGCTCTGAAATTCCAGTCCGGCGTGGCCATCTTCACTCCCGGTGCCGGGAAGCCCATCGAAGTCGAAGTCAAAGCGGCCCGCAAAAATTCAACCGGAACGATCCATCTCGAAGCGCCCCCCGGTTGGCGTGTTTCACCGTCCGAACGCCCCTTCGCCATCCCGCGCGCGGGTGAAACCGCCACGCTGATCTTCACCGTGAAGGCGCCCCCCACGGCAACGACCGGCGGTCTGATGGCAGTCGCGGAGGTCGGGCGGGCGCGGTTCAGCAACCAGCGTGTTGAAATCAACTACTCCCACATTCCCTTCATCCTCCTGCAGCCGCCCGCGAGGCTCAAGGTGGCGGCGTTTGAGGTCGCGACCCGTGGCAAGACGGTCGGTTATCTGCCCGGAGCCGGGGATGATACTGCCGCGGCTTTGGTGCAATTGGGCTACCGGGTGACCCCACTCGCCGGGGCCGATCTGACACCCGACAAACTCCGCGGACTCGACGCCGTGGTCATCGGAGTCCGGGCCTTCAATGAGCGCAGCGATCTCGCCACCAACCTCTCCGGCCTATTCGGCTACGTTGAAGCAGGCGGCACGGTGCTGGTGCAATACAACCGCCCCGACGGCCTGAAAGCGCGGACGCTCGGGCCCTATGCCCTGTCGATCGAGGGCAGCCCACCGTTGCAGCGGGTGACGGATGAAAATGCCCCGGTTTCATTTCTTCAGCCGGAACACCCGGCTCTGACCACACCGAACCGCATCGGGCCGGACGATTTCAACGGCTGGGTCCAGGAACGGGGCGCTTATTTCCCAAGTTCATGGGACCCGGCCCGCTACACGCCGATACTCGCCATGAACGATCCCGGTGAGAAACCGCTGACGAGCGGCATTCTGATTGCCCGGCACGGAAGAGGATATTTCGTTTATACCGGCATCGCCTTCTTTCGCCAATTACCGGCGGGCGTTCCCGGGGCCTACCGCTTGTTCGCCAATCTGATTTCCCTCGGCAAATGAAGCCATCGCCCGATCCCTCCGTCCCCGAGGATCCACCGGGAGTGCCGGGTTTTCGCACCTGGCGGGGCGTCTATCTGGTCGTCTTTGGGTTCTTCCTGCTCTGCGTTCTGCTGCTCGTGCTCTTCTCGCGCGTGTTTGCATGAACCTCCTCGACTGGCTGGTGCTGCTGGGAACGATTGTCGGCATTGCGGCCTATGGGACGTGGCGCACGCGTCACACCGACAGCCTGAATACCTACCTTAAGGGCAACCACAACACCGGCTGGATGACCATCGGCCTGTCCGTGATGGCCACCCAGGCGAGCACCATCACCTACCTTTCGCTGCCGGGGCAGGCCTATGAGAACGGCATCGCTTTCATTCAAAACTATTTCGGGCTGCCGCTCGCGTTGATCATCGTGTGCGCCGTTTTCCTGCCGATCTACCGAAAGCTCGGGGTCTATACGGCCTACGAGTATCTCGGCCGCAGGTTCGACGCCAAGACGCGACTGCTGGGTGCCTCTCTCTTCCTGCTGCAACGCGGTCTGCAGGCCGGGATCACCATCTACGCGCCCTCCATCATCCTCTCGACGGTGCTCGGCTGGCGGCTGGACCTGACCATTCTGTTCACCGGCCTGCTGGTGATCGTCTACACCGTCACCGGCGGCAGCGCTGCGGTGAACCTGACCCAACGATGGCAGATGGCGGTGATTTTTGGCGGCATGGTCACAGCGTTCGTCGTGTTGCTGACGAAGCTTCCGAACGACGCGGTCCACATCGCCGGTGCTCTGGGCAAGCTGCGGGCCGTGGACCTCACGCCCGATCTGAAACAGCGCTACACCCTCTGGAGCGGCCTCCTGGGCGGCTTCTTCCTGTCGCTTTCGTATTTCGGCACCGACCAAACCCAGGTGCAGCGCTACATCGGCGGGGCGGCGCTGCGCGAAGGGCGTCTGGGCCTGATGTTCAATGCCCTGTTCAAGATCCCCATGCAGTTCTGCATCGTGATGCTCGGGGCGCTGCTCTTCGTTTTTTACCAGTTCCAACCGGACACACCGGTCTTCTTCAATCAAACGGAATGGCGGCGTCATGTGGATAGTCGGGAGGGCCCGCGCTTCCGCGCCATCGAGGAGAAATACGCCGTGGCTCATGCGGACAAGCAGATCAAGATCCGTGCCTGGACTGCGGCGCGCGATAGAGGCGAATCCGTCGCCGAAACCTCCGCCCGGTCGGCGATGCTGGAGGCCCAGCGAGCGTCTGAAGCAATCCGCAAGGAGGCTCGCGACACGCTGCGGGCCGTCGATCCGAAAGCCAAAACGAAGGATTCGGACTACGTGTTCATCACCTTCATCCTGACTCAACTCCCGCACGGAGTGATCGGCCTGCTGATCGCAGTGATGTTCGCCTCGGCGCTTTCTTCCAAGGCCGGCGAACTCAACGCGCTGGGGACCACCAGCACCATCGACATCTGGCGGCACTTCCGCCCGCTCGCGGCGGATGACGAACTGCGAAATGTCCACAACGCGAAATGGTTCACCGCGCTCTGGGGTTTCTTCGCGATCGCCTTCGCGCTGTTCGTGAGCTTCGCCGAGAATCTGATCGAGGCGCTCAACATCGTGGCGTCCATCTTCTACCCGGCGCTGCTGGGGGTGTTCGTGGTCGCGTTCTTTCTGAAGAAGGTCGGTGGCTCCGCGGTGTTCTGGGCGGCGGTGGCTTCACAGGTCCTCGTTCTGGCGCTCTTCTTCGCTGGAAAGTTCTACCCGGCCCATGAGATCGGCTATCTCTGGCTCAACCCGATCGGCTGTGCTGCGTGCGTGGCCTTCAGTCTGATGTTCCAGGCGATCATCGGGACGCCGGCCCGTCCGCCGGCCGGCCCGGCGAACCCGACCGCATGAGCGACTCGCCCGTCATCTGTTTGGGTCAGCAGCCCTGCGGCTTTTTTCCGCGGCGGTTCCTCTTCGCCAAGTTCGTCACGGCGCGCCGGCTGCAGTCGGAGACCGGCGGCGAAATCGTCTTCTTTTATCACGACAGCGACCACGATCCGCGGGAGACGCGCACCACGTTGCGCCACCGGAAGACCGGGGAACCGATCGAACTGAACTTCGCTTTCGCCAACCAGACGCAGCGCAAGTTCTCCCCACTCTATCTCAAACGCATCCACGCGGACTGGCACGCCAAAACCGCTCTCCAACTTCCCGCCTATGTGGATCGACGGTGGGTGGAGGCCTTCCGGGCGACGACCGCCGCCAGCGTCGGCGACTTTTGCCTGGAGATGTATCGCCGCATGGGGCTCCTGGAGGGAATTCGCGTCGTGCGTTCGTCCGATCCGGAGTTTCGGCGCGCCGCCTGTGAGGTGACGGACTTCTTCGTCGATGTTCCCTACGAAGGGGAGACCGTCCGGGCGCGACGGGTGGACGGCGTGTTGAAGCTGCACAAGGGCGGCGATACCTTCGTGACGCTTCCGCCCATGACCTTCGTCAAAGAACAAATCAGCCCGTCGCGCGACAGCCGGCTCCGCTGGATGCAGTCCGTGGTGCACTGCACCCACTATGTCGCCGGCGCCGGCGAGCAGGCCTATCTCTGCCGCGAAGACGCGCCGGAGATCACCTTCGTGAACCGC
>CAIVQB010000083.1 GCA_903907925.1 uncultured Verrucomicrobiota bacterium
ATCCAAACCGTCAAACGCAAGGCCCGTGGCTTTCGTACCGTCGAGTACTTCACCGCCATGATCTACCTCGTAGCCTCTCATCTGAAGTTCAACCTCCCAGACCCGCTACCAACTACCCACACAAAGTCATATTGAGGCCAAAAATCCGTACCGCTTGGATCAAACCGGTGTCGATCCGCTTTTCGACTGCATGGATTCGGCTCATTGGGTCTGAGAATTGGGAAGGGTCGGCGTCATATCATGGCGTTGAAAACGCCGCCTTGCGCAGACGGTGGTCTTGGCCTAGCACCCGTCCAGCACTTCCATCCGCTCTCCATTTCATGAAGAAATTTCTCCTCCCGATCCTGTTCGTCGGTGCGACGACCCTCCACGCGCAGTCGTTCCTGCTCCAGTATTACTCGAACGACGGTATCCCGCTTGAGACGGATGCGACCGCGACCTATTCCGCCGCGGGTGGATTGACGACCTCAAAGTCCACGCTGGGTGGCACCAGCATCTTGCTGACGCCGAGCGCTTCCTCACCGCTCACCACGGCCCTGTGTTCGGGAGACACCGGCCAACTGTTCCCGGATTCCGGCGTGCTCAAGGACTACGTTTCTTCCCAGTCCGAATTTCAATACCACGTCGGCGATGCGACGACCGCGGACTCCTTCAGCCTCAAGCTGACCGCGCACGCCAGCGCTCTCACGGCCCAGTTGTCCGGCTTTGGGGCCGACGCGCAACTGGTCGTCCACTGGCGGATGCAGATCGAAGGTCAGAGCCTCGGCATCCCGACGATCAGCTATGGCCTGCCTGATGTGACCACCGCCACCACCGTGGGGACTTGGAGCGCGACCTGGGGGCAGGGATTCAGTGGCCCTCCGGTGAATTTTACTGACGTGACGCATGGCGGAACCCAAACGGTCGTTGGCGGTTCCAGTTACGAATACGACGTGACTTACACGCTCAACATCCCCTTCGGCACCGATCCTGACATCAGTGCGCTCTTGAACGGCACCGCCACGGTCACGCCGGTCCCCGAACTGAACACCGCCTGGCAGGTGTCGCTGCTCTTGCTGCCCGCGCTATGGTTGCGCCGCCAACAAGGCAAACGGGTCGCGCATTAGTCGGAACATTTCATTAGAAAATACGAACGGTTCCCCGGTAGGGCGAGGCTCCCGCCGAGCCGGGAACGTGGTAGAATGTCGGACGCCGGACTGCGAGGTGAAATCCGTCCGTCCACTGCGGCTCACCGGGAGGTTCGCCCTACCGGGGCAAGGGAAACTCTGGTGCCGAATCCGCTACGATCTGCGTCCATCAGTACGAATCTGTGGTGAATGCCCAGTTCTACTGCGTCGATCCGGATCAGAGTGCCGGCGATTTCAGGAATCGGTCTGACTCCCTGAAATCAGAATCCTCAGCGCTTCTTCCGGAATCGTTCGAGATCAGGGATCGAGCGTGTTCTGACCCGGCGTCGGAGCAGGCCAGGAAATTTCGTTGTGAGGATTGTTATCGTTGTTCCATTTCGGCCGCCAGAGGCTGTCCTTCGTCGGATCGATCGTTTTGTCGCGGATCGGGCTCTCGGCGTGACCATCGGTGAAAAGCATGTCGGTCTTGCGCGTGTGCCGGTTGGAGGGCCATTGATCGGATGAAGTGGGATCCAGGTTGGCCTCCCAAGTTCCGCCCGTTTTCAAACCGCGGCTGTCCGCCAGCATGATCATGTCACTCGGGGCCTTGATCATCGAATCGGTCACGTTTCCATGGAAAAAACCTCCGTCAATGTCTCCACCCAGTCCGAGTTGAGGATTGGCCTGCAAATTGACCCCCCAATCGTTATAGGCCATTGAAAACCGAGAGGCGGGAGTCACCACCCACGGATCGCGTTTGCCGTCGAGGCCGGTCCCGCCGAGGGTTTTGTTGACGTTGGTATCCCACGCCGCCTCCCGGAGGGCCGCCGGGCAACTGAACGCCTGACGATTGGTGCCCATCGAACCCAGCAACCGCGTCATCCACACGTAGCAACCGTAGGTCGCCGAGTAGTCTCCGGGGAACGCGCCCCGATTGTCGGTGATGTAGAGGATGGTCCCGATGCCCACCTGACGCAGGTTGTTGATGCAGGAGGTCTGCTTCGCCTTGGCCTTCGCCTTGGCCAGCGCGGGCAACAGCATCCCGGCCAGGATGGCGATGATCGCGATGACCACCAGGAGTTCGATCAAGGTGAAGGCCTTGCGGGCGGTCCTCAGAGGGTGCGGAATAAGCTTCATGGCGGTGAACGATTGTTCCTGAAGAATCCGCTGAACTGCCAAGGGGTGTGGATCCTCGACCAGGCCGACGGCAATTCTCATGGGAACTTATGAAAGCATCACCCTGCCCGCGACGTTTTCGCAATGGTGAAAATCCACCAACACCCGTCCGAAACCACCCTCTCGAACCGTCCCGCGATGCACCTGAAATCCGCCGGCATCGGCCGGAACATTCAGGGCGCTCTCAGGTTGGTTTTGGACGGGACGAACGCCTTCCGTTGCGGATAGGTTCGCTCAGACGCCCTTCACGATGCCCCCGGATACCAACCTGGAACGAACGGACCTGACCGAAGCCCACGTCTTCGGTGCCGAGGATCGCCTGTGGGCGGTGCGGGTCAGCGCCGAAGACACCCGCCCGTTCATCGCCAAGTCGCCGGTCTGCGCCGCTTTGGGACGCTATTGCATCGCTCACGTCGGCGTGCATGACGCCAGTTATCCGTTTCAGGTGGTTCGCTCTCATTTGAGTGGAACGTTCTTCCTCGCCGGCCTCGCCGGGGAGGGCCGGGTGCTGGCCGACGGCACCTGGAAACGGGTTCCGGCAGGAACCGCCTTTCTCCTGCTGCCCCACATGTTGAACGCCTTCCACGCCGTCGAAGGACATCGCTGGCAATTCTGCTGGGTTCGATTCGAAGAACCCCCACATCAGCAACCCAGCATCGCGGCCACCTCACCGCGGCTGGCCCGATTCCATGGGGCTCCGCTCCAGCATGCGATTCTCGGTCTGCACGAGGATGCACTGACCGGTGGGTCGCCGGAAACCATCCACCATTGGATCGAACTGATTCACGACTATGTCCACGCCTTCGCGCGGCCCTGGCAGCGCGATGACCGGTTGTCGAAGTTATGGGAACGCGTCGCCGCACAACTCGACGCCGCCTGGACGCTCGACCAACTCGCCGCGCTCGCCCACGTCAGCGCTGAACACCTGCGCCGGCTGTGTCAGCGGGAACTGGGCCGGAGTCCGATGCACCAACTGACCTTCCTGCGAATGAAACGCGCGGCCCAACTGCTGGCCGAAACCAGTCTCAAGGTCGAACTCGTCGCCGCGGAGGTGGGCTACCGCGATCCATTCGTTTTTTCGAAGACGTTCAAGCGGTGGACCGGATGGCGGCCCTCGGATTTTCCGGGACGCCGCCAACGCTCCACCCACTGAGTTTCAAACCGCCGTCACCACCACGTAATTGCGCTTTCCCTTACGCAACAAAACGTGCCGCCCGAACAACAGATCGTCAGTGCCCGCACGCCGGGCAGAATCGGCAAGACGCACGTTGTTGAGGTACAATCCGCCGCCTTCGAGATCCTTCCGGGCCTGTCCCTTGCTCGGACACAACCCGGCCTCGACCACCAATTCAACCACGGGAATCCCCTCTCCTTCGAACCGGGCCAGCGGAAGGGTTTGGGTGGGGACCTCGCCAACGATTTCGCCAAAGGTCGGCTCGCTGATTCCCTCCAATTCGCCGCCGAAAAGAATCTCGGAGGCGCGGATCGCCTCGTGCGTTGCGGCCTCGCCGTGCATCAGATCAGTCACCGCGCGGGCCAGGGCGCGGTGAGCCACGCGACCGCCGGGATTCGCCGTATGCTGCGCCTCCAACTCCTCGATTTCCGTGCGGGTCAAAAAAGTGAAGAAGCGCAGGTACCGGATGACATCGCGATCATCGGTGTTCACCCAGAACTGGTAGAAGCGATAGACACTGGTCCGTTTCCGATCCAACCAGATGGTGCCGCTTTCTGTCTTTCCGAATTTGGTCCCGTCGGCCTTGGTGATCAGCGGCAGGGTCAGGCCAAAGGACGGTTTCCCGAGCTTCTTCCGGATCAATTCGATGCCGGCGGTGATGTTGCCCCATTGATCCGACCCACCGATCTGAAGGTCGCAGCCCAAGTCGCGGCTGAGGACATAGAAATCGAAGGCCTGAAGCAGCATGTAGCTGAATTCGGTGTAGCTGATGCCGACTTCGCGATCCTCCATGCGGGCCCGGACCGATTCCTTCGCGACCATCTGGTTCACCGTGAAGTGCTTTCCGATGTCGCGCAGGAAATCGATGAACCGGATGTTCTCGGTCCAGTCCGCGTTGTCCACCAGCCGGGCCGGATTGGGAGTGCGCGTGAAGTCGAGCAGCCGGGCCAATTGCGGACGGACACCTGCGACATTGGCGGCGATTTGTTCGCGGGTGAGGAGCTGGCGTTCCTGGGATTTGCCGCTGGGATCGCCGATACTTCCGGTCGCCCCGCCGGCGACGGCAATCGGAAGGTGGCCGGCATCCTGGAAGCGGCGCAAGGTGATCAACGGCACCAAACTGCCCACATGCAGCGAGTCCGCTGTGGGATCGAATCCGCAGTACAGCGTCACCGCGCCCACCGCGAGACGGCGTCCCAATTCCTCGGTGTCCGTGCAATCCGCCACCAGTCCGCGCCAGCTCAGCTCTTCGAAAATATTCATCGGAAGCCGCGGTTATCGGGGCCGCGGGCAGGGCGAACAAGGGGGAAGTTTCGCGCCGGGCTTCGGAATCGATTCTTCTCTTGACCCGATCAAGCACGCGGGAATCGAATTGCGAGTGAGACCTACCCATCCCCCCATCGTGAAATCCCCATCCAAGAAGCCCGCGCTCCACCGACTCGCCATCCCCTTTCTGATTCACCTGGGTTTCTTGCCGAATCTGATCGCCGATCCGATCGGGGACGCGCTCGGGCAACCGGGTCTGGTCTGGACCTCCTCGGGCGATCTGCCGTGGTTTGTTGAAACCGCCGTCACCCACGACGGCGTGAGCGCCCTGCGATCTGGGGCGATCGGAGATTCACAGGACAGCACGCTTTCCACCACCGTCAACGGTCCAGTCGTGCTCCACTTTTGGTGGAAGGTCTCCTCGGAGCATTCGGACTATCTGACCTTCACCGCGAATTACGGCGGCAACCAGGTGCTGACCCGGATCACCTCCCGGGAAATCGATTGGCAGCCCATCACGATCACCCTGGGCCCGGGACCCAATCTGCTTTCCTGGACGTATTCGAAGGACCGAAGTGACCGCGAGGGGCAGGACGCCGGCTGGTTGGACGAGATCACGTTTTCGGACGTCCCACCCGCGGCACCCACCGTCACCAACGCCAGTTTTCCAGTCACCACCCTCGCCGGAAAAACGATTTCTCTCGGGGCTGCCGTCACCGGCTTCCCGCTGTCGTTTCAATGGCTTCAAAACGGGCAGCCGATTCCCGGCGCGACTCAGGTGGGGCTCACGCTGACCAATGCCCAGCCGGAAATGAGCGGCCACTATCAATTGGTGGTCAGCAATCAACTAGGCGTGGCCCGGAGCCAGGACATGATCGTGTACATCGCGCAGCCGTTGGTGTTCAAGCTGATCTCGACCTTCACCGTGACGAACGGGACGGTCAAAGGGCTCGGATTTGCGACACTCGTCCCACAGGCGACCAATGCGCCTGATACCGCCACCGGCAGACGCCCCAGGCCCGCCAACGTGCCGCCCGCCAACACCGCTGATGCCGCCGGCCTCAACCGCCTGCTGGCCTACACCGACAAGGGCACGCTAATTTCACGGGGGGGAATGGCCAACGACTTGGTTCTCGGCTCGACGGTGGCCACGACTGGGAAACCCGCCTACGCCAACGACTATTTCTACTCGGCGGCGGCGGAATTCGGGGTTGCGTACGCCTCGGGAAATCTTCCGGGTTTCTCCACACCCCAACAGGGTTTCATCCCGCTTCCTAAAGGATCGGGCTCGGCGGTGGCAGTGAAGGTCCTCGACCTGGAGGGCAGCCTCTATCTGGTCGTGCAAACAGCCAATCCGGCCAGCCTGATCGTAACAGGCCCGATTCGAAAAGGCTTCGTCGAACGTTTCACCAGTTTCGAATCGAGTACCACGTATTCAGGCGAACCCTTCGCCAGTGGGACCCCGGTGAATACCATTTCCGTTTGCGGCAAAACCGTGGCACTGGGAACGGACTCCGGCACCCAGGTGTTGGGCTTGGATTCCACCCGAAAGCTTTCTGTGGTCGGAAAAATCCAGAAGGACCCCAAGCAACCAACAGGGCCATCCTTTCAAAGCCAGACGAGCGACCTTGCGCCAGGGCCAAACAACGGAACCCTGCTCGGGTTCGTCGGTCCGGGATATCCCATGATGTTCAACATTCTGGATCCGTCCACTCCGAGTGCTCAGCCCTTTATCGGC
The DNA here is from genome assembly GCA_903907925.1 of uncultured Verrucomicrobiota bacterium. Lineage (GTDB taxonomy): Bacteria > Verrucomicrobiota > Verrucomicrobiia > Limisphaerales > UBA9464 > CAIVQB01. The sequence continues at coordinate 6,461 of CAIVQB010000083.1, forward strand.
CCCAGCTCGTTGCCCGCGACGGACTTCGTCCAAAGAAGCCTCAACTACTCTGACCTGTCGGTTGGTGGCAACACGATCGCCGTCGGCACCACCCAGGGGTATGTCGTCCTCGGAGATTGCCGCAGCGCGGGTGACGCCGACTCGCTCAATTTCTCTCCCGGTTGCGGATTGCTGACGCTTCCGGCACCGCCCACCGACCCACGGGCGCCCGTCCATGTGGCGATCTCTCCCGGCGATCCCCGGTTCATTGCCGTCGAGCGAGGCAACACGGTCGGCACTTACTTCCTGGTGAAAGTCGGGAAAGGACCCGAAATCATCGAGCAGCCGGTATTGTCCAAATTCACCACAGATCCGGTTCCGGTCACCGTGACGGCTGAGGGGGACGGTGAATTGAAATACCAGTGGTTCTATGTCGATCGACTTGGAATCGAGACCCTGATTCCCGGAGAGACAGAACCATCACTTGGGATCCTTAGCCTTCGGACGGAAGGTGAGTACTTCGTCCGGGTATCAAATGCCATTGATTCGATCGATTCCGACCATACCCACATCGTTTTCAAAGGCACGGAACCGCCCATCCTGCTCGAAGAAAAGGCGGCGAATCGTGAGAACAACGAGGTGGACATCAGCTGGACGGTTGGGCCGGAAGTGCAAATTGAAGTCAACACCGGCAGTCTGACGGATGAAAGCGCGTGGAGGATTTTCGAAATAAAACCGGTAGTGACCGGGACAACGGCGACGATCACCTTCAACCCCGACAGCCTTGCGAGTCCGACGGGGTACATTCGGGCCAAAATTAAGGCGACCTCGCCGTAAGTCCGTTTCACTGCGACGTCTCAATCGCGGTAGAACGAACACTCATCGCCCCGTACTTCAGCCACCGAACCTGTTTCCGGCTGGGCTCCGATCGAGTTCTAGATTTTCATGCTCTTTGTAAGCAATAATTGTCACATACCCATTGAACACGGGATGCTCACTTTCGGAACCTGTACTTGGTGTAACTAATTTATCATCAGTTACTTTTGATACACTCAAATCCAGAAATACCCCGCGGCGGCGATCACCAAACCCTGCCCGCTCCAAAGAAATCTGAAGATTTTTTGAAACTTCTTCCCCGAAATCCGGAGAGAATAAGTGGACCTACCGCCGACACCGAGCTTTTCGGGGGTTTTGGAGGGTTTGGATCGGCTGTGGCGCTGGGTTTCCCGGGAATGGGCCGGGAATGGGCCGGGACTAAGCCTGACCTTCGACTCCCCAAGCGGGAGCCGAGGGTCACCCGCATTCAGGCGCCAAGGTGTGCCCGGCCGTCCGACGGCCGGGCACTTTATCCTCCGCCTTCGATTTCCGCCACGTTCCCACAGTCCCCAAGGTGGCGGTGCCGTTAGTCGAACCCGCGACTTCCGACCCCAAACTCAGTGCCCAACCGGATCGGCGGTGATCGCCACCACGAAGGGCGCGACGCCGCCTCCGGTCGCCACGAAATCAATGTGATCGATGGGAACCGAGGGGCGATCATTCCTCCAGGTATGGCGGTAGAGGCAAAGATATCGGCGCGCGAATTCGGAGAACTGATCCAACCCCCTCCACGCGACCGAAGCCGACGTGGGGTCTCGATCCGAGGCTGGATTCCACCAATAATCCCCCGTTTCGATCCCCTTCCGCACCGGAACCCGCACCGATTTCCCATCGGCATAATGAATTTCGTAAGCGCCGACTTCGCTCCCCTGCGGTGCCACATAGCCGCGGTCACTCCCGCCCAGAAAATGCAACGCCGCCACGGTTTGTTGCACTGGAATGCCTCGCACGGCGGCCGGTGCCACCGCCGCCGCGCTGGGGTCCGGAGCGGGTGCCACCATCACCGCACCACGGACGTCGAAGGAAACGCCGCCCAGTTCCTGCAATCCCAGATGCAGCGCGGGCGCCGTTGTTGGATCGAAATACACACCCTCCAGAGGCCAGTTGAAGAAGGCCGAAAGATCCAACTGTGCGGGTGTACAGGAATCCGAACGGGGCAGAATCCGCCGGCGATCAAACGCCGCGCGGAACGGCTTCTGCCCCCGAAGCCGGTTCAAGGGCAGCGACGGACGACGGTCTTCCACCACCACCGGTGCCGGTGCAGCCGTCCGGGTCCCCTTCACCAGGCCGCTTGAAATCCCGTACTCCCGCATCCGTCGATCGAGAACCTCCAGGTCCCACGCCTCAACGATTTCGTTCTCCAGGCCCACCGCCAGGGTGCGGCCGACGGAATCGAAACCCAGCCAGGAAAACCTCGACGTTGTGGGTACCGCCAGCGACATCCAGCGATGCCAATCCTCGGTGGAATAAAAGCCGACCCGGCCCGGCCCGGTCACCACTGCGAGCAGTGCTCCATCCGCGGACCATGCCCCCAACGGTGCGGTCGCACCGGAATTCGCCGCTTTCACTTTGAGAACCACCCTTCCTGTCGACAGCTCTGAAACCCGGTGTTGATTCTCGGCCGATTGAAGCATCCAGCGTTCCTGCGGTGAAACCACCGGACGGATTCGCCCCATCGATTCCTGAAAAGCCACCGAATTGCCGGCCAGGTCGATCCTCTGCAGACGCTCGGGATTCACGGTCGAGACCCACAAGGTGCGACCCGGTGGATCGAGACTCATCAGGAAGGCGTTGGTTTGGCCGGGAAGCCATTGGATGGCCAGCGGGGATCCCGGACGAATCAGGCCGATCCCCTCCCGTTCGGAACGAACCGCAATCCGGTTGCGATCCATCGAAATCACCGCGTCTTCAAGCCACACCGGTCCGTCCAAACCGAGACGTTCCGTTCCATTCCACTCGGTCGCGGGCGGCGGCGCGGTCGCTTCAAAACGTCTCACCTCATTTCGACCGAGTCCCAGAAGATGCCGTCCATCGGCCTCCCAGAACACCGCGTGGCTTCCGAACAACGGGAGAAAGGCCTCCCGGTGACCCGACTCCACCCGATACACCCGGATCCCGTCCTGCCGGGCCACCGCGATCCGGGATGCATCCGGACTGAAATCGACGGATCGGATTCCCGGCTCTCCGCCCTCCTGGACCGGAATACGCCGCCGGCCCGCCGGCCGGATGCGGTGCAGCACACGAATCTCGTCAGAATCCGCCACCGCCACGGCATCGACCGTGCGGCTGAACTGGATCGGCACCCAATCCAGGGTCGATCCCAGGCGATCACCGGACACCGCATCCCACAGCAGCGTGGTTCCATCCACCCCGCTCGAAAACAGCAACTCACCATCGGGCGACAGCAACAGACGGTTGACATCACCCCGATGCCCCGGCATCGCGCGCGACTCGCCCGACCGGAGATTCCAAAGGATCACTTCGCCCCGTTCGCTGCCGGCCGCGAGACAATCCCCACGCCAGACCAGGGAGACGATCCGCATGGGTGGCGACGTGGGAAGCGTTAGAATCGGATTCGAATGTCCCCTGCCGCGAATCACGATGGTTTCGAGACGCACTGTGGCAAAACGGAAGTCATCGGAACCGGCGTCGAACGCGATGGCACCCAGATCCGGCGACGACGTTTCCCAATGGTCCACTGGCTGGCGGGAGATGAGATCGCGCAGCCAGAATGTGGTTCGTTTCTCGACCGACAAAAAATGCCGCCCATCGGGCGAAAACCCGCCCCACGCCTGATCGTTGCCGCTGACTTCGCGCTGGTCGGCGACGTTGAGGATCACGTCATCAGCGGTGCGAAACATGATCGCCAGCACCGAGCCCGTCGGGTCAAATTCCACACCAGAGGCCGCCAGGCCGTCAGGGTGGCGCCATTGCCACTCCTTCCCGGAACCGTCCAGGCTGCGGACCACCACCTGTCCTCCCGCGTCAATTTCGGCGGCATATCGCAACCCGGGATCCACCGACAGCGGAGAACCCGGGCGAAGCCGCGGAATCCCATGGCCGCTCGGAACGAAATCATGGAGCGAAAGATTCGCCGCCAGTTCGTCGCGAAGTTCGGCCCGCCGGACCTCATCCATGTCAGCGCGGCGGGAGTCGACACCGGTCACCAGCGCGATGCCGGTTTCGGAGCGGCCGATCTGGCCGGCCAGGCGCTCGACCCGCGCCTGCGATACCCGGGAGTTGATGAGATCCTCGCGCGCCCGGTCGCGTTGCTGGCGCAATTCCTCACGGGAGCCCGCCATCTGAAGTGCCGCCGCTCCAGAACCCACCACCAACGCGATCACCAGAAAGAGAATCACCCCGCCCATCGCCGCCTCCGCTTTGTGGCGCTGCGACCACATCACCAGGCGTTCCATCGGAGTGCTGGGACGCGATTCGATCGGCTCCCCGGCCCGCCAGCGTTGGAGATCGGCCGCGAGGTCGCCGGCCGACGCAAAACGTTGGGCCGCCGATTTCGACAATCCCCGGAGGCAGATCGTCTCCAAATCGATGGGAACCTCCGGCAGAAGCGTGGACGGCCGGATCGGCTGAAGATCCACGACCTGCCGCATCAATTCCCCCGGAGTAACTCCGTCAAAAATCGGCTGCTGGGCCATCAGTTCATACAGGATGGTGCAGAGCCCGTAGACATCTCCGGCCACGGTCGCCGCACCCACACCGCCGGTGACCACCTCCGGCGGCAGATACCGCGGCGTCCCGATGAGATCGAAGGTCGCCGTCACGCTCACGTCCTCCTCCAGCAGTTTCGCGAGACCGAAGTCGCTGACATACGGCTGGCCGGATTCGTCGAACAGCACGTTTCCGGGTTTGAGATCGCGGTGCAAAATGCCGCGTTGATGAGCGAAATGAACCGCATCCGCCAAGGTCTCCACCAACTCGGCGATGCGATCCCATTGACCGCGGAATCCCTGGATCCGTTCCGACAACGTGCCCCCGGTGGCCAGCTTCATGGTGAAGAACGGGATCCCGTCGCATTCACCCACCTCGTAGACGGGAAGGATCCCGGGATGATCCAGAGTCGCGATGGTGCGCGCCTCAAGCTGGAACCGCTGCCGCATCTGCGTGGAACCGAGCTGGTGCGGCAGCAGCATCTTGAGCGCGACCTCACGTCCGGGTTCATGCTGGGTCGCGCGGTAGACGATGCCCATTCCGCCCCGCGCAATTTCGGCCGTCGCCGTATAGCCCGCGATCGCCACCAGCGAGCGGACTTCCAGCCCATCGGGCAGGATGGCACCTATTCCATCGTCCACCGAAGGATCAAAGATCACCTGCGACAGGCAGCGTGCACACAGTCCCTCCAATGGTTCCTCGTTCAGGGAACCATGACAGACGGGACACCGGGAGGCGGGCATGGCAGGTCACGCGGGACGGGAATCTCCCGCCGTGTCCGCTTCGGGTAGGACACTGCCGCGATCCATGAGGATCCGGCGGAGCCAGGACAATTCGGCATCGATTTCATGCGGCGCCGAAACCGTCTGCGCCACCTCGGTCCGCAGGGCGATCCGAACCGCCTGGCGAAGTCGAAAAATTTCCGATCGCAATCCCGCGACGCTGAGCGACAGCGCCGCCGCCGCCGCTTCATAGGAGGGGGCGGAGGTCCCGGAAGGTAAAAACGGCTTGAGGTGGGAATAGACATGGGCCTTTCCCGCCGCGGCATATTGAACCCGCACCCGTTCGATCGACGCCGCCAAAAGGGTGACGGCCCACACCCGGTCGAATTTGCGGATGATGTCCTCGGTGAGATGCGGACCCGCCAGTTCCGGCGGTTCGGATTCGGTGTCGAATACCAACGACGGCCCAACCCCGCTGCGTTTCTCCGTGTTTCGGCGCGCCCGTTCGTCGTGCAGAAACCGGATCAGTGACCCGAGCAAAAAGCTCCGAAACCGTCCGCGCGCGGGATCCACCCGCCGCCACACGGCGCTTTCGAGCATCTGAAACATGAAATCCTGGGTCAGATCCTCCGCTTCGGTCTCGGGATACCCGCGCTGACACAGGAAACGATACACCGGCAGCCAGTAACGACGGCAGAGTTCGTTCATGGCGGCCTCCGCGCGCGGCCCTCCGCTGCGCCCGGCTTCGGCGAGCAACGACCATTGTGTGGTGGGGAACTGCATCCTGGCGAGGCGGCTTCTTGGCGGCACGGGCGGGCGGAGTCAAGCCATGAGCCGCCGGAAGCGCGAATTCCGGGTTCGGGCGCGTCTGAATTCCACCCAAGGGCGGTCTCCACGATTGATCTTCAACCTCCATTGGATCCATCGTTGGGCAACACTGGCTTGGATTCCGGCAATTGCCGGTGAGCCCTTCGAATCGCACTGCGCCATCGTCTCCACGTCCGCATCACACTCACCGCATTCCCCCATGTCAGAACAACTTGATCTCCACCATCCGCTGGTCGTCGAACTCCCCCAATACCGCGACGCCATCCACGCCCTGAAATCGTCGGACGCCCACTTCCGAAAACTCTTCGACGAGTACCACACCGTCGACCGTGAAATCGTCCGGATCGAGGGCGAGATCGAACCGGCCAGCGACGAACGCACCCGGCAGCTGAAGCTTCGGCGCGCTCATTTGAAGGACGAACTGAACGCCAAACTGGCCGCGTGGAAACCTTGAGCTGGAACGATTCGAAAGAAGTACGGAGGACACTGATTTCACGGATTCACACGGATTCCTGAAGAGGCGATCGGAGTCCATCGCGAATCCCTGCAACAACGTTTCCCCATAAAAAAAGCCGGAAGTGCCCTCGCGGGACTTCCGGCTTTTGCGGTCACAGGTCTGCCGCGGGCAGCGCTGGTTATTCCGTGACGAACTTGATCTGGCGGGATTTCTCCGACCGTTTCCGGGCGTTCTCGTCGAGGATCTTCTTCCGCAGACGGAGGCTCTTCGGGGTGGCTTCGACGTATTCATCGACGTCGATGTATTCCAGTGCCCGTTCCAGGCTGAGCTTCATCGGCGCGTTGAGCTGGATGCCCTTGCCGTCACCCTGCGAACGCATGTTGGTGAGTTTCTTCTCCTTCACCGGGTTGACCATGATGTCGTCCTCGCGGGCATTTTCACCGACGATCATTCCGACGTAAATCGGGTCCTTCGGCTCGACCATGAGGCGGCCGCGTTCCTGCACCATGTTGAGGGCGTAGGCGGTCGCTTCGCCGGTGTCCATGGAGACGAGTGAACCGTTCTTGCGGGCCGCGATGGTGCCGCGGTCCTCGCCGTATTCGTGGAAGAGATGGCTCATGACGCCCATGCCCTTGGTGCTGTTGACCAGGTCGGTTTCGAATCCGATGAGGCCGCGCATGGGAACGAGGGCCTCGATGGAGACCTGGTTTCCAACATGGTTCATGCTGGTGATCTGCGCCTTCCGATTGGAAAGGTTTTCCATGATGCCACCGAGATTTTCGCTCGGCACTTCGACGTAGAGCTTCTCGATCGGTTCGAGGGCGTTGCCGGTGTCGTCCTTCTTCCAGAGTACCTCGGGGCGGGACACCAGCACTTCAAACCCCTCGCGGCGCATCTGTTCGACGAGAATGGCGATCTGCATTTCGCCCCGGCCGGCGACGGAGAAGATCTTCGGATCGCTGGTCTGGGCAATGCGCAGGGCGACGTTGGTGCGGACTTCCTTCACGAGGCGGTCCCAGATGTTGCGTGCGGTGACCAGCTTGCCCTCCTGGCCGGCCAGCGGACCGTCATTGACGGCAAATTCCATCTGAATGGTCGGGGGATCGATCGGGATGTACGGCAGAGCGGCCCGCGCATCGCTGTCGCAGATCGATTCACCGATGAAGACTTCCTCGAATCCGGTAACGCCGACGATGTCGCCGGCGTGCGCCTCCTGGACCTCGATGCGCTTCATGCCCTCGAAGTGATAGATGGCGGTGATCTTGCCCTTGGACAGTTTGCCGCGGCCGTGACGGCAGATGGCCGGATCACCGACCTTTACCTTGCCTTCGTAAATCTTTCCGAAGGCGATACGGCCGAGGTAATCACTGTAGTCGAGGTTCGCGACCAGGATCTGGAATCCGTCACCCGCGTGCGCCCGGGGCGGAGGGATGTGCTTCACGATGGCGTCGAAGAGCGGCTCCATTGTCCCGGTGACGTGGTCGAGTTCGACCTTGGCGTAGCCCAGCTTCGCCGAGCAGTAGATGAAGGGGAAATCCAACTGCTCATCGGTGGCGTTCAGGCTCATGAACAACTCGAAGACCTGATCCAGTACTTTCTTGGGGTTGGCGTTGTCGCGGTCGATCTTGTTGATGACCACGATCGGCTTGGCACCGGCCTCGAGCGCCTTGCGCAGAACGAAGCGGGTCTGCGCCTGGGGACCCTCGGCGGAATCCACCACCAGCAGCACGCCGTCGATCATGTTCATGATCCGTTCCACCTCGCCGCCGAAGTCGGCGTGTCCCGGGGTGTCGACGATGTTGATGTGGTAGTTCTTGTATTTGAACGCCGCGTTCTTCGCCCGGATGGTGATGCCCTTTTCCTTCTCCAGATCCATGGAATCCATCAGACGTTCCTCGGAGGATTCGTGCTGGTTGGCCCGGAAGGTGCCCGATTGTTTCAGGAGGCAGTCGACCAGTGTGGTCTTGCCGTGGTCGACGTGGGCGATGATCGCGATATTACGAATGTGCTGCATAGACTGTACCCCAAACTAGGGCGCGGGAGGATGCCGTGCGGTGGGCCAAGGTCAAGCACCACGGCGTGACGAATGACTACACTTGGCAAACACGCCCCGCATCAACACCTCCCCAAAGTCGCCATTCGCGAACCCGGAACACTTCCGGAATCCATCAGCCAACCCGCGGTCCAACCCGAACCGCAAATTCCAACCCGTCCTTCTGCAAACTCCGGACCCATGCCACTTCCATCGGTCAGTAAGTTAAAATCGTGCCATAACTTCGCATCTATTTACAAATCAGCGGGTTTTGACATTTTTCCCCCGAAAAAACGGTAACCCACGACGGGCAGTGGCGGTCTCGCGCCAGCAATGCAGATTTTTTTTGCGCTCGGCGCGGCGCTTCTATTGGAATTGCTGCGGTTTGGTCGTCGGATATTTTCAAAACGCTGCAGTTTCGGGATGGCGACTGCGACGATGCTGCTGAGAGTACGGGCTGCGGAGTGGATGGGACTGGTCGCGCTCACGTTGAGCGTCGGACGGCTTCAATCGGATGATGCGGCGGGGAAATCCAGCGGAGCGTCCGCCCCGGCCCCTACTCATCCCCAACCTGAAAGCACCCGGCGGATGGTGGAACGATTGGCGGCCATTCGCGCCAGCCTCAACCCCTTCGAGAATCCCTTCAGCAACGTTGAACTCACCACGGCCCTGCGCACCCGGCTGGTCGAAGCCAGGGAGTTGACCGACATCAATCGTCTCGCCCCGAAGTACGCTCTTCAGCTCCTGCTATCGGGAAAGAGCGAGGCGGCTGCCAACCAGTTTGCCGACTACGAGGCCATGGTGCGGGATGAACACATCTCCATCCTTCCACAGAATCTGGAGTTGGTCCGCCTGCTGCACGCCGTCTCCTACCTGCGAATCGGCGAACAAGAAAACTGCCTGGCCCATCACAACGCGGATTCCTGCCTGTTCCCCATCCGCGGCGGCGGCATTCATCTGCTGCCGCGCGGGTCGGAGGGTGCGATTCGTCTTCTCGACGCCTTTCTCGCCGACAAACCCGACGATCTCCGGGCACGCTGGCTCCTGAACATCGCCCACATGACGCTGGGCCGATATCCGGATGGCGTTCCGGAACGCTGGCGGATCCCACCGTCCGTCTTCACCCGGGGCGTCGACTTCCCCCGTTTTCCCGACATCGCCGGCAGCCTTGGACTGGACGTTCAGGGATTGGCCGGTGGGGTGATCACCGAGGATTTCGACGGCGACGGGTTTCTCGACATCATGGTTTCCGACTGGAGTCTGAGCGGACAGCTCCGGCTGTTTCACAACAACGGCGACGGGACGTTTTCCGACCGCACCGAGGCCGCGGGCCTCTCCGGACTGGTCTCCGGATTGAACATCCAGCAAACCGACTACAACAACGACGGCCGGCCCGACGTGTTCGTCCTGCGCGGCGCCTGGCTGGGAAAAGCCGGTCACTATCCACGCTCACTCCTGCGCAACAACGGCGATGGTACCTTCACCGACGTCACCGAGGAGGCCGGACTGCTGACGTTCCTTCCCACCCAGACGGCCGCCTGGTTCGACTATGATGGCGACGGCTGGCTGGATGTGTTCATCGGGAATGAATCGTCCTCCGACACCGAGGTGAACCTGTGTCAACTCTATCACAACAACCGTGACGGAACCTTCACCGAATGCGCCGCCGCCAGTGGGGTGGCGATCGGCGGCTACGTGAAGGGCGTCGCGACCGCCGATTTCAATCACTCCGGCCGCCCCGGTCTGTATATCTCCCGGCGCAGCGAGCCGAACATTCTCCTCCGCAACGACGGACCCCAGGGCACTCCGGCCAATCCCCTGGCGTGGAAATTCACCGACATCACCGCCACCGCCGGCGTCGCACAACAGGCCCACAGTTTTCCCACCTGGTTCTTCGACTACGACAACGACGGTTGGGAGGACATCATGGTCTTCGGCTACAACATCACCGACGTCGGTGATGTCTGCGCCGATTACCTCGGCCTGCCCCACACCGCGGAGCGCGCGCGCCTCTATCACAACAATCACGACGGCACGTTCAAGGATGTCACTCGTGAGGCTGGCCTCTACAAGGTCATCCACGCGATGGGCTGCAACTTCGGGGATCTCGACAATGACGGCTGGCTGGATTTCTACGCCGGCACCGGCGATCCAAACCTGATGACCGTGATTCCCAATCGCATGTTCCGGAACACCGGCGGGCACTCGTTTGAAGAGGTCACCACCGAGGGCGGATTCGGCAACCTGCAGAAGGGTCACGGCGTCGCGTTTGCCGATCTGGACAACGACGGCGACCAGGACATTTTCAGCCTGGTGGGTGGGGCCTACTCGGGCGATCTCGGCTACTCGCAGCTCTTCCTCAACCCGGGAAACACCAATCATTGGATCACCCTCAAGGTCGAAGGCCGAACCTCCAACCGCATCGCCCTCGGCGCGCGGATTGCCGTACACGTGGAAACCGTGGCAGGTGCCCGGACGATCCACAAAACGGTCGGAACCGGCGGCAGTTTTGGATCGTCACCGCTCCGACAGGAAATCGGTCTCGGACAGGCCCTTCGGATCACCGGAATCGACATCACCTGGCCGACCACCGGAAAGGTCCAGCATCTTCCAGGTCCGCCGATGGACCACTTTTATCATGTGACCGAGGGGGAGCCCGCGGCCGTTTCCTGGGATCTGCGTTCCATAAAATTCCGCCAAACAGCGGGCGACCACGCCCACGGCGGACTTTGATCCGCTCGGAGATGGTATTCTCGCGGCCGGCATTCGGCGGGTTGCGGCAGTCACCCGACAGGGGTATCGGTTGCGGATGAACGGCACCCGAACCGGACGTCTTTCCCTGCATCTTCTGGCAAGTGCGATGATGGCTTCGACCGTTCACGCGGCCGGGCCCGAACTCGGACCAGGTGCCTCACTGATCGGGACAAACTCCCTGCTCACCCGCACGGCCACGTTGTCCTCCGATTATTTCGAAGGCCGTGGTCCGGGCACTCGTGGCGAGGATCGAGCGACCGCCTGGATCGCCGATCAATTCCAAATCCTCGGATTGAAACCCGATGGTCCGGCCGGCTCCTGGTTTCAGGAGGTTCCGATGATCGGCCAATCCTCGACCACTCGACTCACCTTCCATCAGGGCGGATCCATGGAGGTACTGACCTTCCCCCAGGACCACGTCACCTGGTCACCGGTCCAGCAGAAGAGCCTTCGGTTGATGGGTTCCGAACTGGTGTTCGTCGGCTACGGGGTCGTCGCCCCGGAATACGGCTGGGATGACTACAAGGGCGTCGATGTCCGCGGCAAGACGCTGGTGATGCTGATCAATGACCCGCCGATCCCGGATCCGGCGGATCCCACGCGACTGGATGACCGAATGTTCAAGGGGAAGGCGATGACCTACTACGGTCGCTGGACTTACAAGTACGAGATTGCGGCGGCGAAGGGTGCCGCCGCGGCCCTGATCATTCATGAAACCAAGCCGGCGGCGTATCCGTGGTTCGTGGTGGTGAATTCCTGGGGGCGCGAGCGGTTCGATCTCGAGGGAACCGGCGAACCGCAACTGCAAGCGGCGGGCTGGATCAGCCTGGAGCGCGCCCAAAAGCTCTTCGCGGCGACGGGCAGCAGCTATGTCGAGGCCAAGCAACAGGCGCTCCGCCGCGATTTCAAACCCGTGCCACTCGGAGTATCCGCGGACTTCGAAGGCACCAACACCCTGCGCCGGATTCAATCGAAGAATGTGGTGGCGCGCATCGATGGGAGCGATCCCAAACTCCGCGACGAGTGGGTCGTGTTCACCGCGCATTGGGATCATCTCGGGCGCGACACCCAGGGCACCGGCGACACCATTTTCAACGGGGCGTCGGACAACGCGATCGGAACGGCGGGCCTGCTGGAATTGGCGGCCGCCTTCAAGCGCCTGCCAGTGCCGCCGAAACGTTCCATTCTGTTCGCGGCACTCACCGGCGAGGAGCAGGGCCTGTTGGGCGCGAAATACTACGCGGAACATCCACTCCATCCGCTGATTCAAACGCTGGCCAACATCAACATGGACGGCCTCAACACCTGGGGCCGGACCGCCGATGTTTCGGTGGTCGGCTTCGGCAATTCCACGCTGGACGACCTGACCCGTGAGATCGCCACGCGGCAAAATCGAATCGTCCTTCCCGAGTCCAATCCGGAAAAGGGCGGCTTCTATCGCAGTGATCATTTCGAATTCGCCAAGGTCGGTGTCCCGGCACTCTACCTCAAAGGCGGCATGGATTTCATCGGCCGGCCCAAAGGGTATGGCCAGTCCCGAGCCGATGAATTCACCGAGCGCGACTACCACAAGGTGAGCGACGAAGTGAAACCGGATTGGGATCTCTCGGGGGCGGTCGAGGATTTGCGGCTATTGTTCGAGGTCGGCGACCGGGTCGCCAGCGATCCGCGCTGGCCCGAATGGAAGCCCGGAACCGAGTTCAAAGCCCGACGTGATGCCATGCTCAAACTGAACCGCTGAGCCACGCAGTTGAAAAGCGATTCAGACGGAATGAACCGAATGAACAGGATCCGATCCATTCATTCGAACCTTGCGTGAGTCCTGCAAATGAATGTGGTCCTCTCGCCTGGCTGGAACTGGGAAAAGCGATCCAGACGGCACGAATGGTCGCCGATTTCCGAACAACCGGTCCAATTCAGTTCATTCCGTCTATTCGGTCTCAATCAGTGAATCCCGTCGCTCCGCGGCTTCTTCTGGATCGTTCCGACGGAGAGCCCGCGTTTCGATCTTTCGTCCCGAGCCCACTTGCGGTACCCGAAGGAGACATGATCCCACCGTACCGCATTCGTCTCGCCAGCCTGATGCTGGTTACCGTTGTTGCCCGAGCTGATTCCCCGGCGCCTTCCGCCGGCCCGGCACCCGCAGTGGACCGAGTTGGGTTTCCCACCGGCTACGCCAAAACCTTTTCCATCCTCCGCGTCACCGAGGATGCCAAGGCGGCCAAACGGGTCACGGTCTATGGCAACGCGCTCGCCGCTTCGATTACCAACCGGGCTGCCCTTCCCTACCCCAACGGATCGGTCATCGTGATGGAATCCACCCGCCTCAAAAAGGGGGACGATGGCCAGATTGCCAAGGATGCCGATGGTCACGCGATGGCCGACGCGGTCACCGGTCTGCACGTGATGCGCCGCGAAAAGGGATTCGGTGAGGCGTACCAGACCAACCGGACCGGCGAGTGGGAATACGTCGAGTATCGGACGGACGGTTCCCTGATCACCCCGCCGGCGCAATCGGCCGCCTGCGCCCATTGCCACGTCAAGGCAGGCCCGGAACGGGATTTCGTTTTCAAGGCGCGGTTCGCCGAGAACCATCCGTGACCTTCGATGGCTCTTCAATGTTCCGATCCGGGACCTCGTTGCGCTTCACCCTTTTGCCACCGATAGTCCGTCCCGCGTGAATTTCTCCGTCACCGAGCTGACCCAAACGCTTCTGGCGAGTTACCGCCGTCATGGCGGCATCAATCATCTGGACGGCGTCAATCTGCCGTCGAAAGGCGCGGTGGTGGACATCACCCGCGATTTGCTGCGCGTGGTGTTCCCGGGGTTTTTCGATGATCACGTGATTCATTCCTCGGAATTGCAGGCGGAAACGGCATTGCTGCTGGATTCGATCGCCGGTCGATTGGAGGACGAGGTTTACAAGAGTCTGAACTGCTTCGGCTGCCCCGAAACCGTCGGACGCGATCCCCGGACGGCATCTCACACGGTCACCGCTGATTTTCTTCAACAACTGCCCGCGGTCCGCGAGTTGTTGCAAACCGATGTCGACGCCGCCTTCGAGGGCGATCCGGCGGCGAGGACCCGCGAGGAGGTGATTGTCGCCTATCCCTTCATCGAGGCGGTGGCGGTTCACCGGCTAGCCCACGTGCTTCACACCCGCGGCGTGCCGTTGATCCCGCGGATCATGAGCGAATGGGCCCACAGCCGGACCGGCATGGACATCCATCCCGGGGCCAAAATCGGCACTCATTTTTTTGTCGATCACTGCACCGGAACGGTGATCGGCGAAACTGCGGAGATCGGTGCCCACGTGAAGCTCTATCAGGGTGTCGGTCTCGTCGCCCGTTCGCTGGCCGCGGGTCAGGCGCTTCGTGGACTCAAGCGGCATCCGACCCTCGAGGATCACGTCACCATTTACGCCAACGCAACGATTGTCGGCGGCGACACGGTGATCGGCACCGGCACCACCGTCGGTGCCAACGTCTTCCTGATGCACAGTGTGGCCGCGAATAGTCTGGTTCTAATGGAAGACATCCGGGTTCGGGTGCTGAGCAAACAGGAACGCGCCGAGGCATTGGACTTCCAGATCTGACCGCTCCGCCCGTGCAACTTCCGCTTGCCGGCGAACTGGCCGGCGTCTTTCTTCCACGCCATCCCGAGTGCCCGATTCATGAGTGAACTTCGAACGTTGGCAGCGCGTTTCCCCCACAAGATTCAATTGGGTCTTGTGGGGGTGGCATGGCTGGCCCTGTTTCACTGGCTTGGAAACTCCACCTTCGGCTACGTCGCCACGCCCTCCCTCTTTCGGTGGGTGTACCCGCTCTACGACGCGAATCCGGATGACGGCATCGGACTGCTGGCCCCGTTGGTCACGCTCTGGTTGATCTATCATCACCGGGATCGGCTGAATCGCATCACTCCGGAGCCGTGGGCACCGGCGCTCGCGCTGGTCGCAGTGGGATTGATCCTCCATCTGGTGGGATATCGCGTGCAGCAGGGACGAATCTCGTTGGCGGGGTGTATCGTCGGGTTTTTTGGGCTGACCGGGATGCTCTGGGGCAGAGAATGGATGCGACAGACGCGGTATCCGTTCGCGTTGCTGGCGTTCTGCATTCCCGTCAGCGTGTATCTGGCACCGTTTACGTTTCACCTCCGCGTCTTCGTCGCGAGGGTGGCCTCCAGCTTTTGCATCGACGTGCTGCAAATGCACCTCCTCCGGCGCGGGACCGAAGTCTTCAGCATGACGGCCAGTGGCCTGCCACGGTTTCAATTTGAAGTGGCGGCGGCCTGCAGCGGAATTCGCAGCCTGACCGCCGTCATGCTGTTGACGCTGGTCTATGGTTATCTGTTCTTCGAATCACCCACGCGCCGGTTGGTGTTGTTCATCGCCGCCCCGCTCCTGGCGGTGGTCGGCAACATCATCCGACTCATCACGGTCTTCGTCGTCGGCGAAGCCCTGGGACAGAAGGCCGGTGCAACCATCGAAACCGGTTTCGGATTTGTCACCTTTTGCGGGGTGACCGTCGGGGGAGTTCTGCTGCTGGGCCGTTTCCTCCGCGAACGCGCCCCCGAACCGGTTTCACAACCCGCGACCCTTCCCGAATGAAGGTTCGCGCCCATTTCCTCACGGCTGCGGCCTTGCTCATGATCGCGGCTGCCGCGCTGTCGCTGACCACGCTTCGCGCACGCCAGAAACTCGGCCTGCCCGGTCTCCCGATCTCGTCAGTACCGATCCACGACGAGAACGGAGCCGTGGCCCGCGCCGAGTCCATCCAGTTTCCACGGTCCATTCCGGGATTCACCTTTTCCAACGCCCCGGTCCTGACGACGGAGCTCAGTTATCTCCCTCCCGACACCACCTTCGGTCGGGGGCGCTACACCGCCGTGGATGGATCCTGGTCGGCGTCGGCCAGCGCCGTGTTGATGGGGACCGACCGAACGAGCATTCACCGGCCGGAATACTGTCTGCAAGGCATCGGCTGGGAGGTCGGCCAACCGTACCCGGCGCAGGTGACCCTCGCGGACGGCACCTCTCTCGACGTTCAACGGCTGGATACCCATGCCACCGAGGAGCAGGAGGGCCATCGCGTCGAAGTCGCCGGCGTTTACGTCTACTGGTTCATCGCCGACGGCCGGCGAACCGCCAGCCATTGGGAACGTCAGTACTCGATCATCCACGATCTTCTATTGGAGAATACCCTACCCCGGTGGGCCTACGTTTCCTTCTTCACCACCTGCCGACCCGGCGACGAGGATGAAGCATTCCGCCGGCTGGGAATTCTCATTGCCCAGTCTGAACCGCTGTTGTCGCGTTCAACAACGGCCGTCCGGGCCGCCCGTTGACAGGCCGTTCCGACGATTCCCTCGATGCCTCCCCTCCTTCTTCGACCGGCAAGCCCCTCCGACGCGAACCGCATCCGGGACTTCAATCTGGCCCTGGCGCTGGAGACTGAAGCCTTGAATCTGGATCCGGACCGGGTCCTTCAAGGCGTTGGCGCGCTCCTGGCCGACCCCTCCAAGGGACGCTATTTTGTCGCCGAATCCGACGGCATCGTCGTCGGCCAGATGATGCATACCTATGAATGGAGCGACTGGCGGAACGGGATGTTCTGGTGGCTTCAAAGTGTCTACGTCCGGCCGGAATCGCGGGGTCGCGGAGTTTTCACGGCGCTATTTCGTCATCTGGAAGCCCTCGCCCAAGCCGACGCCGGGGTCTGTGGACTCCGCCTCTACGTCGAACATCACAACGCCATCGCGCAAGGTGTGTATCGTCGCCTGGGATTGAACCCGGCGGGCTATGAAGTCTTTACCTCGGTGGCCTAGTCGATGGACGTCCCCGCGGGATCGACTCCGATGCCAGGGCGCGGTCGGCCGGCGTGGGACAAAACCTGCCTGAAAACTTACACTTGCCGTGGGAGTTCCCGACGACTCTTCTCCCCTGCCCGACTGTAGTTTGTCATTCACACTTTCGACGATGGGCCGCCCGCAGGAATTTCTTCGCGCCGTGCCGAACAAGGCGCTTTTCGCCGCCTTGTTCGGGGTGTGGTGCCTTTTCTTTCACGTGGTCGGAAATTCCAGCTTCGGATACGTCCACTCGTCGTCGCTGTTCGGATGGCTCACCGGCTGGTACAAACTCTCTTCGGTGGTCGAATCGGGCGACGAACTCTGCCCGCTGATTCCCTTCCTCTCGCTGATCCTTCTTGGCTTGAAGCTGAACGAATTGAAGGAGGTTCCGAAGCGGGTTTGGCCCGCGGGACTCGTCCTGGTCGCGGCGGGCGTGGTGCTTCACGTGGCGGCATTCCTCGTCCAACAGGTCCGCATTTCCGGATTCGCCTTCCTCATTGGCGGAGCTGGTTTGATGGCGATGATCTGGGGTCCGGCCTGGCTGCGAATCGTCGCCTTTCCCTGGTTCCTCCTCATCTTCGCCATCCCGCTCGATGCCTACACCAATTCCGCCACCTTTCCGCTGCGATTGCTCTCGACGATTCTCTCCGCCGGATTCTGCAAGACGGTGCTGGGACTGAAACTAATCCGTCAGGGCACCGCCGTCTCCCAGGACGCCTCCGCGTCGGCCGGGGGGTTTGCCTTCGACGTGGTGGCGGCATGCAGCGGCATCCGCAGCGCCTCGGTGGTCCTGGTCATTTCGCTGGTGTACGCCCACCTGAACCTCAGGAGCCTTCCCGCCCGAATCGGTGTGGTGCTCGCCGCGGTGCCCCTGGCGGTGCTGGGCAATGTGGTCCGGTTGATCGTTGTATTCGTGGTGGGCAGCGCGTTCGGGGAATCGGCGGCCAAAACGATCGAAACCCGTTTCGGATTCCTCACCTACGGCAGCGCTTTGGTCGGCGTGATTCTCCTCGGAAATCTGCTTCAACGCTCCAGCAACAAAGTCGCCCGCCCGGCCGTTGATACGCTCAAGGGCACCGCCGTCCCCTCCGAATGAAAACCTCATCCCCGCTGTTCGTGGCCGTCGCGGCGCTGGTGATGGTGGGTACCGGCTGGGCAACGCTGCTGCGGGTCAAGAACCGCCAGCATCTCGGTGTTCCCGGAGTCCGGATGACCGCCATCCCGACCCTGAGCCGGACGGGCGGAATCGTTCGCAGCAATTCCATTCCCCTGCCACGGGGAGTGCCGGGACACAGTGCCACCGTTGGGGAAATTGATGAAACCGAGTGGCAGTCCCTGCCGCCCGACACGACTTTCGGCCGGATGATCTACAGCCGCGGCAGCCGGGAATATCCGGTGCAGGCCAGCGTGATCCTGATGGGTGCCGACCGCACCAGCATCCATCAGCCGGAGTTCTGCCTGAAGGGGAACGGCTGGAATATCCAGTCCCGGAGCACCCGGTGGGTCCCATTCGACCGGATCAATGGCGGGGGCCTTGATGTTCGCCGTTTTGACGCCCTGACCAACGTCCGTGGGGAAGACGGTGCCATTCATCCGCTCGCGGGGGTCTACGTTTTTTGGTTCGTCGCCGATGGTCAATGGACCGCCAGCCACTGGACCCGGACGCTGTGGATGACGCGGGATCTCCTGACCCGGAACGTCCTGCAACGCTGGGCGTACGTCAGCTATTTCGCGACCTGCCAGCCCGGAGACGAAGAGAAAGCCTATGAACACGTGTGCGAACTGATCCGCGTCACCGTTCCACAGTTTCAGATCGCGGGAATTCAGCCCCGGTAGCGTTCCAACGGGATCCCACCGATTCCGCCCCCGGCGTTTCCGACTTAACATCGGGGCCAACCGGTGCCAACCATAGCCCCACTTCATGTTAAGCCGGCAACGGCAACTTCAGACAAAGCTGCACAAGCTGTTGGACGCCGCCATTTTTGGCGTCGCGTTCTGGCTTGCCCATTGGCTGCGGTCATTACCGCTCTTCGAACCCCGGATTCTGGATTTTTCGACCTACCGATGGCTCCTCCTGGTCATCGTTCCGCTCGCCCCGCCGGTCCTTGAGCTGCAGGGATTCTACCGCCGGCCACTGCTCTCCTCGCGCACCCAGACGCTCTGGCAACTGGCCAAGGCCGCCACCTGGATCAGCTTCGCCTTCATCACGGTCCTGTTCTTCAGCAAGAACGAAGGCGCCCGCGGACTGCCCATTCTGTTCATTCCGGTCGCCGCCGGACTCATTTTCGCGAAGGAAGAACTCAGCCGCCAATGGGCCAAGGCCCGCTTTGGCGGCAATGCCTCGCGTCGCCGGGTGATCGTCCTCGGCAGCCAGGCCCGAGAGACACCCGCCCACGGCGAAACGGATCAACTCGAGAACGCCATCAGGCTGGGAAGCCTCGGGGACATCGAGGTGGTGGCCCACGCCGACCTTCACACCACCCGCCCCAACGAGCTCGCCAACCTGCTCCACGACACCTCGGCTAACGCCGTCATCATTTCCCCACGGCAGGCCTTGTTCGGTGACATCGAGCAGGCGATCCAGATCTGCGAATTGGAGGGTGTCGAAGTCTGGTTGCTCGCTGATTTCTTCCAAACCCGGCTTTCCCAGACCACGGCCGACGATCTCAACGGCCAGCCGGTCCTGGTGTTCCGAACCGGCCCCGACGCCTCCTGGCAGGCACTCGCCAAGACGGCCATCGACTTCGTTGGAGCCCTCCTGCTGCTGATCTGCACCTCGCCGGTCATCCTTCTGGCCGCGCTGGCCGTCAAGTTCACCTCGCCCGGGCCGGTTCTGTTCCGGCAGCAACGCGCCGGCCTCAACGGTCAGCCATTCACCATGCTCAAGTTCCGCACCATGGTGACCAATGCGGAGCAACTGAAACAGGAACTGGCCCAGCTCAATGAAATGACCGGTCCGGTGTTCAAGGTCACCAACGATCCCCGCATCACTGGCATCGGCCGCCATCTTCGACGCTACTCCATCGATGAGCTCCCGCAGCTTTGGAATGTCCTCAGCGGTGAAATGAGCCTGGTCGGTCCGCGTCCGTTGCCCGTCGACGAGGTGCGCCATTTCGACGACCCGGCCCATCGGCGCCGGCTCAGCGTCAAGCCCGGTCTGACCTGTCTCTGGCAGGTCAGTGGACGCAACAACGTCTGCGACTTCCAGGAATGGGTCCGCCTTGACCTCGAATACATCGACAACTGGTCCCTCTGGCTGGACATCAAGATCCTTATCCGGACGGTTCCGGCGGTGTTTGCCGGGGCGGGGGCGAAGTAAGGCAAAAGGTAAAAGTTCGAAGGCAAAAGTCTCAGAACCCGGATCCTAGATCCAAGGCCCTAGACCCGAGACCCGAGACCCCAGAACCTTCGGCGATTCTTTTCATCCATGCCCACCTCCACCAAGCGCCGTTCCATCACCGTTACCTCAAAGCGGAAAACCAATCCGTCGGCCGGACCGGTCTCCGTCGTCACCGGTGCGGCTGGTTTTCTCGGATCACATCTCACCGATCTCCTGCTCGCCCGCGGTCACAAGGTCATCGGCATCGACAATCTGGTCACCGGTTCGGTCCAAAACATCGATCATCTCGCCGGCAATCCCGACTTCCGCTTCATTCGCCAGGACGTCACCGAATTCCTCTTTCTGCCCGGCAAGGTCGATTACGTCTGGCATTTCGCCTCGCCCGCCAGCCCGATCGATTACCTGGAACTCCCCATCCAGACGCTCAAGGTCGGCTCGCTCGGCACCCACAAGGCCCTGGGACTCGCCCGCGGGAAGGGTGCCCGTTTCCTGATCACCTCAACCTCGGAAATCTACGGCGATCCTCTCATCCATCCGCAGCCCGAATCCTACTGGGGCAACGTCAACACCGTCGGACCACGCGGCTGCTACGATGAATCGAAGCGCTTCGCCGAGGCCCTGACCATGGCCTATCATCGCGAGCACGCGATCCCCACCCGCATCGTCCGCATCTTCAACACCTACGGACCCCGGATGCGCAAAAACGACGGCCGGGTAGTGCCCGCCTTCATCAGCCAGGCGCTTTCCAACAAGCCCATCACCATCTTCGGCGTCGGCTAACAGACCCGCAGCTTCTGCTACTACTCGGATCTCATCGAAGGCATCTACCGGCTGATGATGAGCGACACCAGCGACCCTGTGAACATCGGCAATCCGCACGAACTCAC
>CAIVQB010000084.1 GCA_903907925.1 uncultured Verrucomicrobiota bacterium
AGTTTTACGGTCGCACTCCGGCCAACGATTCGAAGAATCCCGGCCATACCGAGACGGATTGCTTCAAGCGCATGTTCGAGGAAGTCGCCACCCCAAAATGAACCTCGTCCGTCCATGCATAACGCTTCGCCTGTCGTTGCTGATCATTGTGATGTTCGGCGGACCTGTGTCCGGCCAGTCGCCCGAAAAACCGAAGCGCAACCTGCTCTTCATCGGGCAGGCCAAGGGCTATCAGCACGAGGCCATCTCCACGGCGATGGTGACACTCTACAACCTCGGTCGCAGTTCCGGGCTTTGGAACACACAGCTCCGAACCGACTGCACGGCCATTACGAAGAAGCCGCTCAAGTGGGAGGCCAGGAATCTGGACGCCTACGACGCCGTGGTCTTCTTCACCGATGGCGATCTCGACATGGATGCCTCGCAGAAGGCGGATCTGCTGTCCTTCATTCGTGACGATGGAAAGGGATTTATCGGCATCCACAGCGCCGCGATCACCTTCACCGGCTGGCCCGAGTATGGCGAGATGCTGGGCGGATACTTCGACGGCCATCCGTGGGGTCAGTTCAACGCGCCTCTCGTCGTGGAGGACGCGGGATTTCCAGGCCTGAAAAACTTTCCGACGGCGTTCACGCTATTCGACGAGGTGTATCAGATCAGGAACTACTCCCGGAACGACGTGCGGGTCTTGATGAGTCTCGACGCGGACAAACTCGATCTCACGCGCAAGGGCGTGAAGCGGACGGACAAGGATTTTGCCGTCATCTGGGCGAAGAATTATGGCAAGGGACGCGTGCTCTACAACGGTCTCGGTCATGTTCAAGCCATCTGGGAGCGTCCTGATTTTCAGAAGATGTGGCTCGAAACGATTCAGTGGTCGATGGGATTGATTCCGGGCGACGCCACGCCACAACCGAAACCAGGCAAATGACCCAGCCCACGCCCCAAATAGTATGAAACGATTCGCGTTCTGGAACTGCCTGGCAGTGTTCGTTGTGATGTTTCTCGCCGCCCGCGTGTGTGCCGCGCCGCCACCCGTTGGTCCTGAATATCGCGTCGGGGGATTCATCCTCGGCTGCCAGGCCTATACTTTTCACCGCTTCACAGCGTTTGAAGCCATCGAAAAGACCGCGGCGGCGGGTGGCAAGGCGATTGAGTTTTATCCGGGCCAGTCCCTGAGTCCGGATGACAGGAAGTCCAAGGTCGATGCCAGCGCCACGGACGAAACGATCGAGAAGCTCCAGGCCAAGGCGAAGCAGTACGGCCTGCTCATCGTGAACTTCGGCGTCGTGGGAATCCCGAGGGACGAAGCCGGGGCGCGGAAGGTTTTTGCATTCGCGAAGAAGCTCGGCGTGCGCGCCATCACCATTGAACCGTCCCCGGATCAGATCGACCTGATCGAGAAACTCATCAAGGAATACAACATCGCGGCGGGTATTCACTGTCATCCCAAACGTACCACGCATCCCGAATACAAACTCTGGGATCCCAACTACGTTTTCTCCCTCGTGAAGGATCGTGATCCACGATTTGGCGTCTGCGCGGATGTCGGGCATTGGACACGCTCCAGCGTGGATGCCGTCGCCGGGTTGAAGATTTTCAAGGGCCGCGTCATCAGCGTGCATTTGAAGGACATCGTCGAGTCCGGCAATCCCGATGCGCCCGACCTGCCGCTCGGCCTGGGTGTCACCAACGTGAAGGGCATTCTGCGTGAATTGCGCCGGCAGAAGTTCGACGGCAACATCTCCATCGAATACGAGCGTGATTGGGAACACACCGTGGAGGACATCGCGCAGTGTGTCGGTTACGTCCGGGGCTTTGCCGACGCGGAGAACAAGCCATGAATCCAACCCGCAACAAAACCAGAAGCGGATTGAGCCGAAGGAAGTTCATCGGCGGCACGGCGACTGCCATCGCAGGATTCACCATCGTTCCGCGCCACGTTCTCGGCGGCCCGGGATTCGTCCCGCCGAGCGAGAAGGTGAACATCGCCATCATCGGCTGCGGGGGGCAAGGGCGCACCAACATGCGTTCCCTCTTTGAGCAGGCCGACGCCCAGATCATCGCGGTGGCCGATCCCATCGAGTCGCAAAACCTGGACGCGTTCTACTACAAGGGAGCCGCCGGACGCCTGCCGGTGAAGGCTGAGATCGAAAAGCATTTCTCCGCGAAGACACCCAATTACAAGGTCACAGCCTACGAGGATTTCCGTCACTTGCTTGAAAAGGAGAAGGCGGTGGATGCGATTCTCTGCGCCACGCCCGACCATTTGCACGCGTATGTGAGCATCACGGCAATGCGCTTGAAGAAGCATGTCTATTGCGAAAAGCCGCTCACCCACAACGTATGGGAGGCGCGGCAGGTGGCGCGTGTCGCCAGGGAAAGCGGCGTGGCCACCACGATGGGCAATCAGGGTCACTCCGGCGATTTCATCCGCCAGACCTGCGAAATCATCTGGGACGGTGCCATCGGCGCTGTACGGGAAGTGCATGCCTGGACCAGTGCGACTCGTTGGAACAAGGGGCTGACGGCCCGCCCGGACGACGAACCCCCACCCAACGGTGTGAATTGGGATCTCTGGCTCGGCCCACGCGAATCACGCGGCTACAGCGCGGCGTTGAATCCCGTTCGCTGGCGCGACTTCTGGGATTTCGGCACCGCGCCCATCGGCGATTTCTTCTGCCACGACTTCGATCCCGCGATGTGGGCCTTGAAACTCCGTGAGCCATTGACCATCGAGGCGTCGGCTGTCGGTGCGGTGGACAACTACATGGCTCCCGCCGCCGGACTTTACACCTATCAGTTTGGACCACGTGGCGACAAACCTGCCGTCAAGTTCACCTGGTACGAGGGCGGACTGAAACCGGCGCGTCCGGACGCGATGGAAGGCACGGAACAATTCGACGGCAACGGCATCCTGTTCATCGGCGACAAAGGCGCGCTGTCCAGTCCCGGCTGGGGTGGCCGGCCCAAACTGTTGCCCGCCTCCAGAGACAAGGAATACCAACGTCCCGCGCCCAGCCTAGCGCGCTCGAAAGGTCATCACCGCGAATGGCTCGATGCCTGCAAAGGGGGGCCATCGCCGAGTTCCAATTTTGAATACGGCGCGGCGTTGACCGAAGTCGGCCTGCTCGGTCTCGTCGCCATGCGCGTCGGCAAAAGGCTTTCCTGGGACGCTCCGGCGATGAGGTGCGGCAACGCGCCCGAAGCTGACAAGTACCTCAAGGAATCCTATCGCGCCGGCTGGGAACTTCCCGCGTGAGCACGAATAGAGTGAGCGACACTCCCGCGTCTTCAATTCCGCGGATCACCTCCATTGATGCGCTGCGTGGCTTCGTGATGTTCATGATGATTTTCGTGAACGACCTCGCCGGTGCGCCGAAACAAATTGTGCCGGACTGGCTGGTGCACTTCAGCGACCGTCATCCCAAGGGCAGCGGCATGACCTTCGTGGATTTGGTGTTCCCCGCGTTCATCTTCATCCTGGGCCTGTCCATCCCGCTTGCGCTGGGTTCGCGTTTGAGCCAAGGGGAGCCGATCTGGAAAACTGTGTCCCACATCGTCGCCCGCACGATGTCGCTCCTGGCCGTTGGCATCCTGATGGTTCACGAAACTCCGAGTTCAGACGCGCTCGGCTGGTCGGGACCCCTGTGGTGCACGCTCATGTATCTCGCTGCCATACTGGCCTTCTGTACCGTGTCACCGCGCCGTTCGACGGCGATCACGGCTAAACTCGATTGGAACGGCTGGAGGATCTTCAGTCTCTGCCTGCGCGTCGTCGGACTGGCCGCGCTGTTGTGCCTGGCCTTGGTTTTTCGCGGTGCCAAGGATCAACGCATCCTCACGCTCGCGCCGCTTCACGTGGACACCTCCTGGTATGGCATCCTGGGACTCATCGGCTGGGCGTATCTCGTCGCGTCGACGGTTCATCTGGTTTTTCGTGGCCGACGCACGGCCATCCTCGGCTGCATGGCTTTGTTGCTGTGCCTGTTCGCGGCCGGCCGAAACCATCTGTTTGATCATTTCTGGCTCAATGACCTCGTTGGCATCGGAGGCACGCTCGGTTCGCAGTCGGCGATTGCCATCGGCGGTTTGCTGATCGGTTCCATGCTCGTTGCCGCGGACATGACCGACCTGAAGGCACGCGCGGGATTCACCGGCTGGTTCATCGCCGGTTGCGCCGCCGCCGCGCTGTTGTTGAGCCCGGTTTACGGCATCAGCAAAAATAGCGCGACGCCCTCCTGGTGTCTGTGGGCCTGCGCGGTCACCGCCACGTTCTGGTTTTTGTTCCACCTGATTTGCGACGTCCACCCGGTGAAGTTTGTTTCGCGCACGCTCGCGCCGGCCGGACAAAACGTGCTGCTCGCCTATCTCCTGTCTGAAATGCTGCCCGGTCTGCTCGACCTGCTGCACCTCGGCAACGGGTATGAGAGTCTGAGCCAAGCCAGCCTCATCTGCGCCCTCGCGCGTTCCGCGGGCTGTGCCGCCCTGATTTTGTTCGCCACCTGCGGGCTGAACCGCATCGGCTTCCGCTTGAAACTGTAAATCACCGATCCCTTGCGATGATCAAGCGGCCTGGCACGAACTGCTGATGCCGGCGAAGGCGAAGTTATCGGCCGGCCACCGGCGGATTTCAGGGTGGGTTGATAGGAAGTTTGTCGCCGCAATCGCGGGAGGCAAAAGCTGGCACTGAACTGGCTATGGTTTCGGTGTTCCCATGCCATTGTCCGTACCAGACAAAAGCACTTTCGCCCGGAGGGTTGTCGAGAAATGCCGGCGGTGGCGTTTCGCCTGTGGCGCGCTTCTCTTTGGGCTGGTCATGGGGATGTCGGTCAGCGCGGCGACCAATGATTCATTCGTCAATTTCGAGACCGCCCCGGTGCATCCGATGGACCTAAGTCCGGACGGACATACGCTGGCCGTTTGTAACCTTCCAGATGCACGGGTGGAGTTTTTCGATGTCTCCACCGATTCCCCGGTGGCGCTCGGCAGCGTGACCGTGGGTCTGGATCCGACGTCGGTTCGTTTTCGGACCACCAACGAGATCTGGGTCGTGAATCAGCTCTCCGACTCCGTCAGTGTGGTGGATCTCGCCGCGCGCCGCGTGGTGGCCACGCTGGCGACGCTCGACGCACCGGCGGATCTGGTGTTCGCCGGCAACCCGGCCCGCGCGTATGTGAGTTGCACAACGGTCAACACGCTCCAGGTCTTCGACCCGATTTCCCAGGTCCTGACCGGAGCGATTGTCATCGAAGGCGAACGGCCCAAAGCACTGGCAACCAGCCCGGACGGGCGGTTCGTCTATGCCGCCATTTTTGAATCCGGCAATGGCTCCACCATCCTCGCCGGCGAACTGGGGCAGGTGACCGATCCGGAACTCGCCGGTCCCGTCGACTATCCGGACGGCCCCTATGGCGGTGCCAACCCGCCGCCCAACTTCGGCGACAAATTCCTTCCTGCCATCACGACCAATTTGCCCGTTGCCCCGCCGCGCGTGCCACAGATCGTGAAGAAATCCTCCGACGGCCGCTGGTTTGATGACAATCAGGGTGATTGGACGCGTTTCGTTTCGGGCCAGCAGGCGGCGCTCTCGGGACGGGTGCCTGGGTGGGATTTGCCCGACCACGACCTGGCCCTCGTGGACACCCGTGACAACTCGGTCCGCTATGTGAACGGCCTGATGAACCTGTGTTTCGCACTCGCGGTGAATCCGGTTTCAGGTCAGGTCGCGGTCGTCGGCACGGACGGGATCAACGAGCGCCGCTTCGTGCCGCGCCTGCAGAGCATCTTTCACCGCGTGAAGCTCGCGTTCGTCAATCCCACCACTGCCGCCTCGCAAATCAGCGATCTGAATCCGCACCTCGACTACACGCAGCCCTCGCTGCCGCAGGCGTTGCGAAACCGCTCGCTTGGCGATCCGCGCGGTGTGGTGTGGAGCGCGGACGGAACGCGGGCCTATGTGAGCGGCATGGGTTCGGGCAACGTGGTCGTGCTCGACTCCGCCGGGGCCCGTGTGGGCGAGCCCATCGAACTCGGAACCTTCCCCGGTCCGACCGGCCTCGTGTTCGCCGATGAACGGCATCGGCTTTACGTGTTCAATCGTTTCAGTTCGGAACTTGCGGTGGTCAACACGGACACGAAAGCGGTTGTGAGCAAGGCCCGGATCTTCGACCCCACGCCGGCGTCAGTACGGAACGGCCGCCAGTATTTCTACGACACGCACGGCACCAGCGGCCTGGGCCAGGCCGCCTGCGCCTCCTGTCATCCCGACGGGCGCTTCGACCGGCTGGCCTGGGATCTGGGTGCGCCTGACGGCCAGATGGTTCTGCTGGGCCTGGTGAACTTCCCCATTTCCGAACGACCCTCGGGAGATTACCACCCGATGAAGGGACCGATGACTACGCAGACGCTGCAGGACATCATCGGTCATGAGCCGTTCCACTGGCGCGGTGACCGGGGTGGGATCGAAGACTTCAACCCCACTTTCAAAGACCTGCAAGGTGCCGACGAAGAACTCACCGCCGTCGAAATGGCGGAGTTGAAGGCGTTTCTGGCCACGATTACCTATCCACCGAATCCGCTGCGGAATCCTGACAACTCGCTGCCCACCAGCCTGCCACTCCCTGGCCAGCGCGCGCTTGGACACGGGACACTTCCCGCCGGCGCACCTTTGCCAAACGGGAATGCCCAGGCCGGTCTCTTGAGCTTCCAGCAGAACGGGAGATGCAGCCTCTGCCATTCGTTGCCGACCGGGCTGGGATCCCATCAGCGCTTTACGAACAACTTTTTCCAAACGCTGCCATCGGGTACGAATGGCGCGGCGCACGTCGCCCTCGTCGGGGCCGAACGCTCTGCCGGATTGCCCTTCAAGATCGCCAGCTTGCGCAGCCTGCGGGACAAAATGGGGTTCGACCGGTCAGGACCGAATGGCCGCAGCGGTTTCGGCCTGATGCACGAGGGCGGTGTCGATTCCCTGCCGCGCTTCCTGAACGACGGCTTCAATCTCACCGCCGATCAGGACGTCGCGAACGTGATCGCCTTCCTCCTGGCGTTCACTGGTTCCGATCTTCCCGCCGGTACGACCAATAACGTCAACTTGCCGCCTGGCCTCCCGAGCAGGGACATGCCCGCCGCCGTCGGCCGCCAAGTCACCATCACCACCCCTGCGTCGCTGTCGCGTCTCACCGACATGATCCGGCTCGCCAACAGCCCCACCGGCCGCGTGGATCTCATTGTTCATGCCGCTTCCAACGGCATCCCGCAGGGCTGGGTGTTCAACCGGGCGACGTTCAACTTCACTCCCGATCTCGCTGGCGATCCCACACCGACTGCCGACGAACTCCGGATGAAGGCGAGCGCTGACTTTCCACTGACGTGGATGCTGGTGCCAAGTGGCCTTGGGCAGAGACTTGGCGTGGATCGTGACGAGGACGGCTTCGGCGATCGCACCGAAAGTCTCTTCGGCACCGATACAACGGACGCCGCCAGCAATCCCGACCTGGTGCCGTTGACACTGACGATCACCCCCTCCAACAACGGCGATTGGCTTCTGCGCTGGCGCGGTGTCCCCGGTCGGAGCTATCAAATCGTGAGCAAGGACGATCTGAATCAGGCAGGCTGGACCGCTCGTCAATCCGTCACCGCCACGGCGGATGTTGAAACCTCGGCCGTGGTTCAGCAAAGCAGCGTCCCAGCGCGCTTTTATCGACTGGAGGTGGTGCCATGAAACCAGGTTTCCATCTCGCGCTGGCCCTCCTGCCGTTCGCCTTGTCCGCGTTGTTCGCGGATTCGACCAACGTGACGCCGATGGCACTGCAGCTCCTCGGGACGAACCAACTGCGTGTCTCCTGGCCGGTTCGTTCTGTCGTCCCGGCACCAGGCTTAAGGATTTTTGCCCACTACCAGCTCGAGAACAGTCCCGATCTCAAGACATGGCAACCCGTCGGTGCCCCGCTTGAAGGCACGAACCACAGCTCACTCGACGTGGTCGTGCCCGCGGAAACATCCAGTGCCTATTTCCGCCTGCGATCCAATATCAGTCTACCGAACGCAGCCCTGCGCCAGGCCAAACTGGACAACGCCGATCTCCGGGACGCCGACCTGCTCTATGCCGACCTGTCGCGAGCGTCGCTGACAAACGCTGATTTGCGTGGAGCAAATCTGTTCGGAATCACCGGATTTGGCGCCACCCTGGACAACGCCGACCTTCGCGAGGCCGATCTGACGGCCGCCGACCTGCGCAACGCGAGCCTGGGCGGTGCACAACTCGATGGCGCAAACTTCTTTGCCGCCCGACTCGGAGCCTCGGTTCTGGACGGCGCGACATTGACGGGTGCCAGCCTGCGCTTCGCCGAACTTGCCGGAGCGAGCCTGTTCCAGACCGACCTTACGGACGCGGATTTGCGCGGTGCCTCGTTCAGCCGTGCCGACCTGGGCTATGCCGCGTTTCGAGGGAGCACTCTGGATGCGATGACCACATTGCCGGACAAATGGCGGCAGGTCTGGCACCTCGTCAACGAAGGCCGGCCTGGAGATGTTATCACCAACCTGGATCTTACCTTTGCGACATTGACCGGGCTGACACTCACGAATTGCGACTTTGCCGGAAGCGATCTGAGCTTCACCGATTTCACGGACTCCGACCTGCGCGGCGCAAACTTCACCAAATCAAACCTCCGCTTTGTATTCTGGAACGGGACGCAAATCGATGACGCCACCACGCTCAGCGCCAAGGCCCGGCTGAATTGGCAAATCGTGAACGAGCCGGTCGCCGGTCGCGTTCTACCCAATGCGGACCTTTCATCACTCCTGTTTGCCGGGGTGCAACTGAATGGGGCGAATCTGCGCGGCGCGAACTTCAGCCAGTCCACCCTGTTTCAAACCCAATTTCGCAATGCCGACCTCTCGAACGCCAATCTGGCCAACGCAGACCTGACCCAGGTCGATTTTACCGGAGCCAATCTCACTGGCGCGAATCTCTCGGGGGCAACCTTCGACCACACGATCATGCCCAACGGTTCCATCCGTGGGCCGGGAATAGGGGGTTGGAGTGGCTTTCTCGACGCTCCATGGAAATAAGAGCGTGTCTGAAAATGAGGAAAGGTCCTGGGGTACGGGATGTTGTCGTCTGCCGAGACGACGAAGTCCGAGTATCCCCGCAGTGGGCTTTGAGGACCGAGTCAACGAAGGCAGAAGACAATCCGGCTAAGTCGGAGCAGACTCGTGAACCCCGATCCATCGGATCGGATGGGTTCGGACGATCTCCAACCTGTCGAGTCCGCTCGCAAAGGCAGCCATCCCTCGTCGCTCGCGTTCCCCGATTGAGTAGCGGATGTGGAGCCTCAAGTACCGGTCCCGCGTTTCGGAATCGAATTCCGGTCGGGATCGGACTATTTCGTCCAGTGCCGCCATTCCCTGATCGTGTGCCCGAAGCAGACGCCGGACCAGCGGTGCCGCCTCCACGTCCCGTCGGATGGCCCAGACAGCGTACACGAAGGGTAATCCAGTGGACTCACGCCAAGCCTGGCCAAGATCCCAGATTTGAAATGCAGAGGCCGCGGCGGATTGTCGGAACGCAATGGCAGGATCGCCGATCAGCAGGAAACCTTCCGTCGCGTCGGGATCAGGCGCAGTGGACGCCGCCATTCGAACGAACTCGGGTCGGAGACCGCGTTCCGCAAATAACCACTGGAGCAGTCGGACGCTGGTGAGCGACGCCGGGTCACAGGCTACAGTCCGCAACTCGGAAAGGGGTACCCGATGCGCCAGGAGTACACTGTACACTGGCCCATCGGACCCAACGCCGATGCCATCCACTACGTCGTAGCAATCGTTCTCCAGAACTTCCGCGATACTCACCAGACCGACGTCGATCTCACCCGATCGAAGCCATTCCGCGAGTTGGCTGGGCGGTGCCAGGCGGACCCCGGAACCCAGCCCGTGGACCAGCGGGGCGGCATTGAGGTAAGGGACCGAACCGATCCGCACCAGTTCCCGATCGAGCACGACGGATTCCGACTTCATGCTGTCATCGGAACCCGCGGTTCCGATGCGTCTGTGCCGCCCGCCGGAGCCTCCTCTATCGTTTCGTAGAACGTGTTGCGACGCACCGGTACCAAACCCGCCTCGCGGATAGCCTGAATCATCGCGCCTTTGGTCTGCCCTTGCGGGGTTCCAGCACCGGCCATGTGGAAGATGTGCTCTTCCTGGATGGTACCATGCAGGTCGTCGGCTCCATAGTTCAACGCCACCTGCGCGAGCCGGAGGCCCATGCCGACCCAGTACGCAGTCACATGTGGAATGTTGTCCAGGAAGGCACGGCTGGCAGCGATGGTCCGCAGTGTGTCAGCGGCACTCGGAGGACGATCCACCGGAATCTCGTTATTGTCGGGATGATAGGGCAAGGCAACGAACCCGGTGAATCCTCCGGTCTCGTCTTGAAGTGCCCGCAACTTCGTCAAATGGTCGACCCGCTGGGCGAGGGTCTCCACGTGACCAAAGAGCATGGTGCAGGTACTTCGTCCCCCGAGTCGGTGCCAGGTGCGGTGGACATCGAGCCATTCCTCCGCAGATTCCTTTCCGCGGGCGACCCGGTCACGAACATCGGCATCGAAGATCTCCGCACCACCTCCCGTGAGTGAATCGAGGTCCGCCTCCTTCAGTTGTTCGAGCACCCGGTCCACGGGTTGCCGCGACATCCGGGAAAAATGAAGCACTTCGATGGCGGTGAAGCATTTGAGATGGGGTCGTGGTTCCAGTCGCCCGAGCGTGCGGATCATTTCCAGGTACCACTCGAACGGCAGCGTCGGATGGAGACCGCCCACGATGTGGAGTTCCGTCGCCCCCAGAGTTACGGCTGCCTGAGCCTTGGTGACAATCTCGTCCAGGGTGAGTTCGAATCCGTCAGCGTTACGCTTCTTCCGGGCGAATGCGCAGAACTGGCAGCTCAGGATGCAGTAATTGCTGTAATTGACGTAGGCGTTGAGGATGTAGCTGGCGCGGTTGCCATTCTTGAGACGGCGCATGGCATCGCCAATCGCACCCACGGCGTTCAGATCGGTGCTTTCGAGCAGTTGAAGCGCGTCGGAGGGTTCGAGCCGGACACCGGCGGCGACCCGGTCATAGATCGGAGCTAGCGGACTATTCCAGAGGGCAATCGGAGACATTTGAGAGAAGTGTAGCGGCTGGCCCAGTGCCGATCCGGGGACCGGTCGGGGTCACCAGGGAGGTTAGTTTGACACGAGGCGGTACCAAACGTCGCGCTGACGGGCCTCATAGCCGAGTTCTGTGATCAGGCGCTTCATGTCGTCCGCGGTCATGCGATGCCGCGCCCCTGCCTGGCGAACCACATTTTCTTCCATCATGATGCTGCCAAAATCGTTCGCTCCGTATTTCAGTGCTACTTGTCCAACGTCGGGGCCTTCGGTTACCCAGCCGCTCTGGATGTTCGGAATGTTGTCGAGATAGATTCGGGCCAGCGCTTGGGTGCGCAGGTACTGGGTGGGACCCGCCTTCGGTGCCTTGAGCCGTGTGCCCTCCGATTGAAACGGCCACGCAATGAACGCCGTGAAACCGCCGGTACTATCCTGCTGAGAGCGCACCCGGTCCAGATGCTCCACCCGCTCGGCAATGGTTTCCACATGCCCAAACATCATCGTGGCAGTGGAGTTCAATCCCAGTCGGTGGGCCGTATCCATCACCCCCATCCATTCGTCGGAAGTCGCCTTGAGTGGTGAGATGCGCTGCCGTACCCGGTCGACCAGAATTTCCCCTCCGCCTCCAGGAATCGAACCGAGACCCGCTGCCTTGAACTGGGAGATCACTTCCGTGACAGAAAGATCAAAAACCTTGGAGAAGTGGACGAACTCGCTCGGGCTGAACCCATGGATGTTGACCGTCGGAAACTTCGCGCGAAGATGCGACAGCAGGTCCAGATACCACTGGAGTGAGAGTTTGGGATGGTGCCCGCCTTGAATCAGGATTTGGTTTCCGCCCGCGGCCAGGAGTTCCTCAATCTTTCGGTCGAGTTCCTCCATCGAAATTACGTAAGCGTCAGCATCCGTCTCCGTCCGGTAGAAGTTGCAGAACTTGCAATAGACGTTGCAGACATTCGTGTAGTTGATGTTCCGATCGACGATGTAGGTGACGATTTCATTCCCCCGTCCGCCATAGGCAGAGGCCTTGGCCAGTTGGCGTCGTCGGTGCGCCAAGGCTGCCAGGTCTTCCAGAGGCAACGCGTAAAGCGTCAGTGCCTCGAAAGAGGTAACGCGGGCTCCATCCCAGACGCGCTGGAGGAGTGTGTCTTTGGCTGCGGTCGTCGATTCCACCGGCTGCGACGATACGAGCTGACCCGGGGCCGCGCAAGAGAGATGGAACCCAGGGATTCATCCTTGCTGTATCCCGAACGGAAAGATCAACCCTTGCCGGCTGGTGAAATACCCAGCGGGACCGTTTCGCACCTCAAATCCGGCCTCAATATGACTTTGTGTGGGTAGCAGGGAGGGGGTCTGGGAGGTTGAACTTCAGATGAGAGGCGACGAGGTAGATCATGGCGGTGAAGTACTCGACGGTACGAAAG
>CAIVQB010000085.1 GCA_903907925.1 uncultured Verrucomicrobiota bacterium
ACCGGCGAGGATGGAAAGGGACTTCAAGAGACGCATATGGAGTAAGTGGTGGTGAAAAGCTAGTGATGCCCGGCGGTCAGGCAAGCACGGAGTTTACCGTTGTTCACGATGCGGCACGTTTCTCGGCGAGCCGTTCCTGGCGTTCCCACCACCAGGCGATGATGACGCTGATTTCGTAAAGCAGGTGCAGCGGCAGGAACATCAGCACCATGGTCAGGGGGTTTCCGTCGGGCGTGATGAACCCGGCCAGGGTCAATCCGGCGACCACCCAGTACATGCGGAACTTGGACAGTTTGGCGGCGTCCAGGATGCCGATCTTGACCAACGTCAACAGCACCAGCGGGAGTTCGAAGCTGATCCCCATGCCCAGCAGGAACCAGCACATGAAGCTGATGTACTCGGACGCCCGCCAGGTGTCGGACCGGAACCCCAGCCAGTTGGCGAAGCCCACCGTGGTGCTGAGGGTGATGATCATCATCACGAAATAGCAGAAGGCGACGCCAGCCAGGAACAGGCCCGAGGCGAATCCCGACACCTTGTAGAGAAACCGCTTTTCGTGGATGTGCAGGGCCGGAAGGATGAACTGGCCCAGAAAGAGAATGACGAACGG
This sequence comes from uncultured Verrucomicrobiota bacterium, assembly GCA_903907925.1. Taxonomy (GTDB): domain Bacteria; phylum Verrucomicrobiota; class Verrucomicrobiia; order Limisphaerales; family UBA9464; genus CAIVQB01. Next base: position 611 of record CAIVQB010000085.1, read on the forward strand.
CGCGCTCAGCGTGAATCCCCCGTAAATCGCGATCTGGATCGCCACGGTGAAGGCCTCACCCGGGCTGAGCACCGCCAGTGAGGTTTGCATCCCGTCGGTCGCCGCTTTGGGGGGAGTGAGATCCGGCACCACCGCCAAAACGGTGTTGGTTCCAATGGTGACCGGCGCCAACCGCAGGAAAACATCGCGGTTGTCCTTGTTGGTGGCCGATCCCTCGACCCGAAAAATGTTGAGAAACCGGTCGGTGATCGATTTGGGGCCGTGATCGTTGCCCACGGCGGATTCGTCGGGATGGAAGAGCTCCCGGACCCGATCCATGATGGGTTTCGGAGGCGTCAATCCGTTGGTCCCGGATCCGGCCGGACGAAAAATGGGGAAGTCCTTCGCGTCGAACTTCGCAAGAACATTGGTTCCCAGCGTCAGCACGATCTGGGACTCATCCGATGTCCGCATCGAGTTGGCCTTGTCCAGCGGCCACTTCAGGAGGCCGATGATGAAGTCACTGGCGCTGAGACAGACGATGATGCCGATCAGAATGGCGGCAGCGCATTTGATCAGCGTCCAGCGAAGATCTTCCAGGTGTTCCAGGAAGCTCTTAACCGGGCCGCCCCCCTCCTCTTCCGAGGCCGGTTCGGGCGGCAGGACCTCCAACTCATCGGACATGCCAGGGTGAGACCGGGATCAAGCCGGTGGCGTGCCCGACGGCGTGGAAGCAGAATGGGAAACGGTGTCGGTCGCCGGCTTCGGGCTCGGCGGCGGATTGGTGACCGGCGGCTCATGGACCGCGCGTTCCAACTCGTCCTGTACATCGCGGGACGCCTTCTTGAATTCCTTAATGCCGGTGCCGACGCCCTTCATCAGTTCGGGAACCTTCTTGGCTCCGAACAGGATCAGAACCACAACGGCGATAACAAGAATCTCGGTCGAACCGAGCATCGAGAAAAGTAGAGTGTTCATCAGAAATGCCCCTGCGGGCGGTAAAACAGGATGGAGGAGTTGGCAAACGACGGGCCCCAACCCGTCACAGCGACATCGGCGAAAACTTTATTTGGGTTCGGGATCGTGATCGTCTTTGGCGGCCTTTTTGAACTCACGAACGCCCTGGCCAACCCCCTTCATCAGCTCGGGAATCTTCCGCGCCCCAAACAGGACCACCACCACCACGGCAATGACGATCATCTCGGACGTGCCGAGCAGGGCGAGAATCGGAATGTTCATGTCGAAGTTCAACGAGGGGGCAACTTACGTCGTCGGAATCGACCGGTAAAGGGGCAAAACCATTCAACCGAAGCCGGGAGGGATTCCCAAAAAGCCGGGGATAGACACGGATTGCACTGATTATCACGGATTCTGGGAGGTCCGACTCCATCTTCTGTTCATTCGATCCATCCTGTCAGAATCCGGTCGGGACGCAAAAAGCCCCGCCGATCGGGCGGGGCTTGAAGAAGGACTACTAAAAATCCGCCAGGCGCCTTATTTCAGGCTGCCACCCTTGGAGGGCGTCAGCAGGATGAATTCGCCGCGGCGATTCTTCGACCAGGCGGCTTCGTCATGGCCCGGATCAGCGGGGCGATCCTCGCCGTAGCTGATGGTGGTGACGCGCTCGCCGGAGATGCCGGCACCGACCACCAGCTCGCGAAGAGCCAGCGCCCGACGCTCGCCGAGCGCCCGGTTGTACTCCTCGGTTCCGCGCTCATCGCAATGGCCTTCGATCAGCAGGTTATTGTCCGGATGAGATTTAAGGAACTCGATCACGGCGGGAATCTTGGACGATTCCGAGGAATTAAACGTGGCCTTGTCGAAATAGAAATAGACGGTGTTGGACTTGAAGGTCTCGCGATCCTCGTCCTTTCCGGCACGCGGATCACCGGTCGGCAGCGCGGACGGATCACCAGTGCCCAACCCTTTTCCGTTGGTGAGATCGATCGGAGCCGGATTGGTCGCGCCGCCGAACTTGGCACCATTCGGGCCACCGTTGCGAATCGGGCCGCCGTTGCCCAAATCGCCACCCCCTGGAGCGCCGCTATTGCTCAAGCCTCCCGCTGGAATGGGTGTGATGTGTCCGGGCTTTTTGGTGCAACCAGTAACAACCGCGGTGGCGGCAATCAATGCAATGAGACCAAGCTTGGTCAGACGATTCATAAGGGATCCTGAGCGTTCGGGGGGGCGCTACCTGGCCCAGCTCGGCTGGGAGGAACTCCCCGAAATTCGGTTGACATCCTTGACGCGGCGCGTGGGCACGTCAAGCAGCGACAGTCGCCGTGCACCATCTCGTCCGCGCGTAAACACAATCGTCCGCGAATTCGGTGCCCACGAGGGATCCTCACCCGCCGTCAACGGCTCGGCCTGTCCTCCCGCCGCCGGCACCACGTAAATCGTGAATTCGCCCACCGCGCGGGAGAAGGCGATCCATTTCCCGTCCGGCGACCAGTCGGGTTCGGTGGCCGGAAGGATGCCGCCGGTGGGCAGCTTCCGCATTTCACCGCCGGCCGCGGGAATCGTGAACAACGCCGCCCGCCCGTCGCGGGTCGACGCAAAACACAGCGTCCGGCTGTCCGGCGACCAACACGGGGACGACTCGGGTTCGAGCGTGTGGGTCAACTGGCGCAAACCGGACCCATCGACATTGGCCACCCAGAGATCGGGACTGCCCGATTTGCTGAGGATCACGGCTACATGGGTTCCATCCGGCGAAACGACCGCTCCACTGTTGAGCCCGTTGAATCCAAACACCCGGGTGCGAGTGCCGGTCTGAAGATCGTGGCTGTACACGTCCGGATTTCCCGAGCGATAGCTGGTGTAGAACAGCTTCAACTTTCCCGGAACCCAGGCCGGCGACGCGGCAATCGAATGATCTTCAGTGGCCCGGAACGGATTACCGCCGTCGTAGTCGCTCACGTAGATCTCCTTGGTTCGGCCCTGATCGATCTTGTAGGCGATGCGAGTGCGGGCGATCCCCGGCTGACCAGTCACCGCCTTCACCACGTCATCCGCCAGCATGTGGGCTTGAGCACGCGGTGTTCCGCCGGGATAGGCCCGCGCAAACAGGGGATGATGGTTGCCGGTGTCGGTCAGAGTTCCCTGAAGATTCCCATTGTTGGCACCAGCGACTTCGTATTGCGCGGAGGCTACCGGAACGACGTCGAAGCCGGCCACTTCGAGGTCGAAACGCAGCACCTGACCGGACTCCCCGGAGAATCCCGTGAGGGCGATGGGAATGGTTTTTTGCGCTCGCTCGCTGATCCGGATCACCCCGGAATCATCGGCCGCATGGATCAGGCTGACCGTGGTGGCGAGCACCAGGGCCAACCGCGTTGGCAGGGAGAGGTTCATGTCGAAGAGTCGGCTTCCAGTGTAAATACGATTTTGAAAGTACGTTGGGGATCGGTCGAGCCCTCGGGCAGCGGGAGCAGTTTGGGATACCGCTGAATGAGGTCCTTGATGGATTGATCCAGATCACGGAACCCGGAGCCTTGGACCACCCGCCAGTCCGCCAGCCGTCCGTCGCGCGCGATGACGATCTCCACGGTGACCCCGGCCGAGGCCGCGGCAATGGACGTCGGCTTGCGCCAGCGTTCCTTGTAGAAGGCCGCCAGATACGAGCGGTAGGGAGCATAGGCCTGCCCACCGGGGCCGGGCATTTCGATCTGGGTGGAACCGGAAACGGATTTCCCGACGGCCTCGGCCGCTCCACCAATCTGGCTGGCCATCTTCTGGCGGTCGGCATTGAGCCGCGCAATCTGGGCGGACCGCGCTTTTCGCCGATTCTCCGCCTCCACCTCGGCCGCGGCTTCGTCGGCTTCACGTTGCTGGGCGGCCAATTCCGCGCGGTTCAACTTCTTCGGCGCCTCGGTGGTATGAATCGTGTCCGCGGTTTGAATCGGTTTCTTCGGCTTCTTCTTGATCGCTGGATCGGTGTCCTGCGAATGCAACTCGGGGTTCAACTTGACCTGCGGATCCGCCGGGACCGGTCGGACTTTCAGCGGGGTCTCCACCTTCTTTTCCACCTTATCGGACTTGTCGGGTTCGGGGTCGGGTTTCTTCGGCTCGGGCTTCGGCTGGGGCTTTGTCTCCGGGATCGGTGCCGGAGGCTGCGTCGTCTTGGGAAGCGGTGATCGCACCGGAGGTTTGGCGTCAGGATTTCCACCCCCCACCTTGTCGCCGTCGGTCACCTTCAGATCGGTGGGGATCATGGTGAGGACCTGCACCGTCGGCGGCGTGGAGGTCCCCTTCGGTGCCAGGAGAAACAGCATCAGGAGCGCGGCGTGGAAGCCGAACGACCCAAACAGACACTGTTGTTCGACACGAACCATGGGGTCACCGGTGCGGTTCCGGTTCGGTGGCGATGTCGAACCGGGTGATACCGTTGCGCTTGCAGATGTCGAGAATGGTGATCGGCAGCCGGTAGGCCCCGCTGGCGTCGGCCCGAATCCGAACGATCATCTTGGGATTCTTCCGGTATTCAGCGACGAGCAACCGTTCCATTTCGGCCACCGACTGGAGGCGATGGCCCTTAAAATAGTAGACGCCGGCGGGACTGACCTCGGCCGTCACCCGGTCGGAAAGGTTTCCGGCCTCCTTGGAATCACCGCCGTTGGGCAGGCGGACACTGATGCTTTGTTCGAGCAGCGGCGTGGTGATGATGAAGATGATCAACAGCACGAACGCCAGATCGAGCAGCGGCGTGATGTTGATGTCGTTCAACGTCACCAGTTGGTTGCGGGAGGAGAAGCGGCGCATGGGAGTCCTTGGCTCTGTTCACCACAAACGCGGCAGGCGGAATCCGGCCCACCATAGGGCCCCGCCCGCCACCAGCAACACCACCACCGCGCCCACGATGATGGCCACTACATTGGCCGGGGCGCGATCGGGTCCGGACTTCAGCCGCTCACCCACCGACCGCTGGAGCCGGCGACGGCACCGCTCGCAGCGGGCCAGGACCCGGAGATTCCGATGATGGCACCGGCGGCATTCGACGTAGAGATCGGCGTCACAGGTCTCGCAGAATTCCAGATCCGCCGGGTTTAAGTGTTCGCACTTCTGGCACAAGACTCCCCGGCCCTTTTCGCGGGAATTGTCAAGAAGATCGCGGTGTTCCGGGGCGGTTCCCCGGCAGCCGGCGCATTCCGTGACCACCGCGGGACGGGTGGTGTGGCATTCGGGACATTCGACGAACAGGGCCCGGCCACAGGTCTCACAGGCGTCGAGCCCAGTCGGGTTCAGATGATCGCAGCCGGCACACAAAACGGCCCGTCCCTTCGGTCCCGATTCCAATTGAGCGAGCGCCCGGGCCCGCTCCTTCGCTTCACAGGCGGTACATTCCACCCGCACGGCCGGTTTCTCCCGGTCGCAATTCGGGCAGATGTCGAACAGGGCCTCCTGACAGGTTTCGCATTCCCGCAAGCCAAGCGGATTCAGGTGCTCGCAGTGGGCGCAGAGGATTCCGCGGCCCGCCGGACGCAATTCCTCCGCGGTCAGGGGCTGGGGTTTCGATTGCGGTTGCGGATCAGGCGGCCTGAGGGCGGCCAGCGAGGCGCAGGACAAACATCGGCTGGAATTGCGCGCCTTGGATTTTCCACACCGTTTGCAGGTCTCGAACAGTGCGGAATTGCAGGTTTCACAGACCTCGAGACCTCGAGGATTCAAATGATCGCATTTGGCGCACAAGACGCCACGACCCGACGGACGGGCTTCGATCAACACCGGTACCGGGGGTGCCGCCAGCGGATGGCAGACCGGGCATTGCTCCAGCACCTGCGGCCGGGGAGTACTGCACTTTTTGCACACCACAAACAGCGGTGAATTGCAGGTCTCACACTTCTCCAAACCCTGGGGATTCAAGTGTTCGCATTGGGCGCAAAGGACGCCACGGCCGGCCTTCCCGACCGGGGCCAGATCGACGATCCGGGGAAGTTCCGGCGGTTGGCAGGACGGGCAGTTCCGCTGATTTCGCGGACGGGATTTGCCACAATTGCGGCACACGGAAAACAGCGCGCGGTGACACACCTCGCATTCCGCGATTCCGGATGGATTCAGGTGATCACATTCGGAACACAGGACCCCGCGGCCCGCAGGCAGGGCCATGGCCGGTGCCGGGGTCAGATTTCGACGACGACGGGCCGTTTCGCAGTTCGGACAGGTCTTGATGACCTTGGGGCGGCGTTCACCACAATCAGCGCATTCCACGTACAACGCATCACCGCAGCGTTCACACGTCTCCGACCCGGCCGGACTGAGCCGGTCGCAACGCTGACACAGCACCGCCTTTCCCCGCGGGGCATCGGTGGGGGCCGGCAGTTCCGGAACCACCACCGGCGGCTCGCAAACCACACAACGCCGGGTGACCCGGGCCTTGGGGGTGCCGCATTCGGGGCAGTCCTCGTACAACTCGGTGCCACAATTCAGGCAACGCTCGGTCCCCACCGGGCTGAGGGTCTCGCACTTGCCACAAAGCACGGCCGGACCGGCCGGACCAGTGATCGGTTCGAATCCCTCCCGGTGCCTCCGACGGCGCGAGGATTTCCGACTTGTCTGCGGATCACTCATCGTCCTTGAGGAATTCCGTCTCCATGCGCGAGGCCAGGCTCTGGGCGAAATTGTCCAGTTCCACGGTCAGCACGCGCAGATTATGCACCAGCCAGTTATAACCGAACATCGACGGGATCGCCACCAGCAGACCGGCGACCGTGGTGATCAACGCCGCGGAAACGCCGGGTGCCATGGCGGCGAGATCAGCCCGGTTTCCGTTGCTGGCCGCCATCGCGACACTCCCGAAGGCGTCCATCACGCCCCAGACCGTCCCGAGCAGGCCGAGGAAGGGGGATCCGCTGACGGCCACGGCAAGCAGGACCAGGCCGGATTCCAGTTTCAACGCCTCGCGGGAAACGGCGCCTTCGAGGGCCCGTTTGACGTGCTCCATCATCTTGAGCGAGGCGTGGCGGCGGCGGGTGCCGTCGGCGGTTTGCAGGCTGCCTTGAAGGTCGGTGCACCCCTCCTGATACACGACAAACAAGGGGCAGCCGTCCACCGGAAGGTGACGGTCGAAGATTCCGAACACCGACTTCTGGGCGCGGAATTCAGCGTCGAAATAATGATTGAGCCGGCGGGCCCTCCTCATTTGCAGGGCTTTGGAGGCCATCACCGACCAGGCGAACACCGAAAAAATCATCAGGACCACGATGATGACTTTTGCCTCCGGGGTGGCCTTCCCCCAGATGTAAGTGAGCCTCATGCCGCTTTCGGCGGCCATCAGAGGCCCGGTAGGCAGGTTCATTTGTATCGTTCGACTCTTCTCATTGTTTCCAACGCGCACGCCCCGTTTAATGCCCGCCCCCAAGCGGGTCAAAGCTTTTGCAGCACGAACGAAGCGACCTGGAACCGACGCAGGCCGGCGGACCGGTGTTCAACCGGCCTGATTCCGGCGATGAAATCGGAGAAAATCCTTCAACTGATCAGGACGCGAACGCCAGAACTCCACCAGGGATGTGAAGGCCGCCAGCGTCGCCGGCTTGAGATGATGCTCAATGTCCTCAACCTCCGCGGCGATGGTGTCCGACTCGAGACCGAGTTGCTCGAGCAGGGCCGACAGCGTCCGGTGACGTTTCTTGATGTGACGCGCCACCGCGCGGCCCTCCGCGGTCAGCGTCAATCCGCGGTACCGTTCGTAGTTTACGAAGCCCCGCGCCGCGAGCCGGCGGACCATGTTGGAGACTGTCGAACGCCGGAGCCCGAGCGATTCGGCGATGTCGGTGACGCGCGCGTAGCCCTTCGATTCCACAAGCTCGTCAATGCGCTCCAGGTGGTCCTCGGTGGACTCGGAACGCCGCGCCGCGGCGCGGCGGGAGTTGGAGGCGGATGGCACGTCGCCACAGTAGCGAGCCGGGGGCCCGCAGGTAAAGCGGCATCCGCCGGGAATGTGCTTGACCCTATCTAATAGTTTTACCTATAAAACAAATGTGCGGCCCTACAATATTCAGGCGTTGTTGTTTCCCGGCTTGCTGATCGGAACCGTGGCGGTGGCGGCCGGGGCACCCTCCACGGACGCCGCCGGAGACGAGACCCCGGCACCGTGGAACTGGCATGCCCAGTCCACCACCGTCCTCGAGGGGCATTCCCGCTTCACCGCGCCCTACGAAGGCATCCGCAGCCTGCCGGACATCAACGAGGCGCGGGAGACGGTGTCCTTCGATCTCACCGGCGGGGTGCATCTCTGGGACGGCGCGGCGGCCTTCGCCGATGCCCTGGTCTGGCAGGGATACGGCCTCGGCAACGCGGTCGGGATCGAGGCGTTTCCCAACGGCGAAGCCTTCCGACTCGGAACCCGACTGCCCAACATCACGATGTCCCGGCTCTTCGTCCGGCAGACGTTCGGTTTCGGCGGCCCGCAGGAAGCCGTGGAAGATGGACCGCTCCAATTGTCGGGAAAACGCGACGTGTCGCGGCTGACCTTCACCGCCGGCAAAATGAGCGCGAAGGATGTCTTCGACAACAACGCCTATGCCAATGATCCCCGCTCGCAGTTCCTCGACTGGTCGCTGATGGCGAACAACGCCTGGGATTTTCCCGCTGACGCCCTGGGCTACATCACCGGTGCGGTCGCTGAACTCAACCAGCAACGGTGGGCGCTGCGGTACGGCTTCTTCCAAACCCCGCGCCGTTCCAATGGCATGGCGCTCGACCTTTCGGTGCTGAAAGCCTGGGCGATGGTGACGGAATTCGAATGGCGCTACGCCCTGGGTGAACGTCCGGGAACGCTTCGATTCCTCGGATCGCTGAACCGGGCGGATATGGGAAGTTACGGAGACGCCGTGGCCGCCGGGACGGTTCCCGCCGATATCACCCTAAGTCGCAGCTACCGGACTCATTTGGGGTTCGGACTCAACTGGGAGCAGGCGGTCACCCGCGACCTGGGCCTGTTCTCGCGCCTGGGTTGGAGTGACGGCAAGACGGAGGCCTGGCATTTCAACGACGTGGACCGCACGGCCACCGCCGGCCTCTCCATTCAGGGCACCGGCTGGGGCCGGCCGACCGACACCTTCGGCCTGGGCGGCGGATTCAACGGGATTTCCAGGGTCCACCAGCAATTCCTCGCCGCCGGTGGCTACGGCATCCTGGCGGGCGATGGAGCGTTGTCCTACGGCTGGGAACAATTCCTCGAAACCTACTACAGCCTCGGCCTCACCCGCTGGCTGCACGCGAGTGTTCACTACGAGTTCGTCGCCAACCCGGCCTTCAACCGCGATCGCGGTCCGGTGCATGTGTTCGGCGCCCGTGTCCACTTCGAATTCTAGAGCCGCGCCGCGTGAATCCCCCCCCGATTTCCCCGCATCCCGACGCCGATTCCCGGCCCGCGTGGAACCGCGAATCCTCGGGGAAAAGTCTGCCCGAATCCCACGGCACCATTCCCGTGCCGGTGCACGACGGTTTCTGGCGGAAGCTCCTCGCGTTTTCCGGACCAGGCTATCTCGTGGCGGTGGGCTACATGGATCCGGGCAATTGGGCCACCGATCTCGCCGGCGGATCGCGGTTCGGCTACTCGCTGTTGTCGGTGGTCCTGATCTCCAACCTGATGGCGATCCTGCTCCAGACCTTGTGCGCACGGCTGGGCATCGCCACCGGACGGGACCTGGCGCAGGCCTGTCGGGACCACTATTCACGCCCCTTTTCCGTCTTCCTCTGGATCGCATGCGAAATCGCCATCACTGCCTGCGATCTCGCGGAAGTGATTGGTTCGGCGATCGCGCTCAATCTGCTGTTCCACATTCCCCTCGTCTACGGCGTCGTCCTGACCGGCCTGGACGTGCTGCTGGTGATGTATCTCACCCATCGCAGCTTCCGGCATGTGGAGGCGGTGGTGGTGTCGTTGATCCTGTTGATCGGCGGCTGCTTTCTGGTGCAGATGATTCTGGCGCATCCGGCGATCCGCCCGCTGTTGATCGGATTCATTCCGACCGCCGAAATCGTGCGCAACCCCGAGATGCTCTACATCGCCATCGGAATCCTCGGCGCCACCGTCATGCCCCATAATCTCTACCTGCATTCCAGCGTGGTGCAGACGCGCAAGTACGAGCACACACCCGCGGGCCGGCGCGAAGCGATCTGGTTCGCAACGATCGATTCCACGGTGGCCCTGATGAGCGCGTTGTTCATCAATGCCGCCATCCTCATCGTCGCCGCCGCCGCCTTTCATTCCAACGGCCGGGTGGTGGACGAAATCGGAAAGGCGCACGAACTCCTCGCCCCGCTGCTCGGCACCACCATGGCCGGGGTCCTGTTCGCGGTCGCGCTGCTGGCGAGCGGACAGAACTCCACCCTCACTGGAACGCTCGCCGGTCAGATCGTCATGGAGGGATTCCTTGACCTCCGGCTCCGTCCCTGGCTGCGCCGCCTGATCACGCGCGCCGTCGCCATCGTTCCGGCGGTCTTCGTCGCCGCGCTCCAGGGCGAGAGCGGCACGGCCCGCCTGCTGGTGTTGAGCCAGGTCGTCCTCAGTCTTCAACTGCCGTTTGCCGTCATTCCCCTGATCGTCTTCACCAGCGACCGCCGCAAGATGGGGGAATTCGCCAGTCCCGGCTGGATGAAAGTGCTCGCGTGGCTCTGCGCCGCCCTCATCGTCGTCCTGAACGCCAAACTGCTGTACGACGTCTTCGTGCCCGCCGCCTGACCCGCAAACGCAGCCGCAGTCCATCCATGACCCCATGTACCGCCGGATTCTTGTCGCGCTCGAAAACGGTCCCGCCGACCGGGCTCTGCTGCCCCACGTCGCCCGGCTCGCCGGCCGGCTCGGATCCGAACTGCTCCTGCTCCACGTCGCCGACGGCTGGGCGGCCCGGAATTTTCAGGCGCTGAAGCTGGCTGAATCGGAGGAGATTCTGGCTGACCGGCGTTATCTGGAAACGGAATCGGCGCGGCTGATCGCGGAAGGACTCACCGTCCGGCACCAACTCGCGATGGGCGATCCCGCCACGGAAATCCTGAAGACCGCCGCCAGCGAGGCCTGCGACCTGATCGCCATGACCACCCACGGCCACCGATTCCTCGGCGACCTCATGCACGGCAGCACCATCTCCGAAGTCCGCCATCGCGCCACCATTCCTCTATTGCTGGTGCGGGCTGGAACCTGACCGTTCACCGAAGCGCGAATTCCATTTCGCTACGGCAGGGATCCCGAAGACGGGACACGGATTGAGGCCCGATGAATCGAAATAAACCGGAACCGATCCGCTCTTCAGGAATCCGTGTTAATCGGTGAAATCCGTGTCCTCCTGCTTCTTCGGAATCGTTCCAACTACGGGTTGATCACCTTCGGTTGAGCCGCCTGCCATTCGGCGTCGTCCACGGTCTTGATCCGATGGGTGAACACGTATACGCCGTGCTTGTTGCCCACCACGATGTCGGGTCGTCCGTCGCCGTTGATGTCGCGCGCCACCACCTGCGTACCCACACCGCTGTTGTCATCGATCAGGTGCGGAATCCAATCCACGGTCTTGTCGGCATTCCGCTTCAACTGGAACCAGTACAAAACCGGCGCGGAATTGGGCTCGGGATCGCCCGCCGGGCCATGGGCCCAGAATCGCTTGCCGGTCACCAGATCCTTCACTCCATCCCCGTCGACATCCACCAGGTCCATCGCGTGAGGCTGGCTGAAGTGAACCCCGTAACGATTTTCGCGGGCTTCCTTGTTCACGAACACATGCTCGCGGAATTTGATTTCACCGCCTTCGCGATATTGCTCGTACCAGGCCAGTCCGTAGCCGTGCGCGGCGATTGCCGTGATCACATCCGGCAACCCGTCGCCGTTAACGTCATAGGCGTACATCTGCGATCCGCCGGTCCCGAACGGCCACTTGTGGAACAACCACAGGGGATCGCCCGCGAGCGAGGCGGGCTGTTCCCACCAGCCGTCCTTTTCCATCAGATCCAGGCGGCCATCGCCGTTCACGTCGCCGACTCCCATTCCGTGGGTGAACTTGTGGTAGTGGTTGTCGGGCGAGATGGAATGCCAGACGAAGGGCTTGGTCGGATCCGTACGGTCCGGTGAGGCATACCCGTAATGTCCCTTTGACGAACAGACGATCTCCGGCCGGCCGTCGCCGGTGAGATCGAGAAAGGTCGGGGATTCGTTGTCGGTCACATCGAGGGCGACGTGGCGTTTCCAATGTCCGCCTTTGGACAGGTCTTTTCCCGGGTTCTCAAACCACCAGGAATTCTCACCCGGAAATCCGAGAATGATGATGTCGGTCCAACCGTCTCCGTTGATGTCGCCGGTGAAGGCGAAGAAATTGGCGGAGTACTCGTTCTCGTTGCCCAGGCGGCCTTTGAACCCAGGGAAAGTGACCTTCTGTCCGTCCCTGGTGCTGGTCGACGTTTTGTCGGCCGGCATGAATTCGTGACGCACCTTGTAGTCCGGTCCCTCGTACCAGAACGGACCGGCCACCACGTCCATGATACCATCGCGGTTGAAATCCCCGAAATTCGCGCCCTCGCTCCAGAATTGATCGGTCAGCTCTTGTTTCGAGAACACGTGCAGCGTGTGTTTGGGGGCGGCGCTGGCCACAAAACCGGAAACGGCAGCCGCAAGACCCATGGTCGCGACAAGGGTCCGAAGCGGACGGGGAGAATGCATGGACTGTTTGTCGAGGCACGCCCCTGCCCCGGTCAAGACGGGAATGCTTTCAAACCCACGCCCGACCTCCAAAAACGAAAACGGAGGAACCGGCGAGGCTCCTCCGTTTTCAAAACCGATTGCGGCAGTGCGCCGCCGCGGTTCAAGGATACGGCTTCCAACCGTTGTATTGGTAATGATTCGCCACCCAGACGAAATCGGGATTCTTCGACGTACCGCCCGACCAATAAAAACTGGAGATGCCGTTGGCGGAATCCTTGGCGGCCTTGATGGTTTGGGGATCGACCCATTTGTGACCCTCGGCATGGCCATCGGTCATGGCGAAGGTGCTCCAATTGCCGTGGAAGACGGCGAATGTGTCGACCCAGCCGGGTGGAACGTTGAAAGCCCAGGTTCCGTTCTCATAGCTCCGCGGATCCGATTCCTCGACGAAAACAAACGTGTCGGACGGATTGGCAACGTCGCTGATCCGGCGGTAATCCTGATTCGCGGCGAGCCAGCCACCATTCGGACCCATCGGATCCGACTTGGAATAACTGTCGTAGGCCCAGCCCTGGCCCGGTTTGCGCTTGGACCGGAGATCGCCCGGGCAGTGGTAGGCTCCAAACGCGGAGCAATACTTCCAGAGCGGTCCGTTGGTCAGCCCCTTCTCCACCCGCTTGAGCGCCTCGTCGAGGGTGATGCCCGCGGCAATCGCCGGTGTCGGTCCGACCCAGTAGCCGCCCCCGCTCATCCCAGACGCATCTAGGAGTGAGTCGTTGAAATCACCGGCGTACAAATGCACCCCGAGGATCAACTGCTTCATATTGCTGGTGCACGCGGCACCGGTGGCTTTGAGCTTCGCCTTGGCCAGTGCGGGCAGCAGCATGCCGGCGAGAATGGCGATGATCGCGATCACGACCAGCAGCTCGATCAGGGTGAAGGCGCGCCGAACGCGGGAGGCAGCATCTCTTGTGGAAGGATTCGGATTCATGAGATTCGGGAAGGCTATGTGGGCCTGTTCCGTTCATACCGAACACGCCCGGGAAGGAAAGCCCGATTTGAGCAAACGGCCCTGTTTCCGGAAAAACCGGCCCTGAACCGGACAAATGCCAGGGGCATCGAGCGGACACTGATTTCACGAATTCACACGGATTCCCGAAGAAGGAATCGGATTCAGTTTGTACCGTCGAATCCAGTCTCCATCCGCGCAATCAGGGTCCTCTCTGCCGCTTTTGCATCGATCCGGCTGGTGCCGGGAATCAAGCCGGCCGGGTTCCAGCCGGCAACGTCTTCGCGGCGTTGCGACGACGGGCGGCACGCCATTGCCATGCCACGCACGCGATCACCGCCAACCCGGCCGCGTAGGTCGAGGGCTCTGGGGCGGTCAACGTGAAATCGTCCCAGGAAATGGTGTTGTCTCCGGAGGTGTTGGACGATCCGGTGATCAGCGAGAGGGCGTAAGTAATGGTCGAGCCGGTTCCGTTGTAGTTGAACCCGTACTGAAAGACGGTCCAGGAAGCGACCGACGGTGTTGCAAAGGTGAACGTTTGGGTGGTGAAACCCGTGGCGCTCACCGTCAGCTTGAACGTCGGACTCTGATTCGATCCGGGAGTCTTGGGAATCGAGGCATAGCCGGTAAACGTGTACCGATGGCCACTCGAAGCACCACCAACCGCCTCCTGCCAAACGATGGTGGTCGTATTCTTCACGCTCGAACCGCGGGTAATGTACTGGTACTGGCCCGTACCCGGTGTGTGATCCGACGTGGGACCCGTCCAGCCCGTTCCGGCGGTCGAGGCATCGGCACGTACGTCCCACGCCAAATAGCTGCCGATAACCCCGCTGTTGTCGCGGCCGTTGGTCAGGGCGGAGTTGGTGACTCCCGTCCCATCGCCGGTCTCGAAATTACCGTTGGTCAAAAGGTTCTGCGCCGCCGCCGGGAGACACACTCCCAACGGCAGAAAAGCCCAACACCAACTGTTTTTCGTCAATCCCAACACCAACCGGTAGAGTCGTGGCCCACACCCCACCAAGCCATCCTACGACGACTAGGCATTCGGCTTATTTTGGGGTAGGGAAAGTCCCCATCAAACCCGTGATGGACTGAGGGTTCCGTCGAAATCCAGCGGAGGTAAAAAGGCTCAAACACGTCGCGGTAAATGGAGTGTTCGCCCCTCGCCAGACGGCGAAATCCGAACTCAGCCGGGACGGGAATCCGCCCACGGAGACCGATGGCACTGATTCCCGCCTTCAGGATTACCGGACGATTCCGGCCGCAGGCAGTTCGAGGAGATACCGTTCTTCGTCGAAACACTGGTCGAGATCGAGTTTTCGAATCAGCTCCGTGGACCGGGCCCGTTGATTGGCGACGCGATACACGTAGGCGGCGGTGACCTGCCAGTGGACATTTCGATAGGCCACCGGAATCGCTTCGACCGCATCGACGGCACGATCCGGCTGGCCCTGGCGGGCAAACAACAGCGCCCGGGCCAACAGAATGTCCGGAGCATCGCCTTCCGGTGGTGCCAGGCCTCCCACCCCCTGCAACAGGAGACATTTGCCGTAGATCCATGTCCCGTACCACGGCGACTGCGGATTGTCTTTCGCCAGATATTCCGAGCCCTCGACCATCCACGGGAGATGGCGTCGGGCCACTCCGAGTTCAAACAACAGCCGCGACGCCTTTTCCCGCCAACCGGGCAATTGGCACAGCTCGCGCAGCGCCGCCGCCGACAGGTCCGGCAGTGAATTCTCCATCGCAAACCCCAGCAGATTCAGCAGCCGCGCAGGCCGGCCTCGCGACACCACCAGAGCCGCCGTCCGGAATTGAAACGCCTGGTCCGGCCGACCCAGCCGATCCTGCGCCAGCATGGAAAGGGCATTCCGCACCTCCTGCAGCATCCAGCGATTGGTCTGCGCGCATTGATCAAAGAGATCCTTCCACTGTCCGCTGTCGGCCATCTGCTCCGCCTGCAGCAGGAACAACGGATAATTGGTCCGGCTCGCCTTCAGCCAGTCGGGACGCAGCAGGGACATGTTGTGGCGCCTCAGGAAAGTCGCGATGCCCAGATCCGAAACCGCCTGATCCCGGACGGCCTCCGCCAGCGGCATTCCCCGAACCACATGATCGGCAACCGGCTTCCATTTCGGCAGCCAGGGCGCGGGCGCGAGCCGCTCCAGCGCGGTCGCCGCCAACCGGCTCTCGTCGGCCTTCTGGGTCAGCAAAAACATCTGCGCCGGTTCAAATCCACTTCGCGCCAGACCCAGCATGCGACCGCGCCCGATCCGGACCCAGTCGAGGTTGGTGCTGATGCAGCCCTGGAGCGCGACCTCGAACCGAATCGTGTCCGAAGGTCCCTGAGCCAGCTTGTCCAACACCGTCACGCGCTCGAAGACGTTGGTCGTGGTCAGTGCACGGGCGAGTTGAATCTCGGGATCATCCCGGTCGGGCAGCAACACCGTCACCAACTCCTGACGTCCCACGCGACGGCACCAATCGACAAACGCCATCACGTCCTCGGATTTCGGATCCTCCAGCAGAAACAGGTTGTGCCAGAAGATGAACGCATTCGCGTCTCCGATCGCACCGAAGAGATGAGCGGCCCGCCGCTGGACATCCACCTGGATCGGAGCCAGCCGGAGTGCGGTGCGAATGCAGGCCTTCGCACGATCCAGGTCGCCGGACTCCAGCGCGGCCGTGGCTTGTTCGGCAAACCGGATCCCCGACTGCAGCCGGTATTCCAGGAAGCCACGGTGGGCGACGAAACCGATCACCACGATCAACAGCACCGCCGCAACGCCACCGAACACCATGCCCGAGGCGTTCGGACTGTCCCCGATCTCCTGTTCGTCAAAGGGCTCCACGTCGTGTTTAGCCTTCTGCGGAAAGGTCGAACCGCGCGAAGGCAAATCCCAATCCCCGGATCGCCATTGCACCTTCGCCCGCGAGAATCCCAAACACCGCCACCGCGGCGACCGGGACGGCCCACACCGGCCCCAGCAATCCGCTCGCCAGCCACCAGGTCAGCCAACCCACACCCGCCGCGGGCAGGAGGGCCAGGGCCAGCACCAGCATCTGGCCCAGCACAAAGATCAGCCGCTGCCCGATGACCTCAATTCCGCCATGACGTCCACCCGCGGGTTGGATCCACGCTGGAAACACCAACGCCGCCGCATTGGGAAGCGCGAGCAACAGGAGATTCATCGGAGGCAGCAGCAGCGCCACCGACACGATCACCGGCCCGCGCCACGTCGACAACGGAGGATCCCAGCCCGGTTCCAGTCCCGCACTCAGCGCGGTCAGCAACACGAGAAGGAGCCATTGAAAACCCACCATGAGACACACCGGCGCCAGCAATTGGCCGAGGGCGATCTGCCACGGCGGCAGGGGAAGCGACTTCATCCAATCCATTTGGGTCAGATCCGATCGGAAATCATTCCGCAACAATTGGGGACCCAGCAGGAACGTCAGCACCAACATCACGCCCACAAATCCAGCCGCGGCCATCTGGATCGGCCGACCGTTCCCCGAGCCCTGAAGCAATCCATTCCCAACCATCCCGCCGACGACGGTCATCCACAGCATCAGGAACCAGAAACGGACGGTGAACAACTGCCCGGCGGAAATGAGATTCTTCCACAACAACGCCATGGGCGGAAATCCAACCGGCGCGAGCCGAAACGGATCACGACGTGACCGCGATGGCGGAGTCAACGTCAAGCCACGTCCGCTTCGGACGGCGGCGATGCGTTCGGCCAGGCGGCGAGACGCATCAATGGACGCCTCCTCGAACGAAACATCCGCGCGAACCACCCAGATGTAGTGCGCGATCAAGACCGCCAGCGCGGGAAGTGCGAATCGGAGAAACTCGGGAAGATCGGCGGCAAACCACGGCCGGACCAGGCATCGGAACGGCGCCAGCAACCAGGGAGCCGGTCCCGCCGAAAGGATTCCGCGCAACCACGCACCCCACTCCTGCGGATCCGACGGTGGACCGCCACTCAACGCCGTGCGAGCCCACCAGAATGCCAGACCACACACCGCGGTGAATCCCGCAAGAACACAAAGCCGGCGTCGCCAGCCCGACAGGCCTCGCTCGGTCAAACGTTGGATCGCAAACGATGCCGCCAACCCATGAAGCCCCATCGTGGCAAGCACCAGCCACCACCCGGCGATGTGGAACAACGCATGCCCGTCGCGCAACGCCCGTCCGGTGATCACGCTGAAGAAAACCGCTGAAAACAGGGTTCCCGCCTGCAACCGCAGCAGCCGGAAATGGATCAACGTCTTGCGACTCATCGGCGCCGGAAACAGGAAGGCCACCTCGGCCTCGGTAAACCGGAGACTCGCCCGGTCCCCCGTAAACACCCAGACCAACACCACCCACACCACGAGCAACAACGTGATGCCGGCTTCCAGCGATTGGCGAAAATCCTCCGGAAAATGGGTCAGCACCGCGCCTGGATGCGTTCCGAATCCCAGCAACTGCCGGAAGCCGACCATCCACAGGTAACCCGCACCCACCACCGCACCGACTAAATACTTGGGTTGGCGCAATCGCAGGATGCGCGCCCGCAGAGCGTTGACCACCGAGCGTGATTGCAGAAACCACAGCGCGGAAAGAATCACGCCGGACCTCCGCCCGTTTCCGCCGGTCCTGGATTCGCCGGAGGCTCGGCCTGGTTGGCAATCCGGATGAACAATTCCTCAAGATCCACACTCGCGTCGCCGCCGCCGAATTGCTGCCGGATCTCCTCCACCGTTCCATGAACCACCTTCACCCCGCGTTTCAGAACGAGGATGTGACTGCAGATCTCCTCCAGCAAATGCATCAGGTGCGAACTGATGACGATCGCCGCGCCGCCGGCTGCCAAGCGCCGGATGGTGTCCTTCATCCGCCGGATGGCGAGCGGGTCGAGTCCGGTCAACGGTTCATCAAAAAACACCACTCGCGGTTCGTGCAGCAGTCCGCAGGCAATCGCCACCTTTTGCTTCATGCCGCGGGACAGCGCACCCGGCAGTTCGTTCGCCTTCGCCGTCAACTCAAGTTCTTCCAGCAGTGAATCCATCCGCGGACCGATCTCCTTCACGCCATAGAGCCGTCCAATGAACTGCAAATGCTGACGCACGGTGAGATAGTCGAACAATCTCGGTTCATCGGAGAAGAAGGCGAGCTGCGCCTTGGCTCCCACCGGATCCGCGGCGAGATCCCGGCTGGCAATCCGGATCGATCCGCGGGTGGCCGGAATGATCCCGGCCAGACACCGCAGCGTGGACGTCTTTCCGGCACCGTTCGGTCCGACCAATCCCAACAACTGGCCCGGCTGGACGACGAACGATAGATTCTGCACCGCGGCAAAATCCCCGTACAGTTTGGTCAATCCCTCGACTTCGATCATAGATGCGTCGCCGACGCTCCCCCGCCCGGGATCCACGGCCAAGGATCAAATCGGGCGGGGAAATGTGGACGGGTTGAAGAGTGAAGAGTTGAAGGGGCCAGCGCCAACGGCGCGTTCCATACCAGCCTTGGGCATCGCCCAAGGAAACGGCACCCGGAAACCCACAGAGGGCTGAAGGCCCGCTCCAAGGATTCCCGACAATGAACGAATGCTGGTGCGGGTCCGAACGGGGCGATGCCCCGGCCTGGTATGGAGCGCGCCGTTGGCGCTGAACTCTTCACCCTTCAACTCTTCATCACTTCAACTTTTCCACCCTTCATCCGCTTCCACTCACACCCTCTTCAACGGATTCAACGCCGTCCGTCCCCCGCCCTGCAAATAGACCAGCGCGAGGGCCAGTGCATCGGCCGCGTCCGGTTCGGGCAATTCCGGCAGCTTCAACATCCGCTGGACCATCCGGGCGACCGCCAGTTTTTGCGCGGCACCATGACCCACGATGGCCTGTTTCACCCGACGTGGCGCGATTTCGAAGATGGGAATTCCGGCCGCCGCCACCATCGCCAACGCCGCTCCACGGGCTTCCCCCATGATCAACGCGGTCTGGAGATTCTGCGCAAAAAACAATCCCTCCACCGCGCAGACATCGGGTCGATGGGTCTCCACCATCTCGCGCAGGACGGTCGCAATCCGGGCCAGACACCGCGATCGTTCCCAGGTCGCCGGACACCGAATCGTCCCCTGGGTCACCGCGTGTGGATCGGGCTTGCCCGGCTCCACCAGACCGAAGCCGGTGCCGCGCAGCGAGGGATCAATACCCAACACCAAGCGGGCAGCGGGAATCGCCTCCTGCCCGGGCTTCACCAGTGCTTCCATCCCCGACGACGGACGAGCCCGTTTGGGTGCCTTGCCCGACACCCGGCGCTGGAGGTCAGCGAATTGTTGGGGTGTGATGGGCATGCGTTCGAAGCGGGGTCCTACCGCTTTTGCGGGAAGATCTGGTACAGCAGGAGATAAATCACCACACCAGTCACCGAGACATAGAACCAAATCGGCAGGGTCCAGCGGGCGATCCGGCGATGCGCATCAAACCGCTCGCGGAACGCCCGCAGGAAGGTGATGAGAATCAGCGGCAACATGCCCACGGCACCCAGCAGGTGAGTCGTGAGCAAGGTCAGATAGATCGGCCGAAACCAGGCTGGATCAACGAATGAGGTGTGGGCTCGACCGTACAACCGTTGCATTTGGAAGTGATAGGTCAGGTAGCAGCCGAGGAAGATCGTCGACGTGATCAGCGCCGCGATCATGCAGTTCCGATGAGCGATGCGGCGACCGGTCCGGATAAAACGCCAGCCGGCCACCAACAACAGGGCGCTGATGCCGTTGAGCGTGGCGTTGAGGGGTGGAAGATCCGAAAGAGTCATGGTAGGGATTCGCGCTGGAGTTGGCGCAGCAGGGTGACGATGCGGGTGACGGCATCGGGTTCTTCGCCATGCACCACCGCGCGAAGCTGTCCGACCCGGTCAAACACCGCGAAGTCCGTCGAATGGATGAACAAGTCCTCGAGGCGGGCCTTCGCCGGTTCGGCATTTTCCAGCAGGTTGAATTTGAAATCGTCGATGGCCAGTCGGTAGATCTCGGCCTTGGCGCCGGTGAGGAACCACCAGCGGGCCGGGTCCGCATGATAGGTCTGACCGTAGCGCGTCAGGACCTCCGGCGTGTCATGACCCGGATCGGCAGTCAGGGTCAGCAGCCGCGCGCCCGCCGGCATGGATTCCTGCACCCGCGCCATCTGGGCGGTCAGCTTGGGACACTGGGTCGGGCATTGGGAGAAGATGATATTCACCACCCCGGCGGACCCGCGGAGTGAGGCCAGGTCGACAGCCGCCCCCAATTGATTGGTCAGAGTGAAGGAGCGGATGGGGCCAATGACCGGCAGCGGCGAGCGACGGAATTCGGTGAGGAACGCCACCGTCGTGATCGCGACCAGCGCGGCCCCAAAAACGGCCCACACACATTTTTGAAAACGATCGGTCACAAAGGATCAGAAAATAAAAAGCCGCCGGAACCCATCCGGCGGCTGCGAAAAGGAAGGTCGCCGCGGTTCACTCGAGAACAGCTCCCGCTCCACCCGCCTTCGACCGGGCGATGAACCATTTGTCGTACTCGGCCTGATCAACAACCTTGAAGAATCCGCGCATCTTGGAGTGACCGTTGCCGCAAAGCTGGGCACAGGTGATTGAAAAATCACCCACCCGGGTCGCCTTGAAATGCACCGGGATGCTCATGCCCGGGACAGCGTCCTGGGTCACCCGCATCAAGGGAATCTTGAAACAGTGAATGACATCCATGCTCGAAATTTTGCAGATCACTTCCTTCCCGACCGGCACAAAAAACGGCTCGTTCGAAAGTGTGGTCAGATCGTCTTTGGCGTCAGCGTCATTCGCATCAATTCCAAACGGATTGGTGGAACTGGCGAACTGAATGTCCTGCTTGCCCCACTTGCCATCGGGACCGGCATAGTGGGCGTTCCAGGCAAATTGCTGACCGATGACCTGGATGACCACCGCGTCCTTTTCCTCCGGGAATTTGTCGACCGCCTTGGCCCACAGCGGCACGGCGAATCCGAGGAGCAGCAGTCCTTCGATGGCCGCAACGCCGATCTCCGCGTAGGTGGAGAAGTGGGATCGGGTACCGTGGTAATCGGCCTTGGGATTGTTCGAGCGGGCGTGTTTGTACACCGCAATGACGAAGAAGGCGAACCATCCGATGAACAGCACCAGCATCAGCAGGTGAACATAGACCAGCAGGTCATCGAGCCCGGCACCGTGGGCGGACGCGGATTCGGGGAGAAACAACAGGCGTTTGAAGAATTCCATAGGGCGGGCGGTGAAAGGATCAGGTGGGATCAGGTTTCGGTGCGGTCGGACGGTGCCGCATCCACGGACGCCCCCTCGACGGGGGACGTGGCGGCGCGGCGGGCGATGAAGACGAAGAAGGACGCGATGAGGCCAAGCATCGTGGCGATGACCACGAGCAGGGAGAAGATGCCCCAGTTCATGCCGACGGCCATGCGCGAATCCGAGCGGCCGAAGCAGGCGGCGCAGGCGAGCGGCCGCAGCGGCGCAGCGGCCAAGAGTCCGATGGCGATGGCGGTGAGGCGGCGTTTCACAGGAAGCTGATGTGTTTGAGTTTCTTGAGGAAAATGCGGCCGTAGACCACCAGACCACCGGCGCACAACAGGCAGAGCCCGCAATAGGCCAACTGGCTCGACTCGCCGCCCTCGCGATATTGAGCGAAACACCAAGCCCCCACGCCCAGCATCAGCAGCACCGAGGCGGTGACGAACACCAGATGGAATGCCTTAAGGGACATAGTGGGTCTTGGGTTGGGACCCCCGGGGAAGGTCCATGTCGCTCCAGAGGATCAGTCCAACCATGCCGACCAGGAAGGCGGCCGTGGTTCCCAAGGTCAGATAAATCGCCTTCTTCTCGGAGATCAAATGCATGAAATAGCCGGCCACCAGAAAGGCCTTCACGGTGGCGATGAACATGGCCACAGCGATGGTGAAGGAGACACTGTTGAACTCCATATACCGGGCCAGCACGGTCACCACGGTGCCCACCAGCAGTGCGGCACCGACGGCCCAATAGAGCTTCTTGTGACTCTCGAGGTCGTGCCCGTGGTCGTGATCCGCAGCGGGGTCCGCGGCGTGGGAATGGGAGGATTCACTCATGGAAATCGGGTTGAACGTTCGTTTAGAGGAGGTACATCACCGGGAACAGGAAGATCCAGACCAGGTCGACGAAGTGCCAGAAGAGGCCGCCGACTTCGATGCGGTTGGTCATCCGCTCGGGATCCGATTCATACATCTTACGGCCGAAGAAGGTGAAATAACCGAGCACCATCGCCCCGCCGAACACGTGCAGTCCGTGCAGGAAGGTCATGGTAAAATAGATGGCGAAGAAGGTTCCGGTGGCCGGAACAAACGCCTGCAGGAAGGTGATGTCGGCGGTCTTGATCTCGCGGGCCGCATGTTCGCCGCCCCCGTGCTCCCCGGCTTCGTGCGACACCTCGGGACGCTTCATTCCGACTGGATAACGGAACTGGTTCGGCACATCGACGTGCACCTTGACCGAGGTCATCTTCTTGTCCGTGATCGTGGCCAGCGTCCAGAACCGCGGGCTGTGACCATTGATGTCCAGGTGCCCGGTGACCGCCGTGCCATCCTTCATCCGGATGACGTAGTGGGTGAACTTCTCGTTGTATTCGTAGGTCTTGATGCAGAGGAAGCCGAGCGCGCAGCCCAGCGTCACCAGCATGAACCGGCGGAACTTGGAGAAATCACCCTGCTTCAACGCAGCCCAGGCCATCACCACGGTGACGGATGAGATGATCAGCACGGCGGTGTTGAAGGTGCCGATGGGGATGTTCAACAACCCGTGCGGCCAACCGGTCGCGACGTCCGGCCAGAAGCCGTCCGGCGCGCCGACGCGCAGAAGGATGTAGGACGAGAACAGGGCACCGAAGAGCATCACCTCGGAGGCGAGGAAGAGCCAGATGCCCACCTTGGCGTTGTAAAGGCCCGTGTCTGGCCGGGGTTTGACCGTGTAGGGGATTTCCATGAAGTCGTGCGTTAGAGATCAGTTGGGGATGGGACCGGTCAGCCGGGCTGGCTCTGCGGGGTGAAGTCCTTGGCGGCACCCGGGACGCTGTATTCGTACGGTCCGCGGTAGACCACCGGTTCGACGGCGAAATTCCCGTGCGGCGGCGGTGTCGGCGTCTGCCAGTCGAGGGTGGTCGCGCTCCAGGGATTGTCCGATTCCACCTTCTTGCCGGCGTACAAGCTCCAGAAGAAGTTGAAGATGAACGGAAGCTGGAAGAATCCGAGCAGAACGGCCGAGTGTGTAATGACTTTGTTCAGTTCCAGGATTCCCGGATCCGCGCCCAGACCGCCGCCGAAGTAGGTCGCCCCACCGTCGTACATGCGGCGGCTCATGCCGCGCAGGCCTTGGACGAACATCGGCGCGAAGATCAGGTTCATGCAGAGGAAGGAACCGGCGAAGTGGATCTTGCCGAGCAACTCGCTCATGTAACGGCCGGTCGCCTTCGGGTACCAGAAGTACACACCGGCGAAGAGACCGAAGATCGTTCCCGGAGCCACGACATAGTGGAAGTGCCCGATCACGTAGTAAGAATCGTGCAGGTAGATGTCGGAGGCGTTGAATCCGAGCGGCAGCCCGGTCAGACCACCGATGCCGAACATCGGCAGGAAGGCCAGCGCGAAGAGCATCGGGGTGTTGAACCGGATCGATCCGCCCCAGAGCGAGATGAACAGCGCGGTCAGAATGATCACCGACGGAATCGAGATCATCATCGTGGTCGTCTGGAAGAAGGTCGAAATCTTGGTGCCCATGCCGGTGAGGTACATGTGATGCGCCCACACGATGAAGGCGAGGAACCCGATGCCGAGCACCGCATAGACCATCGACTTGTAACCCCACAACGGCTTGCGGGTGTTGTTGGCGATGATTTCAGAGACCACGCCCATCGCCGGAAGGATGAGGACGTATACCTCGGGATGCGCGAGGAACCAGAACAAGTGCTGCCACAACAACGGGCTGCCACCACCGGAAATCGGCACCGGACCACCGCTGGTCACCAGGCCGGACGGCAGGAAGAACGATGTCTTCAGAACGTTGTCCACCAACTGCATGATGCCGGCCGCTTCGAGCGGCGGGAACGCGAGCAGCAGCAGGAAGCCGGTGACGAACTGCGCCCAGACGAAGAACGGCAGGCGCATCCACGTCATGCCCTTGGCCCGGAGCTGGATGATGGTGGTGATGAAATTGACCGCGCCGAGCAGCGAGGAGGTGATGAGCAGCACCATGCCGATCAGCCACATCGTCTGGCCGTTCACGAGGTGATCGCGATCCGCCAGCGTGGCCAGCGGAGAATAGCTGGTCCAACCGGACTTCGCCGCGCCACCGGGAACAAAGAAACTCGCGAGCATGACCACGCCGCCCCAGAAGTAGAGGTGGTAGCTGGCCATGTTGAGCCGCGGAAACGCCATGTCCGGCGCACCGATTTGGAGCGGAGTGACATAGTTTCCGAAAGCACCGAAGGCGAGCGGCACGATGGCGAGGAAGACCATGATCGTGCCGTGCATCGCGCCGAAGGCATTGTAGAGGTCGGCCTGCATCACGCCGCCCTTGGCCATGTCGTCGCCCAGCGCCTTGGCCAGGAAATTGCCGACGATCGGGATCGGCTTTAGCGGGTAGGCCAATTGCTGGCGCATCGCCAGCATCAGCAGGAATCCGAAGAAGAGGAAGATCAACGCGGTCATCCCATACTGGATGCCGATCATCTTGTGGTCGGTGGAGAAGACGTACTTGCTCCAGAAGCCCGGCTCGTGGTGTTCGTGCGCGTCCGCATGGCCGTGACCATGGGACGGGGCGTGAGTCGTCGCGGTATGCATAATATTCTCTACGTCAGTTCAAAGCGAGGCCTGCGGAGTCCCGGGCGGTTCAGCCGACGGGGCCTGCAGGGGTGATTGTTGGGAAATCCCTCTCACCGCTGTCAATTTTTTGCTGCTCTTGTCCGCCACCAATAAGCCCAGCAACAGTGGAAGATAAAGAATGCTGGCGAGGAACAACCGACGCGCAGAGCGTTCGGTAAGCGACCGGGCAAAGACAATCGCAAAGCCCAAAAAAAGAAGCCCCAGCACCACCGCACCGCCCAAATACGCGGCTCCGGAGATGTGCAATAGGTAGGGAAAAAGGCTGATGACCAGCAGCGCCAGCGTGTTTCGAACCGCCGAGGCCGCCGTCCGACGCCCCTCAGGGTCTACGCCCGACAGCATGCGGAATCCCGCCCGAGAATAATCCTCGCGATACAACCAGGCGATGGCCATGAAGTGCGGCATCTGCCAGAAGAACAGGATGGCGAACAAGGCCCAGCCTTCCGCAGAGACTCCGCCAGTGGCGGCGGTCCACCCCATCAAGGGCGGCAGTGCACCCGGAATGGCCCCCACCGCGGTATTCAGGACCGTCACCCGTTTGAGCGGCGTGTAAAGGAACAGGTAACTCGCGAGCGTGATCACCCCCAACAGGGCGGTGATGGCATTGACCGCGAGCAGCAACCAGGTCAGGCCCACCAAACTGAGCGTGGCACCCAGCAGCAATACAGCGTTGGGAGAAATCCGGCCTGAAGGCAGCGGACGATCCTCGGTTCGGCGCATCCGGGCGTCGTGTTCCCGTTCCAGCAATTGGTTCAACGCCGCCGCGCCTGCCGCGACGAGAGCCGTTCCCCACAGCGTGTTCAGCATGCGTCCATAGTCCACCGGCGACGAAGCCCCGAGGTAGAATCCCACCAGGGTCGTCAGCAAAACGAGGAGCGTCAGACGCGCCTTCACCAGCTCGGTGAACACGGACATCCGGCCCTTGTCGACGAGATCGACATCGGCCGTCAAGGCTGGTGAAGAAGCTTTCAAGACGTTCAGGGCAGCGAAGAAAGGGATTCGGGACGGTTCATCGGCTCAGGAGGGAACCGATCCCGCCCAAAGTCGGGCGGAGGTTGGAGCGGCGGAAAGGTTGCCGGTGAACGGAACCGCCTGACGCCGGCTGATCATCGTGATCAGCGTGCCGGTGGCCAGCAGCAGAGCTCCGATCGCCACATGGGCGGTGGCCACATCGGCCGCCTTGCCGGTCCAGATCGTCGCGCTGCCCAGACCGATTTGGAGTAACAGCAGGACGGCCCACAGCGAAACGCCCCGACGAATCATCGGATCGGTCGCGGACGATCGCGTCGCCCAAAAACAGGCACCGACCAACGCCGTTACAACGACGGCACCCAGCCGATGGAACATCTGGAGCTGGATTTGGAATGCGGTGACCGTCACTTCGTCGGTTCGCAGTTGGTTGTAACGCTCCAAGGCCGCCGGATCGGTTGCCGGCCAGAGCCCGCCATACGCCGTCGGAAAATCTTGAATGGCCAGTCCGGCGTGCTGATGCCGCATCAACGCGCCCAACAGGAGTTGCCCGAACACCGCAACCGTCGCCAACGGCAACAGCCAACGGAGGGAACCGAGAGTGGGTCGTCGCCCGGTGTCCTCGTTCCAAAGGCGGCTCAAACACAGTGCGATGCCGCACAGAAGCACAAAGAACGACTGCCCCAGGCATCCGTGGATCAATCCGAATACCGTTCCCAAAGTCGTGTCGGCCACCACTTGCTTGTCGAGCACCACGCGGAGTCCGCCGAGAAGCCCCTGAAGTTGAACCAACCCGAACGCCAACCAACCCAGACCGGGAAGTCCGCCACGTGCCGCCGGATTCTTGAACCAAACCAGGGCTGCCAGCGCCACCACGCCACCGATTCCCGCGAGGAAATGCCCGGCACCTTTCCAATCCGGACCGAGACCCAACAACAACCGGCCTCCCACGATTTCCACGCCGGCAATCCACGCCAACCAGCGACGGGACGAAACGCCGCCGAGCCAGCGGGTTTGCGCGACCACCAGTGTACCCACCACCGTGGCCCAGAGCCGGTGGGTGTGTTCGTCGAAAACGCCGCCGGTGAGCCAGGTGGAAACCGGCAGGGCGAACATGTTGTACCCATAGCTGGTCGGCCAGTCGGGCACCGCCATTCCAACGCCCTTGCTGGTGACGAGGCCGCCGATGCAGATCAGCATCAGCGTACACGCCGCGGTAATCGCAGAAAACCGGAACAACCAGCGTTGGGAGGGCTCGGAAGTGACCACAATCCAGTGCAAAAAGGAGGCCGGACCGGAGCCATCGCTCCGACCCGGCCCCAGATTCAGGCCGTCAGGCTATTGCTTGACCTCGATGGCGAGGCTCGCGGTCGCCTTGCCACCCTTGACCTCGATGTCCTGGGTGACTTCGCCACCCTTTTGGTGAAACGCAGCCAGCGTGTACTTGCCATCGGGCAGCTCGCCCTTGATGACGAACTTGCCGTCCTTGTCGGAAACGGCGAAGAACGGATTCTCCAGCACACTGACGTAGGCGATCATCCACGGATGGACGTTGCAGACGAACTTGGCCCCCATCTCGGGCTTATCGAAGGTCTTCTTATTCACCTGTCCGGCGGTGGCCTGGGCGAAGTTGAACCCCTTGTTGATCTTGGGGGTGGCGTTCACGTTGTGCATGAGCGCATCCGAATTCCGGATTTGGAAGGTCTGGCCCACCATCACCGCGGAGACGTACGGCTCATACATACAGCCGGTCTGGTCGATCAGCGGCTCTTCGGCGGGCGGGGTGAATGTCTTCCCTTCGAGTCCGGTCTTGATGTAGACGACGACGTTGGCCAAGCCGTTGTCAGCGCCCACCACCCACGTGCGGGTCATGGCATCTTCGGTGCGGTTTTTGCCGCAGTTCTGGTCGGCCTTGACCTGCGGAATGGGTTTGGCGGGAGGAGGCGTTCCCTTGACGGTGATTTTGCCGCTCAATTCGGCGGCGTTGAGGGCGGAAGCCGTTGCAGCCAGCGCAACGACGGTTTTTAGCGTGGTGTTCATGGAAATACGGGGGTGTGACCCGGCAAACTTTCAGTCGAATTTCTCGCCTGCGAAAACAACGCGACGCTAACACCCGACCTCATTGGGTCAAGTGCGTTCGTGAAATTTTTCACAAGCTCGGATTGGACGGTCTGTTTGCCGATTAAATTCGCTGATTCCGCCCATTAAGCGGTGATTCTGAAGCATCGGTGCTTTGGACCGAACGTCACGGATGGACGGGGGATGGAGCGGTCTCTTTCGGCTCGGATTCCGGCGCTTCGTCGGTGGTTTTTTGGGGGCTGGATTTCGCCTTGGGAACATCGGCGGATCCGAGCTCCTCGGGGAGGACGACAATGGCGATCCGCCGGTTGCGGGCGCGGCCCTCGGGCGTCGCGTTTTCGGCGATCGGTTTGAACTCGCCACTCCCGACCGCGCTCAGGCGCCGCGGATCGACCCCGGCCTGCTCGACCAGGAACCGCACCGCCGCCACCGCACGGCCGGCCGACAGATCCCAGTTATCGACAAAGCCATCCGGGGTGCGACCCCGAATGGGCACATTGTCGGTATGCCCGATCACCTGAACAGGGCGGTTGGGGAATTTGCCCAGAACCCCGGCCACCTTTTTTAACACCGCCCGGCCTTCGGGCTTCACCTCAGTTCGGCCGGAATCAAACAGGATCCGGTCCAAAATGGTGAGCGTCAGCTTTCCCTGGAGCTCGGAAATGGCGACTTCCTTGGAATCGAGTTCGGCCTGCATTTGCTGTCGTAACGTGTCTTTGGCCGCCGCCGCCGCCTGAATCTGCTGCTGCAATTCGACGGTCTGGGTCCGGAGCGCCTCCAACTCGGAGGCAAATGCCGCATTCGTCTGGGCGGCCAGTTCTACCGCTTTCCGGGCCTCCGCCGCCGCCTGCTCGGCCTCCGCCCGCGCACGACCATTCTCCCGGACCTGCAATCCACCCAGGACCATCAACAGAATGGCGGACAAAATCCCCGCAAAAACCCAAGTGCTCTTCGGCATGCACCCATCGAACCGCACCCGCGCGCGGGGACAAAGGCGAAAGTCGGGGGGAAAGGCGGAAAGAGCGGGGAGATCATGATGAAGATTACGATTAGGATCAAAGAAGACGCGGTAATCTCCCCCGAACCGCGCCCTCTACTCCCCATTCTTCATCTTACTCTTAATCCTAATCTCAATCCCAATTCCCCCTCTCCCCATTTGACTCCCAACCCCACCGTCGCCATGTTCCGGGCGCAGTGAGTACCATCGCATTCGCGTACCGATTTGGTTTCTGGTCGGGCTATTATTTTAGCCAGACCGGTCGGTGCGTGGGTGCGTGAATTGAAGTTGTGCCCCACCGCCGCCGGCCCCGCCGGCGGCGTTTTCGTTTCGCCGGCAGCCGCGTCGTCCACCCGCCCCCACAAAAACGCACGTCGAACGGAATCCCATCCCATGATCATCGTCCTCAAACCCAACTCCTCACGCCGCGACATCGCCGCCGTCAGCGCCGAAATCAAACGTCTTGGCTATTCCCCACACATCATGCGCGGGGTCGCGCGCACGGTGTTCGGCGCGGTCGGTGACGAACGCCAGCACGCCTCGCTCGAA
Source organism: uncultured Verrucomicrobiota bacterium (assembly GCA_903907925.1). Lineage (GTDB taxonomy): Bacteria > Verrucomicrobiota > Verrucomicrobiia > Limisphaerales > UBA9464 > CAIVQB01. The sequence continues at coordinate 30,728 of CAIVQB010000085.1, forward strand.
TCCCTGTCCGCCTGGCCCCAGGTGGAAAGCGTCACCCGCATTCAAAAGCGCTACAAACTGGTCAGCCGCGAAGCGCATCCGCAGAATTCCACCGTTACCACCCGCGGTGTGGTCATCGGCGGACCGAAATGCGTCATCATGGCCGGCCCCTGCTCGGTCGAGAGTGAACGCCAGTTGATGATCACCGCCGAAGCCGTCGCCAGGGCCGGCGCCACGGTCCTTCGCGGAGGTGCCTACAAGCCCCGCACATCGCCCTACGAATTCCAGGGTCTCGGGCTCAAGGGTCTCAAACTCCTCGCCAAAGCCCGCAAGGCCACCGGTCTCGCCGTCATCACCGAACTGCTCTCCGAAGACCACGTGGAACAGGTCGCCGAATACGCCGACATCCTTCAAATCGGAGCCCGCAACGCTCAGAATTTCCAATTGCTCATCGCCGCCGCCAAAACGGGCCTGCCCGTTCTCCTGAAGCGCGGTCTCTCCATGAAGATCGAGGAATGGTTGCTGGCCGGGGAATACGTCCTCGCGAACGACAACCCGAATCTGATGTTCTGCGAGCGCGGTATCCGGACCTTCGAGACCTACACCCGCAACACGCTCGATCTCTCCACCATCCCCATCATCAAGCGCGAATCGCATTGTCCAGTGGTGATCGATCCCAGCCAGGGCGGCGGTCGCGCCGATCTGGTCGCCGCCTTCTGCAAGGGTTCGGTGGCCATGGGTGCCGACGCCCTGCTGATCGAGGTCCATCCCAATCCCGCCGAAGCCTGGAGCGACGGTGCCCAGCAATTGTCGCTCGAAGGATTCGCCGCGCTGATGAAGGACTTGAAGCCGTTCCTCGCCGCGGCGGGGCGCGAGTGACGGGAAGGCAAGAGCTAAAAGGAAAATGGAAAAAGTGAAGAGGCGGTGGCACGTGCCTCGGCTCCTTTTGCCTTTTTCCTTTTCCCCTTTGCCTTGCTCCCCGGTGTTGTCGTCACCGCACCAATTAACATACACTCCGCCATGAATTCCCGTGGATGCGCCTTGTCCCCTGTGCTCGCCGCGCTGGTCGGCGCTGCCTTCCTGGTAGCCGCCCGCGGTTTGGGCGCGTCGGGCTCCACCGACACCCAATGGCCGGAATTCCGCGGCCCGCGTGGCGACGGCACGTCCACCGCGACCGGTCTGCCACTGGAATGGAGCGAAGACAGTCATGTCACTTGGAAGACACCGATCCACGGAAAGGCCTGGTCGTCGCCGGTGATCTGGGATCATCAGATCTGGCTGACCACTGCGACCGAGGACGGACGCACCTTGTCGGCAATTTGTGTGGATCGGGATTCCGGAAAAATCCTGCGCGACCTGCCGCTGTTCGACGTCGAGCGACCGCAGTTCGCCCACAAGTTCAACAGCTACGGCTCCCCCACTCCGGCCATTGAGAAGGGCCGGATTTATATCACCTTTGGCTCGCCCGGAACGGCCTGTCTCGACACCGAAACCGGCCGCGTCCTGTGGGAACGACGCGATTTCATCTGCAACCATTTTCGCGGCGCCGGATCCTCGCCGATCCTCTACGGCAACCTTCTGTTCCTGAACTTCGACGGCAGCGATCATCAGTTCCTCGTCGCCCTCGACAAGCGCACCGGGAAAACCGTCTGGCAGAAGGATCGCTCGGTGGATTATCAGGACCTGGGTCCCGACGGAAAACCGACCGCCGACGGTGACTGGCGCAAGGCGTTCGCCACCTGCCAGGTCGCCTCGCTGGACGGACACCCCACCCTGCTCAGCCAGGGTGCGAAGGCGTTTTATGCGTTCGAGCCGGAGACCGGTGTCGAACTCTGGCGCGTCGAGGAAAAGACCAGTCATTCGGCCGGAACCCGTCCGGTGGCGGGATTGGGCCTGGTCTTCTTTCCCAGCGGTTGGTCGCAGGGACAATTGCTCGCGGTCCATCCCGGAAAGAAAGGCGAAGTCCTGGACGTGAACGCCACCACCGCGCCCGACACCGATCTCAAACTAGCCTGGCGTTCCAAACGCGGCACACCGAAGAAACCGGCACTGACGCTGGTCGGCGATCTGTTGTTCGGCATCGAAGACGGCGGCCTCGCGACCTGTTGGGAAGCCAAGACCGGCACAGTGGTCTGGAACGAACGGTTGGGCGGGAATTATTCAGCCTCACCGTTGTTCGCCGAGGGACACCTGTACTGCTTCAGTGAAGAAGGAAAGACTGTAGTGATCGCCGCATCGCGCGAGTTCAAAAAGCTCGCCGAAAGCACCCTGCCCGACGGCTTCATGGCCTCACCCGCCGTCTCCGGAAACGCACTCTACCTGCGCAGCAGAACCCATCTGTATCGCATCGCGAATTAACATTTCGTGATGAAAAGTGTGTAGTTCTGAATCTGCGCTAAGCGAAATCCGAAGTAAGCCCCAGAGCTCGTAGCGCTGGAACCAAGAAATTCGGAACGGACTTTCCTCCGGCCTCACCGGGATTCAATACGAGGATCGGTGGTTTCGCGTGCGGTCGCTCAATCCGCCAAGACCTGCGTAGCTTCTCTCCAGAGCGATTAATCCCGATCAAATCCAGCTCCTCACCAACAATTGGGATTTCCCGGATCGGAAGCATACCATTGCACAAATCTAGTGGCGCCTCACGTATCCAAGCCTCGGCAACCCATATCAACCCCGCTGCTGCACTGCTTTTCACAAGGTCTCCAACATAACGCCAGAACAGATACTTATCGGCTTGGTCGGAGAATTCCGTCCCGACCAACTCGATTAGGCTGTTGTCTGCGCCAACTATGAATAGAAACGATTTATGATCACCAAAACGTTCAAAGATGTTCTGCGCCATGGCCGCAATGTCTTCAAACAGGTTAGAAAACGGTGTGCCTTCGAGCCCTCGAACTCTTTCACCAAACTCCTTCGCAAATGCCGAAGGAATCTCAGTTTTTGTTTCAGTTTGAATATTGTAGAAGCCTAATTTATGTGCGCGGCGGTCGTTAAACTTAAAATACCGGACGACCCTCGCTTCATGCCGCCGGCTTTCGAATCGGGCTGGAGTTGGAACACCTGCAGGAAACGGATCTCCAAGTAACATTGATAGGCTTTTGCACAACTCGAACAGTCTCGAATAGATTAAACAAAACGCCTGCAATAATTCCCAGTTCGGAAGGGTGTCCGCTATCCACCGCCGCTCAATCCGAACAACCGCCGCGTCCGCAATCCCTCGAGGAAGGCTTTTTTCTGCAATATTCAGCAACGATTTAATCCCAAAAGCGACCAGTTCCTCCTTACCAAGATTGAGTTTAATATCCTGCTCTTCAAGGTAGGAAAAACCAATGAGACTTGAAGGGAACTATGAAACTCCAGGTCTCCTTCTTTTTCGATCGTATTGCGCGAATCCTTCGCCCAAACCATCAGTTCATCGCCGGCCCATTTCGCTAACGCATTCTGATACCACTCCTCGAAATTCGGGACTAACCCTTTGTGTTTTTGAATAATGAACGTAACCGTTCTCGCAGTCTGAAGGAACGCATTTGCACTTCGTCGAAACCGATTCGGTTCAAGGTATTTTAAGCCACATTCCTCGAGGCAATCCGCCAAATCATTCAAACGTATTTGCCAAGGCTTCACACGGAGCAGCGGGATAATTCGGGCCTAAACTAACCGCATATTGCCGTCAAAACCGCCCGGATTGCCCGTCCGGACTACCCTCACGGCCGGATGGCTTGATACACCGTCTTCGCCATCAGGGTTGCGCCGGCGGCGTTGGGGTGGATTTTGTCGGGGAACAATTCGGGATGAGCGGACAACGCGTCGTTTAGGTCAATGACCGGCACCTTCCGCTTGTCACACACTTCCTGGGTCGCTTCGAGGACGAGGTCCAGCGTCGCCGCGTTGATGCCCCATTGATCGCCATACACCGGCACCGGCAGGCAGGTCCAAACCTTGGGCTTCGATTTCAGACCGCGGAAATGTTCGATGAGCGCGGTGTAGTCGGCAATGAACGGCGCGCGGCCCTTCCAGTTCTGCGGCTTGGTGTCGTTGGTCCCGAGCTTGATGATGACCACGTCGGGCTGGAATTCGTCGGCATCTGTCATCTCCGGCGTGGTCCAATAGGGCAGATCTCCATTGCGCATCAGCGTGGCTCCGGACCGGCCGAAATTGCGCACCTGGAATCCGCTGCCGAGATACTCACCCAACTGCGCGGGATAGCTGTTGGTCTCGCGTCCGTCGATACCGGCGCCGTAGGTGATGCTGTCACCGACGCAGGCGATCTTGATCACCGGATTGCCGCTGTGATGGCGGTCCTGAAAATCCGACACCCGGATATGCGGCAGCTCCCGGGTGCGGCAACCGGCGGCGAAGGCGACTAGCGAGAGGAGGACAAACAGGCGGCGTTTCATGTCAGCGTCGGGAGGGAGTGTGGCGGAGGAACGGCCGGGAACGAAGTGCGAAGTGGCGAAGGATAGGCAGTCAGCAACCGGGCACGATCAGCGTTTTGACGGCCCGATTCCCGGCGGCCATCGATCGGAACAACTCCGGCACCTGATCCAGCGTCGCCGTCCCATCCACAAAATCGGCGGCCCGAATCACGCCCGATTCGATCCAGGCCAGGGCCTTGCGGATGGTCCGCGGCGTGTGATGGAAGCTCGCGAGAAGGGTGAGACTGGAATAATGGATCCGGGTGGTATCCAACTGAACCGAAGTGCCACCCGGGCAACCACCAAAGAAATTCACCCGCCCGCCTTTACCCACCAGTTGAACCGCGGCTTCCCAAGCGGACGGTTTTCCAACCGCCTCGAACACCGCATCAAACCGCCGGCCCTGGCACGCGGCAGAAACTCCGGCGACCAAATCCTCCGCGCCGGCCATGTCAACGCCCCCCGTCGCCCCCAGCTTTCTCGCCAGTGCGAGGCGTGCCTCACCGCGTCCTGCCACCGTCACCCGGCATCCGGCGTTCCGCGCCAACGCCACGGCGAACAGCCCGATCGGTCCCGCGCCCAGAACCAGCACCGATTCACCGGGAACCAGTTTCAAATCCTCGATCCCCTGCACCACGCAGGCCAGCGGTTCGGTGAGCGCAGCATCCCGATAATCCGTTTTCGCCTGAAGCTCGATCAGGTTCCGGGTGGCGATGCGTTCGGGAATGACAATGGATTCGGCATAGGCCCCGTTCAAAAAGAGCAGGTCGTCGCAGAGATTCTGCTGTTGGTGCTGGCAGAAGAAACAGGTCTCGCAGGGCGCCGAATTGGCCGCCACCACCCGCGCTCCGGAATGCCAGGACGGGTGCCGCGACTCCGTGATCCGGCCCGCCAGTTCGTGTCCGAACACGCAGGGCGGCGTCAGCATCCGGGCGTGGTAGCCGCGGCGATAAACCTTGAGATCGGTGCCGCAGGTCAACGCGGCCTCAATGCCGATCCGCACCTCGCCCTCCGCCAATGGAACCTCGGGGAGATCCTCGATGCGGATGTCTTCACGACCCTGCAGGACGGCGGCTTTCACGGGGCGAACGTTCCCGGACAAGCGGCTTGCACCGCAAGGCGAACTTCCCGCAGCGTCCGCCGGTGCCGGTCCAAACCACCGGCCCGAATCGCCGGCGGTTGGCGTCGAATACCCTGTCACAAAATGGATCTCCTGAAGCAAGTGCTCGAGTTTGTCCTGCATCTCCAGGATCACCTGAATCAACTGCTGCACGACTACGGTCCCTGGTTCCACGGGCTGCTGTTCGCGGTGATTTTCTGCGAGACCGGACTGGTGGTCACCCCGTTCCTGCCCGGGGATTCGCTGCTGTTCGCGATTGGCGCGCTCGCTGCCGATCCGGCCAGTGGACTCGGCCTGGCGACCTGCGCGGTCACCATCGCCGGCGCGGCGTTCCTCGGGGACAACGTCAACTATTGGGTGGGCAAACAGGTCGGAACCCAGTTGGTGAAACGGTTTCCGCGATTGATCCAGCAGAAGCATCTCGACCGAACCCATGCCTTCTTCGAACGGTACGGCGGGAAGACCATCGTCATGGCGCGCTTCGTTCCCATCGTCCGGACCTTCACGCCGTTCGTGGCCGGGATGGGTGCCATGCCGTACTCGCGTTTCCTCGGATTCAGCGTGGTGGCAACGGCCCTGTGGGTCAGCCTGATTCTGCCGGCGGGCTATTTCTTCGGAAACATCCCGGCGGTGAAACGGCATTTTGAACTGGTGGTGATCGGCATCATCGTCGTCTCCTGCCTGCCGATGGTTGTCGAGTACCTCCGGGCACGGCGGAGCGCCAGGGCCAACCCCGGGAAGTGAAGCGCGCTTGCGACACCGCGAAGGTGGGTTAGCGTCCCGCACCATGGCAACCGAACCTCCGATTTCATTGAAGCCCGGCGATCCCGCACCGGATTTTTCGGCGACCGCCACCGACGGTTCGACCATCCGCCTGGCGGATCTATTGGGAACCCCGGTGGTTCTCTACTTCTATCCGCGCGACGACACTCCGGGTTGCACCAAGGAAGCCTGCGCTTTCCGGGACAGCTACGCGGCCTTCAAGAAAAAGGGCGCGATCGTCCTGGGCGTCAGCCTCGACACGGTGAAATCGCATGTGAAATTCACCGAGAAGTTCAAACTCCCCTTCCCGCTGTTGGCCGACGAAAACAAGGCGATCGTCACGGCCTACGGGGTCTGGGGCATGAAAAGCTTCATGGGCCGGAAGTACGAGGGCATCCACCGGGTCACCTTTCTGATCGGTGCCGACGGCCGGATCCGCAACATCTGGCCCAAGGTGAAGCCAGAGGAACACGCAGCGGAAGTCCTGGCGGCGTTGTAATTCCACGGCAAGCAGCCGGGTCAGTGTCTGGGACCACAGCGAGAAACCACACACTTCCACCGTTTGACACCCCGGCGGGGCCGTACTATTTGTCGCGGGCTGCACGTCAACGATTCCGCGACACCGTCAACTTTTTCATACCATGCCCATTGCTGTCGGCTCCAAAGCCCCTGATTTCACCCTCAAGTCCAAGTCGTCCACGGGTCTTTCCGATCTGAAGCTGTCGGCCAACTTCGGCAGCAAGAACACGGTGATCCTGTTCTTCCCGCTCGCCTTCACCGGCGTCTGCACCCAGGAAATGTGCGACATCACCTCCGGTCTCGGAGCCTACGGCGCCCTGAATGCCGACGTGATCGCCATCAGCGTGGACAGCCCGTTCGCGCAGGAAGCCTGGGCCACGGCCAACAAGATCACCGTCAAGATCGGCAGCGACCTCAACAAGACCGTGACCGACGCCTATCAGGTGCGGTTCCCGATGCTGGCCGGTGTGGGTGACACGTCCGCCCGGGCCGCCTTCGTCATCGATAAGACGGGCGTAGTACGTTACGCCGAGCAGACGCCGACGCCCAAGGACCTGCCGAATTTCGAAGCCATCAAAGCCACCCTGGCCACGCTTCAATAACGACAGGAACCCCTCTCCAAAGGGCGCGGCTTTCCCAGCCGCGCCCTTTTTGTTTGTCGAAATCCAAATGCAGTCAGCGAACCAGCCAATTCAACAGTCTGTCTAAAACCGTTGCCGCCCGGCCGGCGGCTTTCTAGCCTCAACCGAATATCTTCGATGAAAATCTACCTTGATGGTCAGTTCTGCAGTGAAGCGGACGCCAAAATCTCCGTGTTCGATCACGGTCTGCTGTATGGCGACGGCGTGTTCGAAGGCATCCGGATGTATCACAACCGGGTCTTCAAACTCCGCGAACACATCGAACGCCTCTATTGGTCCGCGAAGGCCATCCTGCTGGACATCCCGATGACACAGGAGGAGATGATCGCCGCCACCGTCGAAACCTGCCGCCAGAACAATCTCCGCGACGGCTATATCCGGCTCGTCGTGACGCGCGGCAAGGGCACGCTCGGCCTTGATCCGCGCAAATGCCCGAAGGCGTCGATCATCATCATCGCAACGACGATCCAACTCTACCCCGAGAAGACTTACGCCGAGGGGCTGACGATCGTCACCGTGCCGACGACCCGCAACATCGTGAACGCCGTGAACCCGGCGATCAAATCGTTGAACTACCTCAACAACGTGCTGGCCCGCATCGAGGCCAACAACGCCGGCGTCGAGGAGGCCATCCTGCTGAACAGCGATGGGTTCGTGGCCGAATGCACCGCGGACAACGTGTTCATCGTGCAGAAGGGAAAACTCTACACGCCGCCGCTGAGCTCCGGCGCGTTGTACGGCATCACCCGGAACACGGTCCTCGACGTCGCGCGCGAGCTCGGCATTCCGTCCGGCGAACCCAGCCTCTCGCGCTACGATCTCTACATCGCCGACGAAATGTTCCTCACCGGCACCGCCGCCGAAATGATCCCGGTGGTGAAGGTCGATGGCCGGGTGATTGGCACGGGAAAACCGGGACCGATCACTGCGAAACTGCTGGCCGGCTTCCAGGCTCGGACCCGGACGGACGGCGAGATCATCTTTGCCTGAACGGCGGGAACATCGAAGCAACGACCCGTCTCCATCGGGCGACGCCATGATCTATCGACTTGCGGAGCTCCACGATTGGTCGGCCGCTCAACGGCAGGGATTCTTCGCCAGCCCCGATCTGGCCGCGGAGGGGTTCATCCACTTCTCCGAACGCCACCAGGTGGAAGGCGTCGCCCGGCGGTATTATTCCGGGCGCGCCAACCTGATCCTACTCGTGGTGGACGAAACCCGACTGGGACCTGCCGCTCCGTTGAAGCGAGAGAACACGACCGGCGGAACGGAATTATTTCCCCACGTCTACGGCGCGGTGTCCTTGGACGCGGTGGTTCAGTCGGCTCCGTTTCTACAGAACGCGGACGGCACGATCCATTGGGCAGAGGGAGTCTGAGGTTCCCCTTCGGACACCCTCCCCACCGTTCGGAACGGAGGGGAGGGCCGGGGAGAAGCGGCGTCCACGAGCACGAGTGGTTGCCTTCGGTTCAACAAGGAATTCCCCACAACATCGCAATCATCAGCGCCCATTCTCATCCAGGAAACCGTGCACGCTTGGACCGGACTTGCCCCCGGCGTCGGGAACCATAGGGTACGGGCATGGACCCGCTGTCTGCGTCGGACCTGCATCGCATCAACGCCGCCCAAGGCTGGCTGATGCTCGGCGCACCCGGCGAGGCGCACTTGGAATTGCGAGAAATCACCGCCGGCTCGGAAACCCGGCCGGAAGTGCTGGATTTGCAATGGCAGGCCTTCGCGGCGCAGACCAACTGGACCGCCGCATTCGCCATCGCCGAAGTGTTGATCCGGCAACATCCCGGGGCACCCGGCGGATGGATCAATCGTTCCTACGCGGCCCGACGTATGCCCGGCGGAGGATTGGCGCGCGCCTTCGAACTTCTGCGGCCGGCAGCCGATTGTTTTCCCGACGAACCGGCGATCCCGTTCAACCTCGCCTGTTATTGCGCCCAGGAAAACCGGCTCGACGACGCCTGGACCTGGTATCGCGCCGCCCGAAAGGTCGGCAATCCAGCAGCCCTTCGATCGCAGGCATTGGCCGACGACGATCTTCGTCCGCTGTGGCCGATGATCAGCCAATTGCAGTAAGAGCCCGTCCGAACAGCGCACCGCCGACGGAGGAAAACCGTGCCGTTGGCGCTGCAACACAGGCTTCCCCTGCCCCCGCACGAAACGCTAGATTCCCCGGGTGAAGCACAAAGGGAAGGCGCTCAACGCCGCAGCCGTCATTCTCGGCAAAGGACTCATGGCCGTCGTCCTCCTGGCCGGCGTTTCGGCGTTCCTATGGCCGAAGTCGCTGATCCTGGCCGCCGCCATTTGCGCGCTGGGCCTCGTCTTCTTCGCTTTCGTCCTCTGGTTCTTCCGTGACCCGGATCCCGTCGTTCCGCCCGATCCGAACCTCGTGGTCTCGCCGGCGCACGGCACGGTGGACGTGATCGATGAAACGACGGAACTGCACGTGATGGGCGGGCCTTGCCGGCGGGTTTCGGTCTTTCTTTCGGTGTTCAACGTCCACGTCCAGCAGGCACCGGTTTCCGGCCGGATCACCTACCTGAAACACACGCCCGGTCTTTTTCTCAACGCGCTGAAAACCGAATCGGCGGCGCACAACGAGAACGTGCTGATCGGGTTCGAAGTGACCGGGCGGACCGGGGTCCGGATCGGAGTCCGCCTGATCACCGGCCTGATTGCCCGCCGCATCATTCCCTGGGTCCGGATCGGTGAGACGCCGGCCATGGGCGAACGAATCTCCATGATCCAGTTCGGTTCCCGGGTGAACATTTACCTCCCCATCGGGTCTGAACTGAACGTGAAACTCGGTGATCGCGTGGTGGGTGGACAAACGGTGATCGGCCGGTTGACGTCATGAATACTTCGACCCCGAACGATCCGCTGCCCGTCGCCAGACCGCCCGCTGAAGACACGGACGCACGGCTCAAGATCTACCTGCTCCCGAATCTGTTCACGGCGGGCAATCTGTTCTGCGGATTCCTCGCCCTGACCCGGATTGTCGAAGCCGTCCCGGAATCGCCCAACTTCAACGCGGTCATCCGCAACGCGCTGGCCTACATCCTCCTCGCCTGCATCCTCGATTTGCTCGACGGCCGGGTCGCGCGCATGGGCGGGTTCGAGTCACCGTTCGGCCGCGAGTTCGATTCGCTGGCGGACATCGTCAGTTTCGGCGTGGCACCGGCGTTTCTGGTACATCGGATCGTGCTGAAACCGGTGTTCATCAACCACCCGGAGATCGGTTGGTTCATCGCCTCGCTGTACGTGATCTGCGGCGCGTTCCGACTGGCCCGCTTCAACTGCCTCGCCGCCCAGGCGGGAACCGGTGGCGGGAAATACTTCCTCGGATTTCCCATCCCCGCCGCCGCCGGAATGGTGGCGTCGCTGACCCTCTTCCTGCTCTGGTGGGACGAGAAACCGTTTCAAGACGTCGAAGGCAGCCGGTGGCGATTCATCCTGCCGGTCATCTTGGTGTTCCTGTCGGCGATGATGGTCAGCGAAGTGAAGTATCCGACCTTCAAACGACTCGACTGGCGGACCCAGCGGCCGTTTGTGAAGACGCTCATCATCGTGCTGATCGTCGGCTTCCTGCTGTTGTTGTGGCAGAAGGTCCTGCCCGTCGCCGCGCCGCTCGGGTTCACCGCCTATCTGGTGTACGGATTCATCCGGCCCAGCATCTCGCGCCAGATGCAGCGGGAGATCGAGGTCGACGATGAACCGGACGACGAACCCGAGCCGGGCACAACCACGCCCTCGGGTTCGCGGAATCTGTAGCCCACAACGAGCCGGATGATTGACTGGGGGGAAATCGCTCTCGCCGGAGGGCTGGGAATGCTGGCCGGGTTCATCACCTCGGCGCTGGGCGGTCCCATCAACGTCACCATCGTCAACGAAAGCGCACACAGCGGATTCATCCGCGCCTTCCTCATCGCCGTCGGCGCCGTGGTGATGGAGACCATCTACTGCGGCATGGCGTTCGCCGGGTTCGCGTCTTTTTTTCAATCCCACACCGTTCAAGCGGCGATGCAGCTCGCCAGCTTCATCCTCGTGCTGTGGCTCGGCATCAAATACCTGCTGGCTGGCCACGTGCCCGGTGAGGAACGCGGACTCCAAATGGCCGAACGCCGGCTGCATCCCCATACCGCATTCTGGATCGGCTTCGTCCGGGTGCTGGCAAATCCGGGCGTGCTCCTACTGTGGCTGGGCATCACGGCAACGCTGCTCTCCCACGGCGTCCTCGATCCTCACTGGCATTCCAAGGTCCCGTTTTGCGGCGGAGTCGCAGCCAGTGGGTTCATCTGGTTCGCCGGGGTCAGTTGGGGTGTTTCGCGCGGACACGGACGGTTCCCCGTGATCGTGCTGAAACGGATCTCCCAGTTCAGTGGAATCCTGCTGATCGTCACCGCAGTTATCCTCGGTGTTCGCCTGATTCACCTTCTGGCCCGGCATTGACCGGGCATCATTCCCGGCCGTCTCGGGTCCGCTCGCAGATTCTTTTGCACCGCAACCCACTGCGCTGCATGCGCTGATCGACGACACCCTCCCCGCCCCAACGGCACATCGGTAACCGGATTGGGGTCGCGACCGTCATTACCGGTATCCTGGGTTCGACCGGATCGATCCGATCGGGACCGGACCACACGTACTCCAACACCTCACACTCGTGATCATGAAGAACAACACTCTGTTGCGCGGAACGCTTGCCTTGCTAGCGGCAACCGCGCTGTACCAAACCACCCCCGCCTTCGCCCAAGCTCCGGCCGGCGGCGGCGCTCCCGCTGCCGGCGGTCAGGGCGGCGGCCGACGCGGCGGTGGCGGTCCGATGGCCAACATGTCGGACGAACAACGGGAAGCCCTCCGCCAGATCGCCACCGACAACCGCGAACTCACCACCAAGCTGACCGAAGCCCGCAAGGAACTCGGCGGCGCCATTTACGCCGAGACGGTCAATGAAGGAACCATCCGCGAGAAGTCCGCAGCCGTCGCCAAGATCGAGGCCGATCTCGCGGTGGCCCGCGCCAAGGGATTCGCCAAGGTCCGCGACAAGTTCACTGCCGAGCAGATTGACGCCATGAAGAACATGCCCGGCGGCTTCGGCGGCCGTGGCGGTGGCGGCGGTGGAGCCGGCGGCGCGGGTGGCGGCGGAGCCAACCGTCGTCCTCCGGGCGGAGCGGCAGCGCAGTAATCGCTGGTTTATCGTCCGGTCAATCCGACCGGATTCAGGTCACCGGGCCATCACGCATTGTCGTGGTGGCCCGTTGCCTTTGTTCAACCCCGTCCCCCCCATGCGGGCTGGTCCTGGGTTCCGATCCACCCGGCCTTTCCAAATTCTCCGACAGCCGCGTAGACAAATTTCCCGGCAGGGTGCGTCCTCCAGACAACCTCCATGCCATCCCGGGATCTCGAACAACTCTACGACCGCCACGCGGCAGCGTTGTTCGCCTTTCTGCTCAATCTGACTCGGGACGAGTCGGACACCCGGGACGCGCTCCAGGAATTATTCATCAAGATCGCCCGCCGGCCTGAATTGATGGCCGACGTCCGCAGTGAGCGCGAATTCCTCCTGCGGCTGGCCCACAATCTGGCCATCGATCTCATCCGGCGTCGCGCCTCGCGCTCGCGTGCCCAGGAGGCGTTCGGTGAAGAACCGATGGCGGTGTTCGCGCCGGCGGCCGATCCCGACGAAGCCGCGTATCGAAAGGAACTCGCCGCGGCATTGGGCGAACTTCCACCCGACCAGCGGGCGGTGATCCATCTCAAGCTCTGGGAAGGACTCACGTTCGAAGCCATCGCCACCGCCCTGGAAATTCCGCTCAACACCGCGGCGAGCCGGTATCGCTACGGCCTAGACAAACTGCGCGGCCGGTTGCGTCCCCTTTACGACGATCTCCGCTGACCGGATATGAAATCTCGAATCTCCCCAATCCACGCGCCGCACGACCTTTGGAGTGCGGCGGGAAGCGCAGCGCCACGCCGCTTTGTAACCGCTGGCACGTTCGCTATGCCCCGGAGCCTCGCTGACGCGACGGTCGAGCGGTGCACCGGCGATTTTCCGCAACACCCGGACTCGATAGCGGTGTCGACGCTTCGCTCTGCCACCGCACTCCATAAACAGACGCCATGAATGATGACTTCGAACAGCATCTGACCCGCACGCCTCTCCGGAGCCTGCCGCCGAAATGGCGTCAGGACATTCTCCACGCCGCCACCCAGGCCGCCGCGATTCCGACATCCGAGATGCGTCGTCGACCCGCCGCGGCAAAACCGGCGGGATGGTGGAACACACTCTGGCTGCGGTTCCCGCTTCCCACAATGGGACTCGCCGCCGCCTGGGCAGTGGTCTTTCTCTCCGGAACACTGGACAGCGCGCTCAACGGCCGGTCGAAGAATTCAGGCGGCGGTGTTTCCCAGGAACAAATGGCCTGGGCGCGAGCCCAACGTTCCGAACTTTGGCTCCTCGCGGGATTCTCCGATACGACCGCCGTCCACTCCGAACCCAGTCCGGCAACACAACCGCCCCGTGCAGTCCAACGGCCTCGAAGCGACCGGAAACGTGACGACGACGATCGCTTTGGATTCCTACACGGGAACCAGTCGGAACTTGAGTCGGTTTGATCGATCGCACCCTCTCACCCCTTTTTCAATTCCGCCCCATTCCCGCCATGTCTCCCTCCGCCTACTACTGCTGGCTCTATGAGCGCCGCTTCACCTGGCTTGGCCTGCGACGCATCCAACCGCGGCCCGACCAAAACTTTCCCGCAGTCATCGCGTTAGTCACTCCGCTGATCATTACCGGATTGGTCCTGCTCCCGGCAGCAGTGCTGTCCCTGTTTATGCGATCGACAACGGGACCGCTGCCGGACGTGTACTACAACATCCTCGGTGCCATCGGATTCACCTGCGGGGTGATTCACACTGGATTCGCCTGGCTGGTCTGGAACCAGCGCGCCGCAGGTCGACGAGCTTCCGGCACCACCACTCCCTCCGTTCGACCCGGAGGATTTGTCTGCTGGCTGGTAGGCCCGTTCTATCTGTTGGTGGTCAGTTTCATCACGCCGATCGCCCTGCTGATCGCAATCGAGAACGTTCGCGGGGCGCTGATGTGGAAACGCGTCCGAACGGAATTTCAGGCGAAGGGGGAACATCTCTTTCTGAGCGAGATCGTCCCGCCGCCGGTGCCCGACGCGCAGAATTTCGCCAGCATCCCGCTGTTCACCGACCTGTTCGCCTACGGACACCAGACCAACTGGGTCAGCGGCAAACCTGTCCTCACCCAGACTCAATGGGACAACACCAACGCGATGGCCCGGTTCACAGTGTTTGCACTGCCGGATAAGTATTTGCCCGAGCGCGAACGCGAACGCGGGAAGAATTCACAAGGCCCTCGCACCATCCCACTCTCCGAATGGGCGATCGCGTTCCGTACCGCCATTTCAAACCAGACCGCGAGACCATCCTCACTCAAAAAGAATTCCAACACAGTTCAACTTCCCACCTATCCTGCCGCGGCATCGGATGCGAGCGATGCGCAGGTGGTATTGACCGCGCTGTCGGTGGGCGACATGGAAATGACCTCCATTTGCGAGGCGAGTCACCGACCTTATACCCGGTTTCCGATCCATTGGGAGGACGGCTTTGCCACACTCCTGCCGCACTTGGCCAAGATGAAGGGATTGAGCCGATTTCTGGACATGCGCGTGGAAGCCAAGGTGGCCGCCGGGGATGTTTCAGGAGCGTTCGAGGATGCTCAGTGCGGCTTCCGAATCGTCAACGCGCTTCACTCGGAACCGTATCTCATTTCCCAACTGGTCCGGTTCGCCCAAGCCGCCATTGCTGGCCAGTCGGTTTGGCATGGAATTGCGCTCCATCGCTGGACCGATGCCCAACTTCAGGAATTCCAGCAGAACCTGATGCAAACGCACTATGTCGCGGACACCGGACACGCAATCGAGGGTGAACGCGCTGGATCCATGACCGTCATGGAACAATGGGCTGGAAATTCACGCCGGTTTCGTGAAGAGATGCGGACTGTGGGCAGCCAGTCTGATACCGAGATTCCCCAGGGAATCGTGGCCAACTCCGCAGGTGGATCCATGATTCCCAGCGGATGGATTCGGCAGAACCAGGCGTCGATCGCCACCTACATGCAGTATCGAATCGACCAAGCCCGGACTTTGGTAGTCACCCCTCCGGCGTCGGGACTCGCCGCCGTTCTCAACCAGCCCAATTCCGGCGTCGCAGGTGAATCGGCCTTAATCGCGTCTCCAACGACGCCCTACAACATTTTTGTGAAAATGCTGCTCCCGGCCTTCGACAAGGCAATCCTCAAGGGCATTCGCAGCGACGTCACCGCCCGGATGGCCGGCACCGGATGCGCGCTGGAACGCTATCGGATCCGGCACGGCGACTATCCGGCCACCCTCGCCGCGCTCGCCCCGGAATTTCTTCCTGATGCCCCGCGTGATCCGATGGACAATCAACCGTTGCGCTACGCCCGAACGTCCGACGGCCTCTTCCGTCTCTGGTCCACCGGATCGGACGGAGTGGACGACGGTGGCAAGGCACGTCACTCCCAACCCAATCCCGAAGCCGGTGAAAAAGGCCTCGACTGGGTCTGGCCCTATTGACGACTCGACGAACCGTTGACGAAGCTTCCTCCGTGACAACTCTCGAATCCGTATTCCTGGGTGCTACCGAAACCCATTCGCCCGCCGAAATCCGCAAGGCGCTCGCCGCGGGGCTCGATCCACGAAAGCCCATCGGCGGACGAACGCCCGTGCAATGGATGCTGGAAATGTATTATCGGTCCGATCTGTTCCCGGAGTGCCTTCGGATCCTGCTGGATGCCGGCGGAACCCTTGAGGATCCGGTTCTCGCACCGGTGTTGTTGAACGATGTGGAGGGCCTGCGTCGCGCATTGGCGGCGGACGCGGCGCTGATCCTTCACCGCACGAACCTCGTTTCGACGTTCACTCCACTGATCGGTGCCACCCTGCTTCACGTGGCGGCGGAGTATGGAAATCTGGCCGTCGCGCGGGAACTCATCACCGCGGGTGCCGATGTCAACGCCCGCGCCGACGTGGACGCCTTCGGATTGAACGGCCACACCCCGCTGTTTCACACTGTCAATTCCAACGCCAACCGCTCGGAGCCGTTGATGCGCCTGCTCCTGGAATCCGGCGCGCGGGCCGACATCGCGCTTCAGGGAATCACCTGGGGCCAGGGTTTCGAATGGGAAACCACGGTGTTCGACGTGACGCCGATTTCCTACGCCCAACTTGGATTGCTGCCCCAATTCCAGCGAACCGAAAAAGACATCGACCACAACATCCGCCTGTTACTGAAGGCCGGCGTGCGTCCCGTGCCTCCGCTGCCCAACATTCCAAATCGGTATCTTCATCCGAGGAAGTAGACGACAGCCGGCACCACACATTCCGCAGGACGAAATAACAACAAAGGCGCGAAGGCTGGGAGAATTCCGAATCCGACTTGAAACGCGGCGGAATACGAAGCGCCACGTCGCTTCCGGCTCGGAGGGCGTGGTTCCACCCGCGCCCCAATTCGTCGCGAAACCCGCGTCAGGATACCCGCATCTCACCGTCCACGAACAGCGGCCGACTTTCCCGCAACAAAAACGCAGATGGGGCTCGGGTGGAACCGAGCCCTCAAAGGTTGGCGGTGTTCCTGCGGCGGCTCGATGTCTTGCTCAGCGCGTTCCTTCGAGGGTTTCCAGGACGCGATGCAGTTCGGCATCCGTATTGTAGTAGTGGGGACTCAACCGGATCCATTGGCGTCCATCGCGGGTGGTTCGCAATGAGGTGACAATGCCGGCTTCGCTCAGCGTCCGGTGCAGGGCGGCCATGTCACTTCCGGGCACGGCAAAGGTGGTGATGCCACCGGTGTTGTCGGGCGGCATTTCCGGTTGGAGCACTTCGCATCCCTTTTCCTGCAACGCGGCCACCAGCCAGGCCCGCTTGCGGCTCAGCTCCGCTGCGATGGATTCGATCCCCACTTCCTCCAACAGCGCGAACGCAGCCCGCAGTCCGGCAATCCCGAGCAGATTCTGAGTCCCGGCCTCGTACTTCCGGGCATCACCGCGGAACTGAAGATCGTCCTGAGTAAGAAACCCAGGAGAACGGACGTTGTGCCAGCCGTGGACGATCGGCTGCAGGCGGGCCTGCACTTCCTTTCGCACGTACAACACCCCGGCAGCGCAGGGTCCGAGCAGCCATTTGTGGGCATCCGCCGCGAGAAAATCGACGTGATCCACATAGGTCGGGAACGCGCCCAAGGTCTGGATCCCATCGATGCTGAGCAGGATCCCCCGCGAATGAAGCCATTTACCAAGGGCATCCACATTCACCCGCCATCCGGTGACAAAGTGGCAACTGGCCAGGGCGACCAGGCGGGTGTTCTCGTCCACCTGCCCCTGGACATCGATCAACCGGATCTTGCCGAGTTCGCGAACATTCAGCAGGCGCACTTCGACTCCCCGATCTGCCAGCGCCATCCACGGATACACGTTCGAGGGATAGTCATCGTGATAGACGAGGATGTTGTGCCCCTTCTTCCACGGCATTCCGCCCGCGATGTAGCTCAGGGCCACCGACGTCGGGCCGACAAACGCGATCTCGTCCGACTGCGCATGAAGGGCCTCGGCGACAATCCGGCGGGTGTCGGAAAGGTACTGGGGCGGCAGCGACGCCTCCTGATCATCAACCATCGCTACGAGCGCCCGGGCCTGCACCGCCTCGGCCACCCGACGCGGGAGTGGACACACCGAGGCATGGCCCAGATGGATCTTCGCAGCGGTCACCGGGAACTCGTGCCGGCGGAGTTCCTCGTTGGAGTGCAGTTCAGCAATCGTCATTCCGGCCCACGCTAACCGAAAACCATCGGGGGTTCGAATGTCTTCTGCTCAGGAAACGGACGGCTTCGCCCGCTGACGGATGTTGAGCAACTCCACCCCGGCGGAGAACGCCATCGCGAAGTAGATGTAGCCCTTCGGCACGTGTTGATGCAGGCCTTCCGCGATCAGCATGGTCCCGATCAGGATCAGGAAGGCCAGGGCCAGCATCTTGATGGTGGGATGTCGCTCCACAAATCCGGCGATGGCATTCACGAACACCAGCATGACGATCATGGCCATCACCACCGCGGCGATCATCACGCCGATCCGGTTCGACATGCCAACCGCGGTGATCACCGAGTCGAGCGAGAACACAATATCGAGCAGGAGGATCTGGACCACCGCCGCCTGAAACGACGGAACCCGCGCGGGTCCGTCGGCGGAATGGCCGCCCTCGATTTTTTCATGGATCTCGCGGGTGCTCTTAAACACCAGAAACAGGCCGCCCGCCAGAAGGATCACGTCCTTGCCCGAGACCGACCAGGTGCGTCCGGCGAAATCGGCCGACCAAAAGGGGTGGTCCAGTCGCATCACCCACGCCAGCGAACACAGCAGCAGGATCCGGGTGACCAACGCCAGTGCCAGTCCGGTGCGCCGTGCCCGGTCCCGCTGGTCCGACGGGAGCGTGTTGCTGAGAATCGAGATGAAGATCAGGTTGTCGATGCCGAGGACGATCTCCAGAAACGTCAGGGTCAGGAAACCGATCCACACATCCGGGTCCGTCAGCCAGTCCATAGTCCGCGGACGCTACACCGGAACCGCATTGTGGCCAATGGAAGCGGGATCGGGGATTTCCACGGAGGCCACACTCCGGACAACGCCGCCCAACCTTTGGAGTGCGGCGGGAAGCGGAGCGCCACGCCGCTTTGGAACCGGTGGCGCGAACACCGAGCGCCGGAGCCGCCGCCTGGCCGGACGGGTGGGAACTTGAACCAGGCGTGGTGAATGAATCCGCGGCTTGCGAATCGGAATCCCGCGGCACAGCGGTGTCGACGCTTCGCTTTGCCACCGCACTCCACAAAAAAACGCCGCGCGAACAGGGTCGCGCGGCGTTTGAAAGGAAGACGTTGGGCGTGCCGTTCAGGCACGCGGCGCTAGCAGCTTGTCGACCCGGCTCTTTTCCAGGTGAACGTAGCTGGGAAGGCCGTTGACGGTCGGCACCTTGACCTCGCCCACGATCAACGGGGCGGCGTACTCGACGAACTTCTCGGTCGGCATCATGCCGTCCTCGCTGATCCAGTCGCGCGGGATGAAATGTTCGACGTTGGCCACTTCGGACAACGGCTGGAGTTCGACGGTCCACTTGTAGGGACTGGAGGAGAGACGGACGATCTTGGACATGAAGCCCGACTTGCCATCGACCGCAGCGCGGACGGCGGCGGCACCGCAGGCGAACGCTTCATCGACGTCGGTCTGGCTGGCGAAATGAGCGGCAGCGCGCTGGGCGTAGCCGAGCTTCACCGTGCGGGTCTTCAGGTTCAACTTGCCCTGAACGATGACCGCGAGCGCATCGGCGGCACCGGAAAGCACCGGATGACCAAAGGCGTCGAGGCGGGATTTGTCAGCGCCGATTTCTTCGCCGGCGGCGTTCTTGAGACCTTCGCCGACCACCACGATGCAGTATTTCTCGGCAGCGACGGTGGCCTTGACCTTGTTGAGGAAGGCTTCCTCGTCGAGGGCGATTTCGGGCAACAGGATGATGTGCGGCGGATGGGAGGGATTGCCCTGCTTGGCCAGCACAGTGCCGGCGGCGATCCAACCCGCGGCGCGGCCCATCACTTCAACGATGCAGCACGAACCGTCATCGGTGGCCATCGCGCCCACGTCGAGACCGATCTCCATCACCGTCGCGCAATTGTACTTCACCACAGAGCCGTAGCCCGGGCAGTGATCCGTGTGCGGCAAATCGTTGTCGATCGTCTTGGGCACACCGTTCACGCGCATCTCGTAGCCGCGCTTGACGGCTTCCTCATGGATTTTGTGGGCGGTGTCCTGGGAATCGTTGCCACCGGCGTAGAAGAAGTAGCGGATGTTGTGGGCTTTGAAGACCTCGAACAGCCGGTCCATGTCCTGGGCGGCCTTTTCCGGCTTCTTCTTGAAATCGATCTTGTAACGGCAGGTACCGAGAGCGGCCGCCGGGGTGTGCTTGAGGCCGTCGATGGCCTTGGCCTTTTCGTCGTTCAGGTCGATGAGGTCCTCGTTGAGGATGCCCAGGATACCGTTGAGGCCGCCGTAAATGTTCTCGATGTAGTCGTGCCGACCCGCCTCGGTGATCACGCCGGCCACCGACGCATTGATGACCGCGGTGGGGCCGCCCGACTGGGCGACCAAAAGGTTTCCGATAAGTTCAGCCATAGGATGTCTTCCGTTGAAAAGCGGCGCTCACCTTGCCCGTCTGCGGGAAGCCGAAGCAAGGCGGGAATGCAACGGCGATAGGGACGCTCGGATTAGGGAACCCTGTGCCGCGCCGAGCCGGAAACACCACCAAACAGCCGGGCTATCAGGGAGTTGGGGGTGGCGAATTGGTCGACGCAGCGGGGCGGACCACTAATCCGTAGCGTTTGGCCATGACTGGATCGCCGACGCGTATCCCACCGGTCCTGCCGGATTTCTCGGCGGCCGATCCCATCTGCGCAGCCGGATTCGTGCTGGGAACCAGCCCATAGCGCTTGGCCATAGCGGGATCCATTCGAACTGGTGCTGAAATCCTGGCAGCCGTCCGGGGCGGTATTAGGAGGACAGATTTATCGAAACCACCGGGAGGCGATGAATTGCTGGCAGCCGGCCGGGGCAGTTTTTGGGGAGGCTTGCGCGACTCGATGTAAGGGTTACGCACCCAATTGTTGATGGCCTTGGTTTCAAATAGAAAGCCCAGGGCAAACAGGAAAGCCACGGTGATCGCGGCCAGGCCAAGGCTCATTTTGACCAACTGCCACAGCAAAGGGTATCCGATGGGGATTCCTCGACGGAAGTTTCCTGCGGCAAACCAAAGGAACAGCGCCAAGACCGCTACGGGAGCCAAAAAAGAACCCGCCTCAATCAACGTTTGGAACGTCGAATCATCCAACTGAAGCAACGACGGCCGAAGTTGGTTGGCCCGCCACGCTTCCGAGAGCTCAGTGCCGCGCTCATCCATCCAGACCGCCCCCACCCGCCCGAGTCCGCCTATAATCAAGGCTCCACCCCACTGAATCACCATGGCATTGCACGCCGCCTTGATGGTGCTGCGACTGATCGACGACCCATAGACGGCCACCCCGGCAAGGCAGAGCCCCCCCAGGGCCTGCACCGTCACCAGCCAATGTTCGCCCGGAAGGATGTCGGTCCAGCGCGACTCGCCGTACAGCGTACCAATCATCAGAAACGGCAGCGCAAGTCCGAGCAGGACCGAAAGAAACAACGTCACGCCCACCTTCACCCACCACTGCCGGCGGACGGTTGCGGGACAGGTGAGCTGCCAATCCAGGGTTCCCAATTGTCGTTCCTCGGCGATACAAGCGGCACCGATGAACTGCAGATTCATGCCGCCAAAAATGACCGCGAGAAAGAGCGTCAGGTCCTTGAGGGCGACGAATGAGGTGCTGGGTACCGGTTCTGCGTCGGGACCGGGCTTCGCCAACCAGATCAGGAATCCCGATCCCACCATCAACGTCGTCACCAACCACGGCACCACGTGCAGCCGGAGTTCCTTGCGCACCAGCATCGCCGTTCCACTGCCACCGCGATGCGGCCAGACCGCGCGCATGATGCGATCCAGGATTCCCGCCAGCGGATGCGAACCACTTCCCGATTGCCGCTCACTTCGAACTTCGAGGCTCTGAAACGTCTTCCAACCGAGCCAGGCGGACACAACGAGATAGATCGGCATGACGATCCAGCACCAGGCCACCAGGTGCGGTGCGAAATCATTCAAAGCCTCGCCCGGATGCCGCCACCGCCAGATTTGACCCAACAGAACCTGTCCCACCAGCACCAGAACCATCGGCACCGCCGCGATGAAGACGGTTCCCGCGAGCGTTCCCCGGGTCCGAAGGCTGAGGAGTGGACCGGTGCAGAATGCGAAAATCGGCGGCCCGATCAACGGGAGGAGAAACGCGGACATTGCATCCCAACCTTCCGCATCGGTCCGGGGTATGAACTCTCCAGAGATCCACACTCCAAGCCCCAACTGCCACAGTGCCAGACCGAGCAGAACGCCCAGCACCAGGAGCTTGTCCCGGTAGAGTGTCCATCGACTGAACGGCTGGGTCAGCAGGCTGCCCATCGTTCGCTGTTCAAATTCCATCCCAAAGGCCGTCGCCCCCATCAACGCGCAGCCGCTGAAGAAAGGGATCGGCACAAACCCCTTCCAATCAGCGCTGGGCCCCAGCATCAACAAACCCGGTCCCGCGATGGCCAGCAACGCCCCCGGAAGTTGTGCACGAAACTCCTTCTGCAATCGCAGTGCACACGAGCTGTTCTGTCGCCGGGCAATTCCACTGAGCGGCACCAGCAACGCAATCAACGGAACGACACCGAAGAACAGCAGGGCCAGGCTGAATTGATTCGAGTCGATCTGGAACGACCAGGTCAGCGGCGGCACCAGCAACAGCAGCCACGCCGCATGAAAACTGTTCCTACCGAGGCGAAGATTGAGGGTCATAGGTGGCCTTTCCCTTCCATTCATCGCACCGAAACCATGAAAATCTCCTCCAGTGTCAACGCCTCGGCGGTGACCTCGGTGGGATGCATCGCACGCAGCTTCGCCAGCATTTCGTCGCCGTTGCCATTGACGATCAATTCCAGCGAACGGCCGTCGCGTTTGGCGGATTTGGCGGCGGAAAACTCGGCAGGCGCCGGCGCATCGCCCTCGAACCGCGCGCGCAACCGCCGGAACTTCGAGCGCGCCTCATCGGCATCCAGGGTCACCATTCCCCTGCCCTTTTCCAGGATGGTGAACCGGTCGATCAACCCCTCGAACTCAGTGATGAGGTGGGTCGATACAAAGACGGTGCGCCTGCCAGGCACCGCCTCTTGAAAGGCGCCGATGATAGTCTGGATGAATTCGCGCCGAACCAGCGGATCGAGTCCGGAGGTCGGCTCGTCGAGCACCAGCAGTTCCGGCTCGGCGCAGATCGCGCCGATCAACGCGAGCTGGGTGCGTTGCCCTTTGCTGAGCCCGGGGGTGGGCTGGTCGGGCTCCAGTTGGAGACGTTCCAGCAGCGCCTTCTCGGTGTCGCGATTCCAGCGCGAACGGAAACTGGCCTGATAATCCAGCGCATCGCGGACCGTCATCCACGGATAAAACGCGACGAAATCCGGAACATACGCCAAGCGGTCCTTCACTTCCGCCTCAGAGCGCGCCGGATCGAGCCCGAACACCCGGACAGTTCCCGACGCCGGACGCAGCAGGTTCAGCAGACACTTGATGGTGGTGGTCTTCCCGGCGCCATTTCGGCCAAAGAAGCCGTAACACCGGCCCGGCTCAACGCTGAGGGACAATCCGTTGACCGCGTCCATGCGGCCGTAGCGGTGAACCAGGTCCCGGATTTCGATGACAGGAGTGTCGGAGTTCATGGCGAGGGGAGAGGTGGAAGGTCGACGAAATTGAAGGATCAGGAACGGCCCTGAGCGATCCCGCGCAGCGCCGCACCAACGCCGGTCATCGACAGGCCGATTCCGAGTGCGAGCAGTGCGACGCTGGAGCCGGGCATGGAACCCTCATGTCGCCACAAGGCGACCGCGGGCATGATGAAGCCAAGGCCGATGAGCAAACCGGCAACGCCGGCAACGAGGAGCAGGATGCGTTTCATGGGAGGGTGGGGTCTGGGGGACTAGGAGCTTGGGTCTGGCGTCTGGGATCTGGGGTCTGGCGTCTGGGATCTGGGATCTGGGATCTGGGGTCTGGCGTCTGGGATCTGGGATCTGGGATCTGGGATCTGGGATCTGGGGCCTTGGAACTTGGAACCTGGAACTTCGCTAGTTCGGCTCGCGTTGACGTTGGCGGTCGTGAAAGGCGGTGAGGCGTTCCTTGAGGAGGGCCTGCAGGGCGTCGTCGCCGATCTGGAGGTGATGGGCCTGCACAATGACAGCGTCCAACTCGGCACCGAGCCGTTCCGATCGAACCGAGCGCTTGAGCGGCGAGGCTCCGTTGGCCTTGAGGTAGCAGCCACTGCCCTGGCGCAATTCCAGTACCCCTTCCGTCTCCAGCGCCGCATAGGCCCGGGCCACGGTGTTGCGGTTGATCCGTAGATCCTCGGCGAGCGCGCGGACCGAGGGCAGCGGATCCCCGGGGCGAAGCGCACCGGACGCGGCGGCGGACTGCACCTGCTGAACAATCTGCAGGTAGACCGGCACGCCGGATTTGAAATTAAGTTGAACAACCATGGGAGCGACGCGAAGACAGTGACCTAGTACACTATGACAGTCAACCGGAAAGTTCGCGATTGTGAATGTGCGGGCGTATTTTGACACTGTCCCCGAACGCAGCGGTCCGAAGGGAGTCCCGCGTTTAGGCGGTTAGCGTGGGCCCAAGCCCGGAGCGCAGTTCTCAGGGCCAACGGCCCACCCCATACCAGCCTTGGGCACCGCCCAAGGTGGAGGGCCCGGTTCCACCCGAGCCCCCTATTCGTTTGGGTACGCGGTGGATCGGCCGCCGTGGGTCGGATGCATGCCCAACGTTGTTCCAAGGAGCTTCCATAGGGGCAGTGTCGAGATGCGCCCTGAATGTGATGACAAACACGGGCCATCGCGGCGGGCAAAACCTCCGACCTGACGAAACGGATCCGCGAAAAACGCGAAACGCGTGTCGGGCGTTATCTTCCAAAAAGCCTCATTTTCAGGCCGACGCTGTTCACACCAATCACCGCAGTTTAACGCACGGTTGCAGCGATGAAGTCGGCGACCCACCGGGGATCCTGGGGAGCGAGCGGGTAGTGACCGCCATCTTCCCGGACGACCACGGTCATCGCTCCTCCGAGCGCCTTGTAACGTTGCTCCACCACGCCCGTTTGGCTCTTGAAGGCCGGGTCGAGCCCACCACAGACGTGCAGCAACGGAACGGCCGCTTTGGCCAAAGGCTCGAGGGATTCCAGCAGGGGTGCCTTCGACATGGAGCTGATGAGAACGGGGTTCTCGCCGTAGATGCAGGACACCTTGTCGGGATTCTGGATCGCCCACGCGTAGGCATCGCCGGCCGATCGACCGGCACCTTCCATCACCGGCTTCTTTGAAAAACCGTGCCCGGTCAGATGTTGATAGACAGCGTTCCAGTGAGCCAACACCGGGCCATCCGTGTTGTAGGAGACCGGACCGGTGACGATATGAAAGCCCTTGGCCAACAGTGCCAGATCCACTGCCGCGTCGCGGCGAACGAATTCCGCGCGAAACACCCAGGGTTTTCCGGGAGCGGCGGTCTTCGGAATGATGACCGTCGTCGCACCTTCGACACCGTTCAACTCGAAGGAATAGCGCTCATAGCACTCGGCGAACCAGGCTCCACGCGTGGTGATGTAGGTCCCTTCCTTCGGGAACTCGCGGTAGGAGTTCTCGACCGAATAGAAGGACGACCGGGTAATCCTACCGCTCAAGTAATCCGGAGGCGTGGAGGTGGCCGGTTGAACGCTTTGCACGATGAAATCGGCGATCGGCGTGGGATCGCGCAGGCTGTGGGGATGATGGGCGGCACCGTCCTTGATCATCACCGAGATGCGTCCACCGAGTTGCTGATAGAGATCTTCGATGACGTTCGAATACCTGCCCAACAAGGGATCGATGCTGCCGCAGACGTGGAGCAACGGGATGTCATTGGTGGCCAGAACACCGATCCTCAGCAGAAGCCCAGGGTTACCGCCCGGATTGTCGGCGTAGATGCAGGAAACTTTGCCCGGATTGGCGGTGGCCCAGGTGTAGGCATACTCTCCTCCGCGGCTCATGCCGATGAAGGCGGGTTTGGGAGACAACCCGTGCTTTGCGGTCAGGAACTCATACCACGCATCCCACTCCCGGCCTGGCTTCAAGGTGGCGTTGGCCGAAATGTATGCGACGTGGAATCCGCGGCGCAGGAGCTCAATCTCCGTTTGCGGCTGATGATCCCAGTAACAACCCCGCCACGACCAGGGCTTGCCCGGTGCAGGCACCTTCGGAACGACGACCACACACCGGCGTTGACCCTGGACTGGATCCCGGACACCAAACCGTTCGCCTTCCGGTGCCTGGAACGGGGTGATGACCAGAGTGGCCTCGTCCATCACGTAGTCGAACCGCTCGAACCCGTCGTGCCAGGCGCTCTTCCCACCGTCAAAGTCGACGGCCGAATCCGCCGCCAATCCCATCGTCAAATTCCAAGCCAAGGCGGCGGCGAAAACGGCCAGAGTGACCCATCGCGACCAGCGAGTTTGATTTGAACCGGTTTCGGCTGAATCCGGCAGGCTCTGTGGGTTCATGAAGGAAGGAATTCGGGGAACTCGGCGACGCTATCCACGTCGTGAGCGGGCGTCGAGCGTCACGGGGCGGGACTTCCTTTGGGGAATCTCGACCTCACCCCGCGCGCGATGCGCCAGCCCGACCCGCACCCATCCCCGCGGGACAAGCGTTTTCAAAAGCGGCGTTCCCCCCTAGCCTGCCGACGTGCTCGACGGCCTGCCACCGCAGTTGCTCCGGATGCTTCGTGAAACTCCGGCGCTCGCCCACGCCTACCTGGTCGGCGGATGCGTGCGCGATGCCCTGATCGGGACGGAGGGAAAGGACTTCGATCTCGAAGTGTTCGGCATCGATTCCGGAACTCTGATTCGAGCGCTGTCACCGTGGGGACGCACCGATACCGTTGGCCGTTCCTTCGGCGTGGTGAAACTCAGCATCCCCGGGCATACCTTCGATTTTTCACTGCCACGCCGGGACTCAAAGACCGGCCCCGGCCATCGCGGATTCGAGGTGGATGTGGATCCCGGATTGTCGCCGCGCGAGGCGGCGGCGCGGCGCGATTTTACGGTGAACGCGATGATGTACGATCCGCGTCGCGGCGAACTGTTGGATTTTTTTGGCGGCGAGTCGGATCTGCAGAATCGGATTCTCCGGCACACCAGCCCGGCTTTTTCCGAGGATCCGCTCCGCGTGCTCCGTGGAATGCAGTTTGCCTCCCGATTCGAACTGACGGCCGCGCCGGAAACTTTGGAGTTGTGCCGGAGCATCAGCGGCACCTACGGCGAACTGGCGATCGAACGGGTCCGCGAGGAATGGATGAAGTGGGCGACCAAGTCGGTCCTACCCTCGGCCGGTCTCCGGTTTCTGCGCGACGCCGGTTGGTTGGAACACTTTCCGGAAGTGGCGGCGCTGGCCGGTGTGAAGCAGGACCCTGAATGGCATCCTGAAGGCGATGTCTGGACCCATACACTGGAGTGCCTGGATGCCCTGATGACACTGCCGGAGTGGCAGGCGGCCGATGCGGCCGGGCGCGCGATCCTCGCCCTCGCCGTTCTCGCCCATGATTTCGGTAAACCCGCCTGCACGCAAATCGTCGAGCGGGACGGCCGGATGCGAATCGTTTCGCCGGGGCATGAGCCAGCGGGAGGACCGATCGCCGTCAGCTTCCTCGAACGCCTCGCGATTCCGGCATCGCTGGCGGATTCCGTCGTGCCCTTGGTGTTGAATCACCTCGCGCATCTCACCGATCCCACGCCACGTGCGATCCGACGTCTCGCCCGGCGGCTGGCCCCGGCCACCATTCGTCAACTGGCGGTGGTGATGACTGCAGATGCGTTCGGGCGGCCGCCGAGGCCGCGGGAAATCCCGGCCGGCGTGAGTGGCCTCCTCGCCGCCGCCGGGACGATGAAACTGGCATCCTCAGCGCCCCGTCCGATCCTGCTGGGCCGGCATTTGACCAGCGAAGGATGGGTTCCGGGTCCCGAATTCAAACCGGTGCTCGACGCCGCGTTTGAGGCCCAATTGGACGGCGTCTTCGCTGATCTGGAGGGCGCCCTGAATTGGCTGCGCACCCGAAGCCGGGGTTGAAACCCAACCCGCTGTCGTGACGAGCCCCGCCGCTCAGCGCCGGTTTTCGAGGAACACCAGCAGATCCCGAAAATCTCCGATCGTCATGCCGTCGACGAGACCGTCGGGCATCATGGAGAGGGTGAGAATCCGGTCACTGGCGATCTGGTTCTTCGGGAAAAACACCGCCTGACCTTCGCCGGTGACCAGTGTTATCGAGCCGTCCGCACCTTCGCTCAAAACCCTGCCGGCATAGGTCTCTCCGCCGCGGGTTTCAATCTGATGCTGGGCGAATTGAGGGGCGATGTCGCGGCTCGGATGGAGCATGGATAGCAGCAATTTTTCCCGGTTGGCCGCACGGGCGATGGTCGACAGGTCGGGTCCAACGGTCCCGCCCTGCCCTTCAATCCGGTGACACTTGGAACAGGCCGCCCACGCCGAATAAAAGACGCGCCGCCCGGAATCAGGATCACCGGTCCCGGCGTCCAAACGCTGCCGCCATTCGGCATCGGTCACCGGCCGGCCGGCCCGACGGCCCAACGCAAACGCGGCGGATTCCAGCACTGCGGGTGGACCCTTCACCGCTTCGAACGCCGCCTTGACCGCCGGCTTCGACACCCAGGGACGCAGCGCCCGGGCGGTCTCCAGCGCCACCTCCGCCGCCGAATCGTTCAGCAGTCCGGCAAGATCACTCACCTGGTCCTCGTGTCCCCCGGTCAGGCCGAGAATCGCATCCGCCCGGAGGCTGGATGCCTGGGTCGTGTCGACGGCGATCCGGTGCAACACCTCGGCGAGGCTGGACGAATGCTGACCCGACAAGAGCCGAAGAGCGGCCAGGCGTTGATGCACCGGTTGTGCCGGATCCGCCAGGCGGCCGAGCGCCTGAGTCGCCTGCACCGCATCCGGAACGGCCAACGGAAGCACGGTTACCGCCTCGGGAACCCGCAGGGTGGTGAAGATGCTGGGATCGTTGGTGCCCCGAAGTTGCTTCAACGCCTCCGCGTGGGCCGCAAGCAGCAGCGGGGTCACCGGACCCGCATGCAGCGACGCCTCGACGTCGTGAACGAGGGATACAATGCGATCCTCCACGACCCAGGTGATCGCGGTGATCCGCACTCCGGGATCCGGACTTCGGAGCGCGTAACGGAGGGCGTCCTCCGCCAATCCCGGCGGCGCGTTGGTGCCGGTGGGTGTTTTGATCAGAGATTGTCGCAGCGCCAGTAGGCAATGGGCGGCCGGGATCGGTTCCTTGAACCATCTAAAGGCGCGATTCACCTGGACCGGCGACATGTCCGCGATGGCTGCCGTGGCGATGGAGCGGATGAACGGGTCCGGTTCCCGGAGCATGTAGCGCAGTTTCGAGAAATCGCGACTGGGGTCTGCGCTATGAAACTGCATCGCGGCGCGTTCGGCCTGGGAAACGACCACCGCCCCGCGACGATTCACATTCGCCAGGGCGGGATCCTTGATGGAAAGTCGCCACAAACGTCCGTGGGAATGGACGTTGTAATCCTGCTTCACCCAATCGGTGAACACCACCGATCCATCCGGGGCAATCGCCAGCGCCACCGGCCGGAAATCTTCGCCACCCTCGACCAGAATTTCACGCGAGGCCTTGAACGAAATCCCAACCGGTGTCCGGCGATACACCTCGAGCGTGTGATCCCAGGAAGCCGCCACCAGCAGAGAGCCGAGGTAGTTGGTGGGCAGCGACGTCCGTCCCAAGTCAATCAAACTGGTGGGCCCTTCACCGGTTCCGGCCGCCATCGGCAGGCTCCCCACCAGTTCCCCATCCCAGGCAATGAACGGACTCAATCCGTCACGACCATGGCGGAACTGGAATCCATAAAAGCCGCCGGGAATGACGTGCAACAGCCGGCAGGGCGGCCGCGAATCCGGGTCGTTATCCACCGCCAGCAGGCGCGCGGAACGGTCCAGGGTCAATCCGAACGGGTTCCAGAATCCGGAGGCCATCTGTTCCAATCCGGAACCGTCCGGTCGACACCGGAAGATCCGTCCACCGGCACCGGCCGGGACAGAAATCCTGGATCCATTGGTACCGACCAGTGTGTAGGGCAGGCCGAGATTCTCGCCGACGCCGACATACAGGGTTCCATCGTTGGCCACCGCCAATCCGCCGATACCGTTGTGCGGATACGTACCGGCGGTTTCCAAACGCAGGATGGATGCCCGGCTTTCCGACACCCCGTCGCCATCGGCGTCGTCCAATCGCAGAACGCCATTGCGATGACTGACGTACAACCGGCCGTTCGGGCCGAAAACCAGATTCATCGCCCAGCGAAGATCCCCGGCGAAGACCGTCGGCTTCTCGCCCGCCACTCCGGAGAAGATCAGGATCCGGTCGGACTTCGGTCCCGCGTAATCCGGCTTCGGAAAATGAGTGTGGGATTCGACGACGAAAATCCGGCCCTTCCGGTCCACAGCGCATCCGATCGGCGTCACGAGGTCGGGTTCGGCCGAGAGCAACTCGATTTGAAGCAACGGATCCTTGACCACCGGACGGGGAAACGCCGCCAAATCCGGAGAAGCGGCGCGGCCGGCGAACCATGGGACGGCGAACAAGGCCAGTATGAGGCACCAACGATGGGAAATCACGGGGCACGGTGTACCCAAAGGAAGCCTCGGCGGGCAAGAGCGAGATGAGGGCGCGGACGCCGGATGTTGTTCCCGCCCCCGATGGATCCGTCACCGCGGCGCACCCCTCGCCAGACTACACGTACAACGCCTGCTTCAGGTCGTGAACGAGAAAACTGGTCAGCGAATACCGCCGGCCCATGTCGCGTTCGAGGCACCGCAGGACAATTTTTTCGAGGGCGACCGGAATTTCGGGATTCAGGTCCCGCGGCTTGATGAACTCCGTCCGATCGAGCTGCCGCCGCAACACTTCATCGGCCGTGTCCCCGGGAAAGGGCTTCTTGAAGGTGAGCAATTCATAGGCGCTCACGCCCCAGGCCCAGATGTCCGCCCGATGATCCACCGGTTCGCGCAGCAATTGTTCTGGAGCCATGTAGGCCGGCGTCCCGGGATTCCGGTCGAGCTTCCGGGGCGGATCAGGAATCGGCTGGGCGAGGTCGAAATCAATCAGGCGAAGGCTGCCATTCCGGCTGAGCAACACGTTCTCCGGCTTGATGTCCAGGTGCATGAATCCGCGGTCGTGGACCACGCCCATCGCGCTGGCGAAGTCGATCAACACCTCGGCAATGTTGCTGGTCAGCACCGGATCGCCGGCCGCCATCAGCAGCTTCAGATTCTCTCCCTCCACATATTCCATCACCTGGACCAGCTCTCCGCCGATTTTGCCATGATCCACGTAGCCGATTATCAATTTGCCGTCCTGA
Organism: uncultured Verrucomicrobiota bacterium; assembly: GCA_903907925.1. Lineage (GTDB taxonomy): Bacteria > Verrucomicrobiota > Verrucomicrobiia > Limisphaerales > UBA9464 > CAIVQB01. Next base: position 62,407 of record CAIVQB010000085.1, read on the forward strand.
CAGGCCTTGAGGGTCTCGGCTCCGGTGTTGAATCGCTTCCGTTCGGTGAAGGCGAACGTCGAATTGTTGAGCATTCGGCGCACGGCAAAGGCGCGACTGTTTTCATCAGTCGCTAGCCAGATCTCGGACATGCCTCCCGAGTTGATTTGCTCATGGAGGGTGTACGGACCCAATCGGGTACCGGGCAGGGGCATGGGGCCAGAAAGCGGGCGCTAGCTAGCAGATGCGGTTCCAAGCCGAAAGAGAAATGCGTTTTCTCGCGCCGGAACCCGCCACCCCGTAAACTGCCGCCCGTGAAACCCATCCGGGCGTTGTTGGTCTACCTGACGGTCGTCTTTTCAGGCGCCGCACTGGCCGCTCCCTGGGTGTATCGGCTCGTTCAAAACCTCGCTCCTGGCTCGGGAATCGCCCTTCAGCCCTTCCACCGCTACGTCAATCGCTGCCTCCTGGTCCTCGCCCTCGCCGGACTCTGGCCGCTCCTTCGATTCCTGAACATCCGCTCCCGCACAACCGTGGGCTGGGTCCCCATTTCCGGCCAGGGACGCAACATCCGTCTCGGATTCGCCCTCGGGTTCGCCTCACTCGCCCTGGCGGCCTGCCTTCCGATGATCGCTGGCGCCCGAATCTGGCAAACCGGCGATGGCGCAGGCCAGTGGCTGCAACACATCACCAACGCGGCCCTTTCCGCCATCGTGGTGTCGTTTCTCGAGGAACTCCTGTTCCGCGGCGCGGTCTTCGGTACCCTGCGCCGGGTCCACTCGTTTCCCAGCGCGGCACTGATTTCGGCCTCCATCTATTCGCTGGTCCATTTCTTCGACCGCCCCGCCCCACCGGCATCGGTCGATGCCTGGACCGGTTGGGCCACCCTCGGTCAGATGCTGCACGGATTCACGACCCTCCATCAGCTTGTGCCAGGTTTCTTCACACTGGCTCTGGCCGGCGGCCTGCTGGCCTGGGCTCGCGAACGAACCGGCTCGCTGTGGTTCGGAATCGGCCTGCACGCCGGTTGGATTTTCTGGCTGAAGGCGTTCGGCTTCCTCACCCGGGAAGCCTCTCCAGCGGCGACGACAGCCTTCTGGGGCAGCAGCCGGCTCTACGATGGCTGGCCGGCCTTCGGTGTCCTGGCCGTCATCGCCCTCTTCCTCGCGCCGCGGTGGCGGAACGCCCGCAGTCCATGACCGCATGACCGGAGTGGTTTCCAACTTCAACGGGACGATCCGCCGGCTTCGCTGGGAAGCGGCGCTAGGATTGATCTTTCCCGAGTCCTGCCAGCTCTGCCGCGAGGAACGGGCACGCGCTGCGGATGGCTATGTCGGGATGAACTGCAGGAAAGCCGTTCAACCGCTGGAGTCCCCGTTCTGCCGGCGTTGTGGGCTGCCCTTTCCCGGTGCCATCACCGACACCTTCGACTGCGCCAATTGCGCCGATCGCGACCTGGCCTTCGAATCGGCCAGGGCGGCCGTCATCGCCAAGGGGCCGGTCCTCGACGCCATCCATCGCTTCAAATACTCCGAGGCGCGGTGGTTCGAAGCCTTCCTCAGCCGACTCCTGATCGAAGCCGCCCTTCCCCAACTCGCCGGTGCCGGCTGGACCCTCGTGGTTCCAGTACCGTTGCATCCGGTGAAACAGCGCGAACGCGGATTCAACCAGGCCGAACTCCTCGCGCGCCCGCTCGCCCGGGCGCTCGGAATCCCAATGCGAACGGATCTGGTACGACGGATCGAACCAACCCGGACACAGACGGCGCTGTCGCGCGACGCACGGGCGGAAAACGTCCGGCGCGCCTTTACCACCGATACGATTCGACGATTCCCCTTCTTCAAACCCGTCGCACCTGGTCGACTCGACGGCGAACGGGTCATCGTGGTGGACGACGTCCTCACCACCGGCGCCACGGCAAACGGTGTGGCTCTTCAACTGCGCCGGCTCGGTGCCGAATCGATCTGCGTCTGGTCCGTTGCCCGCGCCATCCTGGATTGACCACCGGCTCGCAGGAGTTCGGCCGGTGGTCACAAACCGTTTCCGCTCACCAAATCTTCGCGCGCTGCGCCTCCGGACGCCACATCGGGTCGCCCTCGTGGATGTCGAAGGCTTTGAAGAACTCCGGAAGATTGACGTGCGGTCCGATGGCGCGGAACTGACCGGGGCTGTGGGGATCGGTGACAATCCGTCGCCGCAGTTCGGCCTCCCGCCAGTTCACCCGCCAGAGCTGCGCCAGCGAGAGGAAGAACCGTTGTTCCGGCGTGAAGCCATCGATGAGTTTGCGCTTCGACGGATCCTTGGACAACGCCCGCTGCAACGCCTCGTAGGCGATGCTGGTGCCGCCCAGATCGGCGATATTCTCACCGAGGGTCAAACGGCCGTTCACTTTGAGGCCGGGCAATGCTTCGTAACTTCCATATTGCTCAACGACCTTCTGAGCCCGTCCGTCAAACTCGGCCGCATCAGCCGCCGTCCACCAGTCGTTTAGATTCCCGTCAGCGTCGTATTTGCGGCCCTGGTCATCATAGCCGTGGGTGATCTCGTGTCCGATGACGACGCCAATGGCACCGTAGTTGATCGCGTCATCCAAGGTCGCATCGAAGAACGGGGGTTGCAGGATTCCGGCCGGAAACACGATCTCATTCTGCAGCGGACTGAAATAGGCGTTCACCGTCTGCGGGGTCATACGCCACTCTGCGCGGTCCACCGGTTTGCCCACGCGGGCAATCTCACGCCGCGATTCAAAGGCTGCCGACCGGCGGACGTTGCCGAGGTAGTCGTCACGACGGACGGCGATCTTGGAGTAGTCCCGAAAGACCTCGGGGTGCCCGATCTTCTGGGTGAAACGATCGAACTTCGCCAGCGCCTTGATCCGGGTGGGTTCGCTCATCCATTCGAGATGCTTGAGCCGGTCCTGTACCACCGCGCGGATGTTCCCCACCATTTCCGTCATCCGCACCCGCGCGGCCGGCGGGAAATGTTTTTCAACGAACAACTGTCCCAGAGCCTCGCCGATCGAGCCATCCACCACCTTCGCGGCCCGTTGCCAACGCGGTTCCTGTTGGGGTTGTCCGCGGAGCTGGGTTCCGAAAAAGTGGAAGTGTTCGTCCGCCGCCGCCCGATGAAGGAAGGGGGCCGACCCGCTGATCACCTGCCAGCGGAGGTAGGCCTTCCAATCGTCCATCGGACGGGATTGCACCAGCCCGCCCATCGCGGTGATGAAGGCTTTCTGGTTCACCACGAGGTCCGGAATTTTTCCAAGACCCGAGGCGTCCAGGTACGTCCGCCAGGGAACCTGGGGTGTCAGTTGTTCGAATTCCCGAACGGTCAGCTTGTTGTAGTTGGTATTCGGATCGCGGAGTTCGACCCGCGTCTTGCTGACCTTCGCCAGCTCGGTTTCCAGGTCGATCACCGTGGCCGCGTGACGCGCAGCGTCGGCCGGTGATTCACCCACGAGCCGCAGCATTGCGACAATATGAGCCCGGTAGTCGTCACGCTGCGGGGCAAATCCAGGCGCCAGATAGTAGTCCCGATCCGGAAGACTGAGGCCGCCCTGGGCAATCTGATAGACGTACACCGAGCTGTTTTTGGCATCCGCGCCGGTGCCGTCGTTGAACAACGGATTGATGCCCTCGGTGTGCAATCGGGCCAGCAGGCGGAAGAAATCGGTGAGGGTGCGGAGCCGGGAAATCTCCCGCAAATCCGCTTCGATCGGCTTGAATCCCAACCGCTCGATGCGATTGGTGTCCATGGCCGAGGCATAAAAGTTGCCCACCTGCCGGCGCGGCAACGGTGCGGAACGCGGAGCCAATTGGCTGGATTCGAGAAGTTCGCGAATGAGGAACCAGTTCCGTTCCTGCAATTCGTCAAAGCCACCCCAGCGGGATTTGTCGGCCGGAACGGGATTCCGTTTGATCCAATTCCCACCCGCAAAACGGTAGAAATCATCGGCAGGCCGGACCGATGGATCCATGTTATCGACCGAAAACCGGGGAACGGCGGGCGGCGCGTCCCCACCCAGGGCGACAACGACGAGGGGGATGAACGCGACGGATCGGAACCAGTGGCGGAGCGTCATGGCCGAAAAGGGTAGCCACCTCCCGGACTTTTGCCAGCGACGATGCGAGCCGCGGTGGAATCAAGCCAGGATCGGCTTTGCGAGGGGACGCACGGCCTTCAATTCCGTGGCGAGGCGTCGCTCCGCAAGCCGCAGATCGTAGTGCGACTGGAGATTGATGAACCATTGGGCATCGACGCCGAAGAAGCGTCCCAGGCGAAGTGCGGTTTCCGAGGTCAGGGGACGCCGCCCGTTCACCACCTGTGAGAGCGTCGGCTGGGAGATGCCGGTTGCCCGCGCAACGCCCGCCACGGTCAGCTCCAAGGCTTCAATGAACTCCTCACGGAGCAGTCCACCCGGATGTTTCAGAATCAACGCGTTCATGGCGGTCAATGGTAGTCCAAGAACCTTCGAAGCTCGTCAATAGTCCTGCTTCTTCATCATCTCCTTGGAGCTCCAGCGGCCTTTCACACCGGGGGTATTGATCCGCGGCGGAGCATCGATCGGTGGGCCCTGATTTTGCGGCTCGCCGGCGGCCATCTGCGGCTGTTTTCCGCCGGGCTGTTGCGACGCCTTCTGCGCCTGTTCCGACAATTGCTGACGCACACCGTCGAGTTTCTTTCCGACTTCTTCGGCCTTCTCAGCGGTTTCCTTCGACGGATTCAATCCCTGCAGTTCATCCAACGCCTGCTCGGCACCTTCAAGACGCGCGGCCTTGGATTCGAGGGATTCCTTGCCCTGCGGATCCTTCGAGAGCCGCTCCGCCAGTTGCGAAAGGGCCTTTTCGAGTTTCTTCTGGGTCGCGGCCGCCTTCTTCGGCAAGCGCGATTCCTTCGGTTTGAGATCACCGGCCTGCTGATAGAAATCGAGCGATTGCCCGAGCCATTGAGCCTGCTGCTCAAGGTTGGCCTGATCGCTCTGCTGGCTCAATTCATCGCCCCGCTCTTCCATCACTTCCGCGAGACGTTGGTTAATGGCCTCCAGCGTCTCCTTCGCCGGCACGTGGTCGGGAATCTTGTCGAGGGCCTTTTCCACCTGTTCACGGGCCATGCGAAGCACCGCGAGTTTCTCATTCGGCCACGGCATCTGCTGTTCCTGGAGCATCAGCGTCCGGGCATGAAAGGTGAGCGCATCAGCCAGTCGGCGGCGTCCCTCTTCCAGCGCTTCCTTGATCGCGTCGTCCTTGGGCTTGAGCTGGGTGGCGTCCTCCAGCATGGCGACGCCTTCCTCGATTTCCTTGTAATCCGGTCGCGGAATCGGCGCCTCGGTCGGCTTGGGCGGAACGAGCCGGGTGGTCTGGGTCTTCTTCGTGCCCTCCCGGGCCAGCGCGTTCGCCAGTTGATCGCGGGATTCGGCCTCACCCGCGCCGGCTTCGGGATCGGACGGTGCGATCTCCTTGGCGTCGCTGAACTTCTCAAACGCATTCCGCAGCTTTTCGATCTTCTGCAACGGCGAGTTCGCGGCGTCCTTCGAGGCCTCCATGTTGCGCTTGGCATCGGCGAGGAGAAGATCCAGCAACTGCCGCCGGACAAACTCGAAATTGCGCCGCGTCGGTGCGTCCTCCGAAACCTTCAGAGCATCCGCGTAATGATGCAGCGATTCCTTCCAGCGGGTCAGAGTCTCGTCGAGGTTGGCGCCGCGCGCGGCGGAACCAAGCCGGAACTCGGCGTTGCCTTTCTGGAATCGGACCTTCACCGCAAGCTGGGCACCACCGAGGTTTTCCGCGCGGTCCAGCGACAGCAACGCATCGTCAAACCGGCCGGCCGCGTAGGCCGCAACGCCGTGGTCATACAGCAGCCGGGCGTTGTCGGGATCCTTTTCGAGCAATGCCGCGAGACGATCGGCCGCTTCGCCGGCCTTGCCCTGATCGACCAATTGTTGAAGCGGGGCGATGTCGGGCGGCGGCGCAAACGGGGCGGCACCCAACCCGCGGAACGCCGCCACAATCAGGAACAACGCCGCTGCGCCCCGAGCCAGGGTGTGACGCAAAGATGCGGAACAGGTCGGGATCATGATGCAGCCTCCGGCCTCTCACGAATGGGCGAAGCGCCTCGACCGGGCCAATTTCCAACCGACCGCAACGCGACCTGCAGCAGCAGACACACCGCCGCCAATCCCAGCGGGACGGCATACAGTTCAGCGTAGTTTTTCATGTCATCGTGCGCTGCCGCCTCGGCCATCGGGGCCAGAACCTCGGAACGGAGGCGTTCCAGCGCGTCGCCCCCTTCCTGAAGCCGGTAATAGCGCCCACCGGTGACCGCCGCAAGCCGTTGAAGATTGCTCTCGTTCAGGCGAGAGGTCACTTCCTGTCCGAAGCTGTTCTTCGCCACGCCGCCATAATAACGGTTCAACGGCACCCGTGCGCCACCGGGCGTTCCCACTCCGACGGAACACACCACCACCTTCTGCGAACGCGCCAGGCGTCGGGCCATTTCCACCGGGTTCCCTGCGAGATCTTCACCGTCCGACACCACGATCACCAACCGCGGAGAGATCCGGTTGCTCAGGAAATACCGCCCGGCCCGATCCAACGCCGCCGCCAGGGAACTGCCGGGATCCTCCAGGACATTGGGATCGATGTAGCGCAGCGTGGTCCGCAGCGCCGTGGTGTCGAAGGTCAGCGGCGCGTTGAGGTAGGCGACGCCGCTGAAGGTGATCAGACCGATCCGATCGGCGCGGGTGCGGTCGAGGAACTGGTCGATCGCATTGGTTGCGGCCGCCCAACGGCTGGGTCGGACATCCGTGGCCAGCATGGAACGCGACGCATCGAGCGCGATGAGATAGGGAACGCCCTGAAGCTCGCTGGCCTTGTCCCGCCGATACCACATTGGCCGCGCCAACGTCACCAGCAGGAGGCTCGGCAGGAGAACCCGCGTCAGATCCACGATGCGTTCCCGGACCGCGGAAAAACCCGGATCCGCCCAGGCCCGCGTCCCGGAGCCGGCGAACACCGCCAACCGCCGCCGTCGGGCCCGCGCCGACAGCCGCAGGAACACGATCATCGCGATCACAACACCAAGTGCGAACCACAGAATTCCGGGATGTCCAAATCTCATGGGATTCCCTTCCGCAGCCAGCCGAAGGCTACGAATTCAATGCCCCACAACACCAACGCCACGGCAACCGTTTCGGGAAACAACTCGCGCCAGGTCACATGCCGTTTTTGGATCAATTCCCGTTTCTCCAACTGGTCGATGAGCTGGTAAATGCCCGAAAGTGCATGCGCGTCGTTGGCTTGGAAAAACTGGCCACCGGTCATCCGGGCCACCTTGTTCAATTCGTGATTCGCCGCCGCCGAGGGCGTGACCATCTCCGGCCCGATCAGGATGGTGTACACCTTGATCCGTTCGCGAACTGCGACCGGTGCCATTTCGACCGGCCGGGGTCCCGCGGAATTCTCACCATCAGTAATGAGGATGATCACGCGGCTGCGGTCGCTGCTTTTCTTGAGGAAGGTGGTACTCGCGGAGATCGCCCATCCGATGCCGGTGCCCGTCGCCAGTTCCGCCTCGCGCATCGCTCCGATCGCCCACGCATGATCCAGCGTCAGCGGGCTGACCAGCCACGGAGTCCGCGCAAAGCAGACAATGCCGATCCGATCGTTCGGGCGGCCTTTGACGAAATCCGTCGTGACGTGGACCAACGCCTCCTTGCGACTGACGCGATGGCCGTTCAAGCGGAAATCGGTCTCCGCCATCGACCGCGAATAATCCAGCGCCAGCATGATGTCGATGCCCTTGCTCGGATCCGGAATGTCCCCGCTGGGAATCCGCGGGCGGGCCAGTGCGGCGATGATGAAGGCGAGCGGCAGAAGCCCTGCGGCGACGCGCATGCGGCCGGAGTGACGGCGCGGTTTGCGTCCGAGCCCTTCGAGTCCACGCAAGGTCGGCACCGCCACCGACGGAAGCGGTCCCGTCCGCCCCAACCGCCACGCGAGCCACGGCAACACCAGCCCGAGCAGGAGCACCCACGGGTACTCGAACTCGAATCCCCCGGCGAAGGCGAGCAGGGCCATCACGGCGTCCCTCCCGTCCGGGCTTGTCCGCTGCGGATGAAAGTCTCGGCGGCATCCAGCAGTTGATCCCCTTCCCCGGCGGTGGCCTTTTGCCGGGCGAATTTCACCCGATCACAGAACCCGAGAAACTCTCCCAACCGGGCACGCTGTCCGGCGTCGAGCGCCTCGTGCACCGCCGCCGCGCCCAGGAATTCGCGGGTGGTTTGGAAACGAATGTGGAGCCGGAATCGCCACTCCACATATTCCCGGAGCACTTCCGAACAGGCGATGGCCAGCGCATAACTGTCGAGGGTCGCACGGTCCTGTCGCAGGCGGGCGAGTCGGGCCAGGAATTCCGCATGACGATCCGGCAGCGGTGGCAGAGCCGTCGACACGGCGGGAGGGGACGAGAGACGCCGGACCAGCCATCGGACGAGGGCCACGACGAGCAGCAGCGCCACCACGAAGATCGCGATCGCCAGCGGCGACTGCCACCACGGCGGCACCGTCAGAAGGGTGAGGTCCTCGACCAGATTGGTGCGGTTCATGCGACACGGCGGCGTGCCGCCTGATCGAGAAACTTCTGCAACCGTTGCGGCCAGGGTTGATCGATTCGCACCTCAAGGGCTGGGACCCGACCGGACCGGAAGGTCATCATGAGGTTGGCCGAATGTTCCGCCGCACGGGCCGCGTAGGCCGATCGGACCGCGGAATCGCCCGTGTCGATCTCCAGAACCTCGCCCGTTTCGGAATCCTGAACCAGTGCCCAACCCACCTCCGGAAGTTCCAACTCGCGTCGATCCACCGGGCGCAGGGCAACCACGGTGTGACGCTGATTCGTCGCGCGCAGGGTGCGCTGCCAGTCGAGTTCATCGGGATCATGGAAATCCGAAACCAGGAACACGAGGGCCGGACGATGCAGCAAATTGTTCAGGAAGCGCAGGGCCGTTGAAATGGAAGTGCCCGACGATTTGGGTCGCGTGTAGAGCAGTTCGTGCAGCAACCGCGTGACGTGCGCCCGGCTTTTGCGCGGCGGCACATAGCGTTCGATCCGGTCACTGAACATCAGAAGTCCGACCCGGTCGCCATCGCGAACGGCGCTGAAGGCCAGCGCACCGGCCAGGACCGCGGCGAGTTCCCTCTTGGTGGACGCGGAGGCTTCCTCATCGCCGGCGGTTCCAAAATGGCCGCTGGCCGAAACATCCACCAACAGCATCACCACCAGTTCGCGTTCCTCGACGTGACGCTTGATGAAGGGCTTTCGAAGCCGCGCGGTGACGTTCCAGTCGATCCGCCGGACGTCGTCGCCGGGGACATATTCGCGGACATCGGCGAAATCCATTCCTCGCCCCTTGAACACGCTGGTGAACCGCCCGCCCATGAGCTGTTCGCTCACCACCCGGGCGCGCACCTCCACCTGCCGCAGGCGCTTGAGATAATCGGACGGAAGCATCGCGGTGGGGCGGACTCACTCCATCTTCCGGCGAATCCAGACCCGCAGGCGATCCACGGGATGCCCGCGCAACGCCAACAGCGCCATGTCGGCATCTGGACCGCGGTCGCCGTAACGCACAACGATGTCGGTGAGCCGACGACGGGTCTGCTCGGGATCCGGCACCGGAACGCCACCGGGTTCCTTCACGTAATGAACGCCCGCGAGAACCTGATCGTACGGTCCGCCGGGTCGGGACGGTGCCGGCAGAAGGAATTGTTTTTCAACACCAGCGGCGTCGGTGATGGCCACGCCGATGGCTCCCGCTTCAGCCACGTAATAGTCGATCGCCACCTTGGTGAAGGGTTCCTTCAACGCCCGCAGGGCGGGATACACCCGGGCATCGTCGTAGCGGCACGCCGATTGGAGCGTCACCGCGGTGACGACCGCCAACGCGATCCCGCCGACGACCACCACGATGCGAATCTGATTCTTGAGAGTCATGCGAAGAGCGTTCTTTCGAAGCGAGCCCGGCTCAAGGAACACGAACCTTGCCCAGCAGCGTCTGGACGATGGATTCGGTCGTGATTTCGTCGGCCTCGGCCTCGTAGGTGAGCAGGATGCGGTGCCGGAGAACGTCGGGCGCGATCAACTTGATGTCGTCCGGCGTCACATGGTCGCGGCCTTCGAGCAGGGCGCAGGCGCGTGCGGCGAGGGTCAGGTTGATGGTGGCGCGCGGGCTGGCACCGATCCGGACCAGGCGTTTCAATTCCGGTGAAACACCCTTGCCCGCCGCGGCGTCGCGGGTGGCGATCACCAGGCGGACCACGTAATCGCGCACCAACGGATCGACGTGAATCTGATTCACCAACGATTGGAACCCGAGAATCTCCTCCGGCGAAACCACCGCGTTGAGCTGAAGATTGGGAGACGTTGAAGCCATGCGATCGAGGATCACCAATTCCTCGGCAGCGCTGGGATAGCCGACGATGACCTTCAACATGAAGCGATCCATCTGAGCCTCGGGCAGCGGATAGGTTCCCTCCTGTTCGATGGGATTTTGGGTGGCCAGAACGAGGAACGGCTTGGGGAGCGGCCAGGTCTGGTCGCCGATGGTCACCTGTCGTTCCTGCATCGCCTCCAACAGGGCGGACTGGACCTTGGACGGCGCGCGGTGGATTTCATCGGCGAGGACCAGGTTGGCGAAGATGGGTCCGGTCCGGGTCGAATAGGTTCCCTTCACCGGATCGTAGATCAGCGAGCCCGTGATATCGCCGGGCAGCAGGTCGGGTGTGAACTGAATCCGCGCGAACTGGCAGTGGGTCGCCTGGGCGAGCGAACTGACGCTGGCCGTCTTGGCGAGACCCGGAAGGCCCTCCAGCAGGACGTGGCCGCGGGCGACCAGCGAAACCAGGAGGCGATGGATCAGGTCGGACTGGCCGACGATCACGCGGGCGATCTCGGTGCGGACCTGCTGCAGGTGAAGGCTGGCCGCGGTCAGTTGGGCGGCGAGTTCCGGGGACGGAGTGGACATAGGTTCTGGGGACCGGCGGCGTTCAGCGAAACAGGGCTGGGGCCGGGAAGTCCAGCTTCCGACGCACAATCCGCGCCAACGTTCAAACAACCTGTGGGGTTCGACAAGGCCGTTTCCGGGACGAATCGGATGCCAAATCGCCATCGAAACGGCAGTTCACGGCAAGACCGGTCCTTGACGCCCCCGCCGGGGATCCCTTCCATGGCCCGTCGTTTTTTTACAGGAATACCACGAATATGACCAAGATCGCTGAAATCCAGGCCCGCGAAATCCTCGACTCGCGCGGCAACCCCACCGTTGAAGTCGATATCACCCTCAGTTCCGGAATCATGGGCCGCGCCGCCGTGCCCTCCGGGGCCAGCACCGGCGAACACGAAGCCATCGAACTCCGCGATGGCGACAAAAAGCGCTACCTCGGCAAGGGCGTGACCAAGGCGGTCAAGAATGTCGAAACCAAGATCGCCCCCGCCCTCGAAGGCGTCGACGCGCTCGACCAGCTCACGGTCGACCGCATTATGCTGGAACTCGACGGCACCGAGACCAAGTCCAAGCTCGGTGCCAACGCCATCCTCGCGGTCTCGCTCGCCAACGCCAAGGCCGCTGCCAGCGCCCTCGGCCAGCCGTTGTTCAAGTACCTCGGCGGACCGAACGCCAAGGTCCTCCCCGTGCCGATGGCCAACGTCATCAACGGTGGCGCGCATTCCGACGCCCCGATTGATTTCCAGGAGTTCATGATCCAGCCGCACGGCTTCAGCACCTTCAGCGACGGCCTCCAGGCGATCACCGAAATCTTCCACGCCCTCAAGTCGGTCCTGAAAAAGAAGGGCCTCAGCACCGCGGTCTGTGTCGAAGGCGGTTTTGCACCGAAGCTCGAAAGCGCCGAGGCGGCCCTCGACGTGATCGCTCAGGCCACCAAGGATGCGGGCTACAAGCTCGGCAAGCAGATCTTCCTCGCGCTCGACGTCGCCAGCTCCGAGTTCTACACCGGGAACGAAACCTACGTGTTCAAGAAGAGCACCGGGCAGAAGCTGACCGGCGATGAACTGGTCGAATTCTACGCCAAGCTCTGCGCCTCCTACCCGATCGTCTCGATCGAAGACGGCTGCGCGGAAGGCGATTGGAAGACCTGGAAGAAGCTCACCGACAAGCTCGGTTCGAACACCCAACTCGTCGGCGACGATCTCTTCGTGACCAACACCAAGTTCCTCCATCGCGGCATCGACACCGGCACCGCAAACTCGATTCTCGTGAAGGTGACCCAGAGCGGTTCGCTGACCGAGACCTTGGATGCCGTCCGCCTCGCGCAGACGAACAAGTACACCGCGGTCCTCTCCCATCGTTCCGGCGAGACCGAGGATTCGACCATCGCCGACATCGCGGTGGCCACCAACTGCGGTCAGATCAAGACCGGTTCGCTGAGCCGGACTGATCGGACCGCAAAGTACAACCAGTTGCTGCGCATCGAGCAGATGCTCGGCAGCAACGCGGTGTACGCCGGTATCAGCGCGCTGCCCAAGGGCCGCTGAGTCTACGACGGGGCCGCGGCACCCGACGTGCGCGGTTCGCTTGTGATTCAACCCCCGGAAGTGCCCACGGCTTCCGGGGGTTTCCATGTTCGAGTAGCGAAATCCGACATGGCAATATCCGGCGTTGACCGTCGCCATCGGGGCGTCAAGCCTTACATCGACCACGGACCACTGATGATCGATCTCTACTTCCAGACCCGATTAATCACCCGAGTGTCCCGTTCCTTCCTGGCACTTCTCCTTATCGCCGGCGTCGCCTTTACGGGCATTCCATTTTCCGGCACGGCCCAACCTTCCCCCCCGCCGCCGTTTCGTCCGATGCAGCTTCCCGGACTCGACAACGTCTATTCCGTCGCCGGTCGGTTTTTGTCCGGTTCCGTTCCCCACACCGACGAGGGGTTTGCTGCGCTCGCGCGCCTGGGAGTGAAAACCATCATCAGTGTCGATGGCGCCACTCCCGACGCGGCTGCCGCTGAAAAGTTCGGCATGCGCTACGTGCATCTTCCCTTCGGTTACGACGGCATCCCGGGTACCAACGCCGTGCAATTGGTCAAGGCTGCCCAGGCGTTGCCCGGGCCGGTGTACATCCATTGCCATCACGGAATGCATCGCGGTCCGGCCGCGGTGGCGGTGATGTGTGAAGGCGTGGCGGGCTGGGATGCGGCGTTGGCGGATCGCTGGATGCGCCTCGCCGGAACAGCGACCAACTACACCGGCCTCTATCGGGCGGCGGCCGATTTCAAAATGCCATCCGCCGCGCAACTGGCAGCCGTTTCCACCAACTTCCCGTCCCACACACCGATCAATTCTCTCGCCGCCATCATGGTGAAGGTCGACGAACACTGGACCTCACTGAAGGCGGCGCGAAAGACTGGTTTCAAGGCCCTGGTGAATCCGCCCGGTACCCTTCCGGCCGATGCCGCCCTTCAACTCCAGGAATTGCTGCACGAAGCCCATCGGACCGGCGCCGGCGCGGCGCGCGGCGCGCGTTTCGAAACGGCGCTGATTCAAGCCGACCAGGCGGCCACGGAATTACACCACGCGTTGGACCAGCTCGGCCACACGCCCGGAGCCGGTCAGGAATCCACCGCCCGCGAAGCCTTTGATTCCACCTCCAAATCTTGCGCATCCTGTCACCGGGATTTCCGTGACTGAACGGCCACGTCGCCGGCACGGCAGCGGGTTTGGCTTGCCCGAATCCGGAGTCTCCTTTTCTAATCTGTCCCCGCAGCGAACCTAATTCACACTCATCGCAGAGAATCCATCGATTCGACGTTTCCATGAACTCCACTCTCCGTCTCACGCTGGCCTCACTGGTCGCCGGCACCACCGCAGCCGTCCTGGTCACCCAGGCCGTTGAAAAGCCCAAGTACACCACCCAGGAAGTCATGAAGACTCTCCACAAGGGCAAGGACTCCATCGGCAAGCACGTGATGGATGGAAACGGCACCAAGGAAGAGATCCACAAACTCCTGGAATACTATCCCTCCCTGCTGCTCAACGAACCGGAAAAAGGTGACAAGGCGGAGTGGAAAAAGCGAGTGACCGCGCTGCTGGCCGCCACCAAGGCCCTCGACAAGGGCACCCCGGGCGCGCTGGAGCAGTTCAAGGAAGCCGTCAACTGCAAGGCCTGCCACCAGGCCCACAAGCCGGACAAGGAACACTGATCTCTCGCCGGAGTTCCGCTCTTCAGGCGGCTCAAGGAACCGCGTCAACGCGGAACTCCCCTCGAAAGCTACCCCCGTCGCTGGTTCTTCCGGTGCGGGGGTGTTTTTTTAGCGAACGAAAACGAGAAGACGGGTGGACGGGAAAACGAGCGCATCGCGTCCCCGTCGATTCAACGGCGCACCCGGCGGCGGAAGTGCTTTGCGCCCGCCACCGGGTCTGGACAATCTCCGCCAAACTGACAACCCTCAAGTAGCGCTCGGGACTCTCATATCGCACGGAGATGGTTGCACGGCTCGATCAAATGGGTCCCTTTGTGTGGGCCTGGAGGAATGAATCTATGAAATCTATTCAACGAACTCCTCATTGGATCGTGGGCTTGCTCGCTTTCGGTTGCTGGCTGTCCGTGAGTGGTTGCGTAGGTGATGGTAGAATTATCGAGTACCGGAATGTACCCGCGGGCCAGGTTTTGGCGGATTGCCTCCAGATGCAGGGAGCCGAGTGCCTGGTGGATTCCAGAGTCAAGGCGGTTCAAGTGTTGATTACCATCCCGGAGTCCTCTCCTCCGACCGCTGCCGAGGTACGCCGACTCATCGAGAAGGCGTTGCTGGTGCAGGCTCGGATTGTTGTCACCCGTCTGGATGCCAAACGAGTATCAGTCACCTTCAACGACGCTTTGCCAACGCCCCGTTGACAGCGTAGCAGGGTAACGTGTTTCACCACCTTGGAATTAAGCTCGGGTCAACTTCAGCTCGGATGACCTGTCAAACGTGAAGCGGAGTTCCACCTTCAGCAAACGCGGTCCGGGTACGGTACGCCCGCCCACCCGAGCCGCGTGAACGCGGGACTCCGGTGCGGGCGGATCAATGCTTCGGCGCTGCGATCGCGCCGATGAAGCGGCCCATCCAGTAGCCGAGGAGGTATTCGTCGCCGGCGAACTCGGTGTGACCATCATCGCCGGCGTCGAGAATGAAGGGCTGGGTGTTGCAGCGCGCCATCTGGCGTTCGCCCGGCGGCAACAGTTCCACCGTTTCCTGTCCGCGGAAGTTTTTCGGGAGACGGGTGAGGTCGTTGCGAACCGAATTCCGGACCGACCACGAAATGGTGTCCAGCGGGAATCCCCGCAGGGTCCAAACCGCACCCTCAGGCTCGCACGCCGCAATCCCGCAGCCACCCGCCACGAAGTTCCAAAACGGATACCGCTCCACCCGTTCCAGGTCCCAGTGATCGGCGACCGAGGACCGGTATTGGTTCCGCAGCGGTTCGTTGAAGGCAAACCGGCACAGGACCCAATAGGTGATGAATCCGAGTTCATCATCGCTGTGATTCCATTCGTCACCCATTTCAATGCCCTGATGGATCGCGCCGGGCGTGACCTTCAATAGCTTCACCGTGTGCAGAATGTTGTCGAGATACCCGGCGGTGCGGAATAGTTCGAAGGCCTTGTCGCGATACTCCTTCTTGCCGGTCACATGCCACGCGAACTGCATCATCGCGGTGAATTCAGCGGAATTCAGACGGCGATCATAAACGGTCGGCGGAAAGGCATTCACATACTCCGGATGCCACCGGCCCCACAGCGTCGGTTTTCCATCCACATCCACGAGGTAAAGATTGTGGGTGAGAATGTGAGTGGCGATGCGATCGACCACGGTTCGAATGCGGTCCTTTTCGGCGGCGGTGGTGGTGGCGCATTCCCACAGGATGGCGTAGGCGAAGAAATGCGAGGCGATCTCGTCACTGCTGGTGTGTGACTTCCATTCCCAATCCGGATCGATCGCCGCATGCCACTGGTCGGTATCAGAATACTTGGATCCGGTGCGCTCCAATGTCCGCGCCGGGAATCCGAGATGATTGTGGATCAACTGAAGTCGTTCCAGGGCTCCGAAGGTTTCCCACGCGAACTCGCGGGCCTCGGGATCCCGGGTGACCGCGTACCGAAAGGCCTGGCTCGCGAGCCAGTAACTGGACCACCCACCATCATTGTCGGTGTCGACCATTTCGCTGGTGGCGACATCGCCGGAGACCGGCAGTCGTCGTTCCGCCGACAGACCGTACCGGATATGACGCGACCGCACCTTCCGCTGAAACCACGCCGCTTTTTCCGCCAGCGTCATCGTGTGGTACTCCACCTTTTGAAGCCCGGTCGTCGTTAGGATCCACACCGATCCGTCGCGATCCACCGACAGATCGACCACCCGATCGTCCGCCAACCAGCGTTTGGAGGCGTAATAGCGGAAGTGCGGTGCGGGAGCTGCCGGACCGGCGGACGGGATCGCCCAACGGGAAGCGGAACCGTCGCTCTCAAAAAAGGCGCCTTGGGTGGTTCCAATCCAACGGCCGCCCGGCACCGCTACAATACGGGTGATGTTCGTCCCCGGGAGACGGGTTTCAAACGGTTTCAACGGAGCCCCGTCCACGCGCCAGACCGTTCCGATCCCGTGATGGGTCCCGGCAACAAGCGAATCCCCGATTCGGGCGAGGGTGGTAACGTCCGTCAGCCCGCCCAACGATTTCGGACCATCAACGACCGGAAGCGCCCAGAACACTTGGCCGTCTTTCAACACTGCCAACTCCGGTTCGGCAACGACATTGGTCAGCGGGCCGACCGGAAAGAGTTCCACCGATCCGGCCGAGGTATTCGTGAAACGACGCACCCAACTCCAATTGCCGTCGGAGACCGATGCCCGGGCGATTCCGCCGGGTCCCGCCAGCCAAACCGTTCCCCCCGATACCACCGTGAGCCGATCAAAAACACCGGGCGGAACGTGGCCTTTCGGCGTGCCATTCCTGGCGTTGGACAACCAACGATCGTCGAGCAGGTAAAAGAGTTCACCCTCGGGCGAAAGGGCGATGTCCTTGGGACGCGTATCGGCGAGCGGACGAAAACTGCGATCGAGCGCGAGCTGATCCCCAAACACCCGGGCCACACCGCGATCGGTCAGGACATAGGCGACCCCGTCATGATCCACGACGAGCTTTCGCAACGTCGCGCCAGCGAGTCCGGGGTGCAGGCGAACCTTTACCGAAACATCCTGGAAAAACGGGTCATCCGGAATCCGTTGAATCCCGGCGGCCTGGGCCAGGATTCCGATCCAACCCAACAGCATTAACAGCGTTCGTTCCATTCCTTCAGCGAATCACGGCCATGCGGGGCGGGAAAAGGTCGGATCCAAAAAATCGACCCGCCGCGGAATCGGGTCACGCCTCGATCCGTTCGGAGACCGTCCCCGCGATTGTTCCCCCGCCCGTTCTCCGCCATGGTCCTGGCATGTTGACGACCGAGCTGATTCCGGCGATGCGGGGCGACCCGCGCCAATTGATCGTGGTGTTGCATGGCCTCGGCGATTCGATGGACGGATGGCGATGGCTCCCGCGGGAGCTCCAGTTGCCCGACGCGCAATATCTAATGGTCAACGCACCGGATCCCTACTACGGCGGGTATTCGTGGTACGATCTGCAGGGAGATTCCGGACCCGGCATCGAGCGGAGCCGGGCGGCACTGTTCGAACTGCTCGACGCCCAGCGCGCTGCGGGATTCCCGAGTGAATCCACGGTTCTGCTCGGGTTTTCGCAAGGCTGCCTGATGACCCTGGATGTGGGATTCCGCTATCCGCACCGACTCGCGGCCCTTGTTGGAATCAGCGGCTACGTCTGGGAACCGGAGGAACTCGTCCAATCCCTGGCCCCGACCGCGCGCCAGCAATCGGCATTGTTCACCCATGGAACCCGCGATCCCCTCATTCCGCTCGCCCCGGTCCGGGAACAGGTGAAATTCCTGAAAGCCGCCGGACTGGACATCACCTGGCGGGAATTCGACAAGGTCCACACGATTGCCGGTGAGGAGGAAATTGCGGTGATCCGAGAATTCCTGAAACCCCGGCTCGGTGTCCGGCTTTGACAGACCGGCCGCATTCGCATTGATTGCAGGCGCTCCATCGTTCACAGGAGCGAACGTCTATGATTTTGCGACTGTTTTTGATTCTTTCGACACTGGCGTCCGGCCTTTCGGCGATGGCCGCCGCGCCCCACATCACCGGCATCAGTCCCGTCCGCGGGGGGCCGGGAACGGTCGTCACCATCGCAGGCCAGAATTTCGGCGGCCTGATCCAGGTCCAATTCGGCCAGGGGCGGGCCACGATCCAATCCGCCAGCGTGTCGATCATCACCGCGATCGTCCCGCCGGATGCCACGACCAGCCCGATCGAAGTGATCACCACCGGCGGAGAGGATGTCAGTGCCCAGAACTTTCAGGCCGCGCCGAGGATCACCCAGATCTACACCGAGCTGGACCAGTTCGCCCGCGGCGTGGTGCCGGTCAAAGGCGTGCCCGGTCAGCAGTTGAACATCGAGGGCGCCAATTTTGACGATCCCGCCGGAGCGGCGGTCTACATCGGAACCGTGCAAGCGCCGGCCGCACCGAGCGCGGACACCCTGTTCCTGGCCACCCTGCCCAACGGGGCGCAAACCGGACCGGTCACCGTCGTCACCAGCGCGGGATCGATCACTTCGACCACCCTCGTCTATTTCAATCCGCGCATCAGCGCCTTCACCTCGCGCGGCGCGGCGGGTGCCACCATCGACCTCTTCGGCACCAGTTTCGTGGGAACGACCAGTGTTCTGTTCGGATCCGTTCCAGCCGTGTTCTCGATCCTTTCCAACACCAACATCCAGGCAATCGTGCCGGACGCGGCGGGGGATGGGCCCCTGACCGTAATCGCCCCGGGTGGCAGTTTCATCACCGGCGCGAACTTCCTCGTCCTCCCGGGAATCACCGGATTCACCCCCGCGGGCGGTCCGGTCGGCACCGTCGTGACAATAACGGGAACAGGTCTTCGCAACACCTCAACGATCCGGTTCGGCGCGGTTCCCGTGATCACGGCGACCAATATTTCGGCGACCCAAATCACCGCGGTGGTCCCGGTCGGTGCCTTCACCGGCCCCATCACCGTTGCCACCGCCAACGGCTCCAGCCTGCCCTCGACGATTCCATTCTATGTGGCACCGCGCATCGACAGTTTTGATCCCGCCTCCGGCCAGCCCGGAACCGTGGTGACACTCACCGGAATCAACTTCACCGGGGCCACGCAGTTGCTCCTGGGGGGGACCGACGTCCCCGGCTTTGCGGTGACCGCCACCAATCGCATCAGCGTGACGCTTCCGGAGAACACGCCGACGGGACACTGGCGGGTGATCACGCCGGGGGGCAGTGCCGACAGTTCCGGAACATTCACCAGCACCGGCCGAACTCCGACGATTGCCGACTTCAATCCGCAGGTCGGTTCGCCGGGCACCCAGGTCACGCTCACCGGCAACAATCTCAACACCACGACCAAGGTGGAGTTCAATGGAGTCAACGCCGTATTTGCCGTCAGTGGCACCACCGTCGTCGCCACCGTTCCGCCAACTGCCACCACCGGACCGATCCGGGTCACCAACCCCGCCGGTCAGGCGGTCAGCACTGCCAATTTTTCCGTCGGCACCACGACTGATCTCCGGATCACCCTCACGCCCTCGCTCAATCCGGCGATCGCCTACAGCCCGCTCGCCCTGGGTGTCCGGGTGGTCAACCGGGGCCTGTTGCCGGCGGCCAACACCCGGATCAGTGTCACCTTTCCCGACGGATCCACCTTCGATTCCGCGAGCGGCACGCCGGACTTCGACGTCGTCGGACACAAGCTCACCTTCCGACCCGGCACGCTCGACATCAATGGGACCTTCAGCGGATCGGTGCGGATCCGTCTGGGCGCACCCCAGACCCTCGTCGCCTCCGCCACGGTGGTTTCGGACACTCCGGAAGCCACTCCGGCCGACAACTCGGTCTCGGCCACCTTCGACGCCACCCCGCCCCAGTTGTCGCTCGATCGATTGGGCTCAAGCCTGATCAACCTGCAATGGCCGGCGGTCGCCACCAGTTTCATCCTGCAGACCTCACCGGCCGTGCAGCCGGCCGTGTGGTTGGCGGTCACCAATGTGGCGGCCAATGACGGCACGACCCTTCAATTGGTTCTGACGATTCCGGATTCCGGAACGCCGTCGGCCTTCTACCGGTTGTATCTGAACCCGACTCCGTAAGAGCGCACTCAAAGCCGGAACATTTCAGTAGAAAACACGCACGGTTCACTGGCAGGGCAAGGCTCCTGCCAAGCCGGGTGCGTTGTAGGACGGGGGACGTCGCGCTGCGAGGTAGAAGCCGTCCGTCCTCTGCGGCTCACCGGGAGGTTCGCCCTACCGGGGGAAGGAAAACCACGGGCGGGCGGTCCTTTTTCCGACAGTCTGGCGAGCCGGGGCATTGCGCCCCGTGGCGTGCCGTGTAGTCTGCGGCCCGTCGGGCGATTAAACCCGGCGAATCCCGCCATGATCCCCCTCGTCGCAGCGCATCCCTGGTTGAGCCTGCTCGCCGCATTTCTCTTCGGCTACACGGTCAAATGGCTGCTCGAACTGTTCGTTCTGCGGGAACGCCTGTTCAGCGCGGAAGCGCGGGCGAAGCGGCGCGGCGAGGAACTCGATTCAGAACGCTTTGCCCACGGCCGATCCCAGACGGATCTCAAGACGAAGACGGGCGAAGTCGAAGCCCTGCGCCACGCGCGCGACGCGGCCGATGCCACGGTCCATTCCCTGCGCTCGAAGCAAGCGGCGTTGGAAACCGATCTTTCCGCGGCCCGCGAACGGATCCACCGATTGGAGCAGGAATCAACCGCCAGTCGACTGGCCCACAGCAGCGCGGAATCCGAAATCCGGGAACGCGCCGCCACAGCCACCGATCTGGGCCTGCAACTGGCCGTCCGTGATGCTGACCTTGCCACCGCCAATTCGGCCCTTTCCGAGCTGCGAGCCCGGGTGAAACTGCTGACCGAGGAAACGGACTACGCGGCCCGCCGCATTCCCCAGTTGGAAACCGATCTCGCGTCACAGTCCAACACCGCCGCGGCATTGATGTCGGACTTGCAGGCCGCCCTTCGCGGCCAAGCGGACGCCCAATCGGCGGCTGGCGACGCTCACACGGCACTGTCCTCGGCGCATCAGGCGCTCGATGCGGCGCGGAAAGCGAAGGCGGAATTGGACGCCGCTGCCAAGGTCCACACGACCGAGGCGGAGGCCGCCCAGGCCGAGTTGGTCACGCTTCGCCAGCAGCTGAACCGGCTTCAAACCCAGCTCAAGGACGTTAAATCCGATTCGGGTCCCCTCGAACAACGGCTCCGGTCGCGCCAGGACGAAGTCAAACAGTTGACGGACCAGGCCGGTGAAGCGGCTGAGGAGATCGCCGCGCTCAAACTGCGGGCAGCCCAGGCCGAGGCCAACCTCGATGCCGCCAGCAAAACCCGATCCGCGCTGGAAAAGGAAAACGCCGAACGCGAGAAACAGTTCGCGGTCCTCACCGAAAAGACCGCCGAACTGGAAGCCGAGTTGAAGGCCATCTCCCAAGCCCACGCCGGTTTGCAGGCGGAACTTGAGGCGCGCCCCGCGACTTCCGCAGCCTCTTCACTTCCGGTCGCCGTCGCACCGTCCAACGAGGTCCTGCTTGCGGAACTGGATCAAATGGCCCGGGAACGCAACGCCCTCGCCGCCGAATTGGCGACCCTCCGCCTCGAATCCCCCGTCAAGCCGGCGGCGACTCCCAAGCCCCGGCGTCCCCGCAAGGAGAAGGTGGCGCCCGCCTCCGAAACCGCACTCAGTCTGCTCCCAGAATCCGCGGCGATCCCGGCTGAACCCACGCCCGTTGAGGTACCGGAACATGATGCCCCAATTCCCGCGTCCGCCTGTCCCCAGCAGCTTGCGGAGGTCAAGGGCATCGATACCCTGTTCGAACAACGCCTTTATGCCGCCGGGATCGGAAGCTTTTGGAGCCTCGCCCAACTGTCGGACGATCAACTCGCGGGCATTCTTGAACTCGGCGCGGACGAACGGGCGGCGGTGGATTTCGAAGATTTGCGTCACGACGCCGCACGGCTCGCGCGCGAAACCGATTCAGTCGGCCGCCACTGGAACGGATCCCAACCCGACGATCTGGAAGTGCTCGACGGTCTCGGCCCAGCCTTGGAACGCCGGTTGTATGCGGCCGGAATCTGCACCTTCGAATCACTGGCCGGGGCGACGCCCGAAACCCTCGAAGCGATCTGCCCGGGCAACGCGCAGAATACGCCGGACTACGCCCGATGGATTGCCCAGGCGCGGGCGCGGATCGCGGCCCGCGAATCCTGAGTGAACGCCATGTCGACCCCGGCTCCAATCCTCCCTCCGTGGGCTCCGCGCTATTGGATTCCGGGGTATGATACGCCGTCGCTGGCCGCGCCCGTGCTGCTCGCGGTGGTCCTTCTGCTGCTAGCGGTGCTTCCGACACCGAAGGTACCGATCGTCCGCCGTCCGCCACCGCCGCCACTGGCTGCGACGCTCATCACCCGGCCGATTCCCGGCGCGGTGTTGATCGCCGGTCAGGCCTTCGACCTGGCAGGCACCGCACAACCGGGCGGAACGGTGCGCTTGTACTACGGCACTCGCATCCTGTCCCAGACCGAGGCCGCGGCGGATGGCTCATTCCAGTTTCAATTGTCCCGTTTCCCGGCCGGCATTCATTCCCTTCGCGTGGAAGCTGTCGCCCACGGCCGCAGCCAGTGGTCGACTGAATTACAGTTGCGATTCGAAGCCGCACGACCAGCGGCAGCGGTGAAAGCCAAGATCACGAAGGTGCCGACCAAAAAGAAGGTGGCCAATTCACCCGTTCACTAAACGGGGAGTGCGAATGCATCTGAAACTCCTCCGCCTGTTCCTAGGTTTTTCAGCGGTTGCATGGGGTGCATCCATTTTTGGGGTCATTCTCAGTTGGTCCACCGCGACGGAGGCGCTGGAAGGATTGGGAGCCCGGCCGATTGCGTATGATCGAATGCTCGATTACTGGCTTAGAATGGCCGCAGGCGCGTTTACTCTGGTCGGATTGCTCTACCTTTTGCTGATGCTCCAACCCCGCAAGCACCAGAACATGATTCCCTGGTTCGGCGGGATGATGCTGGCAGAGGGGCTCGTCTTGTTGGTGCACGGTCTCCGATTGGGCCTTCCGCCACTGCCGTTTTACGCAGACACGGCCGCTTGTTTTGTCGGAGGCGCAGGGATTTGGTGGTGCTGGAGTCGGATTGACTGGTCGAATCTCTCCGAATCCGCCGTGCAGTGAGGGCAATGGCTTCCCATCCTCCCACTCACACCACTTCCATCGGACACTTCGGAATCGCGTCGAGAAAGGTCTGGCCGTAGCGCTTGGTCAGGACCCGGTTGTCGAGCACCACCACAATGCCCTGATCCGTCGCCGTCCGAATGAGCCGGCCGACTCCCTGCCGGAATTTCAACACCGCCTCGGGCAGGGAGAATTCGAAGAAAGAATTGCCGCCGCGGGCCTCGATCCGTTCCAGCCGCGCCTGGACCAGCGGATGATCGGGCACGGCGAACGGTAGGCGGGTGATGATCACATTGCTCAGAGCCTCGCCCGGCACGTCGACGCCCTGCCAGAAGGAATCGGTGCCGAAGAGGACGGAATCGACGTTCTCCTTGAATTTCTCCAACAGCGTGGAGCGCGGCGTGCCGGTGCCCTGCACGAAGCATTCGATGCCGAGGTTCGCGAAAAACGATTCCATCCGGCCGGCGACGGATTGCATCAGGCGGGTGTTGGTAAAGAGCACGAACGCCTTGCCGTGAGTCGCCTTCACGAAACGCTCGATCTGGGCGATCAACGCGGTCTCGTACCCGGAATCCCGCGGATCCGGCATCTTGCCCGCCACGAACAGGCGCACCTGTTTCTCGTAGTCGAACGGCGAACCGACCTGCAGTTGATGCGCCGACTCTCCGCCGACACGTTTGGCGATGTAGTCCAATGGCCCGGGACCCGCACGCCGTCCCTCCGTCGAACGGCCGCCCGATGCGGCAACGGGAGGCGCTGTCA
Source organism: uncultured Verrucomicrobiota bacterium (assembly GCA_903907925.1). Taxonomy (GTDB): domain Bacteria; phylum Verrucomicrobiota; class Verrucomicrobiia; order Limisphaerales; family UBA9464; genus CAIVQB01. Next base: position 86,525 of record CAIVQB010000085.1, read on the forward strand.
CACTCGTCCCGCTTTTCATCGCCAGGGTGGCGCTGGTGAGGATGACGCTGGTGCCACTCTCAAACAGCCGGACCCGCAGATGATCCGCCACATCGACGGGGGCGGCGTTCAGCGTCAGGTTGCGCTGCGAGCGACCGCCGCGCTCAACCCAATACACGTGATCCTCGGCCTCCTGCTTGAGAAAGGTCTGCACCGCCAACCGCAGCTCGGTCAGACGCCGGTTGCACTCCATCAATTCCTCGCCGGTGTCCTTGTCCTCGGTCGCCTGGATCAAGCCCGCCACCTCCTCGCGCAACCGGTGCAGCGAAAGGGTCAGCGTATCCTCCACCAGATCCGGTCGCCGGATGCGGAGCTCCTTCCACGGACGACCGGCATCGCCCCTTCCGCCCTTGGCTTCATCCGCGTCACCCGCGGTTCCGGCGTCCGTTGCCGTGGTGCGAATCAGGCCCTCGCACGCTTCCTCCACTTTTGAAAAGAACGCGTCCCCGTGTTCCAAAACATCGGCGACCGCCTTGACCGAAGTCCCTTTGCGCAGCACGGACAACAGGCCTTTTTCGGTGCGCGGATTCCACAATCGCTGGAGGGAATAGCGCAGTTGCCCGCTGCTGACGCTGACACCGATGTGGCGGGCGGCCACCTGTTCCACGGTGTGGGCCTCGTCGAAGATGACGAAGTCGTTCTTGAACAGGACGCCGCCCTCCTGATCGGTGTCGACCCCGTTGAGCAGGGTGAAGAAGAGGGTGTGATTCAGGACGAGCACATCTGCTCCGAGGATCCGTTGCCGGGCCCGTTGGAAAAAACAGGTCGAACCCGTCTTGGCAAACTCACTCGCGTGACCGCATTTCTTCGGGGTGCACAAACCGCGTTCGGAACAAACCTGTTCCCACACCCGCGGATCGGGTTCCTCGTCAAAATCACTCAACGAACCATCGTGGGTGTTCTGGCTCCATTCGTAGATCCGGCGCAATTCGGCGACCTCGGGCGAGGTGAACAGGGCGTCGGCCTGTTGCATGGCCTTTTGAAGCCGGCGGGTGCAGAGATAATTCGAACGCCCCTTCAACATCGCGAAGGTGAAATCAACGCCCACAATCTGCTTCAGGAGCGGCAGATCCTTTTCCGCCAATTGTTCCTGAAGGTTGATGGTGTGGGTGCAGATGACCGCCTTCTTGTTTTGGGCGACGGCGTGGAGGATGGCCGGCACCAGGTAGGCGAAGCTTTTGCCGACACCGGTCCCGGCTTCGACGATAAGATGGGTCTTGTCCGCGAGGGCGCGGGCGACGGCGACGGCCATTTGCTGTTGTTGGGGCCGGTACTCGAAATTCTTCGCCTTCGAAAAGATTCCCTCCGTCGAAAACATCTGCCCGACCCTCTCGACGAGGTTCGGTGCGGCGGCGTCTTCAGCGAACGAAATCACACCCACAGTGAACATCGAACCCGGCTCGGGCGCAAAACCTCCCTACTTGGACGCCGGGCGACCGGGCCGGTTCGTCAGCCCGGCGAAACCGCCGCCGTTCCCGCCGGCTCCACGCCAGCCATCAGACGCATCAGCGCCGCCTGGTTCGCCCCGGCTCGCGGCAATACTCCGGCGACCTTTCCGCCGCGCAGGACCATCACCCGGCGGCTGAGGGCCATGACTTCGGGGAGTTCGCTGGAGATCACCACGAGGGCGAGACCCGCGCAGGCGAGTTCATCGAGCAACTTGTGGATCTCCGCCTTGGCCCCGACATCCACGCCACGGGTCGGTTCATCGACAAACAGGATCGAACATTCGCGCGCCAGCCATTTGGCGAGGGCCACTTTCTGCTGATTGCCACCGCTCAATCCGGCGATGGTGGTTTCCAACGACGGCGTCTTCACCCGCAGGCGATCGGCGTAGCGTTTGGCCAGCGCCCGTTCCTCTCCCAACCGGATGAATCCCAGCCGGGCGAGTCGATCGAGAACCGCCAGGGAAGTGTTCTCGCGGCAATTCATCGACAGCACCAGTCCCAGCCGTTTTCGATCCTCGGGCAGCAATCCCATCCCGGATCGCAAGGCCGCTTGAAGGTCACCGAGTGGAAGTTCAACGCCCTTGACCCAAACCTTTCCAGTCGCCGCCCGATCCAATCCGAAAATCGCCTGGGCCATTTCGCTGCGGCCCGCACCGATCAGGCCGGCAACTCCGAGCACTTCACCGGCACGAACTGAAAAACTGATACCCTCGAATTTCCCGGGCGAGGTCAGATTCTCCACGCGCAATACTTCCTTGCCGAGCGGCGTTTCGAGGTGGCGTGGCTCGTGCAACTCCACGTCGCGGCCGATCATCTGGAGGATGACCCGATCCTGGGTGGTGTCGGCGATCCGTTCGGTGGCCACGTGTCGTCCGTCACGCAGGACGGTGATGGAATCGCACAACCGGAAGATCTCACTCATCCGGTGAGAGACGTAAATCACCGTGATCCCGCGCGACTTCAGATGAGACAGCAATTCGAAGAGGTGTTCGCTTTCGGCGATCGACAGTGAACTGGTGGGTTCGTCGAACACGATCACCCCGGCACCGGTTCCGACCGCGGCGGCAATCTGGACCAATTGTTCCTGACCGGTCGTCAGGCGCGCTATCGGTTGATCGACATCAAACTCGGCACCGATCTCCGCGAGCATCGTTCGCGCACGGGCGCGCATGGCCGTGCGATCCACCCAACCGGCGCGCGACGGCATGTCCCCGAGGCAGAGATTTTCAGCGATGGACAGGTTGGGGCAGAACGCCAGTTCCTGATGCACCATGGCGATGCCCAGCCGTCGGGCTTCCAGGGGATCGGCCGGCGCGACCGGGCGACCTTCCATCTGGAGTTCCCCAGAGTCGGCGGTGTACACGCCGGCGAGGATCTTCCCCAGCGTGCTCTTGCCCGCGCCGTTCTCGCCCATCAACGCATGACAGGCGCCGCGCTCCACCGAAAAGCTGACGGCATCGAGGGCCTGCACGCCGGGAAAGCGCTTGGAAACGCCGTTGAAGGTCAGAAACGCCATGGGACGGGCGGGAATTTAGTCCGCGAACCCGACGAAGGGAAGCGGTGAAGCGACAACTCGCCGCCGGCCGTCACGCGAACCCGGGTTCAACGAACCGCGACGGAATTGAATCGGTCCCGACAGCCCGTCCTCAGGGCGGTGTTTCCGAAGCATCGAGCGTCGGAGTGCTGACCTTCGAATCCGGCTTGACGCTCGTGCCGTTCGGAAGCGTTCCGCTGAACACACCATAGAATTGGCCCCAGACCAACTGGCTCGGCTTGATGCCGGCGGAATGACCGTCAACGAACACCGAATTAACGCGGTAATTGTGCTTCTTCATCTGGGACTGAAACCGGTAGTTCTGGTTTCCCTTGGCGGGGGTCTTGTTGGGGTAGGAGCCGTTCTCCCAATAACTATCGAGCCATGCCGCGTCCGCTTTCTCGTTGCCCAAACCGCCACCAATTTCCTTGGGATCATCCGATCCGCTCACTTCGGTCACTGAGATCACATCCACGGGACGATCCACCTGGGACGCCTTGAACGGATGCGGCTGGCTGGTATCGCCGCCAAACACACCGAGGTAGTTGAACCCGTACGAAAGGAAACCGGTGATGGCGGGATTGAACTCACCGGGTTCGGACTTGTAGGTCAGGCCGCGGCGTTTCTTCGGACACACCCAGACCTTCGGAGCACCGGTATAATTCGACAACATGCCCGCCGGGGTACGCAGCCATTCGCCACCGCAGTTGAATCCGCGGGAATTCTTGTACGGCCCGACCACCCACCATTGGTTCGGAAAGACGTCGCGGTTGTCATCGGCGTACATTTGGATGGCGAGCCCAATCTGCTTGGTATTGCTGAGACAGGCCGCACCGAGCCCCTTGTCGCGGGCACGAGCCAGCGTGGGGAGGAGCATTCCGGCGAGAATGGCGATGATGGCGATCACCACCAGCAGTTCGATCAGGGTGAAGGCGCGTTGATGATAACGGGACAATACGTGCGCGCGAACGAACCGGGGGGTCATGGGCAATGGGGTGCCAGTTTTGCCGAAAAACCGCAACCGGGATGTTGCCGGCAATGTCCAACGTTTCTCGTTGTCGCCTCGGCGCTACCCATTCCAAGCCACACCGCCGGGAAAACCAAACCGGGCGCGACTTTCGGGACGCATCTCGGTGCTATAGCCGGGCAGTCGCGGTGGGAGATACCGGCCGTTTCGAATCCGGCAGGGCTCAACAAAATGTTCGTGGAGATGATCCACAAATTCACACACCCGTCCGTCCCAACTGCCGCTCACCGCCACATAATCTACCATTGAAAGATGTTGGACAAATTCGCAAAGCCCGACGCCGCCGGCGTGCGGACAGACCGGCACGCCGAACTTCGCCGCCATCAGCAGGATCGCCAGGTTCTCGTTCACGCCGCCTACGCGACAGGAATCGATCTGGCAGAAGGAGATCGCCTTCGCCTGGAACAGTTGTTTGAACAGAATTCGGTTCATCCCGTGTTCGCCGGTGGCAACGCCGATGCCCAGCGGCTCCAGCGCCCGCGCAATGGCGGCGTGGCCGAGGATGTCGTCGGGTGAGGTGGGTTCCTCGATCCACCACGGCCGGAACCGGGCGAGTTCACGCATCCACTCGATCGCCTGCGGCACCTCCCAGACCTGGTTTGCATCGACCATCAAATGACGCTCCCAGCCGATCTCCTCCCGGATGATGGCGAGCCGTCGACAATCGTCGGCGAGATCCCGCCCCACCTTGATCTTGATGTGATTCCAACCGTCAGCGACGGCCTCGCGACAGAGCCGGCGTATTTTGTCATCGGGATAACCGAGCCAGCCAGCGCTGGTGGTGTAGGCCGGGTAACCCTCGGCTTCGAGCCGCGCCACCCGTTCGGCACGACCTGCAACGCGGGATTCCAGCAGAGCTTCCGCCTCGCCCGGAGTGATGGCATCGGTGAGGTAGCGGAAGTCGACGCATCGGACGAATTCCTTGGGCGACAGACCCGAAACCAACCGCCATAGCGGAACGCCCCGCGAACGGGCGTACAAGTCCCACAGGGCATTGACGATCGCCGCCAACGCCAGATGCACCGCGCCCTTGTCGGGACCGATCCAGCGGAGTTGGGAATCGCCGTTGAGATGGTGCCAAAACGCTCCGGGGTTCTCGACGAATTCCTCCAAAGTGCGCCCGACGACCAGATGCTCGTGCGCACGAATCGCCGCACAAACAATCTCGTTGCCGCGGCCGATGGTGAAGGTCGATCCATGGCCCTCCAATCCGTCCGAGGTGTGGAGCACCACGTAGGCCGATGAATAGTCGGGATCGCGGTTCATCGCGTCCGACCCGTCCAACTCGCGGGAGGTGGGGAAGCGGATGTCTTCGATGGTCAGGCGATGAATGACGGAGGCCATGGCTGGAAGCAGATGCGCAGTGCTGTCGAGTGACGGCCCAGAAGCGTGGACGAGGAGCGATCCGGCGTCCATGCTCACGGGTGTGAAAGCGTTGATCTGGTTTTGGGTCTGGGCGAGCGCGTCAACCCTGTTTGCGGCGGAATGGCAGCCGTTGTTCGATGGAAAATCCCTCGCCGGGTGGTCCGTCACCGGATTCGCCGGGCATGGTGACGTAGAAACCGAAAACGGCGTCCTCACGCTCAATCAGGGCATCCTCACCGGGGTGAACTACACCAACGCCACGCCGGTCATCGACTACGAGGTGGAACTGGAGGCCCGCCGGACCCAGGGCATCGATTTCTTCTGCGGCCTGACCTTTCCCGTCGGGGACAGCTTCGCGACGTTGGTCGTCGGTGGCTGGGGCGGCGCGGTGGTCGGCATCTCTTCCATCAACGGAGAAGACGCGGCCCACAACGCGACGACCACTTATCGACGTTTCGAAAATGACCGGTGGTACACCATCCGGCTGGCGGTGGCGCGGGACAGTTTGAGCGCGTGGATCGACGGCGAGCGGCTCGTCCACGTCGATACCCGCGGGAAAACGCTGTCGTTGCGGGCCGGCGAAATCGAGGCGAGCAAGCCGTTCGGCATTGCGAGTTGGAGCACCACCTCCCAGTTGCGAAACATCCGGTTGCGGCGACTGGATCCTCCAACGAATCCAGGCGCACGGCCGACATCGTACAGCCTGCTTCCCTCCACATTGGTTTCCGCCCTCGACCGGTTGGTGGGCGCTGCCACGAATCATCCCACCGGACGGGACCGGCTCGCCGAACTCTGCGACACCTTCGGGCCACGGTTCACGGGATCGACGAATCTGGAGGCCGCGATTGATTGGATTCTGGGGCAGATGAAGGCGGATGGATTCGAGAACGTGCGGGGAGAAGGGGTCATGGTGCCGCACTGGATCCGGGGAGAGGAATCGGTCGAACTGATGTCACCCCGCAATGAACGCCTGCCGATGCTGGGCCTGGGCGGAAGCATTGCGACACCGCCGGAAGGCATCACCGCACCGGTTCTCGTCGTGCATTCGGTCGATGAATTGCGCCGAAGGAAAAGCGATGCGGTGGGGAAGATCGTGGTCTTCGATGTCCCGTACACCGACTACGGCGAAACCGTCGCCATCCGGGTGAACGGTGCGGTCGAGGCGGCCATGGCTGGAGCCCAGGCCAGTCTGATCCGCAGCATCACCCCCTTCGCATTGCGCACCCCGCATACTGGAGTGATGCACTACGCGACCAATGTCACCCGGATCCCTCACGCGGCACTGGCACCCGAGGATACCGCACGCCTCGCACGATGGCAGGAGCGAGGAATCACCCCGGTGGTGCGCCTCAAGATGAACGCCCGGACCCGGCCCGATGTTCGATCCCGCAATGTCGTTGCGGAGATCCGCGGACGTGAGAAGCCGGAGGAGATCGTGGTTTTGGGCGGCCATATTGACTCCTGGGATGTGGGCCAGGGTGCCCAGGACGACGGCGGTGGATGTCTCGCCGCCTGGGAAGCCGTCCGGCTGATGAAGTCGCTCGGCCTCCGTCCCCGCCGAACGATCCGGGTGGTGCTTTGGACCAACGAGGAAACTGGCGGCGCCGGCGCGCGGGCCTATCGAAATACTCATCGCGACGAACTTCCCCGTCATGTGGCGGCCTTCGAATCGGACTCCGGCACCTTCGCCCCCGCCGGCCTGGGATTCACCGGAAGTTCCGCAGCGCGACCGGTGATTGACGCCCTGGGTGCCTACCTCGGATCCCGTCTGAATGCCGGCGAAGTGGTGTTGGGAGCGGGTGAAGCCGACATCGCCCCCTTGCTGGAAGAAGGGGTCCCGAACGTCGGCCTCCGCGTGGCCCGGGAGCGGTACTTTTGGTACCACCACACCGCCGCCGACACCGTCGACAAGGTCGATCCCACCGAACTCGCGCGCTGCACCGCCGCCATGGCGGTCGTGGCCTACACCCTGGCCGAACTCGAGACACCCCTGCCCCGATAGCCTCCATCGCGCGTCTTAATGGATTTGTAATAAGACCATTGCACCATTGATTAGACCCGATTTCAGCAGTGACTCACGGCGATAGTCTTGAAGAGAAGCTAATACAGATGACTGTTCAGTTAAGTCAAATTGATCGGCTCGGCTGCTTGACGCATCTGCCCCCACCATTAAGCTGCTATTTGAACGAACCGCCGCGTGATCCGGGCCGGATCAATCCGGCTCCTGGCGCGCGGCACTTTTTACCGAGTAACGGACACATTTCATGAGCGCAGTTGCAGATACCACGGCATCGACCGGAGGACAGCCCAAGGTCACCAAGATCAACGAAGCGGTCATCCGCCTGGCTGGAAACTCCCAGGACGGGATCCAGGCCATCGGTGGCTTCCTGGCACGCTTGGCGGGCCGGAGTGAGCAGGAGGTCATGACCTTCATGACCATTCCCTCGACCATTTCCGGTGGCCCCTCGATCTTCCAGGTCCGGATCGGATCCGGTGAGGTCCTGACCGCCGGTGACGAGGCGGACATGCTCCTGGCCTTCTACCAGCACAGCTACGAAGACCACATCCGCTCACTCAAGCTGGGCGGCATCGTGCTGTACGATTCCGACCACGTCACCCCGAAGCCCGAATGGCAGGAGTCCTACCGCCACGTCGGCGTCCCCATTTCCAGTCTGACGGTCGAGGCCATCGGCGGCACCGGCCGCGACAAGGGCAAGAACATCTACGTCCTCGGTCTTCTGGCGAAGGTGTACGACCTCGACGTCACCAAGTTGAAGAAGCTCATCGTCGAACGATTTGGCGGCAAGGACGCCTCGGTCCTCAACAACGCCAACTCCTGCTTCGATGCCGGTTACAATCACAGCCTCGAGAACCTCCTCAAGAGCTATCAGTTCTACGCCGCTCCAAGCAAGGGCGGTGCCCAGGTGGTGATGAACGGCAACGAAGCCATCGCCTACGGCCTGCTGGCCGCCGGCGTCCGGTTCGGTGCCGGTTACCCGATCACCCCGTGGTCCGACATCATGGAACTCCTGCGCAAGGAGCTCCCGAAGTACGGCGGTTCATTCATTCAGTGCGAGGACGAGATCGCCTCGGTTTCCATGGCCATCGGTGCCAGTTGGGGCGGGCGCGTCGCGGTCACCGGTTCCTCCGGCCCGGGCATCTCGCTCAAGACCGAAGCGATCGGCTGGGCGTCCATGGCCGAAATGCCCCTCGTTGTGATCGATGTCCAGCGCGGCGGCCCATCGACGGGCATGCCGACCAACATCGAACAGTCGGACCTGAACATCGCAACCTTCGGCGGTCACGGTGACAGTCCCCGCGTGGTCATCGCGCCGAGTACGGTTGAGGACTGCTTCTACACCGCAATCGAGGCGGTCAACATCGCCCGGAAATACAGCACACCGGTGATTCTCCTTTCCGATCAAGGCATCGCCACCCGGATCGAAGCCTTCCCCGAACCCGACTTAAAGACGGTCGTTCAGGATCTTTCGCCCGATCTGACGCCGGTTCCCGAACACAAGCCCTACGATCTTTCGGCCCCCGGCGGGATCACCCGCCATCTTGCCCCCGGAACGCGGGTGGCCAGTGGCAAGTATCCCGTGGTCACCGGACTGGAACATGACGAGTTGGGTCACCCGACGGGTTCGCCCAAGCTGCACATGAGCATGACCGCCAAGCGCCGCAACAAGCTGCGCGCCCTGGCGGCGGAACTGCCGGTGCCGACCACCTACGGCCCGAACGAGGGCCACGTCCTGCTGGTCGGCTGGGGCAGCACCCAGGGTCCCCTGCGCGAGGCGGTCGACAAGGCGCGTTCGCTCGGTGAACCGGTTTCCGCCCTGCACATCAAATACATCAACCCGCTGCCCAACGGCTTGGAAGATATCTTCAAGGGATTCCACCGGATCTTCGTCGTGGAATTGAACGATGAAGGGCTCTACGGCTACGGCCAGCTTGCGCAGGTGCTGCGCGCCCGTTATGCCGATCCGCGGATTCAGGGCATCAACAAAGTCGACGGCCTCACGTGGAAGGTGAAGGAGATCCTCGACCGCGTCCGCACCCTCACCCAAACCCCGGTCGCCTGAGCCGCTTTTTTCCGATTCCCAAAGCTTTGATTCCGACATGAGCACGATCGCCTTTCCCTTCGCCACCCTGCCCCGCACGGGCACGGCCCCGCTGATTCCCGTTGCCCCGCTCGCCGACGCCGACCGCAAGCCGCTCACCAAAAAAGAGGTCTCAGCAGATCATCCGACCTGGTGCCCCGGCTGCGGCGATTTCTCGGTGCTGGCACTGTACTTCAAACTCATCGAACGCCGGAAACTCTGGCACGAGAAGCTAACCACGGTCGCCGGCATCGGCTGCTCGAGCCGCTTCCCATACTTCGTTCAGGGCCACGGCGCCCATTTCATCCACGGACGCGCCCTGCCGTTCGCCTCCGGTGTCAGCATCTCCCGTCCGGACCTGCACGTCTTCGTGTTCGGCGGTGACGGCGATGCCTTCTCGATCGGTGGCAATCATTTCACCCACACCGCGCGGAAGAACATCAAGCTGACCTACGTGGTGATGGACAATCAGGTCTATGGCCTGACCAAGAACCAGACCTCACCCACGTCGCCCCTCGGCTACAAGTCCAAGACCGATGCCTGGGGCAGCGGTGACCGGCCGATCAACCCGGTGAAGCAGGCGATCGCCGCCGGCGCGACGTTTGTCGCCCGGACCTCGGCGATGAATCCAAACCACGTCCTCGCCACGATGGAATCGGCCATGGATCACGACGGATTCAGCTTCGTGCAATGCCTTAGCGAATGCGTTGAGTTTTTCCCCGGTGCCTTTGATGCCGCGATTCCCCGCAAGGGCGGCGTCTTCAACGAGATCTCCAAGGATCACGACGTGACCGACGAGTACGCCGCGTACAAGCTGAGCGACGTGGCCTGGCCCGGTCAGTTCGGCACCTTCTACAAGGTCAACCGGCCGACCAAGAACGCCAACGAAGCCAAGATCATCGCCGATCACCGCGCCAAAGTGGGCGACGCCGCCGACTGGCAGATCCTCCAGAAGAACTTCGACCGGATGAAGTAACCGGTGCCTTCGTGCCCCGTTATTTCCATTCAAGCGAACCCTCCGGCAGCCACGGGAGGGTTTCTTTTTGCAGCCATCGGCCCGACGAGATGAGCGGAAATCGCCGACCGACAAGCAGGAGGTACCCGGAGCGCCGTCATCCTGACGGCCAGTTGGATCGATCCGTCCAATAAAGGCGTCGAGAACCACCGAGCCGTCAGGATGACGGCGCTCCGGGTGTGCCGCCGCTACGGGATGCGACCGGACGTCATTCCAGCCCGGGGACGGCTGGCACTGCTACTTCACCCGGGGTGAAAACGCCTTCACGCTGAAGCCCTGGGCGTCCCAACTGCCGGCATAGACTGTCAGGCTGAAGTATTTCGAGACCTCGTCGAAGGGGGGCAGCAATGTGAAATCGACCCATTCCTTCACCGAACGCACCTGCGCCGCACCCGTTCCGACCGGCATCATTTTCGCCAGGTCACCCTGACGAAAGGCCTCCCATTTCGCCCGCGCCACTTCGCGGGAATCCTCGTATCCGAACAGCCCCTGGCTCATGCCGCCGACGCGGCCGGCCGCATCGGCGAGTCCGGGCAGGTCCCGCAGGGATTTTCCGGTGCCCTCCGCGCTTCGCAGAAACTCCTCCAACGTTGCCGGATGGCTCCCCATGACCACGAATCCGCTGCTGGCGGCAAACTCGAGCACGCTCTCTGAACTGCCCGCCATGCCGGCCGGGAGTTTGACCCCGTACACCTTCCGTCCGTTGAACTCGCGCACCTTGGGTTCCTCGGCACCGGTGGGCAACAAACCCGCCGCCGCACGGAACCCGGCGACCAATTGATCGGCATTGCCGGAACCTACCAACGTGAGGGAGGGCGGATCGGCTAGCTCGGCCAGGGTCCGACCCTTGGGAGCCTTCTCGTAGCTGATCAAGTCATTCCCGAGGTTGGCGATGAAGCTCTTCCGGAAATCAAAATTGGGATCGCGATCCTTGCCCAACGCCGCCATCGACATTTGCAGGAATCCACCGAGCTGCGGTGACACCTGTTGCAGCATCGCCTCCAGGGCCGCCCACGTCTTGGGACCATCCACGCGCCACCGCTGGAACTTCACCGCGTCGGCCGGCACAAACGACGGCGGACCGGAATCCTTGGGCTCGACAGCGATGAGCTTGAACAGACCCGTTCGAACCGCCTCGGGCACTCCAAGCGTGAAAATGGCGAATTCACCGTCCGGAGTCTGGCGCGCCGAAACCGCCAGTGACTTCATGCCCTGAAGTCCCAGCGCGGCGAGTGCCTTGCGCGGATCCACCCCGATCGCATTGGCCTGCGGTTTGATCTTGTCCGCCCCGGCTTCAATGGTGCGGAACACCGATGCAAAATTGACCCAGGCGTAGGCATTGGCGTCGTGCAATCCACCCGACGTGACACTGGCCTGATAATCCTCGTTCTCGGCAAGCAACGGTGCGCTCCCGCCGGTCATCACCGCCACCAACGGCTCGAGCGCCTTCAGAGTGTCGGTCACCAGCAGGGCCGACCCGACCTGACCAAAGCTGAGTTCGATCTTTCGCGGTTCGCCACCTGCCGTCGCGTCATCTGAATCGCCGTCATCGTCATCGTCGTCGGCATCCTTATCCTTATCCTTGTCCTTATCTTTTCCCGCTCCATCTGCCGGAGCCTTCGGTGCGTCCTTGGCGGCAGCCGCGGCCTTCGATGCCCGTTCCTTGCTCCGGGCCTTGGAATTGGCCTTCATCTCCTTCGGATCCAGCACGACGGTGGTGAATTCCACATCGCGGATCCGCTCGCTCTTCAACGCCTTCTTGGCCTCGGTCAGCTTTTGTCGCGCCTCACTCAGGCGTTGCTTCAACACCTCCGACTTGTCACCGCTGTCCACCAGCAAAACCAGCGCGCGCTCGGCACCCGCCGCTGGTGAAGTGCCCGCGGGACGGGGAATCAACGCCACCGTGACCTGTCCCTGCAGCAGTGGGAGGTAGTCAGCCACCTTGATGCCGGTGTCCTTTTCCAGATCGCCCATCAACTGTTCGATGAGTGCGGACTCCACTTTTTCGCGAAACGGTCGCATCGCCGGGTCCGCCCAGAGCCGACCGTAGGGTGCCTGCTCAAACCCGGCCCGGGCTGCCGTCCAATTCGGAACGGTCGCCAGAAGAACGGTGTCCTTGGGAAACAGTTGGGCGGGCGGCGGAACGGCGGCGGGACAGAGGGCTCCGAGGAGGAACCCGGCTGCAAGAAAGATCTGTCGAAGTAAACGCTTCATGGAACTCGGGGAAACAACCGTCGCGGCAACCTCGCGAAGGAACCAGGATTGGCAAGGCGGAACTCGCCGGGGTCACGCCCGCCGTCGTTCAACGCCCGGTCTCTCCGGCCGCGGCCGCCGTGTCGGTGGCTCCCTTCAACCGGTGGGGAGGTTCGAGATAGCGGAAGGCGTTGCTCGGGTTGTCGTTGTCGTAGGCAAAGGCATCGCGGTGTTTCAGAAAGAACTTCACCTGCTCCACCGGGATGGCGAATCCAAGCCCCTCACCGAAGGTCAGCTTCATGTTGGTGACGCCGATGACTTCGCCGCGAAGATTGAACAGCGGGCCACCGGAATTACCGGGATTGATCTGCGCCGTGGTCTGCAAATAGAGATCCCCGCCCATTGGCCGGGTCTTGGTGCTGAGGATTCCCTCGGTGACGGTGCGTTCCAATCCGAGCGGGCTGCCAATCGCAAACACCCGTTCACCCTGGGCCAGAGCATCGGTATCACCCAGCAGCACGCGTTGGAATTTCGGGGCACCGGCATCCTCCACCTTCAGCAGCGCCAGATCGGCAAACTTGTTCATCGCGACGATGCGGATGTCGCGGTAACTGCGCCGGTCGAGTTGACCGTCCTTCAATTGATACACCTCGATGGAAATCCGGGTCTCGCCCTCGATGACGTGGAAATTGGTGATCAGATAACCGTCTTCGCTCAGAAAAAAGCCGCTGCCTAATCCGCCGGGTGTTCGGACCTGAACCACGCCTTCACCGAGGAGGCCGACGAGTTCGCGAACCGTTCGTTCCGGCGGAGGCACCATTGCCACGGCGTAGAGGCGGCCGTCAGCGGGCGCGGTGCCGACCACCGGATTTACCGGAGGCACCACGGCCGTCGGCAAAGGCCCGGCAATGGGCTTGGCCGGTCCCGGAACTCCATCGACATCCGGACTCCGGAGAATGCGCACCACCTGGCTGCGGGGAACGCTGATCACCGTGTAGCCGAGGTCGACGACGATCAGGTCCTTTTTCTCGGCGAGAATATGGCCGGTGATCGACGCCTTCTCCCGCAATTGGAGGGTTTCCGCGCGGGCGACGAGCGTTGCCATCCCGACAACGGCCACGGACCGCACCAGCAACGCAGGCAGAAACGGCGAACGCATCGGGCGACGCTAGACCGGCGATCCCCGGACGGCAAGCAACGGACGGCATAACGGAGCCCGATACGACCGGCCAGACCCGTGCCGGTTCAGCCTTGCCGGGGCTTCCGGCTTTTCTGAGAGAGACTGTCTGAGAATTGGGAAGGGTCCTGCGGCAAGGGATTTTGTCTTCTGCCGAGGCGACGAAGTCCGAGCATCCCCACGCCGGGCTGTGAGGACTGAGTCAACGAAGGCAGAAGACAAAAGCACTGCCGCCCGGAGGGTTGTCGAGGAAAAGGCCG
>CAIVQB010000086.1 GCA_903907925.1 uncultured Verrucomicrobiota bacterium
GACCAAAGGCTTATGAGTCCTCTGCTCTACCACTGAGCTACTCTGGCGAAAAACACCTCGTTCACGAGGGAATCAAGCGGCGGGTATTACGCTTTGGACGAGCCGAGTGACAAGCAATTTCGCCGAACGCGTGGTGCTCCATTGCGGCCTGACTGCGCCGGACTGGTGGCCTCCATCCGCGGCGCTAATACCCGACTGGCCGGGAAAAAGCCGCTGCTCTCCCCTTGACAGTCTATGAGGCGACTTGCTCGATGGGCGGACTTGTTTTCCGCTGCAACCATGCCGCAAAACCGCCTTCTCGCCCACTTTCTCGCCGGCGTCCTCCTCGTCCTTGGATCCGGATGCTCGAATGTGTCCAGTTCCTCTTCCGACGACAACTACCAGCCTCCGGCGCCGGGCCGCGCGGCGGCCTATCTCAAGGGGACAAACTTCAGTGAAGGCGGGCTCTTCGGCACCGATCACCGGGCGTTTGCCATCATGGTCGATATGCAGTGGGTCCGCGATGCGGCCGACCAATGGGATCATCCCCTGGCGCTCGCCCCGGGGCGTCACACCATCGGTGTGGAATACTCGTATTCGAACTTCATCGCCCGGGCGGATCTGCCGCTGGAAGCCAAGCCCGGAGTCACCTACCAGATCATGCTGGAGGACGGCCATGAGGACGGTCCGGATGGCCGCCTTTTCTGCGAGTTATGGATTGTCGACAAGTCGACCGGGAAATCAGTCACCCAAGTCTACCACCGTCAGGTCACGGGCGGTAAAAAGGGCACGATTTTCAACGTCAACAAGTAGCGCCCCGCCCCGGGCCCGGCCTTCAGCCGGCTGACACCGGGTGCGCTTCCGGCGCCGCCGCCACCACGCCCAGTTCAATGCAGACCACGGTCAGCGGTTGCTCGCCGCAATTCTCCACCGTCACTTCATTCCACCCCTCCCGCACGAGCGAAACCGGAAACTGGTAATCTTGGCCGACATGCTCCTTCACGTGGTGCGTGAGCGAACCGCAGGGAAACAGCAGCCGGTCATTTGTCGTATTTTCCGCCCTCGGCCAGCTCCCATTGAATGACACCGGCACGGGGCCCGTTGCGGCGCCCCGGTTGAGTACAATCTGGATCACCAGTCGCAGCCCCCGGTCGCCCGGCTCGGCACACATGGGCAGCCGGAACGACTGCCGCCAGTTCTTCTGCAGGATCACGGGGATTTGGGGCGGCGCCTCGAAGGGCGGCTGGGACAGCCCGGTGAACCCCCGGTCGGCAAAAGTATAGTGCTTCTCGCGTCCGCGGAGAAATTCGAGACGGTGGATGTCGCGCAAGAGGACATAATTCGACGCGATCCCCGGGACCTGGGCCTGATCACCCACGTAGAAATTGAACCACTCGATGCCATCTGCCCCCAGGGCCAGTTTGCCCGCGGCGTTGGCGTGCAGCATTTCAGGGCTGGAGGAAATGTACCGGATTTCCTTGGTGAGGTTGTGCTGGGGCGACCAGGTGGGGATCGCATTCGCCCCTTCCTCGATGACCCCGTAAATCGCCGGGCGGTCACCGACTTGCCGGCGGAGGTCGTCGTGCGGCAGGTCCCAGGCCGTGCGCCAGAATCCGGAAGGACAGAGAAAATCCAGCGTCCCTTCCTGGCAGAGCGTCACGAGGTCGAGGCCGATGCTTTTCAGGGTCTCGAGACGACCCGGAATGCGCATGCCCAGGTAATACGGCCGGCCGTTTTTCGCCGCCCGCCGCTGCGTGAGGGCACGCACCTCGCGGAACCAGTCCGTCATCATCGCAAGGGTCGACGCCGAAACGGTCGGTTCGCAGCAGAGCGGCTGGCGCCACCAGTCGAGTTCGAGGCCATCGAAGTCGTAGTCCTCCACCACCTCGCGGATTTGCGCGAACATGTGCTCGCGCACCTCCTTGAGCTCGTAGTTGAGGCCCTCCCGATAGGTCAGGTCACC
>CAIVQB010000087.1 GCA_903907925.1 uncultured Verrucomicrobiota bacterium
CGTTGCGAAACGAACCCGCAACCAACCCTACGGCCCCGGTCGCGGCCCCGCTGGTCAAGCTGGTGTTGCGGGTGACACGGAAGCCAACGGCGTTCGTGCCGTTGCGTGTCAAGAGCCACTACACCTTCCTCGACTCGACGCTGTCACCGAGCGCCATCATCGAACTCGCGGTGAAGCATCAGTTGCCTGCCGTCGCTTTGACGGATACCGGTAACCTTCACGGGGCCGCAGAGTTCGCCCAGGCCGCGCACAAGGCAGGTATCAAACCCATCATCGGAGCAGAGCTGAGTTTCGGCGGTCACACCCTGCTCGCCTACGCCGCCTCGGCCCAGGGTTACGCCAATCTGTGTCGGGTGCTGTCCCGGCCGCACGACCGGGAAGGCGGAGACGATGCTTCCGTCGCAAATCGGCAGCGCGCCCCTTTTCGGCGAAGTGACCTGGACGGCCGGACCGAGGGGTTACTGGCGGTGTCGGACGATCCCACGCTCGCGGACCTGTTCCCCGGCCGCTTCTACCAGGCTGCCGCCAAGTTGCCCGGAAAGTACCCCACAGTACTGTGTCCGCCTGTCCGTTACGGCACACCCGCCGACCGCCTCGGGTTCGACGTGGTTCAGAGCATCCGCACCCGCACCCTGCTTCGACAGGCCCACGCGGAGAAGCGGGTGGATGGGCAGTTTCATTTTCGTTCCCCCGAGGAGGTAGCTCCATGGTTTGCTCGGCACCCTGAATGGGCGGCGCACTCGCTCGAAATCGCCGACCGTTGTGACTTCAACTTCCCCTTTGGGCCGCCGCAGTTCCCGGACTTCGTGACCCCCGACGGATCCGCGCCCCGCGACTTCCTGCGCCGGCTCGTGTTGACCGGGCTGCGCGAACGCTACGGTGCGCGTGCCCCACAGTATGCCGCGCAGGTGGACGAGGAACTGCGGATCATTGCGGAAGTGGGTTACGAGGCATACTTCCTCGTCGTTTGGGAAATCCTCCAGGACTGCCGCGCCCACGGCATTGACTGGATCACACGTGGTTCCGCCGCCGACTCAATGGTCTGCTACTGCCTGCGCATCAGCGACGTGTGTCCGATCCGTTTTGAGCTCTACTTCAAACGGTTCCTGAACCGCGAGCGCATGGCCATGCAGAAGCTCCCGGACATCGACATCGACTTCCCGCACGACCGGAAGGACGACGTGGTGGACCTGATCTTCGCGCGTTACGGCCGCGAGCGGTGCGCCATCGTTGGCGGGTTCTCGACCTATCAGGCCCGCGCCGCCTTTGGGGACGTGGCGAAGGTGCTGGGCGTCTCCGAGGGACAGGTCCGGCGCTTCACCGAGCATTTTCCGTGGTCGAGTTCAGGCAACCTGTTGGAACACCTGCGGGGAGACGCTGAATGCCGCGAACTGCCGTTGGGTGAGGAACCATTCAAGACGGCGTTGGAACTGTCATCGTTCCTGGATGGCGTGCCCCGCAATCCCAAGATGCACCCCTGCGGAGTCGTTCTATCGCGCCAACCGATGCACGAACTCACGCCCACGTTTATCTCCGCCAAAGGCTATCCAACCACGCACCTCGACATGGATGCCGTCGAACTGGTCGGCCTCGTGAAGCTCGACGTCCTCGCCCAGGGCGGGCTGGCGGTGTTGCGGGACGCCAAAGAATCACTAGCCCGGCGTGGGGTGACGGTGGACTTTGGCGCGTTGGAACCGTGGAACGATCCGTCCGTGTGGGACATGATCGCTGGAGGTGGCGGGCGGGCAGTTCACCACATCGAGAGCCCCGCCATGACTTCGCTTTGCCAGATGACGAACGTCCGGGAGATCGATGGTGTCATCGGCATTGTCGCGGTGATCCGTCCGGGTGCAGCGAACGAGAACAAGAAGCGCAGCTTCACCCGGCGCTACCAGGGTTTGGAGCCGGTCACCTATCCACACCCATCCTTGGAACCGTGCCTGCGCAGCACCTACGGACTGGTCACCTTCGAGGAACACATCCTGCAAATCAGCGAGGCATTCGCTGGACTGCCAGGCGGCCGAGCCGATGTGTTGCGCCGTGCGCTGAACAAGGGGAAGACGGCAGTCATCGCCGAACTGAGGGAAGAGTTCATGGCGTGTGCGTTGGCGCGGGGCCACACCCCGGAAAAGATCGCCGAAGTATGGGAATTGGTGACGGGGTTTGAGGGCTATGCGTTCAATAAGGCCCATTCGACCGCCTACGGGGTCGAGGCGTATTGGGGTGCCTGGATGAAGCGTTACCACCCGGCCGAGTTCCTCGCGGGCGTCCTGAGCAACGGGAAGGGGTTTTATTCACCCTTGGTCTACGTGCTCGAATGCCTCCGGCTCGGGTTGATGCTGTTGCCGCCCGATGTGAACGCGCCCGGCTCAAAGTTCACTGTCGAAGCACGCAGCATCCGGGTGCCGCTGACGAATCTGAAAGGACTGACCGAACGCACTTCCAAGGCTTTGTTGACCGAGCGGCAAAGGGCACCGTTCGCATCCCTCGCAGACTTTGCCCGGCGCGTGGCTCCATCGCCTGAAGAAATGGAAGGAATGATCAGGGCGGGAGCTTTTGACGGATTTGGTAATCCACGGACCGAACAGTTCTGGGAGGCACAGTGGCTGCACCGCACCTTCGGCGACAGGCATGCCCACGGCCAAGGCTGGTTACTGCCACCGCCCGGTCTGGACCGGCTCCCCGAGGTCGTCTTGCGCGAACCCACCCGTCGGGAGCGGCTTGAATGGGAGAGCGACCTGTTCGGGTTCACGATCTCTGGCCATCCCTTGGAGCTATTCCCGGACATTGCCTGGGACAGCTACTGTCCAGTCGCCCGGCTTTCCGCGTTCGTCGGCCAGACGATCATCACCTGCGGGCTGGTGGTGGAGGCACGGGTGCATCATCAGGCCGGCGGGGAACCGATGAAGTTCATGACGATCGCCGACCGGACCAGCATCGTCGAAACTGAACTGTTCGCCGCCAGCTACCGGAGTCATGCACTGGCGACCGTCCGCTATCCCGTACTGGAGGTCGAAGGGCGCGTTGAACCATTCGAGAACGGCCACGGGCACACCCTACGTGTGATGCGGGCCGGCAAACCTCGGACGGTCGCCTGACTTAAAGGCCGTCCAGCCCAGTTTGTTCCAGAACGGGCGCGACACACTCCGGTGAATCATTGCGTGCCGAGTTCACGACCTGGCTGACTCGGTGACGTTGCAAGGCGTCGTCCGGGAGCGGAACGCACAACGCCGCGAGTTGTTCGGGCGTCGTGGCCTCGTCCAGCCAGCGGGCCGCCGCGTCCGCACTGAGGGCCACTGGCATCCGATCATGGACAGGAGCGGTCACGGAATTCGGCGTCGTCGTCAGAATCGTGAACGTTTGTTCATGGACGGCTGGGTTCTCGGCCGGCTGCCATGACTCCCACAAGCCGGCAAATAGCAGCGGCTCTGCGTCGCGTCGCACGAACAACCAAGGCAGTTTTTGTTTACCCAAAGGTTCCCATTCAAAGAAGCCGTCCGCCGGCACCAGACAGCGGCGGCGTTTGAAGGCCGAACGAAAGGCTGGCTTGGTCGCGACAGTTTCAGACCGCGCATTGATGCATGAAGCGGCGAGCTTGGTGTCCTTGGCCCATGAGGGAATCAGTCCCCACCGCAGTTCGTCCACCACCGGTTGTCCGTCCCGAAGCCGGATCACCGGGGCCATTTGCATCGGTGCGACGTTGTAACGGGGTCGGGACAGAAAAAGGACAACTTCGGTATGTCCGACCCGTATCCGCTTGGGTGGCTTGGCGAGGCTGTAACGTCCGCACATGGCGGCGGAAGACTGTAAGCGCTCGGTGAACCCCCTGTTGCGCGGGTGAGTTTCCCAGGGAGGATGTGAAGCCAGTGATTCTGAGGGATTCAAACTGGCTGGGGTTTCCAGTTCGAGGGCAGGAGTTCGTGGAGTGTGTGATTGGTGGCTGTTGGGATGCGGCGGAGAACGTCACCCAGATATGCCACCGGGTCATGACCGTGACGCCTGGCACTCACGACGAGGGTGTAGATCACCGCGCTGCGCCAACCTGCCTCGGGGTGCCCGATGAAGAGCCAGTTGCGCTTTCCAACACAACTGGGGCGGATGGCGTTTTCGATGAGGTTGTTGTCGATCTCGAATCGGCCATCGGCCAGATACCCCTGCAAGGCGTCCCATTCTGCCAGGGCGTAGCGCACGGCTTTGCCCAAGGGACTTTGCGCCAGCACCCGGGAACCCGCTCGTGTCGGATCCAATACCTCCAATCGCGCCCGCAACGTCGCCCAGAGCGGTGGGGCTTCCTGTTTCCTCTGCGCCAACCGGGTTTCGTCATCCCGGGTGCGTGTTTGTCTCTCGATCCAGTAGAGCCGGGCAAACTGGAGCAGGAACCACCGTGCCTGCTCGGGATCATCTCCCAAGGCTTCGTGGAACTTGCGCCGGGCATGCGCCAGACACCCGATTCTGACCAAACCAGTACGGCTTCGCACCAAGGCAGGGTACACCCCATAGGCATCGGTCTGGATGGTTCCAGAAAACGAACCCAACATCGTCTCGGGTCCCTCCCGACTGCGACCCGATCTGAAGTCAAAGAGGACATCTCCTTTCGGTCGGCCATAAACCCAAAGGTATCCGGTAGCTGCCTTCCCCTGAACTTCCGGATCCAACACTCGGACAGGGGTTTCATCGACCTGAAGGTAATCCCCAGCCATCAAACCGGCTTGGATCCCACGCCAGAGCGGTTGAAGCGCGACTGCGGCCGCTTCGACCCAATCACACAGTGTGGCCCGGGAGACGTTGACCCCGTAGCGCTCCAGTTCCTGCTGCACCCGGTAGAGGGGGCGGTGTTCAAGATACTTGGCGCAGATCACGTGACCCAAGAGTCCAGGACCACACAGACCCTTTTCAATCACCTGCGGAGGCATCGGAGCTTGGACTGGTGCCACCTCTTTGCACCGACTGCACGCCAGCACCGGACGAATGGTCCGCCGACGGATCAACCGGGCGGGAATGAGATCCAGACGCTCGGAACACTCTTCCCGGATGACACAGCGTTCCTGGCCACACTCCGGGCACTGGATCTCGGTGGGTTCAATCCGTTCTTCGATGACTTCGAGATGCTCGGGCAACGGACGACGAACGGGCTTGCGGGGTTCACGCTCGATCTCGGGCGAAACGACAACGTCTACGGTGGCGGCGGGTTCCGGGTTCTCGAACACTTCATCGAGAAGCGGGAGTTGGTGATCCTCGATTCGAAGCTTCTCGGACTTGGAGCCGAAGAGCTCCAGCTTGACACGAGCCAGTTCGAGTTGAAGGAGACGCTGGGTGTTGAGCAACTGCTCGCGTTCAAGAACCAGAGCGGCGTTCTGTTCCTCCAGGCGCTGAAGGCGAGCTTCCAAAGCCAGAGTGCGGGCCTCCTGGGAGGCAAGTTGACGCTCTTTGTTTCGGCTCACACCGATGACGTAGCATGTTCATTGCCAACATTATAGGCGAGAATATAAGAACTCACTTTCGCCACCTTCTTGGGGTTGTTTCCTTCAGATCAATCCCGGCCACGAGCAGCGTGAGTTCTTCCGGAGAGAGTTCGATCGCGGACTCTTGAGATGAAGGCCATCGGAAGGTTCCCATCTCCAGACGTCGGGAACAGAGCCACCAACCGTTGCGATCCCAGAAGAGGATCTTGAGCCGGTTTTTTCGAGCGTTGGTGAACACGAACAAATGACCCGATAGCGGATCCAACTGGAGGGTTCCCCGCACCACGCCGGCCAGCGTGTCGAAGGACTTCCTCAGATCGGTGTCACCCGCCGCGAGAAACACCCGGGTGGTCGACAGGAAACTCAACATGGCCCCAGGAGGCTCAAGAAGGGGCGGATCACCGATGCATCGGAATCCGCTGCAAACCGAAGCCGCATCCCGCTCGGCGAAACAATCTCAAGCCACGCGGGCGGAGCCGATACGGTGGAACGGACCGTCACGGCAACAAACTTTGGATCGGGTTCTCGGGTGTTCTTGGAATTTGGAAACCTTTGAATCCACCCAGCCACAGTCAGCGGATGGACGCCCTGTCGTCGCGCAAACTCAGCCTGTGTGATCCCGGCCCGGTAGAACTCACCAGCGAGCCTTTCCATCTCAACACGCGTCCGCCGCGTCCTTCTCTTTGGAGCTTTCATGCTCCAAAGCAAACCACACCTCACCCCAAGCCCGACACCATGGGGCTCACCGAGCGCTTAC
>CAIVQB010000088.1 GCA_903907925.1 uncultured Verrucomicrobiota bacterium
TCCTCGGGTCCTTCTCTTGGAATTTCCCGCCAACCGGCCGGAGTTTCTCCGGCCGCCAGGGTTCGCACGAGAGAGTCGACTTCCTGCGGAACGACCTTTGCCCCGGCCAGGATGCGCAGCATGACCACGGGATCCTGCTGCCTGAGCAACGCGGAGCTGGCGGCGGCGACAAACTCGGGCGAAGTGCCTCGAATGCGAACGATGGCCATAGCCGATGCCAACCTGACACGCGATGACGATGCGGAGAGCCCTCCCGCCAACCCGTCCATCCAACGTGAATTCGAGCCGGAACCACCGCTCAAATTGGCCAGGAACCGCATCCGCTCGTTATTCAGGAATTGATTCATCCCCGCTACCTGTTCTGGGTGGGTTGGAGATTCGAGGTCCGAGACCAGAAACATACCCAACCAGATCGCGAGTTCGTCGAGGGGCTCAATATCTGCATTCCTGGAAACGACGTCGACGAATTCCCCGACTGCCCGGCGACGGAACAAATCCCGCTGCAGGTTCCCTGTTGATTCCCAATACTGCGGAAGCGAAAACCGATCCGGATCCAGCAGGCAGAGCGCCAATTGGAACCGGTCCTCAGCAACCGCCTGTCCTTCGCTCAGCACCTCCGCCGGGACGCGACGTCCCGCGATCCCCGCTCCCCGGTACAGCGCGAGGCGGATCCGATAGTCGCTCGGCTGGACCATTCCGGACGGAAGCCGCAGTCCGAGGCGTGCGATCCGTCGGAGATCGTCCTCGGACAATCCGGGAACGCGCAGGAGGGAATAGGCGGCCAACGTTTGTAGGTCCGGGTTTTTGTCGGCCAGCGTACTGCACAGGATCGGACTCAGATTTTTCCCAATGCGTGCGGCCAATGGCCGCAATCGCTCCTCCTTGGCGAGGGCTTGAATCAATTCGAGACGCTGTTCCCCGGGCAATTCCCGCCAGTGGGATACCACGAGCGCCGCAAAAGACGGCACGTCGGAACTGCGAAGCAAGGCACGAACCGCCTCGGCTCGAATCAAGTTGATTCCACCGGAGGGTGGCAGTTTCAGAATCGCTTGAAGTGTCGCCGGAATGGAGTGGTACATCCCCGCCCACCGTGGGGCATCGGCCCGTAGCACCGACCACAACATCGGAAACGACTCCGGCGCTCCATTGGTCAACCTCGCTCCGGGAAGTGGTCCTTTTGAAAGATCCCAGAGGTAAGGAAACCACTGGGCGTTCGTCTTGCCCAAGTATCGCGGTTCGCGGAGCGGCATCACCCAGAACAGAAAGAAGAGCGCCACCAGCGCGGCGAGCGAACCGCTCCAAAGAAATCCTCGACGAATCCAACTCCGGTTCAATGGTCTCTGAAAGAAAGCCATCTCTCTCATGGTACGGGGACAAACTGTCCACCAAGGGCCCACACGGCAAGGAGCAACCCAAAGGTCGGCAGAGTAGTGGTGGGGCGGCAGGAATGCCCTGTCCGTGGAAAATCCTAACTTGGTGACTCGACAACTCATCCAGCCGGCGCGGAACCTCACTTCCATTGCCGAGGATCCTCAAAGGTTGTTCGGTTTTCTAAATGGCGGCAGTTAGGGAGGTAGAATGAACGACGCGGATTCGGAATTGCTGAAGCGATACTCAGGGCAGGGGGATGAAGCGGCCTTTGCCGATCTGGTCGGGCGGTATGCCGACCTTGTGTACTCGGCCGCGTTGCGCCAGACCCTGCAGGACTCGGGCGA
>CAIVQB010000089.1 GCA_903907925.1 uncultured Verrucomicrobiota bacterium
CCATCGAGACGTGGATCAAACGAGGAAGCGCAACTCAACCGAGTCTTTCAAATCAAGGATATGCAGCAATTTTTGCCGGAGGCCTCGGGAACTACTCCCTGGTCATGTTAACCGACGGACGGATTTCGTATTCTCAAGTTGGAACTAGCCGCATCGACAGTGCCAAGGGGATCGCAGATACGAACTGGCATCATGTTGCCGTCACTCGCAGTGCCGATCGGTTTCAGTTTTTCATTGATGGGACGGATGCGGGCTCAGGACCCTATTCCCCCACGCTGACCCTTAACACCCCGTTCGCCATTGGGTCATTGGCTCAGTCGGTCGCCGGGCCAGGATTCGAACCTTTCTTCGGGCAGATCGATGAACTGACGGTCTACAACCGCGCACTGACTTCCGGCGAGATTTCTCAAATCTTCAACGCCTATTCCAACGGGAAGGCGACCGGAATGGTGTCGGTATTCGTTAGCGGGGCCATCTCTGCACCGATTCCATTGGGAACTGCCGTGGAATATCAGTTGTTGGTGACCAACACTTTCAGCCAACCCATCAACTCTCTCCATTTGACTCATTCGTTGCCAAAGGGCTGGACTGTGGCGACGGAAACACCATCCCAGGGATCGCTCACGAATTCACCGGGATCGATTCGCTGGGAGATCGGAACTCTCGGCGCGGGTGCCACCGCGACTCTGAATCTTTCTACACTGCCGAACTTCGGCGGTCAGGCACTTCTTAAAGCTGTGCTGGAGGGAGGACCCGATGCAAATCTCGGCGGAAGTCCAGAAGTGGAATTCACTCTTTCAGTCGTCGGCCAACCCTTCAAGGTCCAACTCTTTCAGGCAGGTTCCGGAGATCTCCGCGTTCGATTCCACATGGTCTCCGGCAAAAGCTATGAGCTTCAACGATCAACCTCGCTCACCACGGACTCCTGGTCGTTCGTAGGGGATTCGCATTCCGATTCCGGCGAAGCCGATGCCGAGCTCTTCGACCCCCTCGCTGGTGATTCACAATACCTGTTCTACCGTGTCGTTGTGACAGATCGCTAGCTGAAGCTTGAGCCACAAACACTCCAGCAATCCCCGTGAACATTGCGATGCTTTCGATTTCATCCGATTCAGCGCGCAGAGGCGGTTGTCTCGCAGAAAGGTGATTCGATTTATGTCGCGTTCATCCCACGCTCAAGGTTTGAGATACCCGGCAAGCCATTCGAAGATGGTTTTGTGCCAGAGTTCGCTGTTCTGCGGTTTCAGGACCCAGTGGCCTTCGTCGGGGAAGTAGAGCAGCTTGGATGGGATTCCTTTGCGCTGAAGCGTGGTGAACAGGCTGAACCCCTGGTTCACCGGCACCCGGAAATCCTGCTCGTTGTGGATCACCAGATTCGGCGTCTTGAAGCGCGCGGCAAACTGGTGCGGCGAAAACCTTCCGAAGTCCGGATTCTGCCAGGGAATTCCGTGGTCCCACTCATCGAACCACACTTCCTCGGTCGCCCCGTACATCGAGTGGAACTCGTACACGCCGCAATGGGTAATCAGCGTTTTGAAGCGGTCGGTGTGGCCCTGGAACCAGTTCATCATGTAGCCGCCAAACGAGGCGCCCGCAGCCGCCATCCGGGTCCGATCGACGTCCGGACGATGCTCCAAATAATCCATCGCCGCCATCAGGTCATCATAACATTTGCCGCCCCAATCGCGGGAGATCTCGTCGGTGAACTTCTGACCGAACCCGGTCGAACCCCGCGGATTCGGCAGAGCTACGACATAGCCCTGCGCCGCCCAAAGTTGAGCGTTCCACCGATAGGACCACGCATCCAAAAACGCGCTCTGCGGGCCACCATGGACCCAGAACACCAACGGATACTTGTGTCCCGCAGTGTAGCCAGGCGGCTTCACGATCCACAGTTGCACCGGCGTTCCGCCCGCGCCGGTCACCGTGACGGATTCCGGCTCGGTTCGGACGATCCCGGCGGACCACGCACGATTGAAACTCGTCAACGGCTGCATCTCGCCAGTCCCGTCGAGGGCCACACGGAACACTTCCGCAGGCTCCGTCAACCGACTCCGGGTGAACACGACGCGGCCATCCGGCGCCACTGCCGCCTCGGCCGAGGCACCGCCCCGGGTCAAAGCCCGCGGAGTTCCACTCGCGATCGGAAGCGTCCAGAGCAGTTTGGTGGCGTGGGATTCCGCGGCGATGACCAATGCCTTCGAATCGACCGACCAACAAAGGTCTTCCACCGACGCGTCCCACGCCGAGGTCAGGCTCCGCGTCACACCAGAAGCGCGGTCAAGCAACATCAATTGCCATCGGTCAGCTTCGTAACCGGCCCGCGATTGGGCGCGATAGGC
>CAIVQB010000090.1 GCA_903907925.1 uncultured Verrucomicrobiota bacterium
CAGCGGCGCAACCCTCGGCATGGCCATACTTTGACACCGCAGCCTGTACTGTAAAGCACTTAGTGGTCAGTACACTAGCGGAAGAAGGGCAGGTAGACACCAGGATCAGAATCTCGGATCCCACCGCGCTTTCTCTGTTCCCATCGATGGCCGCACTAATTCAACGTGACCATCGAGAAAGCTGGCGGCCGATCTTCCGTTGTGGCGGGAGGCTAGTGTGTCCTGAGAGACCCATCCCGCTGATGGTGGGTTGAAACTCAACGGAGGGCGAAGGGAATTGGAATTGTTCGAAACTGACGTGAAAACGAAGTCGCCCTTTTCCACAGAAAGGAAACGGATGCTCGGATCCTTGAAAGTGGAGATCCGGTTAATGTAATTGGGCGAAGAAGCTCCATACTCAGCGTAGTAAATGAGCGAAACGACCCCAAGAGGGACGCTGCCTGTTTCATCGAGGTTTCCTCCACTCAAATTGTAGCTGAAAGGATAATTGAGGAATACCTCAAAAACATTAGTATCACTTTGAATCTGAGCGGTTGTCGGGAAAACGGCTCGCGTCTTTGAACTGCTCGGACAAACGAAGAAATAAGGGTCAAGGTGGGAGCCATAGTACGGACGAATCACACTTTGATCAAACTTCCGGGGCTCCTGCCAGAAAAGCCATTGGCAGTCCCCGAAAAGCCGACCGTCCCGGTTCGCGGCGGGAAGTTCGTCCCTAAAGTCACCGACGTAGTTGAGAAGGGCGAGGGCGTTCTGATGCTGGTTGGAGAGGCACTTGGCGGCTTGAGCCTTGGCCTTGGCGGCGGCGAGTGCTGGCAACAGGAGGGATGCGAGAATGGCGATAATCGCGACGACGACGAGAAGTTCGACCAAAGTAAAACCGTTGGTCTTTGGTTGTCGGGATTGGGTTCGCGGCCGGCTACTGATTTCACTACTCATTTGCACCCTCCGTTGGTTTTGGACCGTGGTGAGGAAGTTCTGGTGCGTCAAGCATTGGAGTCTCATCCGGAAAACCTGGGAATCTGAGCAGTCCGGAGAATTCGGAAGAGGATTCGACCTATCCCAGTGACCCTCGCGGTGAGCCCCGACGACCGGCCGCGACCTCAGTGCAATTCGCGCAACGGAACTTCCCCGGCCGGGCCGCCGTGGGATCGTTTGTGGACTCCGACCCTCAAACTGGTACAAGCCGCAACCCGGCAGCCCTGGCCAAGGAACCTTGCCGGGTGTCGAAGGTCAGAAAATCCCGGGCACCAAGGACGAGGGCCGTCGCGACGTGGAGAACGTCCAGACTGCGGGTGCCGAGGATCTCCGAATGTCCGGCACTCAACCGCTCGGCTTCCAAAAACACCTCAGGCCAGGCGGGATTCGTATAGGTGAACACGTTGGCCGCCAAATCGGACAGCATCGCCTGGATCGCCAGTTCCCGTTGCTCTGCCGTGATCTCCTTCCGAAATACACGCAGGCGAAGGGCGTTGCGGAATTCCAACCGGTGGAGTGTGCTCAAGGGTAGCGGTGCGCGATGCCGTCGCAACCAAGCCAGCACCCGGCCGGTGTGGGCATCCGGCGCATGCAGGGAACACAGGAAGGCCGTGTCGGCATAGACATTCATCGATCGCCTCGTTCGATCGAAAGAAGTTCGGCAGCGGTGACCGCCATTCTTGTGCCGCCATAAATCGAACGCAAACGTGCTGCAAAATCGGGGCGTTTCGCGGGTTTTCCCTTGCCCGCCGGACGACTCAACATCGCAACGGGTTTGCCCCTCCGTTGGATTTCGACCCGTTCGCCGGCAGTCACCCATCCGAGTACCGTGGTGGTGTCGTGCTTCAGATCGCGGATGCTGGCCGTTTTCATAGGTGACACATTGCGGTGATACATGGGATCCGTCAACCCGAAGACAAGCCGTGTGTGCCTCGACCACGCACACTCAATCCATGTGCCCCGGCGTCCAACTCAGCGCCATTCGCGCAGCGGAACTTCGCCGGCCGGGCCACCGCGGGATCGCTTGTGGATTCCGATGCGTTGGGCGGAATAGATGCTGGAATGGCCGCTGAAGAGGTAGGCGACAAAGCAGGCCACCGCGAATTCGACGGCGTGGGCGGCTCCGAAGAGTTCGATGCCCATCACGGTGCAGGCGAGGGGGGTGTTGGTCGCACCGGCAAACACGGCCAGGAATCCCAACCCGGCGAACAGGTCGATCGGTGCGCCCAGCAGGACGGCCAGGGTGTTTCCCAACGTGGCGCCAATGAAAAATAGCGGCGTTACTTCGCCGCCTTTGAATCCGCAACTGAGGGTCAACGCCGTGAACAACAGCTTCCAGCCCCAGCTCCAAGTCGTCGCGCCACCGGGATTGAATGCCGACAGAATGGTGACGGTGCTGCTGTTGGGTCCGTGAACGCCGATACCCAGGTAGTCCCGGGTGCCGACCAGGTAGACGAGAGCGATGATCAGCAGTCCACCGATGGCGGGTCGCAACGGGGTCCAGGGCACCCAACGTTTCCATTCGTGTTGCAGGCCATGGGTGAGGCCGGCGAACAGACGGCTGACCCAACCGAACACCATTCCGCCGAGGACGACCTTTAACAGCAGAGAGCCGTTCCAAGCCGCCGTCTTCTCACCGAATTCGACCACGCTAATGTGGTATTGCGTGTGATGGACGCCCCAGAACGAACAGGTGGCATCGCCCACAATACTCGCCACCAGCACCGGGATCAGTGCCTGATAGTTCATTCGCCCGATCACCAGCACTTCCATGGCGAAGATCGCCCCGGTGAGGGGTGTCCCGAACACGGAACCGAAGCCCGCCGCCACGCCAGCCATCAACAGCAGGCGCTGGTTCTCCGGTTTGAATCCCAGCCAACGACCGTAGGCGCTGGCCAGGCTGCCACCCATCTGGACTGCCGTGCCTTCGCGTCCTGCCGAACCGCCGAACAGATGGGTCAGCAGGGTGCCGATGAGAACCAGTGGCGCCATGCGTGTGGGGACGCCGCCGCCCGGTTCATGAATCTGGTCGAGAATCAGGTTGTTTCCGCCCTCGGCCGATTTACCGACCTGGTGATAGAGCCACCCGACCGCGAATCCGCCCACCGGCAGCAGGAACAACAGCCATCCGTGCTCCCAGCGCAGTTCGGTGACACAGTCCAGCAGCCAGAGGAACAGTGCCGAGGCGGAACCGGCCAGCAGGCCGACCGGGACGACCCAGACCGTCCAGAGGCAGAGTTGCCGCAGGGCATCCAGTGGATCCCGCCAATCAAGGATTCGCTTCATCGATGGATCGAGTTCAAAACCGACAACAAAAAACCCCTACCGACCGGAGATGCCCAAGGCGGTTCCGGCGGGTAGGAGTCATCAGCCCGGGTTTCGGGGCGGTTCACCTTCCGTGAAGGTCGGCAGAATCCATTGCCGTTCTATGGGGGAGTTCACGGCATTTAGAGCGTGCCGGCAAGCGCGGAGAATTCGACCGAATACGAAAAACGAATCCGCGGTTCCGGTTCGCGCGACAGCGTCTTGGACTGCGTGCGGCGGAGCCGCCGCTTTGTCGGACGGGTACTAACTTCAGCCTGGCGTGGTGAATGGATCCACGACTTGCGAACTGAAGCCCCGCTGCACAGCGGTGTCGACGCTTCGCTC
The DNA here is from genome assembly GCA_903907925.1 of uncultured Verrucomicrobiota bacterium. Taxonomy (GTDB): domain Bacteria; phylum Verrucomicrobiota; class Verrucomicrobiia; order Limisphaerales; family UBA9464; genus CAIVQB01. Next base: position 3,625 of record CAIVQB010000090.1, read on the forward strand.
TGCCCCCCGCACTCCACAACGGCAGGCGTTCTCTCGGAAACGGCGGCGAAGAGTCGCGATTGTTGATCATCGGCCTCCGACGGAATAAGAAAAGAGCGCGTATGCCGACCATGACCGCGAAACAAATCCTCGAGGAGATCAGGCCGTTGGGCAGCGACGGTTACAAACGGGTGATCTTCAATCATGGCGTGAAGGAGCCGTGCTTTGGAGTGAAGATCAGCGAGCTGCAAAAGATCCAGAAGCGCGTCAAGAAGGACTACCAGCTCGCGCTGGATTTGTATGACACCGGTGTCTATGACGCGAGGTACCTGGCCGGATTGATTGCTGATGATGCGCGGATGACACGGAAGGATCTTCAGCACTGGGTGACGAACGCGAATTGCCGTCCACTCTGCGCCACGACGGTAGCGTGGGTCGCGGCGGGAAGCGCGCACGGATGGGAATTGGGGTTGGAATGGATCGATTCGAAGACTCAGCTCATTGCTGTGGCCGGCTGGGCGACGCTGGGAAGCATTGTTTCCATCACCGACGACTCTGAGCTCGATCTGGCGCTGTTGAAGCAATTGTTCCTACGCGTTAAGAAGACGATTCACCCAGCGCCGGACATGGTGCGGCATCAGATGAACCTGTTTCTCATCACGGTGGGTTGCTACGTGAAATCACTGACCGACATGGCCATCCAGACGGGGGAAACCATCGGCCCGGTGACCGCGGATCTGGGTGACAATGCGTGCCAGGTGCCCTTTGCCCCGGACTACATCCGCAAAGTGCAGAAACGCGGCACCCTCGGAAAGAAGCGCAAGACGGCGAAGTGCTAGTCGAGAGAGCCTCGCCGGTTAATCGACAGCATCCTCCGATGACAATAGCCCAGGACTTTAGGCCTGGGATCCGAGTCCATTCCTCACCCAAGTCCCGACAGGGACGACCGATTCTTTCGCCCCCGACGGGGCTGGTCCGGTTTGTGGCAAGTCCACCCCGGGCTGAAGGCCAGGGCTATTCTCGGGAATCGAACCTTGGAGGGCGTGGTTCCACCCGCGCTCCAATCAGTCGCGCACCGGGCGTGGTAATCCATCCGGGTCGCAACCTGCGAGTTGCGGCCCGCTTGCGCGAAACAGGGACGTAGATGGGGCTCGCGTGGAAGCGAGCCCTCCAGGGCTGCGAACCGCCAGCGCTTTTGTTCAATGCCCGCCCTCACCCCGGCCCTCTCCCGGAAGGAGATAGAGGCGACAGAGGGCGGAACGGAATGATCACTGGGTTCACACGGGTTAGATTTACACTTGCGAAACAATGATCACCATTTTACCAGAAACCCATGAAACCAAGGACACAACTCTCACTCGCGTTCTTCGCCGGGGCGGTCGTGGCGACGATGGTAACCGCCACTGTCACGCTCCACTGGAAGCAACAGCAGGACCAGATGATGTGGACCGCGATGCTCAATCGCGAATTGGTGTTGGCTGCTCGTCTGGATCCAGCCACTCCGGCGACGACTGATGCGGACGTTCTGGAACGCCTTCCCCGGATGGTCCGTTCCGTGGATAGTTTCGGCCGGAATTCGCAGACCGTTCCCGTTCTGCGCGCGGCACGATCCTTCTACCTCCGGACCGGCCGCACTATCCCGTCGGAGATTCAGCCGATTCTCTCGTCGCTTTAGTCGGGGCTGTCATCTCACACCGATGCAGAACAGATTCTTCTCCGTGTGGATAAAGATCTGTCCCTGTGAAAGGGCCGGAGAGACCTGCACCCTTTTCCCAGTGGATTCCGTTCCAGCACCTTGAATTCGGGCCCGGCCTCGATGACGGTCATCTTCCCGTTGTCGTCGACGAAGTGGATGCGGCTGTCGGCCGCCACCGGCGGCGCCACGAAGTTTCAGCCCACGCGTTCCTGCCATGTGAGCTCTTTTCTCATTTTTAGACGCGCTTAGTGTCCGGAACTTGCCGGTTGAATGGGAACCCCGCAGAAGGTGAGTGCGGCGATGCCGTTCCCGCCGCGTAGAAGTTGGGCCTGGGACCAGGATTTGCTGTCGAGATAAGTCAGGGTCCGGGCTCGCGATGGTGCTGCCAGTTCGAGAAGGATCACCGCTCCGGTTCCCGTTCCGCTGACGACCGCTCCCGGTTCGCCGTCTGGAAGGAATTGCCCCGCGAGTTGATTCCCCCAGACCACCGGTTGATCAAACACCAATCGAATCTCGGTCTGCAGCGGTGTGGTGAATTCCACGCGCAACAGGTTCGGGGGTGTGATCGGTTTTGGAAATGAAACGTGGTAGTCGTCGCGCTCGACGAGCGGACAGATCAAGCGGGCGAACTCCGCGTACCCGGAGGCTGGAAAATGGCAGCCACCTGGTGGTTCAATTCCGAGTGTCGACATGACGCTCATCCGCGAGAATGCCGCTGGCAGCGTGCGTTGCACTTCCCGCAGTTGGTTGTCCGAGCCGTCGATTCCCATTGCGCAGGACTTCGGCCAGATCTGGAACAGGTAGTAGTGCTGGAGGTTGGGGTAGTCCTGCTTCCAGGACCCGGCGAGATCGATGAAGAATTGGCGGTACGTCTCCCATCCGAAGCCGCCGGTGGGGCCGTCGGCACCTTGATCGTTTTCACCCTGATGCCACAGGATTCCACGAACACCGTGGGTCAGGTGGGCCTGCTCGACACGCCACAGAAGTCGGCCATAAATCGTGTCGGGATTGAGAGGCGATTGTTCGTCGCGCTGGTGTTGGTCGATCCGGGTGCCGCCCACCGCACCGTTGAGGATGCAGATCGGAATCCGGTGTTTCTCCAGCAGGCGCCGGCCGAGTTCCATTCCCCAGTACCCGATCTGGAACGCCTCCGTTTCGTGCCCGCGATGAACCGCCTCACCCCACCGGACCGATTCATCGAGACTGCCCGACATGCTTCCAAACGTCCGGATCCATTCGCTGTGAAAGGTCGGATCGTCCGTGCCCCAGTCGGTCGCCACAGCGTTGGACTGGCCCTGGATGATGTAGGCGTCACCGCAGACCAGGTTGGTCGCGGTTTCCAGGACGAGTTCCCTCCCATTGGAGTGTGTCCCAAATTCGGACCGGTAGTGGATCAGTCCCGGCTGGAGTCGGATGGAGAAGTGATAGCGATGGTCGGTGCCCACCTTTGCCTCGGTAACCGCGTACGGTTTCTCGTCGGCGTAAACCCGCAGGAACACCGCATCCGCGTCGGCGTCCAATTTCCCATTGCACACGAGGGTTCCGGTGTCGTTGAGGTTCCGCGCGTAAAACTGGTTGTTCTCCGGACGTTCGTCGGGGCCCGGTGATCGCTCGATCCATGGATCGTTTCGCGGTTCGGTCACCCGAATGGAGGTCGTTGCAATCGTTGGCGTCCCACCGTTGCTGATCGTGGCGGTCACGACGAGAGTTCCACTGCCCTGGGCCCGTTTGAGGATCAACCGGTCTCGGGCCGAGTGTTGGATCACAGCCGGACCGGACAGTTTCCAGGTGCAGTTCCACGATCCCGCCTGCTTCGCCTCCATCGCCGCCTGGTTGACGATCTGCGGAACGATTTCCAAAGGAGTTCTTCCATCCCAGGTTCTGGGCGTTTTCAAGGTGACGATGGGTTCGGGGATATCCTCCCGAACGGTGATCGGAATGTCTCGGGTCGTCACGATGTCGCCACGGGTCGCCTTGAACCGCAGGAGGCGCGGCTGGGATCCGGAAACCCGCCCTGCGTTGAAGGTGAAGTGCAACCGATCGGTGGCCACGACGCGCTCCACGCCATCTTCGACCAATGACCAATACACCTTCTCCGCCCCACCGGCCTCCGCGGATACTTCGGCGCTGCTTCCTTCGAGCAGGTTGATCGTTGATGGGGAAACGGAAAACGAGGCCCCGGGTTTCATCACCGATCCGACCAGTGTTTGGAGGGGTTTTTGGTTCTCAAACTGCAACCGGATCCAGTCCGCCGAACGGGCCACTTTCGACAGGCGAACTTCGTCCAGATCGCCGACGAAGTCATAGTTGTCATACCAACCTCCGATCCAAAGGTGCGCGGGCGACTGGATCGACAACGCGGAGGCGCGGCCGCGGGAGGAACCGTCGAGAACACCATTGATATAGAGCCTGGAATCACCTTTTTGATAGGTATGGACGACGTGGATCCATTCTCCGAGGTGAAGGGGGCTGACACTCTGGACATTTCCGTCGGAGAAATAGCAGTCCATGTTGATGTGGGGAGGACTGCGGAATTGTAGGACCACCTTGCCCTGCGCCTCCTCGTTTCCCCAGGCGAACAGCGTGGAGTTGGGTTTCTCCGCCCGGAACCAGGCTTCCGAGGTATGCGCTGCGGCTCCGGTCGGCAATCCGGTGATGTGGTCTCCGGCAAACACCCCCGCACCGCCCGGGAAATGCCGGGCCGATCCCACCACGCCCGAGACGGACACTGTCCCAGAATCCTTTGAGTCAAGGGTCCCGGTGGAATCTTTCACCGGTCCGGTCATGTGCCACACGCTGAAATACCCGTTGGAAGCGTTGAACACTGCCGGTCCGGAGGATTCGGTCCTGGCGTCGGCGCGGCCCCAATGGAGTCGGATTTCCTGCCGTTCGTCGCCGTTGATCTGTGGCATCCGCACCCAGACGCTCGCGGTGCCCGAGGCGCGGTTCCATTCTTCAATTTGAAACGCCAGCGGAGTGCCGGACGGGGTGGAAACCCGGAGATCCGCACCGTCGGGAAGTGCCTCGTCGAAGTTGAAAAAATCCGGGTTGAGTCGGATCAGCAGTGGAAACTCTTCAACCCGGGCGGTGGCCGGAAGGGAGGCACCGTTGGAAGTGGTGTTGATGACAACTGACCCCAAATGGCTCCAGGCGGCGTAGGGCGAAGGGCTCCCAGCGATTGCAGGGATGACGCCCAATCCAATTCCCGTTGCGAACCCGAGGACGAGAATGAAGCGCCCTGGCAGCAGGCTCATGATTTGGGAATCCGGTTCAAGGTGTAATAGGCCACGTCATGCAGCAGCCTCTGTCCGGAACGGTTCCGGAGACCGGGCAGGTGCAGTTCATGGATGTGGCCGGGGACCAGTTTGTCGACGACCAACCGGATGACCGTACCATCGCCGCTGGGTGTGGCCGATACGATGCGCTGGTCGGCCTGCTCGATTTCAGGACCGCCATAGGCGCCATAGTAATGGTGGGTGAAGGATTCCAGTGTGTAGCTTTCGGGGTCACTGGCTGTCACCGGGTCGACGGGTTGAGTGAAATGAAGTTCAAACCCGTCGTGTTTCACCCGCATGGAATGAACCTCAAACGGCGTCGTTCCGGACCAGTCGAGTCGTTGCAGTGCCTTCTCTGAAAGTCCCCGCACGGGCCAGCCCCGCTTGCTTCCGCCGGCGAAGAGTTGGCCGCGTGGTGTGAGGGTGCCGCCGATGAGCCCGGTCGCGAATCCCTGTCGAAACGGATAACAGGCACCCTGATAGACGCCGTCCACCTTTTCCATCTCCGCCCGCATGACCAGACAAAGAGTGTAGTCGGCGACGAAGAATTGTCCCGAAAACGGCCCAAAACGTCCCGCGGAAACGTCGAGCATCACGGCCGAGGCGCTTTGGCCCATTTTCTTGTACGGCAGGACGACGGCGGGCAGGACCAATTGGGGAATCCGGACGATTTCCAAGTGGCGCCGCGCCGCTTCGTCACCGATGGGTTCGGCGGGACGCGGTCCCATGTTGGGTGCGTTGGGATACCATTTGTTTCCGGCCGGGTGCCCCATGAAGCCTCCAGGGGTGAGCGGTTTGAGAGAACAGGCGCTGTTCCAGGGTCCCTGGCTTTCGGCGTAGAAGGCGTCGCCCTCCGGATTGAAGGCAATGCCGCCCGGACTCCGGAGGCCGCTGCACATCGCCTCCCAGCGGCCGTCCGGAAAATGCCGGAGCGCCCAACCGCGGAAGAGTCGTTCCGAGGTGTAGCTGTCGGTCAGTCCGTGCACCGTCCAGATCGCGCCATCGCGGTCGAAGCCCGAGCCGAAGGTGTATTCATGTTCACCGCCCCAGGCCCAGGCATCACTCACCGTCTCGAAGCGATCGGCGCGTCCATCGCCGTCTGTGTCGATTACCCGGGTGAGTTCGCCCTGCTGGGTGGCGTAAAGAACCCCGTCACGCCAGGCAAGCCCGAGCACTTCGGTCAGGCCGGTGGCGAACAGTTTCCATCGCGGCGCGGGAGGAGTGGCCTCGGCACCGGTGGCGAGGTAGATCTCACCCCGGCGGGTTCCCACTGCCAGTCGTCCGTCCGGCAGGGACAGGATGCTGCCGGCCTCCATCACGGCATCGGGTGGCATCGGCACGTCGGTGAGCCGATAGAAGACGGCTTCACGGTCGTTGACGGGGACATCGGCGAGTTCGTCGGTGCTGAGGTTCTGCTGCAGGTCGGACGGCGTCACACCGCGTCGAAATCCTCCGAAATCGCTCTTCCTTGGGGCGTAGGTGCCCACCGTCGAGACATCCGCCCCGGCAACAATGCGGTCTTCCAATCCGACACACCAATAGCAGGCGTTGATGAACATCCGGCGGACGCCCTCCTCCTTGAAATCGTCACCGTACCCCATTGTGGTGGTGAAGACGCGGGCGGCTTTTCCCGAGGTGCCGGTGAACGTCTTGGTCCAGGCGATCGGGACCGGTGGTTTGTCTGGATCCGGTTTGTCATCCGGTTTCAGGCCCATCAAGGGTTGGCCGAGAACCAGTGGACGGCTGTCGCCTTCCAATTCGGTGACCTTGTAGGCGTGTGAAGGACCCCAGATTCGATCGATTCCCCGGAGGATTGGGTGTCCCCGCATCTCCGGGACCATGATTCCCAGGGTGCTCTCGCTGCGATACCCGCCGTAGTGATCGACCCAGGTTTCGCCGAGGACCTGCCGGCCAAATCCACCTTTGAACTCAGGGTGGGGACCCCGCCAAGCCCATTTGGAATACGTCTCCTTCTGGAAGCGATCGTAGTCAAAGGCGTGGGTTGCGGTGCGGATGCCGATCACCGGCCGCCCGGATTCCACATACTCCACGAACCGGGCCATCTGGTCCTCGGGCAGATGCCGATACCGCGCGAACACGACCATCAGGTCAGCGTCCTTCAACGCCTCGAGGCCGGGAATATTGTTGTCGACCGAGGGGTCGATCTCGCCGGTCTCACGATTGACCGAGAACAGGACGGTGCACTGGAAGCCGTGGCGTTCTGCCAGGATCCGGGCCATGGCGGGCATCGATTCCTCCGAGCGATATTCCTCGTCGCCGGTGACAAAGACGATTCGCTTTCCCTTGCCGGGGCCGTGACGCCCCTTGTAGGTGACCCACTGCGGTTCATCCGCCGCGGCGCTCAACATGAAAACGACGGCAAGGACCAGGATCGCCGCTCTCTGGAAAGGAGACTGGATTTTACCACACATAGCCGACCTCCAATTGGGATTTCCCATCACGAACCCGGATGGGCACCAACAACTCATGGGTCGCGCCTGCGCCACGCAGGAATGGTTTCGAATCCCCGGTCACGGTCAGTGTGAGTGCCTCGTTGAGTCGCCAGGAGGATTCACCCAGCGGCCTCAGTGTTCCGGCCGCCAGACGGAGATGGAGGCCGTCCGGCGGTGGATCAGTGAAGGTGAGCGTCCGGTGCAGTCCGGGTGGAGGGATCGTTTCGTCGGGGCGGATGAAATCCTGCACCCTGCTGCCCCGAACCGCATACAGCAGTGTCGGCCGATTGAGGGCATCGAGTTGGTAGCCCTGAAATCTGATGCCGAGCGTCCGAGCGGATTCGGTCGGCCACGGCGTCGTGGCGTCTGGAAGAACCGCGAAGGCGGCACCGTGCGGAAAGACGACAACGTTGGAGCCGAGCGGACGAATCTGTCCCATTCCCTGAACACCCCAGTGGGGTCCGGCATTAAGGAAACGACCGCGCCACAGCAACGCCAGCCGCAATTCCTCGGCATCGAACGCCATGTTCCATTGCCCCGGAAATCCAACCGCGACGGCGCGAAAACCGGCCTCCCAAAGCTTGCCGCGATAGACGACGGTTTCGCCCGCGACGGTGAGTTCCATGTTCTGGCGACTGAGCCCCTCGGGAAACTTGGCGCGGGTTCCGTCGGAAAGATAAGTCCAGATCGCGGCGTGCTGGCGATCGGTGCGGCCCTCCAACACGGCCGGCATTGGACTGACGCCATCGGGCCAGAATGAGGGCATCCGTGTGCCGGGATGGAATCGGTTCGGGTCAACCAGGAACTCGCGGAACCAATCTTCGTTCAGCCGCTCCGCGCTGGTAGTCAGGTCCAGCACCTGAAGGGCGTGGGCGGGCTGGCGGTTGAACCGGTGGCAGGCAATGCAGGAAAGGCCGTCGGTCCCCACCAGTCGTCGACCCGCCTCCCGCTGGAGTTCCGGACTGTCCGGCGAGGCGTTCAACGGGCGGCTGTGCCGGTCGATCGAGACAAAGAGATCGGCCAGGAATTCGATATTGCCGGAGCCGAACTGCGGCATTCGTGTCCGGAGATAGGGCCGGACACCGGCCGGCCGGGTCAGGACCTGGTGCAGCCAATCGGGGCGCAGTTTGTCGCCCACGCCATCCAGGCGCGGGGGGAGGCGTCCCTCCTCCCCGAGATCCTCACCGCTGGAGGTGAAGAAACGGTCGCGCTCCGGCTGGACTCCCCCCCTTCCGTCACGGGTGTGGCATGCCATGCAACGAAAGGCCTCGAGAGTGAGATCCAGTTTCTGCCGCGGGGAAGGGGGCGGGAGATTCGATGGCTTCAACCGGGATACCGCGAGGCGAAGCGCGGATTTCCGGGCCGGAGTGAGCTGGTAATCCGGAGTGTTCGGTGCACTTCCCGGGAGATCGGCGAGGCAACCGCGATCGGGCCGCAGTTGGGCGAGTGAGGGTGTGGTTGTGGGGATTGGTTTGGAGTCATGGCAGGCCCCGCATTTCAACCGATCGTACAGGGCGTGACCGGCCTCGGCCTTGACCGTATCGACGATGAAAACGACCGGATCGGTGACCGTTTCCCGTGTGGATTGAAGATGCGACACGGGGAACGGTTCCAGTGCGAATCCTGGTCCCTCCCATTCCACACCGACCGCGGGCTCCTTTGAGCCGCGCTGAACATAGTCCAGCATCAACGGATACCAGCCGGGATCGAGTCGCAACGTGGTCACGGCGTCGACCCGTTCGCGTTGCCAACTGTCCTGGCCGAGCCGCCAGCCGTCGGCGATCGACAGCCGGCTCGCACCGGTGGCGATCAATCGGAAGGTGTACCGGCCGGCCTTCTTTACCTCGAACCACCCGTTGAACCGGAGGGCGAAGTTGCGTTCGCGCCTCATCTCGGCGAGGGAGAAATCCGAGGCCGGCCCAGTACGCAATACCTCTGCCGAATCCAGATCTTCGAGTGCCTGGATTCGGCCCCGGAACTGGGCACGTTCCATTCGGGCAGGAACTTTGATGTCGCGAAGAAGATATTGGGCAATGTCGGACGCCTCGACCTCGGTCAAGGGAACGGCCGGCATGCGACCCGACGGACGGGTGACCAGGGGATCCCGCAGGAATCCACGCAACCTCTCCAGCGTCCATTTTTCGGACATTGCCGGAAGCGGGGCGGACGAGGCGAGGGTTGCTGCGGGTTGCTGCGGGTTGTGGCAGGCGACACATCCGACTTCGTGATACAGTTTCTCCCCCCGTGCGACCGCGGCCCGGTCCGGCAACATCGGGCGAACCGGGGAGGACCCGGTGGAAACCAGATAGTGCACCAACGCTTCGGCGGCGGCGGAACGTTCGGATGCGGGAAGTGACTGGAGAACATCCGGCATGGTGGTGCCGGGCATCGTGGAGTGCGGATCCGAAAGGAACCGCATCAACCATCCGGCATCCGCACGGCCTCCAATGCCTGACAGACGGGGCGCAGTTTTCGGGAAGAGCCAGCCCACTTGTTGTTCCGAGGGATGATGGCAGGCAGTGCAGTTGAGATCGCCTACCAGACGCAGTCCCTCCGCCTCAAACGTGGCTGCGACGAGGTTCGCTGCGGCAGGAGGGCGTTCGGGAGTGGCAGCCAGGGCTGGTGAAACCGAAGGCAGCAGCAGGCCGAACGTCACCCAAAACCAGGCAAGAGTCCTCATCGAATCTCGCAAACCATTTTGCCGAGGACATCGAGCTTCGGACGGATGCCAAGGCCGGCCTGATCACTGGCTGCCATGAAGCCATTCACCCGGCGTGGCGCACCTTCCGCGGTGCTGACGGTCACGTAGCTGTTGAAGTCGGTGCTGGTGAAACGGAACGGCTCCGGAGTGCTGTGAGCCAGGTGGGCGATCGCGGCGGTGGTGATGTCGCCACCCCAACTGTCTTCCAGCGTCATGGCAATGCCCATGCTCACGCAGAGATCACGCGCCTGCTTGGTGCGGGTCAATCCACCCAGCTTGCTGATCTTGAGATTTACCACGTCCATCGCCAGGTCCGCCCGGGCGCGCAGGAGCAGATCCAGGCTGTCGACGTTTTCATCGAGCACGAACGGATGATCCGTCTGCCGGCGAACGGCGAGGCATTCATCGTAGGTTAGGCAGGGTTGTTCGATGTAGACGTCCAGATCGCGCACGGCGCGACACACCCGGACAGCCTCATGCTGGACCCATCCTGTGTTGGCATCAGCGACCAGCCGGTCGGTGGGTTGGAGAATATTTCGAACCGTGCGGATGCGGGCGATGTCGACGTCCGGATCGCCGCCGACCTTGAGTTGAAATCGGGTATAACCTTCGGCGCGATATCCCGCGACCTTGGCGGCCATGGTTTCCGGATCCTCCTGCGAGATGGCGCGATACAAACGGATGGCTTCACCAAAGCGTCCACCCATGAGCACGCAAACCGGAAGGCCCGTTGCTTTTCCGAGAATATCCCAGCACGCGATGTCGATGCCCGACTTCACGTAGGGATGTCCCTTGAGCGCCGCGTCCATGCGGTGATTGAGCTTCATCAACTCGCGCGGATCCTCACCGATGAGATGCGGTCCCAGCTCGCGCAATCCCGCACGCACTCCGTCGGCATAGGCTGGAAGATAGAACGGTCCCAGCGGACATACTTCGCCGTAGCCGATGATGCCCGTGTCGGTTTCCACGCCGACGACCGTGCTGTCAAAAACCGTCACCGATTTTCCGCCGGACCATTTGTAGGTGGTTTCGTGGAGCGGTAGATCGACCTGATGAGCGAAGATGCGGGTGATTTTCATGAACGATAACGGGTGATCCGGCACGAACGGGGCGGACCGGATTCAATCGTGGAGAATTCGCCGGTGCCCGTTGGCAAATCACGCACAAACTCACAGCGGCCTGACGATGGCGAACGAACTTCGGCGACCTCGTTTTTTTGAAACCTCACACCTCAACCCGGTACACCTGAAGCCGTCCCCACGGAGGCCATGCGCCTTCCTTCCGGGCCGGCTGTCCGTTGGCTCCGGCGAGAAACAGCGTCCGGCCATCCGCGGTGAAGCGCGCCTGGGTGATCCGTTTCTTGGTGTCGAGCGATTGAATCAGATTGCCATCCTTCGCGGAAAACACGGCGGCATTCCAGGTGCCCTGCGCCTGGCGGCCGGCCATGACGAAGTGGTCACCGTTGGGGTGCCAGGCGAGCGTTTCCATGAGGCCCGATCCGCGCTGGGCGTCCTTGATCTGATCAATGCGTTCGCTCTTGCGCCAGTTCCAGCGTTGCCAGGTCATCTTTCCATTGCCCGCCATCGGGTCACCCATCGGGCCCATGCCGCAGCCGAGCAGCGAATCACCATCCGGCGCGAACGCCAGGCCGTAGATTCCGCCACAATAGTGATGCGTCTTGGTCGTTCCCCAAGAGGTGAAATCGGGAGAGGTCCATTGAGACGCGGGGCTGTCCTGTTTGGCGGAATTCAAATCCCAGACCCGGACCCCGCCCATCATATTGGCGGCGGCGAGATGGCGGCCGTCGGGAGTGAAGGCACAACTCAACACCGGAGGGGCGTGATGAAAGGCGGCGATTCGATCGCCGTTGCGAGTGTCATACACCTTCACCGAGGGTTCATTTTCCGCCGCCGGTTCATATTTCCAACCGCCGGGCAGATACTGTCCGGTGGCGCTGGCCAAGTGGCGTCCGTCGGGAGAGAGGGCCAGTTGCCAGCTCCAGAACCGGTGCGCTTGAATGCGGAGCCCGCCGCGGCGTGTTGCGACGTCGTGCCACAGCAACGCGCCGTCGTAGCCACCGGAAACCACGGTTCGTCCGTCAGGCAATAGAACACATCCGCTCGCATAGGATCCGTGCCGATCCTCGAAGGGTTCGGCCTGCCCGTTGGCCGGATCCACCGCGTAGACGGCGCCGTCCGCGCAGGCGGCGAAGGTACGGCTGCCGTCGGGGTGGATGGACAATCCCAACACGCCGGTGGGAAGTTTGTGATCGCAGGAAAGGGTCAGTTTCATGGGGTTCAGGCGAGCAGATCGCGAATCGGTTCGGCCTTGTTTTCCACGCGATGAAAGGTGGGCATCCCGGGCAGTTCGTATTCCGCGTGAGGATCGATGCCGAGAGCGGTGAAGATCGTGGCGAACAGATTCTGCTCGCTGTAAGGCTTCTCAATCACGTCCACCCCGTCGGTGTCGGTGGCACCGCTGACGACACCGCGTTTCAGTCCACATCCGGTCATCATCATGCTCCAGGCGTTGGGATAATGATCCCGGCCGCGGGAGGTGTTCAGCCAGGGCGTTCGGCCGAATTCACCCATGGCAATGACCAGGGTGGAATCGAGGAGGCTGCGCTCCTCCAGATCCTGGATGAGGTGGAACAGGACGCGGTCCAGTTCGGGCACCAGCATCTGATGGATCTCATGCTGGAAGACGTGATTGTCCCAATTCATCCCGTTCGCGACCATGACGAAGGGCGCGCCGTGTTCGACGAGGTTCCGCGCCATGAGAGCGTGCTGGGCGAAGCTTCCCGGGCCGTAGCGTTCGCGATCGGCCGGCGGCAGTTTGTTGACATCGAAGAGATGGGCGCTGGCGGCCATGCCCTTCATCCGTTCGAAGGCGGCGTTCTGGCTGCGGGCCACGGCACTTCCGCGATCGCGTTCGAACTTTGAGGTGAGGAAACGTCGGAGAACCTCGCGCGATTCGCGGTCGTGTTGGGGCAGGGTTTCCGCGGCAGTCAGCAACAGTCGGGTGTACTCACCGCCGACCCGTACTGGCGCGTGTTCGGCCCCCAGCCAACCGGCCCAGTTGCCGGCCTTGAAGGTTTCGAATTCGTTCCCGCCTGGAATGGGATCGATGAAGACGAAATTCGGGATGGGCGAATCCAGTTGCCCGATGGCCTGGGACAACACACTGCCCAAAGTCGGGCGGGTAAAGCCGGCTCGTTCCGGATTGCCGCGTTGCAACAAGGTGATCGCCTGCAAGTGCTCCGTCTGAGCCGTCTTCATGCTGCGGACGATGTTGAGCTTGTCCGCGATCCCGGCGCAGTGGGGCATCAGGGACGAGAAATGAACGCCGGGAATGGCCGTGGGAATACTTCCAAACGGTCCACCACTGGGGCGTCCGGGCTTGGGATCCCAGGTTTCAAACTGGCTCGGCGCGCCGCAGAGCCAGAGGAGGATGCAATGCTTCTGGGCCTTCTTCAGTTCGTCGGCGAAGACGGGATTGTGGAACAGGCCCGAAAAGCTGGCAACCGTGGCCGCCGTCCCTCCGGCCAGGCCCTTGAGGAAGAGTCGCCGATGCAGGACATGCTCGTCGGTACGACACTGGCCGGGCAAGGGCTCTTTCGAATCGGGAGTGGTCTTCACGGCATGGTCAAATACTCCGCGCTGGTCATCAACGCCCAGAACAGATCGCCCGCCGCCAGCGCCGGAGCGTCGGGCCGTTGATTCAGGAACTGGCCGGCCTGTGTCGCTTCCTCGGCATCGGGGACCCGGCCGTACACGGTTAGAAACGCATCCTGGACGCGTGCCGGTGTGGTGGGAAGGCCTGTCATTCGGTCCAAGGCTCCACCCGGCGCTGGCTTCAAGAGTTCCGCGAGAGCCGTTGAATTGGCGAGAAATTGTGCCTGCTGAAAGGTGGCGTTGTAGTCCTTGGGGAGAACCTCGGGAATCGCGGCAACCACCGCCCGGCGAAGCACATCGTTCGTGTGAGAAAGACCCATCGCCACCTGCCACGAGCGCGCGAGTTGCTCGGCGGTCAAGGGGCGTTCCAGGAATCCCGCAAAGGCTTCCGGTGGGGCGGAACTACGGTCGAGTGCGTAGACCCGGCTTAATACGATGCCGCGGACCAGACGCCGGGGAGTATGCCCGTGGTCGGCAAAATCGTGGGCGAGCCAGTCGAGGAGTTCCGGATGACTCGGCGCGTTGCGCGCGGTCATTTCGTCGGCCGGATGCACGATCCCGCGTCCGAGCAGGGCCGCCCACATCCGGTTCACAAAGGCCCGTGCCAGCAGCGGATTCTCGTGGGTGGCCGCTTCGGCCAGGGCTTCGCGGCGCGAGAATTTCGGCACCCGGACGCCGGCGGCGGGTTTGACATAATTCTCGTCCGCATCCGTTTCCTTCTGTCCTTCCGCCGGCCGTTTCTCGTCGACGGAACGGCCGTTGAGCAGCAGCATCACCGCGGGTTGCGATTCTTTTTTCAGGTTGGTGAAGTTGATGAACCCACCGACCGCCGATTCGGAGATCTCCGCGCCTCCGTCCACATTCTTGCTGCGGTTGAACGCCGCCACCAACCCCCAGTAGTGCGCCTGCTTGATTTCACGGGCGAGGGGATGATCGTGACATTGGGCGCAATCGATCCGTGCACCATACACCACCGGGGCCACGGCCTCGGCGATGAGCTGATGATCGTTTCGGCGTTCGTAGAGAAACCAGGACGCGCCCTTGTTCTCCGGCCGATCGGATCGAGCCGCCAGGAGATCGTGAACCGTTTCATTCCACGGTCGATCGGTCCGGAACGCGGTTTCCAGAAACGACCACCAACCGTTCTGTATCCGGCGGTCTTCATGGTTGTCGCGTTTGGGGCGTCCCATGAGAAACACATCCCACAACTCGCGCATCCGGACGGCGTACTCCTCGGATGCCAGGAGTTGATCGACCAGGGATTCGCGCTTCGTCGCCGACTTCGATTTGAGAAACCCTTCGAGCTCCGGTGAAGTCGGAACCCGTCCGGCGAGATCGAGATAAACACGACGGCACCAGGTGCGCTCGTCGATCTCGTGGGCGGGGGTGAGATCGCGTCGTTTCCAGCCCTCGGCAACCAGAGTGTCAATCGCCTCGGGGATGGAGGCAAAGGAACGGTGCGTTGGGGTGGGTGCCGTGGTTTTGGCAGGTACGGCGGCCATCGCAGCGATCCATTCCCGAAATGATTCCCGTTCGACCTCGCTCAACTGCTTCTTCGGCGGCATGTGGGGATCCGACTCCCGCGAGAGATACAGGTAAATCCGGCTTTTTGCCGGGTCGCCCGGCACCACGACCGGGCCCTCATCGCCGCCCTTCAAGACCGCATCCGGGCGGTCCAGCTCGAGTCCGCTTTTTTTCTCCAGCGGTCCGTGACATTTCACGCAATAAACATCGATGAGCGGCTGAACTTTACGGGTCCAGACCGCGCCGGGATCCGCTACAGCGGCGCCGAGACGGATTGCCGGGTAGAGCAACAGGGCGATGAGGATTCCGCGATACATGAACTCGGACCGTGACGCTATCCGTGGCGGGATCGTTTCGGCAATCGGAGATCTTGATCGCGCGATGAAAACGAACGGCGTCTACCGGGAACGATCTGAAAGAAGCCGCAAGAGGACACGATTTTACTGATTGAGACAGAATGGACGGAACGAACTGAATCCGATCGGAATGTTTCGAATCCGTGTGAATCTGTGAAATCAGTGTCCTGTTTTCTGCAATTCCTGGTGCAATGAGACTCGCGACGAGTCGAGTGGACGTGGCCCCCGAACCGCGTGAATGCGGAATTCCGGCGCGGTAGGGCGAACCTCCCGGTGAGCCGAGTGAGCGGACGGGTTCAATCCCGCCCGGTGGCCTCCCAGGTCCTGCCACGGACCCGGTTCGGCGGGAACCCCACCTAGCTACCGCGGGTGGCGATGGTCGCCGGGAATGGATCCGCGCGAACCCGTGGGGACTACTTTCCCGTGCCCCAAAGTTCCACCAGCAGTCGCGCCATCTCCGGGTCGTGCCGTTCCAGTTCAGCGCGATCGAAGGGGAAGAAATCGTTGCGCGAAAAGAAGGCCTCGGTCGACTCGGCGAAATACTCCATCGGATCGGTCATGGCATAGGCACGATCCCATCGGAGGTTGCCGTCGGCGTCCCGGCGTTGCACGCGGTCGTAGGTACCGCCGGCCTTGGCCTTCGCGTAAACGAGACGAATGGGTTGATTCTCAAAACCGTTCCGGAGAACCCGGTCGTGAAATGAATGAGCCAGTTCGTGGAGGGTGAAATTGGGCATCCTGCGGGTTTCCGCGGCGAAGATGCGGACGTTGGTGAACTCCACGCCCTTGGCCATCGCAGGATCCCGGCCGTGTTCGCGCAACCAATCCGCGCCCGGATGATATTCGGCGCGCGGCGGGACGCCGGTGTATTCCGGGGAAAACCACAACCGAACCTCACGGAGGCGCGCGACCGCCGGCGCTGGCACAACGCGGACGATCTCCTGCAACTGGGCCCGGAGGAGCTCGAAGGCGTGATCGGTTGCCGCGCGCTCCGAGGTGTCCAGGTTTCGGTTCACCAGCACCGTCCAGCCTTCAATCTGATTGGTCCGGTAGCGGCGGGCGGGCTCGGCGGCGTTTCCGACGACGGCGCAGAGAAGAAACAGAACCGCACGATGGGTGAAGGCGTACATGGTCATGGCTTGATGACGGGATCACATACCGACCACGCCGTGCGAGGTCGAACCACTTTCTCGCGGAATCGTCCCGATGCGAAGTGGATCTGCACCGACGGTCTCTCACGGCTGCCGCGTACCGTTCCGGGGAGGTTCATCCCTTTCGGCTCCGGACCGGGTGTAGACGACCTTCAACTCTGCGCTGTCGAGAATGAGATCCTTGATGGCGGTCAGCAGAACCGCACGGTTCACCGCCGAAGCGTCGGTAGAGAGGGTCAGCGGCGCGGACAGCGCATAGACGGTCAACACATAGGTCTTGGCTCCCGGCCCCTTCGAGTGGGGCGGCGCATATTCCAGGCGGCCGTTGATGCTGTTGTTGCCAAAGAGGCCAACACCCCGCGCATTTTTTGGAAGGCTGCGAATGGCGGGCGGAATGTTATACAGGGTCCAATACCACTTGGCGTTTCCCTCGGGATCACGGTGATCCAGGATGAGCGCATAGCTTCGGGTTCCCGCAGGTGCGCCGCTCCAGTCGAGGGGGAGTGTCGAACTTTCCCCGTCGCCGGTGAATTCAACCGGCAAGGTACCACCATTCGTGACGGCCGGGCTGCGCAGGACGAAGGAGCCTGTGTGCTTTGGGGTATAGGTGATGGCTGGATCGGGATAGGTCTTCGCCGGCCGTGTTGAATCCCCGGGTCGATCACCCGGGGATTCATCCGCCCGCGGTGGGCGAGCGTCGGGCCGGTTACCAGGCCTCCCGTAGCCGGCACCTGCCCGGGGCCGGTTCACTTCCTCGCGAACGTTTCCATCAGTCCCGACGTATTGAAACTTCCATCCGCCATCGCCTGTGGCGGCGTAGTTAACGGCGGCGGATGTCCCGTTCACACTCAACTTCAGGCTGAAGACCCCGTCGTCCGGTCTGGCGCTGAATCCGGTGAGAACCGCGCCGGGCAGCGGCGGACGATCCTGCCGCACGGGCTGGGCTCTGGGTTGGGGATCCACCTGGCCGTCGCGCTCGGTGACCTCACCGTGGAATCCGCCGTTGACGTAGGGATAGTGTGTGGAGGCGTGGTAATGGTATCCCAATGCCGCGGTGGAATGGCCGTTGAAGGCATCCAGCAATTGCGGTTGGGAGCCGTCCGGTTCGGTGAGGCCGTGAATGGGATAGCCATCGAGGGCGAAGGCGATCGGTTGTCCCTTTCCAACGAGGTGCTGTAAATGAAGGGGTGCCGCGTGGTAGTGATAGTCGTCGGCCCGACCGCAATGTCCGCCCCATTGATCGAGTTCACCTATTTCCTGGGAAATCTCTCCACGATTGTTTTGAGGGTTGAAGATCGGAATGCCATTGACGGCGATCGCGATGGCTCCGCGCAGAAAACGGCCGCGGATCGAGGCGGGTTGTGATGCGGGGACGGGATGCAGCGGAACGCGCCAGGCGTTGTCGCCGAAATACGCCTGGGGCAGGGGAACCTGCTGCTGCCAGGCGGTGATGCCGACCATCATTCCATGCGCGGGAAGCCCGTTGTCTTCGATGTAGAGATAGCGATCATCCCATCGAACCTTCACCCGGGGAGCGAACGGTTCGAAGGCCGTCGCCTGCGCGGGCTTCAATGTTCGGAGGCCTGGACCAGAACTCTCGCCGCGGCCTGGAGCGGGCTCCGATTGCGCCAGAAACCAAGCTGGAACCAACAGGTCGCGCGCCGATTCGGAGTCGGAGGAGACAGGGTGCGGATGACTCGAACTGCCGCCGAGATCGTGAGCAGTGGTGGCGAGCGAGGTGATCAGGAATACCAACACAAGAGAGCCGCATACCTTATCGGTCGATGCCAAACGGGACGGAGTGAACCGGAAAAAGAATGTTTTCATGGCCGTTGGTGTTTGGCGATTGAGGGCGACAGATGTTGTCGATACTCAACCGGACCACGGCCATTGGGGATCCCACCAGTAAAGGACAAATGTGTCCGCGGGACCAAGAGTGTTAAGCAACGGTAAACCACCCGGTCGGCCGGAACCGTCAGACAGGCTCTCAACGGATTTTGTCGCCCATTAATCGGGACAGTGTCGGTTCGATCGCTTGGGCCCAGGCTTCCGCACCGACGAGATTTGGGTGCAATAGATCGGGCATGAGATCGGTATTGATGGACCCGTCCGGACGGAGGAACACCGCATTCACATCGAGCCAGAAGACGTGTTTTCCATCGGCCAGTTTGGACGTCAATTGACCCGCCTGCCGGCAAGTTTCCACGCAGCGTGGACTTCCATGAAACACGCGGGCGGCCACGCCCTGTTGGCTGTCGCCACCCCGTGGAAAGATTCGCAGAACGAGGATTTTGGTCGAAGGATGGCGTCTCCGAATGAGGTCGACGATCGCCCGGGTTCCGTCGGCGATCTGTTCTGCGGAATGGACCGTTTTGAAGTTCCGATCATCCGTGTTGTTGGTGCCGATCAACAGGACCACGACCTTGGGCGACGGTGAGAATTCGAGCTCACCGTTGAGCAGGTTCCACAGGATGTTCTCGGTCCGAAATCCGTTGTGCCCAAGATTGATCGCGTGGCGCGGGGCATAGTGCCGTTCCCAGACGGCTTTCAGCGGTTCGTAGATCGTTCCCGGCATCTCGCCAACCGTGTGAGTGATGGAGTCGCCGATGAGAACAAGATCGTAGTGTCCGCTCTTCACCTCCGCGACCTTCTGAGCGTGGCGTGGGCTGGGTGCCTCGGTCGGAAAGTCGGCGTCGCCCGGCGCGGGTGCAGGAAGTGGCTTCCGGGTCGTGGTGGAACAGGACGCCAGAAAAACCGCGGCGGCCAGGAACAAGGCGGGGCGCATAGGCAAATTCAACTTTCTGAAGCCGGTGTCGATGAACGAAAGGAAAATTGGGTCGTGTCGATCACCGATCAAGGAGCGGGCTTCGCGGCAACCTGCCCTCGGACGAACGCCACGGCGCCGTCAACGAATGGCCCTGGGTTACGGGCGAATTCGGGGCTGTCGGTTTCGATCGACAACACACCGGGCCAGCGGGTCTCCCGCAGCTTGGCCAGCAATCCTTTCAGATTCGCCTGGCCCTCGCCGATCATCGTATCGATCGCGACGTCATCGCCCTCCTTCACTTTTTCAATCCGCTTGTCCTTCAGATGGATATCGAACACCCGGCCTTCGTATTCGGAAAACACCTTCGCCACATCGAACCCTGCGGCGGTCACCCAACCGGCGTCGAGACAGACTCCGAGGTGCGGGTCACGATTCTTGAGAATGTTGCGGACCACGGCGGGGTTTCCGTAGAGCGATTTGATGCCGTGGTTATGAACGGCCACCCGGATGTCATATTCCCTGGCCAGTTCCTCCAGGTTGTCCCAAATCTTGAAGTCCTTTGGTTCGACGATGATCAGTCGGATGTTCAAGAGTCGGGCGCACTCGAACAATTTCCGGTTCTCCTCCTTGTCGAGCGAGGTGTCCGCCACTCCAAAGCTGTAGACGTGCAGGCCCTTCGCTTCCAGGGCCGCTTTTTTCCGGAGGATCTCCTCCCGCGACGCTTTGGGATTGAGGTGAACGCTGAGATGAATCTCGTGGATTCCATGTTGCGCGGTGAACTCGACGGCTTGGTCAAAGGTCAGGCTCCGCAAGGTCCACGATTGGATGGCGATCCGCGGTTCCCAATTGGTGGCGGCGAGCGGACCCGTCGCCGTGAGTCCGAGCAACGCGGCGACGCCAAGAGCCCGACTGAAGTTGAGAAGCCGGTGGATGACGTTCATTGGATTCCTCAGGTCGACGTGAGTGCTGGTTCCGCAAAGCCAGCTATTCGGGTCCCCGGCCCGGGGGTGATCCATCGAAACGGGGCACCAGGTCGCGATCGATTCCCGCTCGTAATTGTTCATCGGTCATCAGGCCGTCCGGGCTCCAGGCACCGAACCATTTGGTGAATCCACGGGTGAACTCATCGTGTGAAACGCTCCCGTCATGGTCGGCGTCCAGCGCTCCCAGAAAGATCTGCCCGAGAAAATCGCCCGGTCCGCCGCGACGGCCGCCGCGTCCCGGGCCGCCTTCATCGAAGCGCATGCCGGGCGCCTTTCCAGCGAGTTGATCGCTGATTGATTGCGAGCGAATTCGAACGAACGGCTTGATGGGCTTGGTGGCTCCGCCGAACCCGCCCCGTCCGCCGAACGAATCGCCACGCTCCACCACATTGCCGGCCACCGCCTGATCGAAACGGGCGGCCTTGTCGGGCGATTCCTCGATGATGGCTGGCCGAATGACCGCCGCCAGGCTGTCGACCTGCAGATCGAACCGCGCGGGTTGGAACAGCGTCCGGCTGAACTCCGCCACCACCGCCAGGTATTGTTTTCGAAATCCTTCGACCTTCATGACCCGTTCCAGGAAGGGGTTGTTGCCCTGCCAGGCGTGAAGGATGCTGAGATTCTCTCGCTGTTCCTGCGAGCCGCGCCCGGGGAATTGCCCCCAGGAATGGTCCTGATCCCAGGCAATAAACGAAAAACGCCGCGTCTTGGCATCGAGATGCAGATAGAAATTCTGGCCCGGTCCCATGATCCCATCGATGTCGGCGACATAGGTCACGATGGCCAGGTAGCGCGCAAATTCCTGAAGATCGATGAAGTCACCGAGGCGGGCCGCAAACTCGGCGTCTGTGGAATGGGAGACGAACTTGGCGCATTCAATCACCCGCTGGGTATCGTTGGTGGAAACCTGGCCCTTGGGATCGTAGGTCTGCTTGTATCGGGCCCAGTCGTTGCCGAGGTCGGAAAACAATGACGGCGTCACCGGTTTGAAGATCGCGCCCTCCCGCGATCCAAAATTCGCCTCGGCAAAGCCCTTTCCGATGTCCTCCACGAGCGAATACAGGCCGAAGTACTGGTGATTGAACTTTCCCGGGACTGTGACGTACACGCGGGAATAAGCCGTTCGCGGCGCGGGAACCCGGGCATCGCGGAACAACCGGTGAGCCATCGGCTCGTTCATCTCCGTCACGTCGGTGATGTTGTTGTGGAGATTGAGGGTGGTGACCCCACCGACGCTCCGGCCCTTCACGTATTTGTCCAATTCGACCTTGAGGGACCGTTTGAGCGATCGCCGCGCCTCCATGAAGGTGCCGTTGCCCTTATAGCGGACGGCAACGTCCTTGAACTGCTGCCCGTTGAAATCGAGGTCGGCGTGGACGTAGTTGAATTCGATTCCGGCCATCGAAGCGACGCCGTTGCGTTTTCCTTCGGCACCCTGGAGTGCGCGCCCTCCGAACGGACCACCGCCACCCGGCGGGGTCAGTGCGGCGTTCAACCCGCTCCGCAACTGTTCGACCGACAACCGACCCGTCTTGTTCGTGTCCCAGGCCGTGAACCATTTCTCACCCAACGCCGTGAATTCCGCACGGGAGAGCTTGCCGTCGCCATCCTGATCGCCTCCGGTGAGAAAACCCGGGGCAACGAGCACGGACAGTCCGAATCGGTTCCCGCCACCGGGCCCCCGTTGACCTCTGGGGCCGCCAAACATGCCATTCCCGTTGTCGACGGGTTCGATGGCGGCCCATTGATCCGGCGAAAAGGTCAGATGAATCGACCAGATGTTGGTCGCGATGTAGAGCTCGGTGGCGTCCCTGGGCTGGGGCGCCGGAGCGGCGACCAGAATCAGGGCACCCAGGACACCGTGAAGGGCGATGCACGCGAGGTGCCGAAAAATGCCGGCCCGTCGAAAGAGGGAAATGGAAGGCACCCCGGCAGCGTGGCCCGGCAACGGAACGTTTTCAAACAATCCGGCGAAGAGTTTGTGACGGGAACTTTCCGAAGCTTCAAACAGGATCAACCGGAACCGAATGCTTCAACGGGGTGCCGCCTGGGCCGCATCCACAAGACTCTCGGCGAGCTGTTGAGCGGTCCATTGGTTGCCGGCGAACAGGGTGTGAATCCGGCCGGCGGGATCCAAAACCACCGTTCGCAGATTGTGAGAGAAGGACCCTTGATCCCGGTTGATGGACAGATCGAGTTGTCGCGACAGCACCGGAAGGGCGTTGGTGGACACCGAAGCGAATAGCCACTGATTCGTGTTTTCGCCCCGGTAGGATCGCGCGTAACGGCGCAGGACGGCGGGTTTGTCGAACTCGGGATCGAAGGAAATTGAAAGGAACTGCCATGGGATCGGTTTCCCGTTTCGCGATTCCAGAATCGATCGCGCCGTTTGGAAGCTTCGGGACATTCTCGGACAGAACTCCGGCAGTGGACAGCGGCTGAAAACAAAGGTGAACGCCAGGGCTTTTCCGTGGAAATCCGAGAGCCGGATGCTTCGTCCCAGCTCGTCCGACAGCACAACGTCGGGCATCGGGTCTCCTGGTTTCAGGGCGGGAGTTGAGACGATCGGATCGCGAAGGAGTTCCGGCGAGCCGTTGGCTGGCGCGGCCGCGAGGATGCGGAGGGATTCGATCCAATGGGACTGCTCATGGACGACCAGCTTGAACCGGATAGTATCGCCGGCGGCAATCCGCTCGAGCTCCCGTGAATCCACCACCGTGAACTCCATCGTCATCGCCGGCATGTAACCCGGAATCGCGTCGTGACGAATGGTGGCCGTTCGGCGGTCGAATCCGACTTCAACCACCACGCCGCGGACGTCGAAGGTCCGGACGGCGGCACCTCCCCGCGCCTGCGGTGACGGGCCGGGGTTTTGGTGTGAACATCCGCTCACCCCCGCGGCCAACGCTCCGATCATGAGCGCGAGAATGAGGAACGAGGCGGAACAGGATCGTGCGAATTCCGACCGACGGAAGGCGTTCACTTCATCAGGGCGTGATTGCCGCCGGTTCCCTTGTACGGACCCTTCGAGAACTTGAACGTCTTCAGGTCCCAGAGGTGAGCTTCCGCATCACCCTCGCGGATCCGATAGAACCGGTCCATCGCCAGCGAGGGAATCACCTGTGTCTTGCCGGTGACGGGCCAGAAAATCTCCACTCTCCGGATTTCGCTCGCCTGGCCCAGGCCGATCTCCTGGCGCAGCGGATTCGCCCCGAAACTGCCGCCGGTGCTGACGGTTTTGTAGATGGATCGTTCCCCCTTTGCCGTTTGCACCACCACCTTGATCCGGGCACCGAGAGCGACGCGGTTGGAGGCGACGCCCTCCAGTTTGAGGGTGACCCAGTGATTGCCGTGGCCGGGATTCTCGAACAGGACGTTTTGGTAGACATCGCCCTCGTACGCGCCGCCCAGCGAATGATAGATGTCCTGATCGCCGTCGTTGTCGAGGTCGCCGAACGAAACCGCGTGCCCCTTCTGGAGATGGCCGAATCCGCCCGAAGTGGTCACGTCCTGAAACACGGCTCCTTCCGCGTTCCGGAAGGCGCGATTCGGAGTGAGAGTGGCCAGACTGGGATCGCCGGTTCCAAGGTACATGTCCAACCAGCCGTCGTTGTCGAAGTCGCCATAGTTGGCCCCCATCGCCGGAATGACGTGGTACAAATGCTGTTCCTTGGTCACGTCGGTGAAGGTGCCGTCATGGTTGTTGTGGTAGAGCCTGGGCCGTTCCGCGGTGGTCGGCAGGCCGAGGTAATCGGCGGCGACATCACCGACATCCTTGATTGCGTAACCTCCGACAAAAAGATCCTCCCATCCGTCGTTGTCGTAGTCGAAGAACCAGGTCGGAAAGCTGGCGATCGGTTCCGTCACGCCCGCTTCGATGCTGACGTTGGTGAACTTCCAGTCGACCTTCCCAGCGGCGTTGGTTCCGCGGGGACCGTCGTTTCGAAAGAGGATGTTGGGCTGACCCCTTCGCGACAGATAAAGGTCGGGCCGGCCGTCGTTGTTGAAATCTCCGGTCACGACGCCCTTCACGTAGCCGACTGCTGCAATCCCCGCCGCGGCGGCGCATTCGGTAAAGGTGCCGTCATGGTTGTTGTGGTAGAGCTCGCAGGGGTGGATGTCGTCGCCGTAGGACTCGTAACCGAAGTAAAGGTCGAGCCAGCCGTCGCCATCGTAGTCGAGCCACACCGCGGTCTGGTTGGAATGGAACGCCAGCAGCCCGGCCTCTTCCGTCACATCGGTGAAGTGTCCATTGCCGTCGTTGCGCAACAGCGAGTCCGGATGATGTCCGGCCTCAAACAGCCACGCACCCCGCAACACGAGGACATCGGGTCGGCCGTCGTTGTTGTAGTCGCCCTGGATGATGTTCAATCCACCCACCAGCCCCGAAAGTCCCGCCTCCACCGTGCGATCGGTGAACGTGCCGTCCGCGTTGTTGTGGAACAAATGCATGGCACCGCGCAACGACCAGTCGGAGGTCATGATGTCCAGGTACCCGTCGCCGTCAAAATCCTCGATGATGACGCCTCCGGCACGGTCGTTGGTGTCGATTCCCAGATTCCCGGCAATGTCGGGAAACCGCTTGATGTCGTACTCCGATTCGAAGGCGGACGGAGGAATCAGCCACGGCTTCGGCACTTTGTCGGGATACTCGCCGACGGTCATGTAGGCGACGTTCAACAACCAGCCACCCTTGAGATCGTTGGGAAGCTCCCGGAGCTGTTCCTCGAGAATGCGGATCGCCATCCGCGCACCGCGTTGAATGGTGTGAACGCCGCCACCCCGGATCGGCAGGATGCACGATTCGGCGCTGTGGTTGGTCAGGCAGTTCTCCTGTTCACCCAGGCGCAGGTAGCCAATCGCCCGGGTTTCGCGAACATCCGCGAGAAAACGTGCTCCCAGAGCCAGTGGATCCGCCTTGAGTTCGCGCTCGACCTGTTGGAATTCAGTCAGCGCCGCCCGGGTTTCACCGGCGTTCAGGAGTTCACGGGCGATTTGCGCGCGGATCAGGATCGCCTGACTGGCGTTGGTGGCCAGGGTCAGTTTCGCCCGCATCATCTCCGCGCGCTGATGATTGAGAAACGTGTTGGGTTGCGGATCCGAACTGCGGGCGATTTGTTCGAGCAACGAGGCCATTTTCCGAGTCCCCGGAGACATGTACTTGAGCGCCTCACCCGTCACCATGCAGTAGGGATCTGCTGACGGGCCGGCCGGGGACGGGTCGGGCGGGATGACACCCTCGGCGCGAAGCGGCCAAGAGGTGGGACAGAGCAGGATTAGTGCGGCGAACGTTCGCCGTGCGCTCGCAAACTGGATCCAGTGGGGAAGAAATCGCATGTATTCGTTGGCCGTCGCTTCGGCCGGTGCAACCGACGCGGCGATCTGTTTAACATTCATTGCGTTGCGACGATGCGGATTGGTGGCCAGTCGCCGTGATGCCATGGCGAAATGCCATTTCCGTGTGGGGGATCCTGTTGCATTTGGATTATTGCTGTCTTGACCCGCGATAGCGGCCTGCAACGGTCCGGTTCATCCCTATGGAAACCCGACCGGTGTCGTCACCGAACCCATCTGTCCCGTTTCGATCGGCAATCGTCGTGTTGTTCCTGCGGTTATTGGTGATGATCGTTCCGTCGACGGCAATTGCCGTGCCACCTGGTGTTACGATTTTGACCCCGCCACATCCTCCGCAGGTCCGTTTCACCGAGATTTCGAAGCTCGCGGGCATCTCGTTTACGCACGTCAATGGTGCAACCGGCGAAAAATTGCTGCCAGAAACCATGGGTGGCGGGTGCGCCTTCCTCGATTTTGACGCCGATGGCGACCAGGACATCCTGTTGATCAACTCCTGTCCCTGGCCGCACTCCGGTCCGTCGGGAGGACCGAAACCGACGATGAAACTCTACGAGAACGATGGAACCGGCCATTTCCGCGATGTCACGGCCGGTTCGGGGCTCGACGTGAGTTTTTACGGAATGGGTGTGGCGATCGGCGATTTCGACAATGACGGCCTTCCGGACATCTTCGTCAGCGGCGTGGGGGAGAATCACCTCTTTCAAAACGAGGGACGGGGCCATTTCAAGGACGTGACCGCTGCCGCCGGGATGCGGTCCGCGGACGGCCAGTGGAGCACCAGTTGCGGATGGATTGATTTCAACAACGACGGACTCCTCGATCTGTTCGTCTGCAACTATGTCCAATGGACGCGGGCCATTGATCTCGCGGTGAATCCCGTTGTGGAGGGCAGGGGACGTCATTACGGACCTCCATTCCATTTCGAGGGCAGTCATCCGCTGTTGTACCGGAATGATGGCAACGGACATTTCTCCGAGGTGTCCGCGGCGGCAGGATTGCGGATCAATGATGCGCGCACCGGGAAACCCGCGGCGAAGGCATTGGGAGTCGCCCCGGTGGATCTCGACGAGGATGGCTGGATCGACCTGATTGTCGCCAACGACACGACGCCCAACCTGGTGTTTCACAATGAGCGGAACGGCACCTTCCGGGAAATCGGCGCGGCTTCGGGACTGGCCTACGACGGGTTTGGAAACGTCCGCGGTGCGATGGGCGTCGATACCGCGTGGTTCCGGGATGATGCTTCGCTCGGGGTCGCGATCGCCAATTTCGCCAATGAAATGAATGGCTTCTATGTGGCCAGACCGCGGTCGCTGGAATTCACCGATGAGGCCCCGGTCGAAGCCATTGGACCCGCGAGCCGGGCCTTTCTGAAGTTCGGTCTGTTCTTCTTCGACTACGATCTCGATGGCTGGCCGGATCTGCTGACCGCCAATGGGCATCTGGATTCCGGCATCGGTTCCCTCGGCAGGCAACAGACCTACCTTCAGCCGGCCCAATTGTTCTGGAACGGCGGACCGCATCAGACCTCCACGTTCACACCGGTCAACGCCGAGCAAAGTGGCCCCGACCTGTTTCAACCCATTGTGGGCCGCGGGGCCGCCTATGCCGACATCGACGGCGACGGCGATCTCGACGTGTTGCTCACCCAAGTCGGCGGTGCACCGCGGTTGCTGCGGAACGACCAGAAGACTGGCCACTCCTGGCTTCGGATCAAATTGATCGGCACTCGTAGTAATCGCGACGCCATCGGGGCTCGATTGACGCTGCGCGGCCCATCGCGATTGTGGCAGGCCCAGGTGATGCCGACGCGGAGCTATCTGTCGCAATCGGAGTTGCCGGTCACCTTCGGGTTCGGTTCCGGGCCGGTTCCATTCGAACTGGAAATCCGCTGGCCCCGGGGCTTGCTTCAAAAGGTCGCCATCCCTCCTGGCCGACACACCCTGACCGTCAAGGAACCGAATTGATCCAAGCGCGGTGACCCGACGGCAACGGGAGAATCAAAACCGCTTGGAAATGCTGCAGGTAACGATCAGGTCGGCAAATCCGGCGGCGATCGGGGCGATGCCGGCGGCCTGTTCCGAAAGGCTCTGCTGGCGGTTTCGGTAAAGGGCGATCGGGGTGTTCACCGAAACGGTCCACCCCTTCGTCATGACATTGATTCCCGGTTCGATCGAAACGGAATAACCCGGCCGCCGAAACCCTTCGCTGCCGCCCACGAAATCGTGAATGGGTACGCCGTCGATTCGGCCACCCAGACTGAGCACCACCGAGTAGCGCGGCCACAACACAAACTCGAAGCCACCGCGCGCCAGGTAGCTGTCGGCAATCGAATAATCACCGACCAGGCTCGCCGTCGGCGAATACTTCTCGTCGGGCGTCAGCGTGTAGGAGGCGTTGAGGAAGGCGTTCAACCGGGGGATCAACTGCCGGTAGGCGTACAAATCCAGAGTGATTCCCCAGCCGCCGTTTCCGAGCTGGATGGATTGATCGACCGCGTGAACCTGGGTTTTTGGGTTCAAGCCGGAAGGAATCTTGAAGTTATCCTGCACGTCGCGATCGCCCGTCGGTGCGGCAACGCCCAATCCCAGCAAAACATTGCCGTTCATGTGGGTTTCGGGATTCAGAATCCAGGCATTGCCCTCAACCCGCGCGTCGCCGAGACCAGCGGAGCTGGTGTGGAACCGTCCCAGAATCGTGCGCTGAAGGTTGACCGCCCGGACCACCTGGGACCGGTCCTGCACCGAGAACGGCAGGGTCCCGGTCAGACTGAACCGAGGGTTAAAAACATAGGTGATCCCCAGATCGACAAAGTTGGAATCGTTGATTTCCTGGCTCCCTTCCGCCTGTCGCTGGGTCTGCTCGACATCTCCGGAGAACATGCGGTCCGAATGCAACCATCGGTAGCCGACCGTCGCCTGCCAGCCCGCGCCCGTCGCGTGGGATTCCTCGCCCGAACCGTGAACATCACAATGCCCGGGAGTCATTCCGGTGCCGCGCGAGGCGATGCAGCCCTGCGCCACGGCGTTTGGTGACGGGAGGGAGAGGGTCAATCCGGCCAGCATCCACGCGGCAAGGCGACGGTTGGAAAACGGGTCTGAGGCCATGGTGTTGGTGGGGTCGTCGTTTCGTCGCAACTTCAGTGAGGCACCGGAAACCGATTCTGGAACCTCCAAACCCACATGAAGTCGGGATCGTGACGGGTTGTCGAGGCTAGTTGCGGTTCGGGAGGATGTCACCTTCGAGCCGTCGAATCGTTGCCGACGGTGGCGGGTTTCGGTTGAGACCCCGGCTCGAACGCCCGCGCCGTATACAACAGCGCCAGCGGTGCCACATAACTGCCGCCGCGCTCGATGACCTCCCAGCAGGCCATGCTGGCACCGGAGATCGGATACAAAAGCTCCGACGCCAGTTTCCAGCCGAAGACGAACATCAGAAACAGAGGCGCCGTGATGCGAAGAGCGGCCAGGCCCAGTCCGATCTCGAAGAATCCGATCGCCGACCGGAGCGTTTCCAGGGGAAGGCCCGCACTTCCGAGGCCGGCCGCCCGGTAGAATTCGAGAAGGTTCGCCTTGGCCATGAACGCGCCGAAACCACCGTGACCGACCAGCATGAACGCCACCACCAATCTCAGTGCCACACTCATCTGCTTCAGCCGTTCACAGGAGACCTCGGTGGTTGGCGAAAGCGGCATCCACCATTGGGATCGGTTCCGGCTGATTCCGTGCAGCATCAGCAACGCGAGCGGCACGCCGTAGTTGTAGGAACGCTCGAGGAATTCCCATCCGCTGTCGCCTGACGCCGGTCGCAGCAGCGCCGTGAAGCAGCCCCAGACCGCCATGTAGACCAGCAGCGCACGGCGTGGTGCCAGGAGGGTCATCAACCCCAGCCCGACATCCATCGAACCCACCACCGGCATCAGGCTCCAGGCCGTTGAATCGGGAATCGAAAACAACCGAAAGAAAGGGAGCCAGGCCGCCTTGGTGTGGATGCCGCAGGCACCGTGCCCGATGAATTCCATCGCCACACCGAGGCGCAACAGCCAGTGCAGCTTCCACGCGCTGCACCGGCCGCGTAATCCGCGCCACGGCGATCCCGGAGGTCCGCCGATTCCACCGTGGTTGACCGCTGTCGTGACCATGACCGGCAATCGACCTACGGCGTCGGCGAGCTGACTGCGCGATAGAATTTCGCGGTTCCAGTCGGATTGGGAACGCTCAGCAGCGACGACGAGTCGACCGCCAGGATGAATCCACCCGGCTCATCGTTAAACGCCTGGCCGATGGAGGGACTCGACTGCAGCTTGTAGTACAGGCCGCGCAATGTCTGGTATCGAATCTCGGTTCCCCCCGCCTTTTTGTTGATGGCGAGCAACGAGGGCGAACTGGTGATCGTTCCGTCAAAATACTTCCGCGCCGCCTCCCAGACTCCCTTTCCGGCGAACGAACCGACCTGGCGGCCGGCGAAGTTGTCCACCGGAGGATGAATGCCGCCATAGATGCGGGACTGTCCCGCGAGATCGGCCGCGTCGAAGTAGGTGGCCCATTGCAATTGGATCGTCTGGCTGGGTCCCATTTCGTTCACCAGCTTGGCGTTCGCCGGAGCATCGTAGGTGCCGATGCCGCCGGGGAAATAGATCGAACCCGTGATGGCTGCCAGGACTTCGGCGGCGGAACGGCTGAAGGCGCTGTGGCCCGAGACATAACCCGGGAAGGCGGGCGTGACGAAGTTCGTCTTTTGATAGGTGATCCAACTGTCGGCGGGGGCCCATCGGACACCCTGGTAGGTCGTCGCCGGAGTCGCGGGTTGTCCCGGCCACGAAAGGAGGGCGATCACGCCCGGGGTCAGACCGGCGTGACGTCCGCCTGTTGCCGCGGTGGTCGGGGTGACCAATTCAATCAAACCTGGGATCAGGGGAAGGCCGTTGGTGTTGTACGACGCCGCCTTTGGATCGCTCGACTGTCCCAACGATCCCACATAGCGGATCGCGGAAAGCGGCCGCCAACCGTCGTAGTAGCGCTTGAGTGACCACGCGGCGCAACCGGCCTCGTGGACGGCCGCATTGACTGCGAAATAGACCTTCACGTCCCACTCCAAATCGTCAACCACCGGACCGACGCCACCGATCTTTTTCACGGTCAACGGATGATCCGCTACACCGTTGGCCAGCACATTCCAATGACCCGGAGGGGTCTCGGAACTGGGGCCATCGGCCCAGAATTCGGAGAGCACCCGGGCAAAATCGCCGCGTTTGACAACGTTGGCGGCGTACGGTTGACCCGTGGCGGGATTCAACGGATGCCCATGGCCGTCATTCGCCGTGAGACTGTTGTCACCCATCGTGCCGGGCGAGATGTCCAACGTCACACCGTCGTCGGGAGTGAGCTGACTGCTGGCGCGGATCACTTCCACCAGTTCCTGAATGAACTGGGCATGGGTCGCTCCGCCAAACCGGGGCGGTCCACCCGGGTCGACCCAGGGTAGCGTCGGATCAATGCGGGAAAGGGCGAACGGACGCACTCCGAGCCATTGCGCACCGAGATACCCTTGAATCGGCCCCTGCGGAAATCCGTTTTGATCGACGGCATTGACGATCTGGAGGCGTTGCCAGTGGTTGACGTCCTTGACCACGATGCCCTCAACCCCGGCCGGGAGCGGGTCATTGGTGAAGACGTAGCCGCCCTGGCCCTGGGGATAGTCCGGATATGGCGTCGCCGGGGTTCCGTTGGTCTGCCGGGCACCGTCGTTGATGAACCAGTTCGAAACCACGTCATAGACCGTGTTTCCCACACCGGCCGGAGTGGTGGTGTCCCGCGAGACATTGTTGGTGTCGAAGAGCAGCGATGCCATCAGCGCGTCGTCGGCAATCAGCGTGTTGGTGGAGGTCTTGGAATAAAAATGCCGTTCCTTCAGGATCCGGTAGGCAGCGTAACTAATCGCCTCGCGTCGCGCGGCCGCCACGTCGGTGGCGGTATGTTTCGCGTGGTAGATGAAGCCGACCGCGGTGGGATCGTACGCCGCCCAGGAGTCGTACATGCAGACCGAGAGGCTGAACAGATTGCGCGCCTGCGCCGGCGGATGGGGGGTATCGACCCGAATGGCGGCCAGTGCCCGTTCATCCCAGACTCGGGCGATGCTTTGAGGCGCCGCCT
Source organism: uncultured Verrucomicrobiota bacterium (assembly GCA_903907925.1). Lineage (GTDB taxonomy): Bacteria > Verrucomicrobiota > Verrucomicrobiia > Limisphaerales > UBA9464 > CAIVQB01. The sequence goes on from CAIVQB010000090.1 coordinate 35,691, forward strand.
GAAGGGTGAGGACACTGGCGGAAATGACGGCGAGACGTGCCAGCCACGCTAGGGAACGATCGAAGTTCATGGGGTCGCTGAAGGGCTGAGGGTTGTGGTACCGGCGCAGGCTGGCCGACGATTCGTGATTAGGAGTCTCAACAGTGGCCAATGGCAGGCGAAATGGGGCGGACCGGTGTGGCGGGCGTGCCAGACGCCGCCATCGCGGTTGCCTGTAACCGCTGTGGCATGGGCCGGGTCACCCAGGAGCATTACAGCCTCGCGATCATCGTCAACAGCCCCGTTGTTGTCGTCCCATCCACCGCATGCCGTGCTGCTGCTGTTGTTTTTTGGTAGCGGTTGTGCGGCGTTGATTTATGAAATCGTCTGGTTCCAGTTGCTTCAGTTGGTGATTGGCTTGACGACGGTTTCGTTGGGATTGGTGCTCGGATTGTTCATGGGAGGGATGGGTCTGGGCGGCCTGCTGTTGCCACGACTCGTTTCCGCCCGTTGCCAACCTCTGCGGGTCTATGCCGCGTTGGAAATCGGCATCGCGGTCATTGGCGTTCTCATTCCGTCGATCGTGCCGGGGCTTTCTAATTTCTACACCGCCCATGCCACCGGTGGTTTCAACGGCGTCCTGCTCCGTGGGTCGATGGCCGCCTTGTGCCTTCTGCCTCCGACGGTGCTGATGGGTGCGACCCTTCCCGCGATGGCCCGTTGGATTGAAACGACCCGAAGCGGAGTGTCGTGGCTCGGATTTTTCTACGGGGGAAATATTCTGGGTGCCGTCGGCGGATGCCTGCTCACCGGTTTTTATCTCCTGCGGGTGTACGACATGGCGACCGCGACCTACGTGGCGGCGGGCATCAACCTGTTCGTGGCGGGGATGGCGTTGGTCCTGGCCTCAAGGGATGATTGGAAATCCCGCCCAAACCCGTTGGTGAATCCAGCGCCGGCGAATTGTGCTTGCAGTGACTCGGACGTTGACGCCGCGGACCAAAGCGCACGCGGCGTTCATTGGGCCATCGGATTTTCAGGAATGGCGGCGCTGGGGGCCGAGGTGGTGTGGACGCGGCTTCTCTCGCTCGTCATGGGCGGAACGGTCTACACATTTTCCATCATCCTCGGCGTTTTTCTGATCGGACTAGGACTTGGAAGCACCGTGGGGTCTTTTCTGGCGCGAACGGTGGATCGGCCCCGGCGGGCGCTCGGCATTTGCCAACTGCTTCTGATGCTCGCGATCGCCTGGACCGCGACCATGATCGCCCATTCCCTCCCGTACTGGCCGATCAATCCGTCACTGGCGTTGAGTCCCTGGTTCACCTTCCAGCTCGATCTGGCCCGTGGACTGTGGGCCGTGCTGCCCGCGGCGATTCTTTGGGGAGCCAGCTTTCCCCTGGCGCTTGCGGCGGTGGCAGCCCGCAGGCAGGACCCGGGCCGGTTGGTCGGCGGGTTGTATGCGGCGAACACGATGGGGGCCATCCTCGGTGCCCTGATCTTCAGTCTGTGGTTGGTGCCCAACTTTGGAACCCGCGCGGCGCAGCAATGCCTGGTCGGTATTTCCGCGGCCGCGGCGGTTCTCCTGTTTTATCCAGCCCGGCGCACACCGGCCGTTGATTCCGTTGTAATCGCCGGGACGGTTCCGCCGGTGACGCCGATCGATTGGCGGCTTGGAAGCCGGGGTGCTGCCCTCGCGCTGCTGGTGTTGATGCTCGTGATCACAGGAACTCTGCCGGCCGTCCCCTGGGGTTTGGCCGCCTATGGCCGTTTCCTCGCCACCTACGGCACTCGTTTGGCACCTGGAATTGTGGCGGCGGAAAAGGTTCCGGTCGGCGGAACCAATCCCGACATCTATTGCACCTATGTCGGCGAAGGCTTGAACGGCACCATTGCCGTGACCCAGTGGACCTCGGGGGTCCGCAGTTTTCATTCGGCAGGCAAGGTGCAGGCCTCCAGCGATTCGCGGGACATGCGATTGCAACGCATGCTCGGTCATCTGTCCGCACTGGTGCATCAAAAGCCGGAATCGATCCTGGTCGTCGCCTGCGGCGCGGGCGTCACGGCGGGAACCTTTGTGACCCACCCGGAGACGAAACACATCGTCATCTGCGATATTGAACCCCTCGTCCCGACGCGGGTGGCGCCGATGTTTGCGAAGGAAAACCACAACGTGGTGGACGATCCGCGCACCCGGGTCGTCATCGACGACGGTCGTCATTTCATTCGCACCACCCACGAGATGTTCGACATCATCACCTCGGATCCCATCGATCCCTGGGTCAAGGGATGCGCCGCCCTGAACACCGTGGAGTACTATGAACTCTGCAAGGCCCACCTGAAGCCCGGCGGGGTGATGAGTCTCTGGCTCCCCTTGTACGAGAGCAATCCGGAGACGGTTCGGAGCCTGGTGGCGACCTTCTTCAAGGTGTTTCCGAACGGAACACTGTGGAGCAACGAGAACGAGGGGGAAGGGTACGACGCGGTACTCCTGGCCCAGGTCGAGCCGACCCGGATTGATGTCGGCGCATTGCAAGCACGACTGGATCGACCGGACCACGCTGCGGTCAAACGCTCCCTCGCCGAAGCCGGGTTCCCACTGGGGCTCGATCTTCTGCAGACCTACGCGGGCCAGGCCCGTGATCTCCAGCCCTGGATGACCGATGCCCAGATCAACAACGACCGCAATCTGCGACTCCAATACCTCGCCGGCTGGTCCGCCAACTCCTACATGGGCGCGGAAATCCTCAACGGAATCCTCCGGTACAAACAATTCCCGGAAAACCTTTTCTTCGGCTCCGAACCCCAGTTGCAATCGTTGAGAGGTCCGCCGGTGAAGACCGCTCCGGGCGGTGTTCCTCCAACTCTGATTCGCAACACCACGGTGCCCCGGTGAGTCCCGTTCCCGCGGGGAGATCCTCCGGATGTCAGCCCGTCGTCGATTCATCCGCATCCGCCGGATCTGAAATGTTCAATGTGACAGAATGCTCACGGTGATCGTCGGCGAGGGGAATCGTCGCCGAGGACAGGGGTTTGCCATCGAGGATGAGTGAGTTTGCGGTGATCGCATCGGCAGACACCCGGTTGATGGTGATGTGATAGACCGTGCTTCGATAGCGGTAATGAACCTTGTAACTCTTCCAGAGTGCTGGTGGCCTCGGCGTGAGGCGCAATTGGTCGCCCTCTATGTTGACGCCCAGAAGTGTTTCGATCAGCAACCGGTACATCCATCCCGCAGACCCCGTGTACCAAGTCCATCCACCCCGACCCACGTGGGGCGCCACGGCATAGACATCTGCTGCCACGACGTACGGTTCCACCTTGTAGACGGCGATGGCTTCGGGAGATCCGCCGTGATGAATGGGATTGAGGAGTGTGAACAGTTCCCAGGCGCGTTCCGAATCGCCGAGCAGCGCGAAGGCCATGGCGGCCCAGACCGCGCCGTGGGTGTATTGACCGCCGTTTTCGCGCACGCCGGGAATGTAGCCCTTGATGTAACCGGGATTGAGTGTCGAGGTGTCGAAGGGCGGGTCAAACAACTGAACCAATCCGGAGTCCCGGCGAACCAGCCGACGGTCGACCGATTGCATGGCCTGCTGCGACCGGTGCGGTTCGCCGGCACCGCTGATCACCGACCAGCTTTGGGGCAGGGAATCAATTTGGCATTCGGGATTGGACCGCGAACCGAGTGGTTCACCGTTGTCGAAAAACGCGCGACGGTACCACTCGCCATCCCACGCCTGCCGTTCAATGTTCGCCTGGAGCTGGCGAGCTTCGGTCAGGCATCGATCGGCAAAGCCGGGATCGTTGTGGGCCCGTGCCAGACCGGCGAACTGGTTGAGCACGTCGTAGAGGAAGAAGGCGAGCCAGACGCTTTCACCGCGTCCTTGATTCCCGACGCGATTCATCCCGTCGTTCCAATCGCCGCAGCCGATCAGAGGGAGTCCGTGTTCGCCAAACCGGAGCCCGTGTTCGATCGCCCGGACGCAATGTTGATACAGGGTTGCTGATTCCTCTGATCGGTTCGGAAGGTCGTAATAGGCCTCTTCCGAGAGCTTGACCGGCCGGCCTTCGAGGAACGGTACGGTCTCATCGAGCACTCCAGTATCAGCCACGCAGGCGACGTAACGGCAGGTGGCGTATGGGAGCCACAGGAAGTCGTCGGAGAAATGAGTGCGCACGCCGCGGCCCGCGGGTGGGTGCCACCAGTGCAGGACATCGCCCTCGCGGTATTGGTGGGCGGCGGCGCGGAGGAGGTGTTCGCGGGTCAGGGCGGGTTCCGCATGAACCAGTGCCATCACGTCCTGCAACTGGTCGCGGAATCCAAACGCGCCGCCGGACTGATAGAATCCGGTCCGGCCCCAGAGTCGGCAGCTCAGGGTTTGATACAACAACCAGCCGTTAGCCATCACATTCACAGCGGGATCCGGCGTATCCACGTTCACCGAGCCCAGGGTTCGATTCCAATAATTCCAGACGCCCTCCAGTGTGGCCTGGCTGGCGTCGACGCGGCGAAAGCGTCGGATGAGATTCTGGACCTCCTGTATCGAATGTCCCACTCCGAGCCGAAACTCCGTCGATCGTTCCTGACCGGGTTCGAGGCTGAACGCGATTTGGAGGGCGCCGCAGGGATCCAGCCCGGCTCCGACCTTGCCCGAAAGACGGGTTCGCTTCAGTGCGGCCGGATCGGTGAGGGTCCCGTTTCGACCGATGAATTCTTTGCGATCGCCCGTGAGCGTCCGGGAGTCGTCGTTCACATCCAGAAACACGATCCGCCCGGGAAACTCGGTGTTGTAATCATTGCGCGCCAGCAACGCGCCGGTTCTGAGATCCACCTCGGTCTGCACGTGCAGCAGGCTTTTGTGGCGCAGATCGCCGAGAACCCATTCCCAGTAACCGGTGACCGACAGGCGTCGTGGGCGTCCCGAGAGATTGCGCAGCTTCAACACCGCGAACTTCACCGGAGCGTCCATGGCGACGTAAATCCAGAGCTCGGAGGCGATGCCGTGCTCGGTATGTTCGAACACGGTGTAGCCGAAGCCATGACGGATCACATAGGGCGTGACCCCGCGCGCGGGCCCGGGTGTTGGCGACCAGAACTGACCGGTCCGCTCATCGCGAATGTAGAACGCTTCGCCGGTCGTGTCCTGAACCGGATCATTGCTCCAGGGCGTGAGTCGAAACTCGTGGGAGTTCTCAAACCAAGTATAGCTGGCACCGGTCTCGGAGACGACGGTCCCGAGGTTTGGATTGGCGAGGACATTGACCCAGGGGGCGGGCGTGGTCTGGCCGCGTTGCAGAGTGATGACGTATTCGTGGCCGTCCCGTGTGAACCCGCCCAGGCCGTTGTTGAAGATCAATTCGCGCGGCGGGAGCGGTGGTGCGGGATCGGCGTATTGAAATCGACTCGGCCGCAGGGTCGGAATCAGCGGATCCAGAACGCTTCGATGCTCCACCTGCTCGGCCAGCGTGCCTTTTTCATCGTCAAGAACGATGCGCGCCACCGCCTGGAGAAGGACGCGATCCACACTGGAAATCTGTTCGAGACGCCGGACAAAGATTCCTCCCGGTTTGTCCAGCAGTTGTGCTTCGACTCTCGATGAAATCCGGCCGGTGATCTGGTCGTGAAGCGATTGGCGATAGACCGAAACGTCCTCCGTCAAAATGACCAGATCGACGATCAATCCCTTCAATCGCCAGTAGGAATGCGCCTGGATCAACTGCTGGACGATGGCGATCTTTTCCGAATCGCTGATGCGCAGGAGAATGATCGGAACGTCGCCGGAGATGCCATAGCTCCACAGCCCGTTCTGACCCCGACGATTGCTGATCAGGATGCCCGGATTGGCACGACGGGCGGGGTCGGCGTAGATCAACGCGCCTGCCAGACGCCCGTAAAGTTGGGCCTCAGTTTCGGTGACGTTGAGCTGGTGCAGGGTCACCTGGCTGTGGGTCCAGGCGAGATCGAACACCCGGTCGGCCATGCGGGCGCCCCGGTATTTCTCGATCAACGCGAGCGCCGACTCCCGGGTGTCGGCAACGCCCAGGGCCAGGTCGACGATGATCGTTCCATACGGCGGAACCCGGAGCGTTCCAGTCCACAACGAGATTTCGCCGGGTCGCCCCAACAGCGATGCCTCGATTCCATTGGCCTCCGTCGCTGCCCGTTGCAGCAGGGCGTGCGCCGCCACCAGTCCGTCCGGGGCCTGCAGGAGTTCGGCGTCGAGCTGTGCCAGCGCGGCATGCTCGCCAACCAACGTCCGGAGAATGCCGACCGTGTCCCGCAAGCCGACGAAAACTTGGGCGGTGTGAATCGGTTCGTCTGTCAATTCGCGCAAGCCGGCGCCGAGAGTCAGCAGGTGGCCGGCAAGATTCCCGCTGTCGACGCTGGAGACGTAGGGCGGGAGCAGTGTCCGCAGCGTGCGGGTCTCGTACCAGTTGAAGAAATGTCCGCGATGGCGTTCCAGCCGGTCCAAGGTGGAGAAGGTATCCCGGGTGCGTTGAATCACGCCTCCGACCGAAAGATAACCCAGATCGTGGGCCGAAAGATTGGCCAGCAGCGCCAGGCCGATGTTGGTGGGCGAGGTCCGCGAGGCGATGACCGGGCTCGGGTTCTCCTGGAAGTTGTCCGGCGGCAGCCAGTTCTCCTGCGCGGTGACGAAAGTCTCGAAGAAATGCCACGTCCTCCTGGCAGTTCGACGGAGAAACGTCAACTGTTCCGCCGTCAGGTCCGGCGCCGGCGTTTCAATCGGCTGGCTGATCCACCAGGCAATCCAGGGCGCGGCGGCCCACAACGCAAGAATCGGAAGTACCCGCGGAAATTGATCGGGTTGCACGAACATGAGGAGGCCGGTCACCGCCACGGCCATCGCGGGGGCAATCCACATCGTGGTAAAGAATCCCCAGACATCGGCACGGGGGCTCCGTTCGGTGTCGCTTGAGGTTCGCCATTCGAGGAGGCGCTTCCGGGTAATCAGCAAGCGCAGAAGCGTGCGGCCGACGGCGTCCATGCAGACGTAGGCGTCGTAGGGAAGAAAGGCCAGGGTGAGAGCGATCGGTCCCAGATGCCGGCCGCACGATTCCAAAACAGCGTTCCAATGCAGACGCCAGGGCAGATCGGCCGGTTTGCGCAGTGCGCTGGAAAGCACTGCGAGCGCCGCGGGGACGGTGAGAACCACCAGAACCAGGAACGATCCGAAGGCACCGGTGCCCGGAAGCAACAGCCAGTCGCCGACGAGCAGGAGCAACAGCGCAGCCGGGACGAGACTGCGCCGGAGGTTGTCGAGAATCTTCCAGCGGGAGAGGGCGGAAAGGGGATTGGCGATCCGGCGGGCGCCGGAGCCGGGAACGCGTGGCAGGAGCCATTGGGTGATCTGCCAGTCGCCCCGGATCCAACGATGACGCCGGTCGACGTCCACGCTGTAGCGCGACGGAAACTCCTCGTAGAACTCGACGTCGCTGACCAAACCCGAACGGGCGTGACACGCTTCCAACAGATCGTGACTGAGCACCGTATTTTCTGGAAAACGTCCTTTCAGGGCACTTTGAAAGGCGTCCACCTCGTAGATCCCTTTTCCGACGAATGAGCCCTCTCGAAAGATGTCCTGATACACGTCCGACACTTCCCGGGTGTAGGGATCAATGCCGGTGTCACCTGAGAAGAGGCGCACAAACCAGGAACGCCGCGCGCTGGGAAGGCTGACGCCCACGCGGGGTTGCAGAATGCTGTAGCCCTCGGTCACCACGCCGTGAACCGGATCGAACACCGGCCGGTTGAGCGGATGCGCCATGGTGCCCACGAGCTGGCGGGCGGCGTCCCGCGGCAACTGGGTGTCGGTATCCAGGGTGATGACGTAGCGGATCGTCGTGGGCAGGACCGGTTCTCCGACGATGGTGGAGAAACATCCATGGGCACCGCCGCGAAGCAGGGCGTTGAACTCGGTCAGCTTTCCCCGTTTGCGTTCATAACCCATCCACTGGCCTTCACTGGCGTTCCACCGGCGCGGACGATGAAACAGGAAAAAGAGGTCGTTTCGTTCGGTGGGGTATTTCGCGTTGAGCAGCGCGATTCCGGACTGCGCCAGTTCTAGCAGGGTATCGTCGCCTGGCAGAGTTTCCGTCGCCGCATCCCGGAAATCGCTGAGCAATGCGAACTGGAGATGATCGTCACGGTTGGCGAGATGATGGATTTCGAGGGACTCGAGGAGGCGGTCCACCGACTCCGGCGTCGTGAGCATCGTGGGGACCACCACCATCGTGCGGCAGTCCGCCGGAATACCGGAGGAGAAGTCGAGGCGCGGGAGCAACCGGGGCTTCACCAGGAGCATCGACAGCCAGTTCACCACTCCCACCGCCAACTGGCTGGCGCAGAGCAGGACGAGCACGGTGAAAAAGACGAGTTCCCACTCAATCAATGGAAGCGCCACCGCCTGAAGCACGAATCCTGCGGTGACCCCGAGCGCGATCAGGAAGATGCCGCCCGCGTAATAGGTCAGCGGGAATCGGTGGATGGCCCGTTCGAGAATCGTTCGCCAGGGCCAATTCACGTTCACCTTCCGGCCGAGGATCGATCGTCCCTTGTCGATTAGGTAAAAGCCCACGTGCGCGGTTCGGTCACTCGACCCGTTCCGAGCGGCACTGTCCGCGGCCAGTTGGATCGCACTGCGGGCCACATCGGCTTCGGAAAGGTTGCTGTTCCGGGCGAAGAATTCGACCGAGTGCCGATAGCGATCCCGCGTTGGGAAATCCATTCCCTGATAAACATGCGGCGGATCGGTGCGCAGCGTTTCCTCGACCCGGCTCAGGGTCTCGACGAAATCCTTCCAATCGGAGGCGCTCAGAAATCGGAGACTCGAAATACTGTGACTGACCGACACCTGGTCAGCCGCCTGGTTCTGGCCCTCCTGATGCACCAGTTGTTCGATGGACATTCCGTGGTCGGCGAGCCGCTGTTCGAGCCAGGCCCGGGAGAGATGCAGCACCGGGCTCTGCAACGACAACCGGCGGCAGAATTCCGCGACGAACGAACTCGACAGGGGCAATGCCGACTTCGCCATGTCGGCCACGACCACCACCAGACGCGAGGGATTCTGCTCGGCCATGTTCTGCAGCCGTTCCACCCATCGACTCGCCAGGTCCCGATCCTCCCGGGCCAGGATGAGCCGGGTCGTGATCCGCTGGAGATTCTCGATCAATCCCAGCCGGAGCATGATGGGAATGGCCCACAACTCGCCGAGCTTCAATGGGGCCACCGTCTGGTACGCGGCGACGAAGGCGGTGAGAGATTCCGGATCAATCTGCGCATCCACGTGCGCGATCAGTTCGAGAACGATGTCGTAAACGCGGGGAAATCCGGTGGAGGGACCACTCAGGAGACGCGGCAACTCCCGGCTGTAGCCACGCGGCAGATGCCGCCGGGCCATCTGGATCTGCTCTTCGATCAGGTAGAAATTGTCGAGCAACCACTCCGCCGCAGGAGTGATACGACGGCCAGGACTCAGGGCGAGCGTCGATCGATTGAAGGCTCGGAGGATGTCCTCATTTTTGACCAGGCGTGCCAGCAGCCCGTTGGATCCCTGCCGCGTGACGACCTGATGATTCGCGGCCAGCGATTTGGCGTGGCGGGTTAGTTGTTCGACACCAAACAACTCCGCCCGCAAGGGTGCCTCGACCGTGTCCGGCCGGAAGCGCGCGTGTCCCGCCACCCAATTGTGGAGCCTCCAAGACGGATTCTGCATGGTGTTCTGACTTCCAGATGCAACGCCTCCGATTGACCTGCCCGCGGGGATTGATCGTGCCGCCGAGAGCCAACCGACCATTGGTTTCCCGCCTCCGGGACGGCGTTCGGTCCTGGAGCGCGAAGCGGGCCGGACTCATGAGGGTGGGCGCATGCCCGGCGGTGATTTCTCTCGCCAAGGTGCGCCCGTTTGATGGGTGCCGGAATGGGGTGTTACCCGGTCTGCATTTTCGGGTTCTGCGATGGAGCGGGCCTTCAGCCCTTGAGAGATCAGGGTGGCACATATCCCGGGGCGTTGCTCCGGTATGGTATGTGCCGCGCCGTTGGCGTTTCGGAGGGATTAGCTGCCGCGGGAATCCAGCGAACGCTTGTCGTTGTGGAGTGCGGTGGCAGAGCGAAGCGCCGACACCGCTTTGGAACGGGACTCGGGCTGGCGAACCACGGCTCCTTCCGGGAACCTCACTCGTCCCGCAAGTCGAGCCCGTCCGGCAAAACGGCGGCTCCGCTCTGCTCCGCCGCGCGCACTCCACGACGCTGTCGCGGCGGCCGTTTCGGAGTGTGTTGGTGACGCCCGACTGCGCCCTCCTGCCCTGGATTCTTGATTCGGAATGTCAAATGGTTTGATACGACCATATTGGTTTTCCCGGGCTCACTCATCATCCGCGTATAAATATACTTCTCCGCAGCGTACTCTACCATCAGCCTCACTCTGTTCAGCCAGGGAGATCAGGAGATTTGGAACTTCTCCTCGTTTGAGCCTCTCAACGAGCTGCTCAACGTCTTTAAACTCTACGCTACGTAGATTCCAGACTTCCAACGAGTTTCGAACGAGTTTTTCAAATTGCATCCGGGAGGTGGCCGGAGCGATCACGTTCACGTACCCTCCCGCGGCCCCATCCACGGGACTTTCCTTGGCAGGATCTAATACTTTGATCCAAACCAAGCCAACCCAGATTGGAGGTCGCGACCCGTTATCGTGGGTATTCACAATGGGTCGAGGCAATTGGCTCGGGTCCAACTTCTTGAGATTTGGTGTCAGTGAGCGCGGGTGCGGCAGGGCGCGGCTGAAGCCTATTTAACTTCCGGAAGTGCCGCTGGCTTCGGAGCGGGTCGTGGTGCTCCGGTCCGTTGAATCACGTCTTCGGCCTTCAGTTGCTGATCGCCGGCGGTGGGGAACTTCACCTTCGGCTGGAGTGCGGTCCAGTCGGACTCGGACACCGTTTTCACCTGGTGCAGGAAGACGAAGGTGCCCTTCTTGTTGCCGATGATGAGGTCGGGGCGACCGTCACCGTTGACGTCGGCCACGCCGATCTGGCGTCCCACACCGGAATCGCTGTCGATCAGATGCGGCACCCAATCGACGGATCCATCGGCACCGCGAACGAGTTGAAACCAGTACAGCACGGAAGGCGCGGAAGGATCCGGGTCGCCCGAGGGTCCGTGGGCCCAGAAGCATTTGCCCGTGACGATGTCCTTCAAGCCGTCGCCGTCGATGTCGACCAGTTCGACGGCGTGCAATTGGGAAAACGTCACACCGTACCGATTTTCCGACGGTTCCTTGTTCATGAACACGTGGGTCTTGAACAGGGGATGGCCGTCGGCGTCTTTGTCGCGAAGCTGCTCGTACCAGCCGAGACCGTATCCATGCGCGGCGATGCTGGTGACCACGTCGGTGAGGCCGTCGCCGTTGACGTCGTAGGCGTACATTTGCGCGCCGCCGCCGGGACTGAACGCGGCGGGATGGCGGGTCCACAGGCCGGGAGCAGTTCCGCGCTTGGGTTGTTCCCACCAGGCACCGCGTTCCAGGATGTCCGGCAATCCGTCGCCATTCACGTCGCCCACGCCGAGACCGTGATTGAAATTCCCCCAGGGTCCCTTGCCGGAAATCGTGGTGAACGGCCAGGGAGCGGTCGGGTCCGAACCGGCGGGACCGGCAAATCCGAAGGTTCCATTGGAGTTGCAGAGAATCTTCGGCTGACCATTGCCAAGGACATCGGCGAAGGTCGGTGATTCATTGTCGACCGCATCAAAGACGCTGTGACGGACCCAATGGGTCTCGCGGCCCGCAGGGTTGATGTAGAGGTAGGCCGGCGTTCCGGGGAGTCCGTAGGTGAGGATGTCATTCCAGCCGTCCCCGTTGAAGTCGTGAACGAAGGTGAAGAAATTGTCGGTGGAGTAGGCGTTCCGTTTTCCGAGCGCGCCTTCAAATCCCGGAATCCGTTCCTCCGTCCCGTCGGAATGCTTGACCATGAAGGTCGTGGTCGCTGGATAGAATTCGTGACGCTTCACGAAGTCGGGTCCTTCCCACCAGTACGGCCCGGAGATCGCGTCGGGTTTCCCGTCGTGGTTCAGATCGCCGAAGTTGGCGCCTTCGCTCCAGTAATAGTGATCGAGCTGCAGTTTTTGGAAGGAATGGACAAGGTGATCGGCGGCCCGGAGCGGCAGGGAGGAGCAAATGGCAAGAGTGGTGACGAGAATCCGGGGCTTCATGCGGCGTTTCTCGCAAGGCCGATGGAGGGAGTCAATGGTGGCATCCGGGCCGCGCGAAGAATCGATCACCCTCCAAAGGTTTGTCACCGCGTCCGGGAAGCGGTACAACCGTCGACATTCACCGTTTGGAAAATTCCTGCCACCGCCTCTCCTTTTTATGAATTGCGCGTTTGTTCTTCCGGCCGCCGTGTGGCTGGGCGTCCTGGCTGCGGTTGCCCAGGCTCCTTCAGCGGTGCCGTCACCCACGCCTTCCCCGCTGCCGCCGGCGCTTGGCGTGCCGAAGCCGGGTCCCACCAACGACGCGGCCTATGCGCCCCAGCCCATCCTGCAGGGCGGGGTGGTGGTCGCGTTGTATCCGCCGGATTCCAGTCGGCTCAAAGCGGAACGGGTACGGGAAGCGGAGCAGTACAACATGAGCAAGGCCGTTCCCGGACGCATCAGCAGCATCGTGAACATTCACAATCCCTCCATCGAGGTGCATACGGTGGAGGGCGGATTGAATACCGGTGCGGCGGTCATCGTTGCCGCGGGCGGCGGACACAACACGTTGAACGTCGGATCGGAGAGCGCCGATTTCGTGCCCTTTTTCTACAACTACGGCGTCAACACGGTGATTCTCCGCAATCGTCTGCGGCGCGATGGCTACAACGTGCAGGCAGATGCGGTGAACGACGCGATGCAGGCGATCCGGCTGGTGCGGGCGCACGCGAAGGAATGGAACATTGATCCCCACAAGATTGGCATCATGGGGTTTTCGGCGGGTGCCGAACTGGCCGCACCGGCGGCGCTGTTCTTTGAGGAGTTCGACCGGAAGAACGCCGAGGCCACGGATCCGTTGGCGGGAATCACTTCGCGACCGGATTTTGTGGCGCTGATCTATCCGGGGCCCACGCCGTTTGCGCGTGGTGGGACTCCTGCGATTCCACGTTCAGCGCCGCCGGCGTTCATCATGTGTGGCAGTGCCGGGGATCGGGTTCACGCTATATGGGCGAACGAGTACTACTTCGCCATGCTCCAAGCCGGTGTTCCGAATGTGGAGTCCCACATGTACGGAAACGGCCGTCATCCCGGCGATCCGATGGGCGATGGAAGCCGGATGTCCGCGGGTTTGGCGGATCGGAATGGGATGCCGTTCGGCAAATGGCAGGACCGCTACATCGATTGGTTCCGTGATCTCGGCTTCCTCCAAAAGCCCGGAGTGGAAACCAAGGCCGCGCGGGACACGGCGACGTTCTTGAGTCAACCTCCGCCGCAATCGATGGAGCGCCGTTCAACGAATGCTCCGGTCTCGAAATGAGGCCTTCGCGAAGTGTTGTTTCCGAGTGCGGATGGGTCAGTGGTGGCTTGACTTTTCCAATCCATTTAGGACTGTGGCGGCGTTGATCGGGTGGTCGACAATTTTCCCAATTTTTCCCTGACTCATGCGATCCCGGCGTGACTTCCTTTTGGCCTCTGGCGGACTGGCGGCGACGGTCCTGTTGGTGCCGGGAACGGCGCGGGCGGAAAAGCAGTCGGCCGGGCGTAAATCGCGCGGTGAAGATCTCGGTTTGAAACGGGGCCCGGTATCGCTCTACGACGTGAACTATCACACCTTTATCGGGCATGTGAACACGCCCTTCACCGTTTCGTCCTTGGCCAACACCCCGGGTGCCGCGTTGCTCCAACTCGCGAAGGTCGAACGGTTGAGCGAAGTCTCGCCGACCGCTGTGTCGTCTGACACCCAGTTTTCGCTGATCTTCGTTGGGCGTGCCGAACAACCGCTGCAACAGGGGATGTACCGCTTCGCCCACGATGCGATCGGAACGATGGAGATTTTCATCGTCCCGGTCGGCCACGACAACCGCGGGCGGATCTACGAAGCCATTTTCAATCGGTAAAGAAATCCACCGGATCGAATTCCTCGAAGGACTCCAATTATGCCAGGAACCCCAACTCTCGGTGAAATCTACATGTTCGCCGGCAATTTTGCTCCGAACGGCTACGCGTTATGCAACGGACAATTGCTTCCCATTTCGCAAAATGCGGCGTTGTTTTCGATTCTCGGGACAACGTACGGAGGCAATGGGGTTTCGAACTTCGCCCTCCCGAATCTTCAAGGCCGGGTGCCGATTCATGCGGGAACTGGTGCAGGCTCCACCTTCGTTCTCGGTGAGGCGGCGGGGGTGGAGAACGTGACGCTGACCTCAAGCCAGATCCCGAGCCACAACCATTCACTGGCCTGCCAGACAGCGGGTGGTGACCAAGCCTCACCGAGCGGCCACCTCCTGGCGACAGACGGGACAGGAAATGCGCTTTCGTACGCCACCACGGCGAATGCGACGCTGGCCGCTGGCGCCGTTGGTACTGCCGGAGGGAGTCAGCCGCACACCAACGTTCAGCCGTTTTTGGCCATCAACTTCACGATCGCACTCGTTGGGATCTTTCCGTCCCGCAACTAGCTCCGAGACGTCGCGCTGGCCGCCTCAAGGCATCGGCAGCTTGACATTTTCAACCTAGGAAAGAGCCTGACCGAGTCGACCGGATGGTCGGCAAAATTCGATTCCCCCTCCTGATTCATGCGATCCCGGCGTAACTTCCTTTTGGCATCTGGCGGACTGGCTGCGACGGTCCTGCTGGTGCCGGGAACGGCGCGGGCGGAAAAGCAGTCGACCGTTCGTAAATCGCGCAGCGAGGATCTCGGCTTCAAGCGGGGCCCGGTTTCACTCTACGACGTGAACTATCACACCTTCATCGGGCATGTGAACACGCCCTTCACCGTTTCCTCACTGGCCAACACCCCGGGGGCCGCATTGCTCCAACTCGCGAAGGTGCAACGGTTGAGCGAAGTCTCGCCGACCGCCGTTTCGTCCGACACCCAGTTTTCGCTGATCTTCGTTGGGCGTTCCGAACAACCGCTGCAACAGGGGATGTACCGCTTCGCCCACGGTGCGATCGGAACACTGGAGATTTTCATCGTCCCAGTCGGCCACGACAACCGCGGGCGGATCTACGAAGCCATTTTCAATCGGTAAAGAAATCCATCGGATCAAATAGCTCACTGGACTCCATTTATGCCAGACGAACCCCTCCTCGGTGAGATCTACATGTTCGGCGGAACCTTTGCTCCGCGCGGCTTCTTTCTTTGCAATGGGCAATTGCTTCCCATTTCGCAATACACAGCGTTGTTTTCGATTCTCGGGACAACGTATGGAGGCAATGGGACCACAAACTTCGCCCTTCCGAATCTCCAAGGCCGGGTGCCGATTCATGCGGGAACCGGACCGGGCTCCACCTACGTTCTCGGCGAAGCGGCGGGATCCGAGAATGTGACCCTGATCTCAAGCCAGATCCCGAGCCACAACCACACACTGGCCTGCCAAACTGCAGGTGGTGCCCAAGCTTCACCGAGCGGCAATTTCCCGGCGACGGACGGGACAGGAAATGCGCTTTCGTACGCCACCACAACGAATGCGACGATGGCCGCCGCGGCCGTTGGAACGACTGGAGGCAATCTCTCGCACAGCAACCTTCAGCCGTATTTGACGCTTAATTTTTATATCGCCTACGAAGGAGTCTTCCCGTCCCGAAACTAGCCGTTATGCGAGATGGGATCGGAAAAGTGGCAGACCCGGAAGTGTGGATGATCCAATGGCTTTAGTCGTTCTCCTGCAAAAAGGCCCGCTTCCCTACGGCGTCGGGTCTTGATCGGTACCAGCACCCAATCCTTTTACTTCACATGACCCGCTCCACCTTCCTCCGTCCAGTGCTCGCCCTGCTGTGTCTCGCGGCGACGTCGTCGCTTGCAGTTCACGCCCAACTGATTTTTACCACCCAGGGTGCCAATGCTTCGGACCACGCGGTCGATGTCGTCGGACTCAATGGAAGCGGTGCCTCGACCCTGTATTCGGGCTCGCCGATGGGAAATCCGAACGACATCGCCGTCGACTACTTGACCAGCAAGTTGTACATCGCCGACGGGACCGGCGGTCAGGCCATCCGCGTGGCGAATCGGGACGGCTCCGGTAGCGTGAGTCTGGTCTATAGCGTCGGCATCACCGTTTCCGGCATCGCCGTGGATGCCGCGAACCAGCAGATCTATTTCACCACCCAGAGCGCGACAGCCACCGATGACCGCGTCATGCGGGTGAACTACGACGGAAGCAACCCGGTGACCCTCTTTTCGGGGGCGGCGAACTTCAACCAGCCCACCGGATTGGCCCTCGACCTCAGCGCGGGCAAAATCTACGTGTCCGACGGCACCGGTGGGCAGGCCATCAAGGTGGGAAATCTCGACGGCAGCGGCACGATGAGCTCGGTTCTCAGCGTGGGCATCAACGTCTCCGGACTGGCGCTCGATGCGAGTCACCAGAAGATCTATTTCACCACCCAAAGCGCCACCTCCACCGACGACCGGGTGATGACTGTGGGTTACGATGGTACGGGTTCGACGACGTTGTTCTCGGGGGCTTCGGCGTTCGGAAACCCCAACCGGCTGGCGCTCGATGTGGTCAACGGAAAGATCTACATCGCTGACGGCACGGGCGGTCATTCGATCGACGTTGCCAACATGGATGGAACCGGTTCAGTTTCAGTTCTGTACGACGCCGGTCTCAACGTCTCCGGAATCGCGCTGGTCCCCGAGCCCGGCAGCCTGTCGTTGATGGCCGGTTCACTGCTGGGCGCGTTCGCCCTGCTTCGCCGTTACCGCCGGGAGTCGCGCTGACGATCGTTCAACCGCCGGACTCGAGGCGTCGCACCAGACGGCGATGAGCGGCGGTGAAGGGAAGATCAGCGAGTTGCCGGAGGGGAAGCCAGTCACTCTCGCCCGCGGGATTTTCCAATCGAAGGGAGCGGGGTACTCTTTTGGGTTTCACCGTCGCCTGAACACCTTCCAGGCGGATTCGGTAGCGGGTGATGGAATGAATCAAAACTCCGAGCGTTTCGAAGGATTCCGGAGCGATGCCCGTCCAGGTTGAAGCTGCACCGATCGCGTTCTCCGCCGGGGCCGGAATGTCGCATTCGGGGAACTCCCAGAAGCCGGCATTCACCGCACCGACCGGACGTTTCCGGACCAGAAACGTTTCTCCATGCCGAAGGATCACCGCGACCCGTCGGAGGTGGACGGTCGTTGGTCGGGCCGCGGTTTCCGGAAATGATTCTACGGTTCCATCCCGGGCCGCCCGGCAATCGGAGCGAATCGGGCATCCGTCACAGTTGGGTGACTTCGGCGTGCAATGGGTGGCACCCAGTTCCATCAACGCCTGATTCAACGCGGAGCAATTGCCCGATGTGACCAGATGTGGAATCGGCTGCAGTGGGAGGGTTGATGCTGCCGTAACCCAAGTGCGCGCGAGGTCCCAGAGGCGGCCATTCAGTCGGCGTTCCTTGGGATCACCGGGGAGGGCATAAACCCGGGTCAGGACGCGGATGATGTTTCCGTCGAGAATTGGCTCCGGCTGATTGAAGGCGATACTGGCGATGGCGCCCGCGGTGTAGGGACCGATTCCGGGCAGCCCCAACAGGCCTTCCACGGACTCCGGGAATCGACCGCCATGGTCGTCCACGATGAGGCGAGCGGCTTTTTGAAGATTTCGAGCCCTTGAATAATAACCCAATCCTTCCCACAGCTTGAGCACTTCCGCCTCCGCGCCGCGCGCGAGCGTGACCACGTCGGGGAATTCCTTCATCCACCGGTTCCAGTACGGAATCACCGTTTTCACCTGCGTCTGCTGCAGCATGATTTCCGAAACCCAGATGGCGTACGGGTCCAGTGTCTGCCGCCATGGCAGATTCCGCGCCGACGCGGCAAACCATTTCAACAGGGCGTCCACCGGTGGTTCCGGTCGGGCTCGGGACTTTTTTTGCGGTACGGCGGATCTGGCGTTTGCCACCCCGCGAGACTAGCGTTTTGACCGCCAACACTCGACGGTAAACCGTTCTCGATGACCGATTCGGTGCCACCCGGTCGAAGCGTTTGCAGGAACACCCGCGTGACCAGCCATACCGCAACCGTGAACGCCGAACAGGCCGCCCGCCTGGAGGCAATCGTCCGCGATCGAGGCTATCGACTTCGCGATGTCCCGTACGCACGGTTCAGCGGGGTCAAACCCGATCACAACGTCACCTGCTATGAATCCGGCAAAGTGGTGATCCAGGGGAAGGGAACCCGCGAATTCGTCGAATTCGTCCTCGAACCCGAGGTGCTTCAAACGGCGGTCCTCGGATATGAAACCGTGCTCAACCCCGAATTGCTCGACCCGCGACTGGGCGTCGACGAATCCGGCAAGGGTGACTTTTTCGGACCGCTCTGTGTGGCGGGCGTCTACGTCAATGCCGAAGTCATCGAGCGCTGGAAGGAGTCGGGCATTCGTGATTCCAAGAGCATCGGCTCAGACAACCAGATCGCCATTCTGGCCGAACGGATCCGCGAGACTCCGGGCTGCGTGGTCTCGGTGGTTCCGATCGGTTGCGAGGCCTACAACCGGATGCATCGCACGAGTGGGTCGGTGAACACCATCCTGGCCTGGGGTCATGCCCGGGTGATCGAGAATCTGATGCTTCAGCGCGACCGGATGAAACCGTTGCCGGTCCGCGCGATCAGCGACCAGTTTGCGCGGGATACCAAGACCGTGTCGCGCGCGCTGATGGAACTCGGCCGCGGCATCGAACTGGTCCAACGCCACAAGGCGGAATCCGACATCGCGGTGGCTGCGGCCTCCATCCTGGCGCGGCACGAATTCGTCACCCGCTTGAAGGCTCTTGAAAAACAGTACGGCCACCGACTTCCGAAGGGTGCCTCCGCGGCGGTGGAAAACGCGGCGCGGGAATTGGTGGCGGCCGAGGGACCCGAGGTTCTGCCCAAGGTGGCCAAGATGCATTTTCGCACCAGCTTCCGCGTTCTCGGCCTCCCCGAGCCGCCGCCCAGCACCTGGAAACAGGGTAAAAAATCGTCATGAACTAAGGCTGCGGATCGACCTTCTGCGGATTGGCTGTGGTCCCGGATCCGGTTCCGGGCGGGTACCATCGAAGTTCCTCGGCAACGATAAACCGATAGCAGTTGGGGGCACCGCAATGGCAGGGAATCACGGTGTCCTCAATCATCTGGTAGCCGTAGTCGAAGGTGAGCTCCTCCCCCGGTTGAATTTCCCGACGGGCGACTATCCAAATCTCTCCATCGCCGATATGGGACCGGCAGTTGGGGGAACAGCTATGGTTAAAATACCGTGCCGCATTGTTGGGATCCGCGCCGTCCAACGCCCAGTTGTCATCGAGCGAGAAGAGGAAGCGATTCCCGGCGGCACACCGACGGGCGCATTCTTCCTGACTGACCCGTTCGCCGATGTACTGGGCAATGGCTTCGTTGGGTTGGAAATGGTCCAGCGCGTACACGCCCCGCCCGCTGATCGCCGAGGTCCGCACCTCGAAACGCATCGGAGGCGCACCGGACTCCACTTTTGAAGCATTTTCAACCATCGGCAAAGGCGATCACGGCGGGGACTTATCTCCAAGCCTGGAACGACTCGTTGCCATGGGCGGGGTCAGGGATTCTTCGTGAGAAAGTTGATCCCGCAGATGCTCTGCCACGATGAATCCGCAGCATCCCGGGCCGCCACAATGGCATCGGTGCTGCCGGTATTCGGTGAGATCGTAGCCGTAGTCGAAGGTGAGTTCCTCACCGGGACGAATGTTCCGCCGGGCGATGAGCCAGATGGCGCCCTTGTCGAGGCGCGCCTCGCAATTGGGATCGCAACTGTGGTTGAAGAAGCGCGCCGGATTGTCCGGTTGATCGCCGTCGAGATCCCATTCGGCATCGAGGGCGAAAATGAAGGAGTTCCCGCCCTCGCACCGGCGAAGCGACTCGGTTTTGCTGATGCGTTCGCCGTCGTATTGAACGATGCGATCACCGGCTTCAAAGCGGCGCAGGGCAAATGCGCCGCGCCCCTCAATCGGCGACGCCAGCACCGCAAACCGCGCCGTGGGAGTTGCCGGGTCCACCTGGATCGGGCCGTCCGCCATGCCCTGATGTCAGCAGGAAGCGGCCGCCGGTCCAAGTCCGGAATGCGGTCGGAAGAAGGGCCGATGCCGGAAGTCGGCGACACCTCTCAATGGGTGAGCACGTGGCGGAGATAGAGATACATCAACGGCGCGTTGAACAGGAGGCTGTCCAGGAGATCCAGGATGCCGCCGATTCCGGGAAAGAACTGTCCGGAATCCTTCACCCCGGCCTCCCGCTTGAACAGGGATTCGATGAGGTCACCGATCACCGCCGCTCCGCTCAGCACCAGTCCGATAAGGACAGCGTCAAGGATGCGAACCTCCTTGAGGTGGGAATGGCACAGCCGGGAAAACAGGACGCTGGTCAGGGTGGAGACCGCGATCGCGCCTCCGAGGCCTTCCCACGTCTTGCCGGGGCTGATGCGCGGAATCATTTTGTGCCGACCGATCAGGGAGCCGACGCAATACGCGCCAACATCGCTGAACTTGGTGACCACGATGAAGTAGAGCACGTAGTAGCGGCCATCGACCCCGGGGAAGAAATTGATCTTCTGGATGAAATTGAGCAGCCAGGGGACGTACATCAATCCGAAGAGGGTGGTGGAAATGGCGAGCAGGCCGCGGGTGTTGGTGCGGGAGACGAATTGCCGGATGCAAAGTCCCAGCACGAAGAGAATCAGCACCGTCGATTCGAAGTCGTTCGCCTTCGACGGCCACCTGGAACGCGCGGCAAACGATGGCAGATAGGCGGTGAGGTAAAAAAACGTGCTCGCCATCAGCAGCAGTCCGCCAAAGACGCCCCAGGCGCGGAAGCATACCAGGCCACCCTTTTCGACCAGCGCGTAGAATTCCCACAGCCCGGTCCCGGCCAGCAGCATCATCAGCCCGAGAAACACGTAGTTCGCGATGATCGGGTTGGGGGAGAAAATCGCGGCAAGGACCACCGACCAGAGCAGGACGGTGCTGAAAAGCCGCTTGAGAAAAATCCTGCCCTTGCTGACGGGAGGTGAGGCCGGAGGCGGCGGGGGGACGGCGGACATCGGCCGGAGCGTAGGTGCGGTGCGCGTCGATTGAAAAGGCCGCAATCGTGACCGCGGACGGGATCGCCTCCGGATCGTCGGTGGGCCGAGCTCCGATTTTGGCTTGAATCCCTGCAATCCCTGCCGCGTCACTTGTGGGTCTGTTGTCCTTCATGAACTCCCACACCTTCTCCCCGGAACATCTCGCGCTGACCCGACGGGAATTCCTGTCCCGGTGCGGTATGGGGATGGGCAGCCTGGGATTGGCCTCGCTGCTGGGTTCCGCCGGGCTCGCCGGCACGGCCGGTGCGGCGGAGAGTGGATTCACCAGCCCACTGATGCCCAAGGCCCCGCAATTCGGCGGCAAGGCCAAGCGGGTGATCCACCTGTTCATGAACGGCGGCCCGTCCCATGTGGATACCTTTGATAGGAAGCCGGCCCTGGACAAATACCACGGCCGCGAGATTCCGGTTCATTTTGCCACCGAACGAAAAACGGGCGCCGCCTGGCGTTCCCCATTTTCGTGGAAGCGCTACGGGGAAAGCGGTCTGGAGATCAGCGAATTGTTTCACCATACCGCCCAGCATGCGGATGATTTGTGCGTGATCCGTTCGATGCAGGCGGACGTGCCCAACCACGAACCCTCGCTGCTCCTGATGAATTGCGGCGAAGCCCGATTGCCGCGGCCGAGCATGGGGTCGTGGGTTACCTATGGCCTGGGAACCGACAATCAGAATCTTCCCGGATTCATCGCCATGTGTCCCGGCGGCTACCCAATCCAGGAATCACAGAACTGGCAGGCCGGATTCCTGCCCGGCGTCTATCAGGGCACCTACATCAACAGCGAGCATACCGAGTTGGAGAAGTTGATTGAGAACATCACCAATCATCACACCTCCCGCCCCCAGCAGCGCGCCCAATTGGATTTGCTGCAGACCCTGAACGAACAACACCGGCAGGCCCGCGCGCGGGATGGTCAGATTGATGCAAGGATTCAGAGCTTCGAGCTCGCCTACCGGATGCAGATGGATGCGGCGGATGCCTTCGACATCCAGCGCGAACCGGAATCGGTTCGCAAACGTTACGGCGACAGCGTGCAGGCGCGGCAAATCCTCATCGCTCGGCGGCTGCTGGAACGTGGGGTTCGATTCGTGCAAGTCTGGCATGGCGCGGGCCAGCCTTGGGACAATCACGATGATCTGGAGGTCAATCATCGCCGACTGGCCGGTCAATGTGATCAGGCCATTGGCGCTCTACTCACCGATCTGAAGGAACGCGGGATGCTCGACGACACGCTGGTGATCTGGGGCGGGGAATTCGGCCGGACCCCCACGGTCGAACTGCCAACCCCCGGAGCCAACGCCGGCAAAACCAACGGACGCGATCATAACAATCACGGTTTTTCCATGTGGCTCGCCGGCGGTGGCGTGAAGGGCGGACACGTCCACGGGGCCAC
This sequence comes from uncultured Verrucomicrobiota bacterium, assembly GCA_903907925.1. Lineage (GTDB taxonomy): Bacteria > Verrucomicrobiota > Verrucomicrobiia > Limisphaerales > UBA9464 > CAIVQB01. The sequence goes on from CAIVQB010000090.1 coordinate 58,345, forward strand.
GGATGAATTCGGCTTCGCTGCCGCGGAGGACAAGGTGCACGTCCACGATTTGCACGCGACGCTGCTGCATCTGCTGGGGTTCGACCACGAACGGTTCACCTTCCGCCACGCCGGCCGTGATTTCCGGCTGACCGATGTTCACGGCAAGTTGGTGACCGGCCTGCTCGCCTGATTCGCAATGATTCAGAAAAAGCAAAGAGGACAGTGATTTCACGGATTCACACCGATTCCTGAAGGAGCGGTCGGATCCGTTTCTGCCGCATCGATTCGCCTGAGATCGCGTCTGAACCGCCGGTGTCGGCACCCGATCATGGCCGTACGCGAACCCGGAAGAATTGCTGGCTCGCGTCTGGAAGGCTGGAGGTGGCAGTCAGTGTTCGTCCGGTTGCGGTGGTAGGCGCTCCCAACGGGTCCCAACCGGCCTGCCCCAAGGATGAAGTCGTCTCCAGTTGATAGGTGAGCCCGGGAAGCGTTGACCAGGAGACATTGGCCAGCCCGGCGGTCACCTGGATGGCAAAGACGCTCGGTACCGGCGTGGCGTTTTGCCCGCGCGGTGTGGGCGAAGGCAACGCCGCGATGAGCGTTCCGCCGTCGGGAATCCGTCCCTCGCTGATGTCGGCTGTTTGAGGTCCGTAGTTGATCCCGTCGATCCGGGTCCCTTCAGGAGAATACAGGGCAAGTGTCCCGCCACCGGCTGCCAGTTTGAATCCCGCGTGGAGATCACCACCACCGGTGTTAAGGGTCGGTTTCTTGTCGGCCCAAACCAGGAGCCGTCCACCCGCCGGAATCGAATAACCGGCCGGAACGGAAAACTGGCGGGTATCGTTGGTGGAGGTGGAAAGGAAGCAGCCAGCTAGGGAAGCGGTGGACGTTCCGGCGTTGAAGAGTTCGAACCAGTCGCTGTAGGCGCCATCCGCGGAATCCCGCAGCGTTGTGTCGTTGCGGGCCATCCATTCGTTGATGAACACCTGCAGACCGGGTCCTGTGGAAGTATTCGAGGCCAGTGGGGTCGGATGGCTCAGAAGGCGGCGATCGGCGGGTTCACCATCGGGCAGGCAGCCGATCGAAAAATCCGGAGTCGATCCGGAGTAGCGTATGAAATCGACGGTCTGAAGCTGCGCGCCAACCAATTGACTCAACAGGACGAGACCACCGTCGGGCGACGGCTTGAAACTGGCGTGGAGTTCGCGTTCGGTGCTCTGGTTGCCGCGGGCGTCGAGCCACACCTGCAGATAACCGCCGGCGGGAATCCGGGTGCCGGTTGGGAAACGCCAGCGCTGCGGCTGGCTCGGGGTGTCGGACAAGAAGCAATTGGTCAGCACCGCTGGAGTCGTCCCCGAATTGAACAGTTCGACCCATGGCCCACGCTGTCCGGTGAGGTCGGGAGCGCCGGTTTGATTGACGACCAACAACTCGTTCAAACGGACCGACGGCCAGGTGGCAGCGGTGGGTGATTGGAAATTGTCAGCCCCCGGTGTGGCGCGGGGTGCCGTCGGACCCGCGGATCCCCAGGCGGCCACGCGGTTGTGGTCCGCCCCCGTCGAAATCAACTGAAGCGACGCGCCACTCTGCAACGCATCGGGCCAGGGTGCGGTTGTTTCGTAAGTGAGTTCATCCACCACTTCATCCGCTGTGGGCGGGACTCCCGGCCGGATCAAACGCAACGTTTCACCATTCGGATTAAGCCGGCCGGAATAGACACCGGTGGGTACAACTAGCGGGGAGAAAGCATCGGCGAAGGCGAACGGATCCTCCACCACCACCGCGTATCCGTTGGCGGGAAGCAGCGTGCCGGCCGGGAAGGTGAATCCCGCGCCGTCGATCCGCCACCCGGATAGATCGAAGGCGATCGTGGACCGGTTGGCGATTTCGATGAACCCTGATTGCGGGAGCGCGGGGAGCGGAAGGATTTCGTTGATGACGACACGGCCGGCCGGCTCCTCACTCGAGCCGGTATACACCACATTGAGTCGCGAAGCCGGCCGGGCGAGTGGCGCGCCGGACACGTCGAGCCCTCCAAGGACGAATCGATTGGTTCCCGGCGACAAGCTGACGCGATACGTCCAGTTGGTGATGGAGGTCCAGATGACGTCGATCGGCGTGTCGTTGAGTGTGATCGTCCGGGCGTCCAACGGTGCCGTTCCGGTGAGGGTCATGGAATTGCCGGAAGAGGTGAAATCCTTCCCCCCGTTGAAGGTGATCACCAGCGCCGCCACTTTGTTGGTGATCAATCCGAGCAGGTAACTGCGGCGGTTGGTCATGAACGATTTGATCCCCGCACCGGAGGCGGTGGTGGTGGCGCCGTTGGCCCGCAGCCCGGCGAATCGTGCATCGACCATGGGGGAACTGCGCTCGGGAAGGAGCGGCCCGTTGAGCGCCTCCTGCATTACCTGCCAATACAACCGGGCAAAGGGCGGATGGGTGTTGATGGGACCGATGTCGCGTCCACCGATGTTGTCCATCGTGCTGCGCGGATCCGCCGAGGCAAACGCGAAGTCGATGTCCCAGATCAAAAGATTCCATGGCCCGTGCTGCGGCTTGTAGGCGTACATATTTTGTCCGCCGCCATAGCTGTAGCTGTCGTTGTTGCCCACCAGATGCTCCACCACGTCGGTCCGGAACCAGTTCAACACATCCGTCGCGTGCAGCAGCGTCCGTGTGTAGCCGTCGCCCGTCGCACCGGTGTTCACCGCGTCCACCAGGTTGAAAAGATTGGTGAAATCGTTGGGATCATCGCCAAAGGCCCGAACCGGCCAGGTCCACCGGTAGCGCGCCGGTTTCTTGACCCCGCCGGTGGTGGTGAAACGACCGAGGGTGGCGCTGACCGCGGAGAAGGAAGCGCCACTCGGATCGAACTCGAACCACAACTGAATCTTGCGCAGTTCACCGTCGGGATCGTCCGGAAACCATTGCGAGACGAACTTCCGACCGGGTTGTTGTGCATCGTCATAGACAATGCCTCGACGTGCGCCGTTGACGTACAGCAGCACCGGACGGTGATGGCAGGCGGGCAGACCCATCTGATCGGCAATCCAATAGGCGTGCTGCTCCTCCTGACAGGTCGTGTCGCCACCACCATTCCCGGGTTGCAGCAGTTCCAATTCCTCCTCGCCGAGAAGGGCGTCGTCCGGTGGCACGATCAGAAGATAATCGCAGTTGAATCCGGTGGGCGTGTTGTAGCCCGGCGCATGATAGGGACTGCCGCTGTATTGTCCGCCGGCATTGTAGATCACGCGGCTGTTGCCATAAGCGAAGGTGACGTCGAGCGGCTCATTGCTGAGTTTCTCACGCTTACTCCATCGAGTGAACGTCGCCTGAGTCATCCAGATCCGGTATCCGCCCAACGCACCGGCAACATTGTTTTCACCCCATCGAATCAGGCATTCACGAACGGGCGCGTCGGCGGGAAAGATCGCGCTGTTGCCGGACGGACTGGCATCCACTGCCACGATGTGAAACGCCACCAGGCTGCCGGTGACCTGTCCGGGAATCATCGCGGAATACAGCCCGGCCCCGTTGTCGGTCATGGCGATCTCATTGGTGGCCCCGTTGGGATCCACCCGCCATCGAAGGATCAGTCGGTCGAGCGGATGGGCCGCGGTGGCGTGGGCGACAATTCGGACCGGTTGATTCACCGTGGGCAGGACCGGGTCGTGTTGGACTCCGGTGATCAATGGAACCGGATCGGCCAGGCGGCGGGAATTCGGCGCACCGGGAGTTCCCAGGGCGCGGGTGGTGAGAATCTTGCCGGGAGCATCCAGCCAGTTGCCGTGCAACCGCAGAAGAATGTTTCCCGATCCTTTCAACCAGCGAACGTGCGCCCGGAGGGTGGCGATCCGGTTGCGAACCGGTTGCACGGCGAGGGCAGTCCGGATCCGGTTGGGTCCGGTGTTGCCGGCGGCGGTGGCACGGACATGAAGCGATTGGCGGCTTTGGAATCCCTCGGTGGTTTCCAGAGACGATCCATCATGGTTTCCTTGAAAGACCCAGGTGTTGGTGCCCGTTTCAAAATCCGGGTTGGCGACCAGATTGGTTCCGCCTGTCGAAATCACTTCGATATGATCGATCAGGCATTCGCCGGGCCCGAAGAGAACGATCTCCAGACTGGTCGGACCGTCGCTGGCGCCATTGTCGAGGACGCCCGTGGATTCCACGGTGACCCAATCGGACTTCGCCGATTCGTCGCTATCAGCCCAGGCCGGTGCGAATCGGCCATCGGTCTGCGGATGAATCCGTTCCAGGCTGCTGCCACCGCCATCACTCCATCGACCCCAACGACCGCCGGTCCCGTAGCTTAGGGACTCCATCACGACATCCACGCTGTGGGTGGTGGTTCCGCCCGCACCGTCGGGGCTCACGACCGGGACCGGACGCGACAGTGCCAGAGAATCTCCGGAGTGCGACAACGTCCCAGTAAAGCTCGCGAGAATGGCGGACGATTTGAGCGCCGGATGACTTGCCATGAGGCGGCTCGGGTTTCGCGCCACCACGCCGTACCCTCCGGCTGCCAGCCGTGCACCGGCTGGAAACGTCACGTCAATGCCGCCCGATATCCGCCATCCGTCGAGCGGAACGGGCGCAGGGCTCGAATTGTAGAGCTCCACGAACTCGTCATCGGGGTCCTCGCTCGCCGGATGATACATCACTTCATTGATCACCACCGGCGACGCCAGCGGGGTCGCATTGGGAGATCCCGGAGTCGGCACCCCGAGCCGCAGCCATTCGCCGACACCGTCCGGGCTTCGGCCCAGCGCCACGCCAGGTTCCAACGGCCCGTAGCGGAGACAATCGATCACCTGTCGTGTCGCGGTTCGCAGACACACCACACTGCCCGTCGGATTGGGTTCAAATCCGAGAAGATCCGACCCGAGTTCCAGATGCCCGCCGGGGCCGAGCTGGGTCCCATTCGGAAAGGTGTACCGGTCCGCGGTGGATCGATCCGACACACTCCAGCCGCCGAGGTCCGCTGCCGTTGCGGAATAGTTGTAAATTTCGATGAACGATTTCGGACCGGTGGCGCTGTTCAGAAGCGCGGCGAAGAGTTCGTTGATGCGCACGCCAGAGGGTATCCCGGGGTTGGGCGGTTCCGGGCCGGAGGGTGACCCGCCGTTAATCCCACTGGCGGCCCATGCGTTTGGATCCTGTTCTCCCCGGCTCGGACGCACCAGCACCAGGGAGGGACCAAAGCCATCGGCTGCCGCCGGCCAGGGAGCCGAGTCGCTGTACTGGACCTCGAACATGATCGCGCCGCCGCGATGCCGCAGTTTCAACGTGCCTGAGGAGTTGGGCAGGGAACCGGTGAATGGACCGAGAACATTCGTCGCTCCGGTGATCGTGGTGAGGTCCGACGGATTGACCGCCACCACCGCGTATCCCTGTGAAGGAAGAACGAATCCTTGCGGAAAGGTGAAGCCGGCTGAACCGGTGATCTGCCACCCGCTGAGATCTTCAAACCACGGCATGGAATTAAAGACCTCGATGAACTGCAAATCACGACCGTCGGGACGGCGCGCCGGGTGATACATGATTTCCGAAATCACCACGCCCGAACGCCGCGACGAGGGTCCTGGCGGCTCGGTGGGAAGTTCGAGGTAACGGGCGTCCAGAGGTGGACCGGCGGGTGGCGTCGCGTCGACCGGACGCGCGAACACCGCCAGCAACATCAGCCACCGCCAGCCCGCAAAAGAGAAACACCGTCGCGCCATGAGAAAGGAGATCCCGGACGGTAGCAAAGGCAGTGACCTTGGCCGAAGAAGTTTCCGGGAGTCGGTTGCCGAAAAACTCCACGGACAATCCCATTGCGGCTCATCGGGCGACGGGTTCATTCTTCCGGAGTGAAATCCCTGATTGCCGGCTTCATGGCGTTGCTATGCCTTGCATCCCTCCGGGCCGATGATGGAGGACATCCGTCACTTCCCATCGGTTCGCCCGCGCCTGATTTTGACCTGCCGGGGGTGGACGGAAAACGCCACACGCTCGCCGAGTATTCCAGTGCCCGCGTGCTGGCCATCATTTTCACATGCGATCATTGCCCGACCGCCCAGGCGTATGAAGACCGCATCATGGACCTCGCTCGCGATTATCAATCCAAGGGGGTCGCCATCGTCGCCATCTCGCCCAACAGCCCCGCGGCCGTCCGCCTGGACGAGCTGGGCTACACCGACCTTGGCGATGATCTCGAAGACATGAAGATTCGCGCGAAACAGCGGGGATTCAATTTCCCCTTCCTGTTCGACGGCGAAACCGAGGGGTTTTCGAAGAAACTCGGACCAGCAGCGACGCCCCACGTTTTCATCTTCGGTCCCGAGCGCAAACTGGAGTTCTCCGGACGGATCGATGATTCGGAGCGATTGGACAAGGTCCGGGTCCGTGACACCCGGTTGGCGTTCGATGCCCTGCTGGCCGGAAAAAAACCGGCGGTGGCGGAAACACGGGTATTTGGGTGCTCGACCAAGTGGGCGGACAAGGCGCCGGGCAACCTGGCGTGGCGCGAAAAGGTGAGCAAGGAACCGGTGTCCGTGCAGGCCGTCGATGCCGCGGCGTTGAAGGCCCTGCGGGAAAATGCGGACTCCGGGAAGGTGCGCCTGATCAACGTGTGGGCGACCTGGTGTGGACCGTGTGTGTCTGAATTCGATGAGCTGGTGGAGACGCAGTTGCGCTTCCGGCACCGTGATTTCGAGATGGTCACGGTTGCCGCCCAGTTTCCGGACGAACAGCCGCAGGTCGCTAAGTTTCTCGCCAAACACCATGCGTCGAACCGCAATCTGATGTTCGGCGATGCCGACAAATACAAGATGATCGAGGCGCTGGATCCGGAGTGGAAGGGAGCCCTTCCTCACACACTGCTGGTCGGGCCCGGCGGAAAGATTCTATTCCGCCAGACCGGTGAACTCGATTTCCTGGAGCTGCGCCGCCGAATCGTGCCCGCCCTGAACGCCATCACGCCGTGGCCTGGAATGAAGTAAGCTGGAGCGATTCAGAAGCAGCACGGAGGACACTGATTTCACGAATCGACACGGATTCCGGAAGAGCCGATCCGATTCGGTTCATTCCGTTCATGCTGTCTCAATCTCTGCGTCACAGACGGGCTCCAAGTCCGTGCGACGACAGCCGTCATCGCGATGACTCCAGGCGGAAGCACCCGTGAGTGCCGGAACTCAGGAGTACGCTTCCATCCCGACACAGGAGCAGACGAGGTTGCGGTCGCCGAAGACGTTGTCCACGCGGCCCACGGCCGGCCAGAATTTCCAATCCCGCAGGCTCGCCACCGGGAAGGCCGCCTGTTCGCGGCTGTAAGGCCGGTCCCAGTTCGTGGCGCAGACCTGGTCCGCGGTGTGGGGTGCGTTCTTGAGCGGATTGTTCTTCGAATCCAGAACACCGGATTCAACCGCGACGATCTCCGCGTGAATGGCGATCATCGCATCGCAGAACCGGTCGAGTTCTGATCGTGGTTCGGATTCCGTCGGCTCCACCATCAGCGTGCCGGCCACCGGCCAGCTTAGCGTGGGTGCGTGGAACCCGAAATCCATCAGGCGTTTGGCGACATCTTCGGCGGTCACATTCTTGAACTGCCGCAGATCGAGAATGCATTCATGCGCGACCAGACCGTTGGAGCGATAGAGTGTGGGAAAGTGTTTCTCCAGCCGTTTGGAAATGTAGTTTGCGCTGAGGATGGCAACCTCGGTGGCGTGGGTCAGTCCGCGCGCACCCATCATGGCGATGTACATCCAGGAAATCGTGCAGATGCTGGCGCTTCCCCACGGAGAGGCGCTGACGGCACCGATGGGGTCTTCACCACCCAGCAGCACCACCGAATGTCCGGGCAGGAAGGGAACGAGATGTTCCGCCACCCCGATGGGTCCGACGCCCGGGCCTCCGCCGCCGTGCGGAATGCAGAAGGTCTTGTGGAGATTCAAATGACAAACATCGGCACCGATGGCGCCGGGTGAGGTCAATCCCACCTGGGCGTTCATGTTCGCGCCGTCCATGTACACCTGTCCGCCGCCATCGTGCACCATCTGACAGATCTCGCGGATGGTCGTCTCGAAGACACCGTGAGTGCTGGGATAGGTGATCATCAGGCAGGCGAGCGCGGTGCGATGCGTGTCGATCTTGGCCTGGAGATCGCCGAGGTCGATGTTGCCTTCGGAATCACACACCACGGGCACGACCTTCATTCCGGCCATGACCGCCGAGGCTGGATTGGTGCCGTGGGCGCTGGTGGGAATGAGGCAAACGTCGCGATGAGATTCGCCGCGCGACCGGTGCCAGGCGCGGATCACCAGCAGACCGGCGTATTCGCCCTGGGAGCCGGCGTTCGGCTGCAGGGACACGCCGGTGAAGCCGGTGATTTCACACAACCATAGCTCCAATTCCTCGAACAATTGCTGGTAGCCCCGCGTTTGAGCCACGGGCACAAACGGGTGGATCTTGGAGAATTCCGGCCAGCTCACCGGCAGCATTTCCGCGGTGGCGTTGAGTTTCATCGTGCAGGAGCCCAGCGGGATCATGCTGTGACACAACGACAAATCCTTCGATTCCAAGCGGCGCAGATATCGCAACAGTTCGGTTTCACTGTGGTGTTGATTGAACACCGGATGCTGGAGAAACGCCGAAGCGCGCGCGGGCAATGAAGGATTCGCCGGAACCAGCGTAGACGCGGAAATCGCCGTGGACTGCGCTCCGTGAAACAGCGCGAGCAGGGCGTCCAAATCCTCGACCGTGACCGTCTCATCGATGGAAATTCCCACATGGGTCGCGTCGATGCGGCGGAGATTGATCCGTGCGGCGTCGGCGCGCCGGTGGATCTCGGCGGCCTGCGAAACCCGGACGGTGAGGGTGTCGAAGAAGGTGGCGTTGACCACGGTGTGGCCGAGGGCCTTGAGGCCGCTGGCGAGAATGCCGGTGAGGCGATGAATCCGACCGGCGATGGCGGTCAATCCGGCGGGTCCGTGATAGCAGGCATAGGCCATGGCCATGTTGGCGAGGAGCGCCTGCGCGGTGCAGATGTTGGAAGTGGCCTTCTCCCGGCGGATATGTTGCTCACGGGTTCCCAGGGAGAGACGCAATGCCGGGCGGCTCCGTGAATCCTTGGACACACCGACGAGGCGTCCGGGCATCTGGCGTTTGAAGGCTTCCCGGGTGGCGAAGAAGGCCGCGTGCGGACCGCCGTAGCCCAGCGGAACTCCGAACCGCTGGGCACTGCCGACGGCGACGTCCGCACCGAATTCGCCCGGAGGCTGGATCAGTGTGAGCGCCAGAAGATCGCAGGCGACCACCACCATCGCACCCGCAGCGTGGGCCGCGGCGACCAGAGCCGAGGGAGTCTCGATCTCACCACCGGTTGCCGGATATTGAATCAGCGCGCCGAAAACATCAGTATCGAAACTGAAACTGCGCCAGTCGCCCACCCGTACCGTGATGCCGAGGGCCTCCGCCCGGGTTCGGACCAAGTCGATGTTTTGTGGATGGCAGGTGTCGGCGACCAGAAAGACGGACCGGACCAAGCCGTGAGCGCCGGCTTCCGCTTCCTTAACCCGATGACAGAGCATCATCGCTTCGGCGCAGGCGGTGGCCTCGTCGAGCATGGACGCGTTGGCGATGTCGAGCCCGGTCAGATCGGTGACCAGGGTTTGGAAATTGAGCAAGCCCTCGAGGCGTCCCTGGGAGATTTCGGCCTGATACGGCGTGTACTGGGTGTACCAGCCCGGGTTCTCCAGAATGTTCCGCTGAATGACCGGCGGCGTGATGGTGTCGTGGAATCCCATCCCGATGTAGGAACGGTACACCTGGTTGCGTTGGGCCAGCGTCTTGAGTCGACGCAACGCTTCGAGTTCGCTCAGGGCTCCGGAAAGACCGGGCAGGGCCAGGGGAGTCGAGGCGCGGATTCCGGCGGGCACCGCGGCGTCCACCAATGTTGCGACGGATTCGTATCCGCAGACACGGGCCATGGCGGTCTGATCATCCGGATCAGGACCGATATGCCGGCGGACAAAGGTGTCGGTGAAAGCCAGGGAGGAAGCGGTGCTCATCGATGTCTTGGGTCTTTAGCGCTGCAAATGAGGGCGCACGGTAAATGGCGTGCCGGGTGTCGCAAGTTCAGTTTACTTTCCGCTGAATCCAAGTTGACCTCGAACACCCGCTCGCGGATTGACGGAGCGGGCCGGCTGACCGTAGCTAACCGGGGTGCCTGTTGATCCCAACCCCGGTTATCTTCCTCCGTTCTGGTTGCGGAATCCCCATCTTCAAACGCTGTGGCCCTCGCTGTTCCGCCGGATTCGCGGAGTGACGTGGATTCGAACCCGCTTGGAATTGCCGGACGGTGATTTTCTCGACTTGGACCACTGGACGGGGGGATTCGATCGGGTGGTCATTCTTTCCCACGGGTTGGAGGGAAACTCGCGCCGCCCGTACATCGAGGGAATGGCCCGTGCATTTCACCGTCGGGGTTGGGACGTGATCGCCTGGAATTTCCGAGGCTGTTCGGGCGAGCCCAATCGCCTCCGCCGCTCCTACCATAGCGGTGCCACCGAGGACCTCGCCGCCGTGGTGGACCATGCGGTGAAGGTTCACGACTACGCGGCGGTGGCGGTGGTGGGTTTCAGCCTTGGTGGAAATCTGACACTGAAGTACCTGGCTGAACTGGGGGATCAACCCGGACGAGTCTGTGGGGGTGCCGGCATCTCGGTTCCGTGCGATCTGGAGGCCGCCGCGACGCGCATGGCCGCTCCCGACTGCGCCTTCTACATGCGACGGTTTCTGGCCGACATGGGTGAAAAGATGCGGGCGAAGGCGCGACAGTTTCCCGGGCAGATCCGGGTGGAAGCCCTCGAGGGCATGACCACCTTTCGCCAATTTGACGACGCCTTCACCGGGCCGCTCCACGGATTCCGGGATGCTCAGGACTACTGGGATCAATGTTCCTGCGCGCGCTGGCTGGATCGGGTTCGGATCCCGGTCATAGTATTGAATGCCCGGGACGATCCGTTTCTGGCCACGGCTTGTTTTCCGGAGGCGACGGCGGGGTCCAGTCGATGGGTTCATCTGGCAGCCCCGGATCACGGAGGGCACGTCGGATTTGTAACGGGAATGGCCTCTGGAAGTGAGTACTGGAGCGAGTTCAGAGCCGCAGAATTCCTCGGTCAATTCACTGGTTCATCCCCTCGATCCGGCTGAAGGTCCCAGCGGGCACCAAATAAAGCGCTAGGCAAGGGAACGCCTTTCTTCCTAGGTTCCGCCCGGTGTCGAAGGCCGTCAAAGTTGCCTCCGAGGAGCCGTCCTTCGAGGACGCCCTCGGGAGGTTGGAATCCATCGTGGAAGCGATGGAGGCGGATGATCTTCCACTGGAACAGCTTCTGGCGCGGTTCGAAGAAGGAACCCGGTTGCATCGCATCTGCCAGTCCCGGCTGGCGGAGGCGGAATTGAAGATCCAGGCACTGGAGAAAAACCTCGCCGGCGAACCGGTACTCCGGCCGATCCAGGCCAATGAGGTGGGATCCGCGGCGGTTTGAAGCGACCGCGCGCCGGATCCGAGAGCCCTTTTTGTATGAGTCGTTATCTAGATATGGTCGATCTGCCCTCGCACGTGAAGAAACTCACGCCGGAACAACTCGCCGAGCTGGCGACGGACCTGCGTCATGAGCTGATCACCAAACTCGCCAAGAACGGCGGGCACCTCGGTCCCAATTTGGGCGTGGTGGAACTGACCGTGGCCCTGCACCGATGCTTTGCCACTCCCAAGGACAAGTTCGTCTGGGATGTCAGCCATCAGGTGTACGTCCACAAGCTCTTGACCGGCCGGAAGGATCGATTCCACACCATCCGCACCACCGGCGGACTCAACGGCTTTGCGCTGCGCACGGAAAGTGAACACGACTGCTACGGTGCCGGGCATGCTGGAACCGCGCTGTCGGCGGCTCTCGGCATGTGTGCCGCTCGCGACCAGAAGGGGACCGACGAAAACGTGGTCTGCATCTTCGGCGATGCCGCGCTGACCAACGGCATTTCCTTCGAGGCGTTGAACAACATCGCCGGCACCACCCGCAAGTTCATCGGCATCCTGAACGACAACGAATGGTCGATCGCCAAGAATGTCGGTGCGATTGCCACCTACCTCGGAAAGCTGACGGCGAATCCGCGCTACAACAAATTCACCAAGGATTTCAGCTCCTGGCTGCGCCGGCTGCCGAAGGGGCAGTTGGTGGCGATGCTTGGTCACAAAGCCGAGGAGGCGATCAAGGGCATCGTCAATTCAGTCGGATTGGAACACACACCGTCGCAACTCGATTCCGACGGCCGCGGCGGTCACGGGTCCGCGCTTTTGTTTGAGGAATTCGGGCTCCGGTATCTCGGGCCGATCGACGGACATGACCTGCCGCTGCTCATCAGCACGCTCGAATTCGCCAAGACCTGCACCGAACCGGTCGTGATCCATATTCTGACCCAAAAGGGCAGGGGATTTGAGGCCGCCCTTCAGCATCCGGAAAAGTTTCACGGCCTCGGACCGTATGATGTCCAGACCGGTCAGACCCCGGTGCCCAAGCCAGGCACTCCGGCGATGTGGCAGGAGGTCTTCGGACAAACGATGGTGAAGCTCGCCCGACAGAACAAGAACGTCGTCGGCATCACCGCAGCCATGCCCACGGGCACGAGTCTCAAGCTGCTCGAACAGGCGGTTCCCAAACAATACTACGATGTCGGGATCGCCGAGGAACACGCCGTCATCTTCGCCGCCGGCATGGCCACCATGGGATTCAAGCCGGTCGTGGCCATTTACAGCACCTTCCTCCAGCGGGCCTACGACTGCATCCATCACGATGTCTGTCTGCAGGATCTGCCGGTGATTTTCTGCATGGACCGGTCGGGATTGAGCGCCAACGACGGACCCACCCATCATGGCTTGTTCGACATCGCGTACCTGCGCTGCCTTCCGCAAATCATCGGCATGGCTCCGTCCAACGAGGACGAGCTGCAGGACATGATGTTCACCGCGACCCTTCAATCGCACCCGGTTGCGATTCGTTATCCGCGCGGACCGGCGGAAGGTGTCCCGGTCAAGGAAACGCCGACCGTCCTCGAAATCGGCAAGGCGGAGGTCGTCCGGAATTTCTCCGGCAAGGCTGGCCGCAAGGTGGCCCTGTTCGGACTCGGACCGATGCTTCGACTGGCGCGCGAAGCGGCCGATCGCCTCACCGCCGAAGGATTCGATGTGGCGGTGATCAATCCGCGGTTTTTCAAACCCCTCGATGCCGCGGTCCACGGCTTCTTTGGTCGGGCTGCCGACCTGGTCGTGACGCTGGAGGATCATGTCATCGCTGGCGGCTACGGAAGTGCGGTGCTGGAAACATTCAACGATGCTGGCATTCACACACCCGTGGTGCGAATCGGGTGGCCGGACCAGTTCGTTGAACACGCCAGCTCGGTGGACTATCTCCGGAATCTGCACGGGCTGAGTGTCGAGCGGCTGGTCACCGACGTGCGCCGGCATTTCGCGGGCGCGATCGCTGAAAAGGCTCCGCTCATCGCGCTGGCCTGACTGGCCTCGACCGGAGGTTTCCGGTGCCTGCAAACTGCGAAGTTGACTAAACGGTCAACTATTGCATGTTTGCCGTGTGAACGGCGGACTCCATGGGCCGACGACGGCCGCAAAGAAGGCGGCTCTCTCAGCCAGCGGCGCTGCCTGCGCGGCCTCCATTGACCTTCCCCTTCGGCAGAGAATTCGGGGCCAATGGAATTTTCTCCCTGGCTCGTGTCGCTTGGGCGATGTGGGCCAATCCAAAAGTGCCACATTGGCGCTATTTGGCCCCTCATTCGGTGGACGTAAGGTCCATTTTCCGCGGGTTTCCGGCTTAAAACCGGATCAAAAGAGTCCGATATCAACTGGCACGCTCTTCGCTCGGCAAACAACAATAGGTCGTGGGTGTCTCGCCCGCTGGGGGCGAGCGGATGGGGTGGTTAAGGTTTTGAACAGGATCGGCGGTTGGCGGTCCGACTGCATAAGTACGGTTGGCGGTTAACGTTTTACGAACCATGAAAGCAAATCTTCCTTTTTCGACACGGGCGTCGGGTGCGGTTCGCGGCGGTGGTGCTGCGCGCGGTCGGTCCGTGCGTACGGCTGTGCCGAAGCCAGCCAACCTTCGCCAGGGACTTTCGCGCCGCACCATCAAGCCTTCGGCCGGTCGTCGTGCGGGTCCGTTGACCCCACGCTCGGATCGATCGACGCCGAACGCGGAAACCACCTTGGTGTTGCCGGCGGCGACCATTTCCGATGCCAAGGTGGTCTTCATTCCTGAACCGGGAGTTCGTCCCGCGTTCAACGTCATCTCCGAGCGCGTGGCGGTCGTGCCGACGGCGAAGACCGCGACCGCCCCCGTTCGCGAGGAACGGGGTCCGTGGGACGAGAATACGTCCCTCCGCCTCTATTTGCGGGAAGCGGTCGAAACCCCGCTGCTCACTCCGGCCCAGGAAATCGAATTGGCCGGGCGCGTTCAGGCGGGCGACGAAGCCGCGCGCGAACACATGATCAAGGCCAACCTGCGCCTGGTGGTCAAAATCGCCCGGGAATACGAGGACTACGGCCTCCCGCTGCTCGACCTGATCAACGAAGGCAACATGGGTCTGATGCGGGCCGTCGAGCGCTTCGATCCGACCAAGGGCGCCAAGTTGTCGACCTACGCCGCCTGGTGGATCAAGCAATCAATCAAGCGCGCGCTTTCCAATCAGTCGAAGTCGATCCGCCTTCCCATCCATTTGGTGCAGCAAATTGCCCAGATGCGCCGCGCCGAGAATCAGTTTGAGGCGAAGCACGGCCGGCCGCCGAGTGATTCCGATCTGGCGGTGGTTCTCGGAGTCCACGAGGACGACATCCTCCACTGGCGCGAAAGTGCGACGGTGGGCACGACGTCGCTCGATGCTCCCTTGGGCAACGACTCGGATTCGAGCCGCGTGGCCGACGTGATCGCCGATGACAACGCCCGCATGCCCTGGGCGGCAGTCAGCGAGGAGACCAACGCGGAACTGGTTCGTGAATTGGTTGGCACCTTGAACGCCCGGGAACAGATCATCCTGAAGCGCCGGTTCGCCTTGGATGGCGGGGACGCCGTCACGCTGGAAGAGATCGGCGTCGATTTTGGTCTGACCCGCGAACGCATCCGCCAATTGGAGGCCGCCGCGCTTCGGAAGCTCCGCGAGCGCCTCGATAGTCGCGAGGGAGTGCTGGGCTGAACACGCCGCGCCAGGCCGGTTCCTGAGAGCCGGCCTCAGCGTTTGGTTGAACACGCAAGGGGCCTCCGGCAGTCTGGAGGCCTCATGCGTTTCAGCTATTCATTGGGCACCGCCGTTGCAGCGGTTTGTGCATTGCTGTCGTTCCGCCTGGCCGCAGAGGACCCCGCGCCGACACCGACGCCCATGCCGGTCGATCCATTGGTCAAGGCCACCCAGGCCGTTCGTCTGCCGCCCGGGTTTCGCTACGAGATCCTGGTGATGGGCTCTATTCCGGAACCGCTTTCCCTCCAGTTTTCGCCGGACGGCCGTCTCTGGTTCACCGGACGCCGCGGCGAAATATGGGCCTACGATTTCAAGACCAAGACCCATGATCAGATTGCGAAGCTCGACGTGTGTTGGGCGCCGACTCCGGGGCGGGAATCCAATGAACGGGGACTCCACGGATTGGAATTTGATCCGGACTACCTGAAGAACGGCCGGATCTACGTTCACTACGCTCCTTGGGCTCCAACCAACGCCACCGCCTGGAGCAATCGGGTTTCACGGTTCACCGTGGATCGACCTTCCCATGCCACTCAGCTCAAATCGGGCTCAGAGAAAATCCTTCTCACGGTTCCCAGCCTCCGCGGTTTCCATCAAGGCGGAGCGCTCGGCATCAATCCGCGCGACGGCAAATTGTACGTCACCGCCGGCGACAACAATGTCTCGAGCGATACCGAGAAATTCTGGAACGATCCC
>CAIVQB010000091.1 GCA_903907925.1 uncultured Verrucomicrobiota bacterium
GACCTCGCGCCATCGATACCGGATCCCGCCGAATCCCATTCCAAAAAAGAGCCCGGCAAATCCGATCCACAGCGCGCCCTTGATCGCGAGGCCGAGCATGCCCCAACGCCACGCGGCGGCGTTGCCAATCATGCCGGCATCCTGGGTCAGCCCGACGGTTTGGGCATAGGTTTCCGAACCGCCAAATCCGATCGCAATGGTTCCCAACGCCACGGCGCGCGCGGCGTTCAGCCAGGTCCAGTTCGGTGTCAGGATCGACATCAGCACCAGACCGACCAACAACCCGGCGATCATCGCGCCGGTCTCGTGACCGTACTGACCGCGAACACCCCATCCCAGACCGCCCGCCAATCCCGCCAGAAACACCGGCAGGACGGGTCCGAGGCGACATTCGGATTGGGGATTCATGCGTGTGGAGCGAATCATGCCGATGGAGCAACGACCGTTCAGCAACAATTCCCGGGTGAACCGTGCCACCGGTCCGCGGCAGGAAGGTGACTTTCAACTCGACATCCCCGGCGATCGGATCACAGGTAGAACCCATGATCTGTCGCCGGCCCAATTCTGTGTCGGACTCGCCGGTGACCCACCGGCGGGGATTCACCCTGATCGAGCTGCTGGTGGTGGTGATCGCCATCATCGCCATTCTGGCGGGCATGCTGCTGCCGGCGCTGGCCAAGGCGAAGTACGCCGGCATGCGAACCGCGTGCATCAACAACATCCGGCAGCAGTACCTGTCCCAAATCCTTTACGCGGATGATTTCAAGGGACACTTCGCCCACCACGAGGACGGTAGTCCGGACTACCACCGGCTGGGCGGTGCGAAGGACAGCATCGTCACGGTGATGCGCGGGACCTATGTCAAAAGCACGGCCATTCTCATCTGCCCGATCACGGCAAAAACCATCGGGCGGACCTGGTTGAATTACGCTTCGATGGCCAATTTCGCCGATGCGACCACCAAGGACTACGGCGGTTGGGACACCACCGCGGCGAATGTCTACACGCCCTACATGTGGTTCGCGAATTTCAAGTCCGCTCCGGCGATGAAGTTCCTCGATGCCACCGGCGTGGTGAATGCCGATCCCGAACAGAACGAACCCGCCTGGCCCACCACGGTCGACGAATGCGATTCCCGGAAGGCCTTCATCACCCACCGCATCAGCGATACACCGGGCACCGCCATCTGGGATGTCGGACATCTCGGAAAGTTCTTCGCCGGCAACCAGTCCAAACCGTTCTGGGCTTTCTCCATCTCACCGGACCAACCGGTCGGACAGGCCGACGGCAGTGTGATCATCCGGAACCGCGCCACGCTCCGCGCCCGTGCGATGGGCGGCCCCAGCGCGGACACGAAGTATTTCTACTGAGGGCGGTGCGCTCGAAGCCACAGAGATGGACACGGATTTCAACCTCAACTCACCGGCATCAAGGACACCCGTTCGTTCTGATCATTGCGGGTGATGCCTTGGGCCCGGGCATCGAGGGTCAATACGCCATCCACCCAAAAGGCGTACCGATGGTGACCGTGCTTCAGCTCCACGGTTGTGATCCACACCTTGTCGGGACCCTGGCGCAGGGGATGAGTCGCCGGATTCCAGGCGTTGAAATCGCCCACCACACTGACCTTTTGGGCCTGCGGTGCGGGGCAGATAAAATGGACGGCCCGGAGCGTCTTCAGCGGTTTCATGGGAACCAATGCAGCGGGGAAACGATGGCTGCCAACCGGACCCACCGCAAGCGATCGCCGAAATAGCGGGCTGTTTTCAGCCGAGCAGGTTTTGCAAAATGGTCAGGGCGGTCCTGCGGATCTGCTCCGACTGGGATTCCAGCACCTGATACCGGACCAACCAGTCGGGGTCCGCCTGATGGCGCTCCCGCCACACCGTCTTGAGCACGCGTTCGGTCCGCTCCACCTGTTGCATGGCCGAGGAGAGGGATTCACGGCCTTCGAGCAGGTCGCTGACCTGCCCGACAAAAAAACGGCTGATCCGTTTGTCATCAAAGACGGCCGACAGCAGGGTGACGACGGTCTGTTCGTAGGCATACCAGCGCTGGCGCAACACCTCGCCCAGAAACTCATGACGGATCGCGAAGAATTCCGAGCGCGGTCGTTCGGTGTATTGCCGGATTTCCCGGGCCTCGCGGGGAAACCAGTTGTAAAGCAGCGCAAAGGTTCCGTAGGTGTCGATGAGTTGTTTGGGGTTGCCGTGATCGGTCGTTATTTCACCGATGCAGACGTCCTGATTCAGTTCGAGAATGATCTCCGGCAGGTCATGGAGCCGCGAAAGCACTTCCCGACCGGTCGGTGAACCGTAATCGAAATCGCCGGGAATCAGCCAGTACACGTCGCCCGGTGCGCCTTGTTCGAAGGCGAGGCCGAGACCGGAATACCACATCTGGCAGGTGTCGACGCACCACGCATCAAGGATGTCCGAATGAACCTCCACCGTGCCGGTACGAAACGCCTGAAACGCCGCACCGTCCCTCATCGCTGCGTGGGTCTTGCGATCCATCACCGTGATGGGGCGCGCGTATTTCCGGGGCTCGGCGTCGAGACGTGCGATGAGCCGGTAGAGCTGTTCCAGATCCGAATAGTCCTCGGTCGGTCGGAAGGGATAGATCACGACCGGATGAATCCGCGCCGGCCCGGCCGGGGTGTTGGCGACGGCGGCGGTCGGACGTTTGCCGGAGGAGCGCGCCGAAGCTTTTTTCATGGGAGAAAGCGGTTGCCGATGACCGCAGGGAGTCTTGGGACGCCCGGAATGTGCGCCCGTCGGGTGTTCCTCAACAACCTTCAATTTGGGGTAGCTCCGATTGGGAACGGATATACCCGCCCACGAATCCGGCCGGAATCGGTGAAAACCGCCAGGGAACGACGCCAAACTGGTCTCAGATCGCCCGCTCGGGGCCGACCTGGAGGCAGACCAGATCGCCCGCGGCGTTCCGCACGTACATGCGTCCATCGGAAAGCGTCGGCGGGGTCCAGCATTTGCCACCGATGACCTGGTCGCGCCGGATGAACTCGAACTTCTCCGGAGAGATTTTTCCGGCGGTCAACTCGCCCTTATCGCTCAGGATCAGAATCTTTCCATCAGCCGTCGTCACCGGCGTGCCCGGAGTTTCGCCAAACCCGCCCTGACTCCAGAGGACCGACCCGGTCTTCCAATCCACGCAGCGCAATTCGGAAAGCTTCAAATCGCAGATGCTCAGGCCGTAGAGGTGATCCTCACGCAAGGCGGCCGTGGCGAGAAACGTACCGAGCTTGCGGCTCTTCCAGGAACTGACCGGTTTGCCGTCGCCGAATCGGATCACTTCGCCGCCGTCATCCGCCGAGCTGATGAACACCGAATCCCCGTTCACGAGCGGATCGGAAGTGTGACAGAAATAGCCTTTTCCGAATGGATGCTCCCAGAGCGTCGCCCCGTCGCGCAGCCGGATCGCGGCAAGATGATTGGTGGCGAGCGACATCAGCACCGGCTCGCCCTGCATCGAGGTCACGGCCGGGACGTTGAAGCTGGCCCCGCGCGCGCCGGTGGTCCATCGAACGGCACCGGTCTTCAGGTCCAACGCCGTTCCCGCCGTGCCATAGTTGATGATCAATTGTTCCCCAACAATGAGAGGCGACCCGGCGACGCCCCAGGGACTGATGTCCGCCTTGAGTCCGGCAACGAGATTGGTCTCCCAAAGTGTCGTGCCCTTCGCGGCATCCAGACAAAGAACGAGGGCGGGCTTGATGACGGCGTAGATCCGGCCGGCGTGGACAATCGGGGTCGAATTGGGACCGCCTTCATACATGACCGGGTCCAGCTTGCTGGGCCAGTCCCGCTTCCATTCGGTGGAACCGTTGGCGGCGTTCAAACACCAGAGCGTCGTGACGTCCGACTTGTCGACATTCCCGAGTGTATAGACCCGACCTGCTGCGACCGTGGCCGCGGTGAAGCCGGTGCCGACCTTGGCCTTCCACACCGTCTTGGGCCCTTCCTTGCCCCAGGATTCTGGTGACACGGTTTCCGGAGAAACCCCGTTTCCATCAGGTCCGCGCCACCGCGCCCAGTCGGCCGCCTGAACCCCCGCTGCCATGAGCAACGCCAACCCCAACAAAATTTTCATCCGGCGCAGGCTAGCGAACAACGCCTCCGAATCAACCGAGGATCTCCGAGCTCCGCAGAACCGCACTCCGAACGTCGATCCCATGGATTCCGCTGGCAAAACCAGAAGGCTTCGCCAGCGTTGGGCATCATGAACTGGCTTCGGACATTGGGGGTGTGGAGCATCGTCGGTTGGCTGGCGCTGAGTGCCGCCGAGCCTCTTCCCCCCAACGGCGTTACCACCGGAACCAACGCTCCCGCAGTGTCGATCCTTCCCGCCGACCCGGTGGCCGCCTGGAAGTTGATCCAAAAAGCCGGAAATCCGCCGCTGCCGCCCGCAGAATGGAACCGTCGTCAACCCAGCAAGGACGAAATGGCGTCCTTCCGATTGCTGATGGCCACCAACGCCGCCCGGGCCGCCGATATGGCCGGCGAATTCCGGACCCTCTTCCCGACAGACGGTCATGCAGAGGAGGCTCGCGGGCTTCAACGCGAAATGCTCCAGCACGCGGTAAGCCTCGGCCTGACGGACCGCTCCAAGGACCTCGCGGCGCTCGGTGAGGAACCAGGGACACCGGCTGGCGGCGCACCGGCCTCTGCCCCTGCGAAAGCCAATGATCCGGTCAATCGCCGCCTGATGGAGGCCGTCACCGCCGCCCGCAAACATGAGTCGGAAGGCATGCCGGCAATGATGGAGGAATTCGAAAAACAGGTTCGCGCCATTCAAAAGGAGTTCCCAAAACGTCAGGAAACCTACGGTGCCCTGCTCGAGATCGCCCAACAAACCGGCGGTGAAAAAGGAGAGGCCTTGATGAAGGAGGTTGAGGCCGCGGCGGACGCGGGAACGATTCCGGCCGAGTTCAAAAATGCGGTCGCCGGAATCCGCGAGCAGGCCGAAGTCCTCAACCGCCAGAAGGAACGGGTCGGAAAACCACTGCAGTTGAAGTTCGCCGCAGTGGACGGTCGCGCCGTGGACCTGTCCGCGATGAAGGGCAAGGTGGTGCTGGTCGATTTCTGGGCCACCTGGTGCGGGCCGTGCGTAGCCGAACTGCCCCATGTGAAGGCGGCGTACGACCAATTCCATGAGCAGGGATTCGAGATCGTCGGCATCAGTCTGGACCAGGAAAAAGAGTCGTTGGTTCAGTTCACCAAGGCTCGTCAGATGCCCTGGCCGCAATACTTCGACGGCGAAGGTTGGGGGAATAAATTTGCCAAGGAATTCGGTATCACCGGAATCCCGGCGATGTGGCTGGTCGACCGCGAAGGCCGCCTCGTCGATCTCGAAGCCCGTGACGGCCTCGCCGACAAGGTGGGACGAATGCTCAAGGCAAAGTGAGGCGGGTTCCCGCACTAACTGCGGGATTCCACCGCAGATTGTGGCGCGTTCGGCACGCCGGCGTCATGGTGACGTAACCGGTTTCGGGGAGTTGTTGCAGCCGGCTTCTTCGTCACCATTACGCCCCTCATGCGACCTCACCGCTTTTTCCCGGCAGTTCTCCTCCTGCTGCTCGCCCTGTCGGCCCCGGTCGCCCGCGCCCAGGTGCGCGGGGTCGAGCATGTCCTGGTGATCGGTTGTGACGGCATGGGTTCCCTGTCCTTCACCGAAACCAACGCACCAGTCATGCACCGACTGATGCGCGAGGGCGCCTACACGCTGCGCGCCCGCGGAGTGATGCCGACCTCCAGTTCGCCGAACTGGGCCTCCATGATCATGGGCGCCGGACCCGAACAGCACGGCGTCACTTCCAATGAGTGGATGACCAACCTGTTTGAAATCCCCGCGCTGGAAACCGGGCCGGAGGGAATGTTTCCCACCATCTTCGGCGTCCTTCACGCCCAACGTCCCAAGGCCCGGATCGTTTGCATCCACGACTGGGACGGCTTCGGTCGCTTGTTTGAACGGAGCTCCGCCGAATTGGTGAGCTGGGTCAAGGGATCGCCCAATACCACGGAAGCCGCCGTCGCCGCCATCAAGGAACGCAAGCCCACCTTCACCTTCGTCCATTTCGATGATGTGGATCACGCCGGCCACAGCTTCGGCTGGAAATCGCCCACCTTTTTCAAGGCGGTGGATCTCGTCGACGGCTTGATCGGCGACCTGCTCAAAGCGGTCGATGACGCCGGCATGGGCGGCAGCACGCTGGTCTTGATCACCGCTGATCACGGCGGCGTGGGGACCAAACACGGTGGCCCCACGATTGGTGAATTGGAAATCCCCTGGATCATTCATGGACCGGGTGTGGCCCGCGGCACGGTTATTCAGGAACCGGTCAACACCTACGACACCGCAGCGACGCTCGCCTACGTCTTCGGTCTCAAACCGCCCGCGGTCTGGATCGGTCGCCCGGTACGCTCCGCGTTTTTGCATCGCTAACCGCTTCCGGCGAAGGACACTTTTCCCCATCCCATCCCGTCTCCCCATGTTGCCCACGTCCAAAGATCAGTTGCTCTTTACCCCCGGTCCATTGACCACCTCGCTCTCGGTCAAGAAGGCCATGCTGCATGATGCCGGCTCCTGGCATTGGGAATTCAACAACCGCGTCACCGCCATTCGTCAGCGAGTCCTGGCCATTGCCGGTCTGCGCCAGGAGGACGGTTGGGAAACGGTGCTGCTCCAGGGCAGCGGCACCTTTGGCGTCGAATCGGTGTTTTCCTCCTGCGTCCCGCGAACCGGCAAGGTCGCCGTCCTCAGCAACGGAGCCTACGGCGAGCGGATGGTACTCATGCTCCAGGCGCTCGGGATCGATCACGTGGTTTTGCGAACCATTGAGGACACGCCGTCGGATCCGGTGACGCTTGATCAGCTGCTGACCGCCGATGCAGCCATCACCCATGTCGCGGCGGTTCATTGCGAAACCACCACAGGCATCCTCAACGACATCACCGCCCTCGGCCAGGTCGTTCGGCGTCATCGGCGCAGTT
The DNA here is from genome assembly GCA_903907925.1 of uncultured Verrucomicrobiota bacterium. Taxonomy (GTDB): domain Bacteria; phylum Verrucomicrobiota; class Verrucomicrobiia; order Limisphaerales; family UBA9464; genus CAIVQB01. Next base: position 7,014 of record CAIVQB010000091.1, read on the forward strand.
ATATTGTGGATGCAATGAGCAGTTTCGCCGCCTACCCGATTGATTTCGCCGCCGCCGGCATCGATTTCCTCATCTCATCGGCCAACAAATGTCTCGAAGGCGTTCCCGGATTCAGCTTCGTCATCGGCCGGCGCTCGCTGCTGGTCGCGCCCGAGGGCACCGCGCGCAGCCTCAGCCTCGACCTCGGCGCGCAGTTGAAGGGGTTCGAGAAGAACGGCCAGTTCCGCTACACCCCGCCGACCCATTCCGTGCTCGCCTTCGAACAGGCGTTGAACGAATTCGACGCGGAAGGCGGCGTCGCCGGGAGGTCCGAACGATATCGCACCAATCACGCCACCCTGCTCGCCGGCATGCGAAACATCGGCTTCGAATCATACCTGCCGGCGGCCGTTCAGAGCCACATCATCACCAGCTTCCGATTCCCCAAGAATCCGGCGTTCACCTTCGACGCCTTCTACCGTCGCGTGGCCAACAAGGGTTTCATCCTCTATCCCGGAAAGATCAGCCAGGCGGACACCTTCCGCATCGGCAACATCGGGCGCCTTTTTCCCAACGACATGCGCCAGGTGGTCTACGCCATCGGCGAGGCCATCGACGAAATGGGAATCAAACTCCGCCCATGAATCCGAATCCGCATTCGCTGCGAACCATCTGGCGAGTCGTCGCTGTTGCCGCATTCGCACTGGCCTTCGCCTCGCTCCCGCTGAGTGGCGCCCCGGTTCCCCTGACCCGCACCCACGCCCACAACGATTACGAACACACCCGGCCCTTGTTCGACGCCCTGGACCAGGGATTCTGCAGCGTGGAAGCCGATGTGTACCTGGTGAACGGAGAACTCCTCGTCGCGCACAACCGAGGTGACGTCAAACCAGAGCGCACGTTGCAGGCGTTGTACCTCAATCCGCTCCGCGAGCGGGTCCGCACCAACGCAGGCCATGTCTATCCCGAACTCGGCAGCAACAAGGCGCTCCGACGCCCGCTCGCCGTCACTGCGCCCGATGTCGAATTCACACTTCTGATCGACATCAAGACCGACGGAGCCGATGTGTATCGCCGCCTGCAATCCCTGTTGCCCGAGTACAAGGAGATGCTCACCCATTTCACCCCGGATTCCACGACGCCCGGGGCCATCACGGTGATTCTCTCCGGCGACCGGCCGCGACCGATGGTGGCGGCCGAGAAGGAACGTTGGTGCGCGCTCGATGGTCTGTTGACCGATCTCGACGCGAACACTTCGGTTCATCTGGTGCCGTTGGTCAGCGAAAGCTGGCGGCCGACCTTTCACTGGTTCACCAACGGCGTCCTCGCGAAACCCGACCGAGCCCTCCTTCGAAGTACGGTGGAACGAACCCATGCGCAGGGCCGCCGGCTCCGGTTCTGGGGCATCCAGGATCAACCCTATGTTTGGCGCGAACTCCATGCGGCTGGAGTCGACATGATCAATACCGACAAACTCGCCGCCCTCGCCGGAATGTTGAACGCCCCGGCTGCTCCCAGCGCGCATCCATGAATCCTTCCGACTCCGCCTCGCCGCTGGATCGCCTCCGTTCCGAGGGCGACGTCAATCTCTCGCCCAACCGCAAGGCCTGGTCCGATCAACACATCGGCCCTGAAACCCGCGAATTACTGGAAGCCGACGCGCGTTATTTTCTCCATCAATCGCTGTCCACGCCGTGCCTGAACGCGCTCCAGCACGCGGAAGGCGCCTGGATCGAAGATGTCGAAGGCCGACGCTATCTCGATTTCCACGGCAACAATGTTCACCAGGTGGGTTTCGCGCACCCGCGCGTGCTCGAAGCGATCCGGAAGCAGCTCGACACTCTGAGCTTCTGCACCCGCCGGTACACCTGCGAACCTGCGGTCGAACTCGCCCGCCGCCTGATCGAGATCGCGCCGGGAGATCTTTCCAAGGTCTTGTTCGCACCCGGTGGCACCAGCGCCATCGGAATGGCGCTCAAGCTGGCGCGGATCGCGACCGGCCGGTTCAAGTTCGTCTCGATGTGGGACTCCTTCCACGGCGCTTCACTCGACGCGATTTCCATCGGCGGTGAAGCCGTGTTCCGTCAGGGCATCGGACCGCTGCTGCCCGGCTGCGAACATGTGCCGCCTCCCGACAACCGGCACTGCCCGTTCCGTTGCGGTGCCGCCTGCAATCTGGCCTGCGCCGATTACATCGAGTACGTCCTCGAAAAAGAGGGCGACGTCGCGGCGGTCATCGGCGAGACGGTCCGCTGCACGCCGTTCATCCCACCGCCGGATTATTGGAAGAAAGTCCGTGCCGCC
>CAIVQB010000092.1 GCA_903907925.1 uncultured Verrucomicrobiota bacterium
CTCACTTCCCCCCTCATTCCGAGCCTCTCCGTACCATTCTTCAGAACCTTCTCCACCGGATCTCGAAATCATTCAGCCTTTTTGCTCCATTCCCAGAATGCCGTGAGACATGCGGGCTAACCCCCTACTGTGGTACTATATTCCTTCAATTGCTGTGAATGGCACCGGCGATGTTCTAATGGGGTTTTCGGGCTCAAACGTAGACACATACCCTGCGGCATTCTTCTCGACGCTGCCTTTCAACAGTACTTCACCCTCAATCCCATTCGAATTTCGAGGCGCGTCGGATTCAAGTGTCGAAGGAGGAAACTGGGGTGATTTCTCATCAACTGTAGTTGATCCTACGGACGGATTGTCCTTTTGGACATTTCAAGAGACATCTTCGCCCGACAATGAATTCTGGACAAGAATTCAAAAAGTTCATTCGCCATGAATAACAGATATGTAATCACTACCGTTGGTGTAGCCGTTGGATTGGTAATCGCTCACCAGACAAAGACCTTGGCGGACGGTTACTTCAAGCTGTCAAATAGTGAAACTCCAACCAGGTTGGACTCAACTACAGGTCCGCGTGCTGGTTCGAACGTGGTTTCAATGGCGTTGGTGGGTTCTGTGGCGAGTACATTGATCCCGGTGGGAGATCCAATACATAATCTTCAGGGCGGTGGTATAATCTTGCCGGCACTCGTTGATGTGCCATTTGCCAACGATGGCGATTCCGTGTTCGTTGAGATGGCCGTCTGGGATGCGTCAAAGTGGGGTTTAAGATACGACAAAGTGCCGCCAGCGTTCGTTGGCTATTCTGACGTTGTGTCTGTTGCCCTGTCTGGCGCTCACTCAGATGCGTATTCCTCTCCATTGTTTACACGTGCTGCGATCGTGCCGCAGTCGGTACCTGAGCCATCTGAGGTAGCCATGCTGGTCATGGGCCTTGGTGTGATCGGATGGCAGGCTTGGAGGCGGCGATAAATGGGGTATGTACCTCGCAGCTAAAGAAAAGGATCAGTCTCCAGCCCAACAGGCCAAAGACCAATCCCCCTCTCACGCTGACAACGAGACAGTAGCCAACCCAAACGCCCGCGCCTTCACCCTGTAGTTCTCCCCAAACCACAGGGAGTTCAGTCGTTGCCCAGGATTCTGTCGGGTCTTCCTGTGGTCCAACCATTCAGTGACGCCGTTGAAGGCGGCCCAGAGGGTGCCATTGACTCCAGACATGCGATTTCCTCGTAAGCGTCACCCCGAGGACCTACATGGAGCATAAATGTCGTAGCGTAATGCTATGACATTTACGCAGCGAGTTGACCGGCGAGTTGGTGGGATTTGAGCCAGTTGGCCGGGGTGATGTGGCCGATCTGGTGGTTGGTCATCGAAGGCAGGCGGGAGAGGACATCTCGGAGGTAGGCCATGGGATCGATCCCGCGCCGGCGACAGCTTTCGATCACCGAGTAGAGGATGGCTCCGCGTTGACCGGCACCGGCTTCTCCCACGAATAACCAGTTCTTTTTTCCGATGGCAGTCGGCCGGATGGCGTTCTCCACCAGGTTTTGATCGATCTCAATCCGACCGTCCTCAAGGTAGACCGTGCTGGCGGTGAGCATCGTATCCTGTCTCGGCTGCGCGATGACTTTCGTCAGTCCAGTCTGGGGATCATAGCGGCGCAATGCCGCCCAGCCAGACCCCGCGTAGGATGAAGTGATCAATAGCGACCCGTCCGCGCAGAATGCCACCGTGTAAGTTCCACTTTCCCCAAACCCAACCGCGAAGAACACCGGTTTATCCGTGCCCGTCCGCAAATCCACCACGTGAACCTGATTGCTGCCATTTACAGGCGCAGCCTGATCCGCGACTGCCAGCAGGTTTCCATCCGGTGATAAATCCATTCCGTATAGGCTGCCTCCCAGCGCGTAAGACGGAACAAAACTATTTGATGACAAGGAATACCGCAACACTTCTGCGCCGGAACTGATATAAAGGAGGTCGCGACCGGCATCATGCACCATATCCACCCGATTCGCCGCCGGTATGAACGACCCAACCGCTCCCCAGAGCGTCTGCATTGCCCCGATATGCAGCACCGCCAATATGATCCCCAATGCCACTCTTGGCTTCGTTTGCATAAGTTCGCGATTTCTCAAAGATTATTTCGTTACTTCTTCAATGGCAGTAACTCGCATCCTCCTTGGAGTTTTAAATAGCGGCGCGATCTTCTTCCCTCCAACGAGTGAAATCCAGCCCTATTTGACCAGTGGCCCGACCGGCGCCGGTTCGGCCCGGGGCGACGGACTGACGATCGGCAAACAGGTGGCGGACAAGGTAATCGAAGTCAGGAGTGCCGATGGCGTGACCACGACGGTTCCGTATGTTCCCGTTCCGCTTCCTGGACATTGGCGTCGGACGCCGCCGTTTTTTCGCCCGCCCGATTCTCCGCAATGCCCGTTCGTTACGCCGTTTGCAATGTTGGCAGGCAGTCAGTTTCGTCCACCGGGTCCGCCGGCTCTGACCAGCGCCCGGTATGCGGCCGATGTCAACCAGGTCCAGCAGTTGGGCGCGACGAACAGCACCGTCCGCACCGCGGAACAGACGCAGATCGCCCGGTTCTGGTCCGACTTCAGCTACACCGCCACGCCACCGGGACATTGGAATTGGATCGCTTCGGTGATCGCCGAAAGCCGCGGTCTTTCACTGGTGGACACGGCGCGACTCTTTGCATTGCTGAACATCACGATGGCCGATGCGGGGATCCTGTGTTGGGATGCGAAATACACTTACGACTTCTGGCGGCCGGTCACCGCGATTCGGGCGGCGGACACGGATGACAATCCGGATACTGATCCCGATCCCTATTGGAATTCGCTCCTGCCCGCACCGCCGTTCCAGGAATACACCTCCGGCCACAGCACCTTCAGCAAGGCGGCGGCCGTCATTCTGGCCCGATTCTTTGGCACCGATGCGATTGCGTTCAGCATCAGCAGCGATGCGCTTCCGACGGTGACCCGATCCTTTGCCACTTTGTCGGCGGCGGCCGATGAATGTGGGATCAGCCGGATCTACGGCGGGATTCATTTCTACTCGTCCAACCGGGATGCCAAGACCGCGGGTTCGGCTCTTGCGGAGTATGTCCTCGGTAATTTTCTCCTGCCGGTTTCCAGTCTGCCGCAGTTGAACGCGGTCCGCGTGGTGGGTGGCGACCCGCAATGGCTGCTCCATGGCATCGCAGGACAACGCTACGTCGTGGAAGCCAGTCCGGATTTGGTGCAATGGTTGCCGGTGGGGACGAACGTGGCCGGGTTGAACGGCATATCGATCGTCGATCCGTTGTCGGTTTCCGATGACCAAAGGTACTACCGCGCGGGACCGTTCTTGTTTCGGTAGGTCCCGTCGGACTTGATCGAGGATCGGTTTGGGTCGAGGGTGGTCCGGTGACTCCGACCCGTCAGGGATCCTTTCGACTATTCCAAATCGCCGGCATCGAGGTGTTTCTCCACTTCTCGTGGTTCATTGTCGCGTACTACGGGATCAAGGTGCGGATGCCCGGCTACTCGTCGTTGGTTTGGCCCGTTGCCGAGTACGTCGCCCTGTTCGCCACCGTGCTGCTGCACGAATTCGGTCATGCATTGGCCTGCCGATCCGTGGGTGGGAAGGCTGAAGAAATCGTTCTCTGGCCGTTGGGCGGCGTGGCTTATGTGGCGGCACCGCCGCGGCCCGGTGCGCAATTGTGGAGTATCGCCGCCGGCCCGCTGGTGAACGCGGTGTTGTTGCCGTTTTTTTGGATTCTTTCCTCGGCTACGGCCTCCGCTGGTTGGGCGGATTCAAATCCCAACGCCCAGACGTTCCTGGTGGCGATGAAATATCTGAATGGCGGGTTACTCGCCTTCAATCTGCTGCCGGTCTATCCGCTGGACGGCGGCCAAATCCTTCGCTCGCTCTTGTGGTTCGGACTGGGTCGGGCAAAGAGCCTGAAGGTCGCGAGCGTCGTCGGCTTCCTCGGGGTCGCCGGGTTGGGGTGTCTGGCGCTTTGGTCGACGGACGTGTGGCTGGGTTTGATGACCGCCTTTGTCGGCCTGAACTGTTGGCGCGGCTGGAAGGAGGCCCAATTGTTGTCGCGGATCGAACAATGGCCGCGTCGGGTGGGTTTCAAATGCCCCACGTGCAGCAAGGCGCCGCCGGTTGGGCCGTTCTGGCGCTGCGAAGCCTGCCGCGCTCCCTTCGACACCTTCGAATCGTTCGGCGGCTGTCCCGCCTGCGGAATGGCCCAAACGGCCACGCCCTGTCCGGATTGCGGTGCCATCGGACCCACGGCGAACTGGGTGTCCGCACCGCCCCGACAGGCTTGATTCGCCGGGGTGCACCGCCGAGAAACCCATCGTCGGCCTCGATTTGCAGACTTGACCGGACCGGGTGGGTCTCCGTTTACTGTCCGGCAATGCAACCGTGCACGAACCTTGTAGTAGTCCTTGTAGCGGGCGGCGACGCCGCTGCTGGGACGTGTCGTGCATAACTGCGCTTTCACTAAAACCCACGGCTGGCAACGGCCGTGGGTTTTTTGTCGCCAAATGACCGACGCCGTTCCGGCCCGAATTCCAGCAAAAGCACCATGAGCACTGCGACCACCCCCTCCAATCCATCCCACTCGTCCTCCACCGCCGCCGGCGGCAAGGAGGTCGGGCCCATGATGTTTGGCCGTGACATCTTTGTGGAAGCCCTCGAACGGGCCGGGGTCGAGGTGATCTTCGCCTATCCCGGCGGCGCCTCGATGGAAATCCATCAATCGCTGACCCGCTCCAAGATCCGCACCATCCTCCCGCGGCACGAACAGGGCGGCAGCTTCGCGGCGGAAGGTTATGCCCGCGCCACCGGCAAGGCCGGCGTCTGCATGGGTACCAGCGGACCGGGCGCGACCAACCTGGTCACCGCCATCGCCGATGCCTACATGGATTCCTGCCCGCTGGTCGCCATCTCCGGCCAGGTGACCCAGGCCATGATCGGCCGCGGTGCCTTCCAGGAAACCGACATGCTCGGCGTCACGATGCCGATCGTGAAGCACAGCTATCTCATCACCGACATCAAGGACATCCCCCGCGTGGTCGCCGAGGCGTTTTACATTGCCGAATCCGGCCGGCCCGGTCCGGTGGTGATTGATTTCCCCAAGAACCTGCAACAGGCCAAGGCTCAGCCCGTCTGGCCGACCCTCGCCGAAATCAAAAAGGGTCTGCGCGGCTACAATCCCGACGTGTTCGCCGGTGACCTGGAATTGAACGAAATCATCGGCCTGATCGAGAAGGCCAAACGCCCGGTGCTGTATTGCGGCGGTGGCATCATCACTTCTGGTGCGGCGGCGGAACTCAAGAAATTCGCCGAGGCGGCGCAAATCCCGGTGACCACCACGTTGATGGGCATCGGCGGTTTCCCGGAGACCAATCCGTTGTCGATGCGCTGGCTGGGCATGCACGGATCGGCCGTGGCCAACTGGGCGGTCAGCGGTGAATTCCAACAGCGCAAGGATCCCTCGGAACCGATGGTCAAGGTGCACGATGGGGCCGATCTGTTGCTCGCGTTCGGCGTGCGGTTCGATGACCGCGTGACCGGTGCCTTCAGCGAATTCGCCAAGGGTGCCACCATCGTCCACATCGACATCGATGCCTCCGAGCACAACAAGAACAAGCGCGCCCATCTCGCCGTGCAGGGCGACATCAAGGACGCCCTGACCCGGCTCAACGCGCTCGTCACCCGTCACGGCGGCGTTCGCAAGAAGTTCGACGCCTGGCATGCCCGGATCGCGGAATGGAAGAAGAAGGCTTCGTTCCACTACGAGATCACCCCGGAGATCTCCAACAGTGATCACATGAAGGATCACATGAAGGGTCAGGAAGATCAGGTCATCCTGCCGCAGATGGTGATCGAGATGTTGTACGAGTTGACCGGCGGCGATGCCATTATCACCACCGGCGTCGGCCAGCACCAGATGTGGTCGGGCCAATGGTACAAGTATTCCGAACCGCGCACCTTCATCACCTCGGGCGGTCTGGGGTCGATGGGTTACGGCTATCCCGCGGCGCTCGGCGCCAAGGTGGCCCGCCCTGACAAACAGGTCGTGGACATCGACGGCGACGGTTCCTTCCTGATGAACATCCAGGAACTGGCGACCGCGCACGTCGAGAAGATCGCCGCCAAGGCCATCATCCTCAACAACCAGCACCTCGGCATGGTGGTGCAATGGGAGGACAGCTTCTACGCCGGCAACCGCGGCCACACCTACCTCGGCAATCCCGAGAACCGCTCGCAGATCTATCCGGACTACGTGCGCGTCTGCAACAGCTTCAATGTTCCCAGCGAACAGGTGATGTTCCGTCGCGACCTCAGGGCCGCGTTGCAGCGCATGCTGGATTCCGAGACCGCCTACGTCCTCAACGTCGTGACTCCGTACGCCGAGCACGTGCTGCCCTTCATCCCGGCCGGTCGCACGGTGGCGGACATGAAATACTGACGGACCTTGGTTCGGGATTGCGGTCCGCGAACGGGAGCGCTGTTCAGCGGAACTGCGGGTGATTCATTAACGCCTGCCGGCTGGCCTCGGACAACGGGGCCTGCCGGTAGACGGCTTCCTCCAACGGTTCGGCACTGGTCGAACGCAACGCCCGGCCCAGCCAGGTGGCGTCGAGCGGGCGTCTCAGCAACTCCAGGCTGCTCGCGGCGACGGTTGTTTCCTCTTTTTCGCCGGTGGCTGAACCCGCTCCGACAAACCATCCGGCCCGGAGCAGGCTGACCCGGAACAAGGTCGCCCTCGAATAGGTGGCCAAGGAGCACGGACGCAGCGGATCCACCCGGTCCCGCATCGAGCGGAACAGCGGCAGCGTCCACATGGCGGCGTTGCGGGCGGGTGAAAACGCGTCGAACAAAATCGCCTCGGGGCAGGGCAGGGCGGCGGCATCGCTCGATGCCAGTCGGGTCGGAAAATCACCACCGTGGAATTCCCAACGCACCGTTCCCGATCCGTGCGCGAATTCGACAGTGCCCGATTTCAGCAGGCCGGCGACGTGATCCTCGTAGCCGCCGAAATACCCGAGCGGTTCGGCATGACGGAGGGCGAACTCCAGCGGGATCGGCGTGTGATCAAAGCTCACCATCCGCACCGAATGTCCGGGGATTTCGCGCAACGCGCGCAGGGCGGTCAGGGTGTTCGCCGCTGCGCCGAGTCCGACATCCCAGATGACGAACGTCTTGCCAGCGGATTCCGCGACCCGTTGCGGCAATTCGAGTTGCTGGACATACAACGATTCCGCCTCGGCAACCGGGCCGATAACGGGATGAAAGGTTTCGCCCTCGGCATTGGAACGGACGCTCCAGGCACCGTTTTGGAGTTGGACCAGTTGGTAATCGGAAGAATCGATGGACACGACAGGGGCGCTGATCGTAGCGCCACACCGCCGGGGATGTCGCGAAGGATTCGACATCGCTTGAAGTTTGGCCCTAGCGTCGTCGCATGGCCGCAGGCGTACCGCTTTCCACACGGGTTGGGGACATCGTGACCCGCACCCCGGTGCTCGACATCCACACCCATCTCTACGATCCGGGGTTCCGTTCGCTCTTGTTGCGCGGCATCGATGACCTGCTGGTCTATCACTACCTGGTCAGCGAGTCCTTCCGGCAGATGGATATTCCCTACGATCGCTTCTGGGCGGCGTCGAAAACCGAACAGGCAGGCTACATCTGGGATGCGCTGTTCGTGAAGCATTCGCCGGTCTCCGAGGCCTGCACCGGTGTGTTGACCGTGTTGCACGCACTGGGAATGGATCCCCGACAGGGCGATTTGAAATCGCTGCGCGCGTGGTTCGCCGCGCTTCCCGCCGATGAACACGTGGAACGCGTGATGAAGGCCGCGAATGTGTCCGCGGTGGGCATGACAAATTCGCCCTTCGACGACGAGGAACGTCCCTACTGGGAACAATCGATTCCGCGTGATCCGCGTTTCTTCGCCGCGCTGCGCATTGATCCGCTCCTTTTGTCGTGGGAGACCGCGGTGCCGTTTCTGCGCCAGCGCGGCTACGATCTCACCACCGACCGCACTGCGAGGAACGCCGCGGAAGTTCGCCGGTTCCTCGCCGATTGGACGCGCCGGATTGGTTCGCGTTACTGCATGGTGTCGTTGCCGCCGGAGTTCCGCTATCCCGCCGACACCGACACGAATTGGCTGCTCGATCAGGCGGTACTGCCGCACTGCCGCGAGTTCAACCAGCCGTTCGCGTTGATGATGGGGGTGCGCCGCGCGGTGAATCCGTCGCTGCGCATGGCCGGGGATGGCGTGGGTCGCAGCGACCTCAATGCGCTGCGCGACCTGTGTTCAGCGAATCCGGAGAATCGTTTCCTGGCCACCTGTCTGAGCCGCGAGAACCTGCACGAACTGGTGGTGTTGGCGCGGAAGTTCCGCACGCTGCATCCCTTCGGCTGCTGGTGGTTCACCAACACCCCGCAGTTGGTCGAGGAGATCACCCGAATGCGACTCGAACTGCTCGGCACCAGCTTCACCCCGCAGCACAGCGACGCCCGCGTATTGGATCAGTTGATCTACAAATGGCGCCACACCCGGGCGGTCGTGACGAAGGTGCTCACCGACCGCTACCAAGCTTTGGAGGCCGCCGGTTGGTCGGTGAGCGATTCCGAGATCCAACGCGACGTTACGGAATTGTTCGGGGGGGCGTTTGATCGATTCCGAGAAAAGCCGCTTCAATCCGAGCGCCCGGTTCAATCCTTGGACTGATCCTTCATCCGTCCATTCTCGATGTGCCAAAATCTTGAACGGGATGGATTTGAAACGGTTGATGATGTCGTCGGAATCGGGACCAGACAGGCGCTGATTAACCTCCTTGGTCCCACCACCGGCGCAGGCAAGCGCGACCTCCTCGCCAATCCAGCGGTGGCTGAACTGGCACGATCAGGGCCGATCTTAACACTTTGCCGGCGTCACCTGGCTGCCGAGTCGTTTCCGGTTCGGGCGATTTATTTCGACAAATCTCCTGAAGCGAACTGGCTGGTTCCATGGCATCAGGATTTGACGATCGCGGTTCGTGAACGTGGGGAGGTGCCTGGATTCGGGCCGTGGAGCAGTAAATGCGGTATTCCCCACGTCCAACCTCCGCTCGAACTCCTTCAGCGGATGTTGACGATTCGAATCCATCTCGACCCTGCCGATGAGTTTACGGGCGCCCTGAGAGTCCTGCCGGGTTCTCATCGATTGGGCCGGCTCAATCCTGAACAAATCCAGGAGTACCGTAATCAACGAGTGGAACACCTCTGTGTTGCCTCCGCGGGCAGTTGCCTGCTGATGCGTCCACTGCTTCTTCACGCCTCGAGTCGTTCAACGGGTGGCAGCCATCGCCGGATCCTTCACATTGAGTTTGCCGATTTCGATTTGCCGTCGCCATTGAGATGGAATGACGGGGCATGAGAAATCAGAGTTGTGGACGAGAACGGGGCTGCATCTCCAGATTCCCAGGGTTGCGTCACGACAACGTCCTTGTGTGCGTGCGGCAGAGCCGCCGCCTTGCCGGACGGGCGTGGTTCGCCATCCCGAATCCCGCTCCAAAGCGGTGTCGGCGCTTCGCTCTACCCCCGCACCGCTCCATGACGACAGGCGTTTTGCTGAATCGCTGCGCGGAAGTTGACCCTCGTGAATGTGACTCCTCCGAAGCGCCAACGACGCGGCCACCTGCCAGACCGGGGCAATGCCCTCGGATTTGGTGGACCGCGGTCTCTCGAGGGCTGAATGCCAGCTCCATTGTTGATCCTGGGAGAGCGGCGTGCCAGTGGGACCTTTCGATTCGATGCTTCCCGGTTTCATAGCGCCGTCGACGCTGCGCTCTGCCGGCGCACTCCATAACGGAGTTGCGCTCGACCTATGGAGCGCGGTGGGAAGCGGAGCGCCACACCGCTGTGTAACCGGTGGTGCGGATGGGCCAGGTCGGAGTCATTTCGGACGAGAGGGCGTGCGGTGCAGCGTCGGTGTCTCGTAACTTCCGGGTTTCATAGCGCCGTCGACGCTGCGCTTTGCCGGCGCACTCCATGGGGCGGGCAAAGGCGCTCCACCAGTTGGCGAAAAACCCCTTCCCATCCCGGGTGACTGGCCGATATTCTCCGCCGTTTATCAGTATGTTTACCGGCACCTATACCGCGATTGTCACTCCGTTCCGCAATGGCCTCATCGACGAGGCCGCGCTCGAGAAGCTCGTCAAATCCCAGATCAAGGGAGGCGTGGACGGCATCGTGCCGGTGGGGACGACCGGCGAATCGCCGACGCTCGACACCGACGAACACATCCGGGTGATCGAACTCGCAGTGCGCTTTGCCGCCGGCCGGGTGAAGGTGCTGGCGGGGACCGGCGCGAACTCCACCCACGAAGCCGTGACCCTCACGCAGCGGGCTGAAAAGGCGGGTGCCGATGGAACGCTTCAGGTGGCTCCGTATTACAACAAGCCGACGCAGGAAGGCATCTTCCAGCACTTCCGCGAGATCGCCCATGCGGTGCGGTTTCCGGTGGTGCTCTACAGCATCCCGGGTCGGTGCGGCGTGGAGATCGGCGTGGACACCACCGCGCGGCTCGCCAGGGAATGCGCCAACGTAGTGGCGATGAAGGAAGCGGGTGGCGATGCCGACCGGGTGAGCCGGTTGCTGGCCGCCTGTGGTCCGAAGTTCACCGTGTTGAGCGGCGACGATTCCCTGACTCTGCCGTTCATGGCGGTCGGCGCGAAGGGCGTGATCAGCGTGGCGTCGAATGTGGCACCGGGGCCCGTGAGCACGATGGTTCGCAAATTCGCCGCCGGTGACCTCAAGGGTGCCCTCAAGCTGCACCAACGGCTCTATCCATTGTTCAAGAACCTCTTCGTGGAGACCAATCCGGCGCCCTGCAAGGCGGCGCTGGCGTTGATGGGCATGATGACCGAGGAGATTCGGCTGCCGCTCGTTCCGGTGACGGCGCCGACCCGGGCTCTGATGGAAAAGACGCTGCGCGACCTCGGACTGCTGAAGTAGTCCACGGGGCGTCGCAATTCCGCACGGCGTGGTCGCGTGCTTTTTCGGCGTGGCACCCGGGCGCGCCAATGGCAGGCTGCGTTCCGGATGACGAAACTTATCATCAACGGATCGAAGGGTCGGATGGGGCAGGCGCTGTTGGCCTGCGCGAAGCGGATGCCGGACCTCGCGGTGGTCGGGGCGATGGATGCTGGGGACGACCTCGCATCGATTCTTCCCGGGGCCGATGTGGTGATTGATTTCAGCTTTCACAGCGTGACGGCCGGCGTGGCGGCGTTGTGCGCGAGCCACGGCAAGGCCTTGGTGATTGGAACCACCGGACACTCGGACGCCGAAAAAGCCGTGATCCGCGGCCACGCGGCCCGCATCCCCATGGTCTGGGCCTCCAACTATTCCACCGGGGTGAACACCCTGTTCTGGCTGACCCGCAAGGCGGCGGAGATCCTCGGGCCGTCCTTCGATTTGGAAGTCATCGAGATGCATCACCGGCTCAAGAAGGATGCGCCAAGCGGCACGGCTACCACTCTGTTGGAAATTCTGGGCGACGTGCGACAGGTGCAGTTGAAGGAAGTCGTTCGTCACGGGCGTCAGGGCATCACTGGCGAACGGACCTCGTCGGAAATCGGCATGCACGCCATTCGCGGCGGTGATGTGGTTGGGGATCATACCGTGATTTTCGCGGCCAATGGTGAGCGGGTGGAATTGACCCACAAGGCCAGCAGCCGGGAGACCTTCGCCAATGGTGCCTTGCGCGCCTCGGCGTGGGTCGTTGGCCGTTCGCCCGGGGTCTACGACATGCAAGATGTCCTCGGACTCAAGTGACTCGAGCGGGCTGACCGGCTTGGAGGGGCCGTGGGTGATCGTGGCCCTCGGCGCGAACCTGGGCGACCCGGTTGCGGCTGTGACCGACGCCTTCGAGGCGCTTGCTCCTTTTGCGGAGGGACCGATGTTGCGATCGCCACTGTACTGGAGTTCGCCCGTTGACTGTCCCCCAGGTTCGCCGCTGTTCGTGAACGCGGTTGCGGTGTTCCGTCCGCGGGCGGGCGAATCTCCCGAGGCGTTTTTGGAGGCGACCCAGGACTTGGAACGACAAGCCGGACGGCGGCCGAAACACGTGGTTAACGAGGCGCGGCCCCTGGATTTGGATCTGATCGCCTGGGGCAGGGAACGACGCAATGGCGACCGGTTGATCCTGCCCCATCCGCGGGCTCATTTGCGGCGCTTTGTGCTGGCTCCCTTGGCGGATTTATTGCCCGACGGGATTCTTCCGGGCCAGACGATGACCGTGGCGCGACTCCTGGAACAACTGCCGGCGGACCCGTTGTTGCGCCGGCTGGAGATTGGGACCGGACGGAAAATTCCTTGGAATGCTGGCGCGTCGCCCTAGGGTTCCCGCAGTCGCGACCATGAAAAAATTCTCAGGCCTAGCATTGCTTGCCGGTGTTCAGGTGGTGGCCGCCGTGGGTGTTGCGGGGCTTGCCGCCTGGAATGTCTGGGCGACTCGAACCGTGTCCCGCCAGGCGCAGGCGATTAACATGTTTCAAAGCAACAAGTCGGCGATGGACGTGATGATCGCCGTCAGTGCCGAGTATTCCCGCACGAATCCGTCGATCGACCCGCTGCTGGTGCGGCTCGGTATCAAGAAAACCATCAATCCCGGTGTCAAACCGGGCAAGTGAGCCATGGAACAACCCCAGGACGAATCCAACATCCAACAGGAGTTGCACCTGATCCGAAACGATCAGGGCGAGCTCGCCAATGTCATGTGGCGCGCCCTGGCGGGCCTGCTGGTTCTCACCGCGAGTTGCGGCGTCTACCTGCTGCGGCAGGACATGCTGCTCAGCAAACAGGCGGCTGTCCAAAGGCCGATGGTGGGTGAAGCCATCAAGCGCAATGAGGAACTCCTGGCCGTTGCCGCCGAGTTCCAAAAGTACGGTGCCGGTCACGCGGATTACGCGACCAACGTGTTGAATCGCTTCGGCCTGAAGCCGCTGGCCCCGACGAACTCCACCCCGGGTCGGTAGGCACCGAGGCGCGCGTTCAGGTTCGCGCGAGAGGCAGCCCCTTGCCGCATTCCTGGCAAAAACGGGCTCCCGGAGGGTTCACATTGAGACACACCCGGCATTCCATGTGGGCGGCCAGGTGGCGCTTGTGGATGATGAGATTCCGGATGTAGGGGATCCAGTTGAAGAGGTTGGCGAAGATGAAGACGGAGTCGTGGGTCTTGAAGAGGGCGTAGCTCAGCAGGCAGAACGATCCGAGGATGCTCAGCCACCAAAACGCGATCGGAACCACCACCTGTTTGCGGTTTTCCGATGCCCGCCACTGGATCAGGAACCTCGAAAAAAAGGCCAAGTTGCCGATCCATCCGATGACCTTCCACGTACTCCAGGCAATCCCGAAGAAATGGCCGCCCGGGAAAAAAATGTTGTTCAGGTCCTCAAGCGACACCGGCGCAGACTCGCCCGATCCCGCCGTCGGGGCAAGGCTGGACGAAGCCGTTCGGACAGGGTGATTTCAGGCGAATCCGCGGTCTCCCGGCGGAAAATGACCGGTTACCGGCCGGCGACTGCGTAAATGCGGGTCAGGGTGGCGATGAACAGGGTTCCGTTCGCCGCCGTGGTCGTCGAACAGATGGGCGAGGGAAGGTCGACGTGTCCGAGCACTTCCTTCTCGCGGCTGTCGCGAAAGGTCCAGAATCCGCCGCGCCGCGTCCCCACATAAACCTTGCCATCGGCCACCAGCGCGGAGGCCCACATCTCCGCACCCAGATCATGGCTCCACAACGGGGTGCCCGTGGAAACGTCCACGCAGCGCAGTTGATATTCGGAGTCGGTGACGTACACCCGGCCTTCGTGGATGGCCGGCGTGGCCATGGTATGACGCCCGATCGGACAGCTCCATTTGAGGCTGTCCGCGGTGATAATCCCCGCGGCATTGGGCTGGAAACATTTCAGCCACGATTCGTTTTTGCCCCAGAACCAGTCCCCGCCGCCCGCGACGAAGAGGCGTCCCGCGTCAATCACGGGCATTCCGTAGATGTTGCTGGGTCCTTCGCGCCGGTTGCTCAGGAATTGATGGATGTCTCCCGGCGGATGATTCGTGTCGAACTCGACTTGCCACCGTTTGACGAGGGTCAACGGTTGGCCGCCACTCGGCGCAGATTTCACGGGTTCAAAGCCGTAAAGCCATCCATTTCCACCGGCGAAGACGATGGTCCGCCGGCCTGAGAAAGTGGCCAGGGCGGGGGAGGACCAGGTGCAATGGAAGATGTTGGGGGCGATGTGTTCCTGGTCCCGCGCCACCAGTTGGCCGGTGTGTTTGTTGAGCACCACCAGGCTCGGGGCGTCCGGCGTTCGGATCACCTTGTGGGTGTTGTCCACGCCGGTGCTGGTGTTGATGTAGAGAAAATCACCGTCGATGAGGATCGAGGAATGGGCGCCGTCGTGGGACCAAATTCCCACCTCACGGGTGAGGTCAAAGGTCCAGAGAATATCCGCGTCGAGCGGCCCGGAAGGCGCCGGATTGTTGGTTGCGGGTTCCGTGCGCGGGGTCAGATACAGGGCTTCATCGCGGTACGGGCCATCGTTTCCGTTGGCCATGCCGCGGGCATCGAGACAGGCGACCTCGCCCCGGTTGTTGACCTGGTACACCCGATTGCCTTCGACCGTGACCGGCGACGACATGCCGGTCTTGGGCCAGTCGTAGAAGGGGTCCAGTTCGCGCTTGGGGACGGCGAATTGCCAGAGGAGGTGTCCGTCCTTCTCATCCAGGCACAGGAGCACGCCGCGGTCTCCGGGGCGTCGCGGATCGCGCGGATGCTCGTTGTTGGTGCTGATGTAGACCCGTCCGCTGGCGACGATCGGCGTGGAATAGGTTTCGGTTCCCAGTTCCGTCGTCCATTTGACGTTGTTTCCGGAGGCCGGGTCGAAGGTCACCGGCAACCCGCGTTCCGCGGAAACGAGATTGCGATCCCAGGCGTGACCCCATTGAGGTTGATCGGCGGCCGAGGCAACGGTCCCGACGAGGGCGAGAGCAGTGACCACGACAGCGAAACGGGACACGGTCAGCGGAGTGAGGGAAGGTGCCGACGCAAAAAGCGGTCGGCGGGTGTTGCATCGCGGAGCGGTGGTCATCGCCAACGAGGACGCCACAGATGCCGTTGGGATTCAGCTTCAAACGCAACCATCGGCCGGGTTCCCGCAAATTCCGTGGAGACGGACCGAAGTTCTCCGTGGAGATTGGCGAACAACAGGACCCTTCCGAATTCCCGGACCGGCCCGTAGAATCGGGCACGGAACGGATTTATCTCATGATACCTCAGACCAAATTGGGCACCCGGCAGCCGGCGAATGAACACGTGGCGCGCTGGGTGCAGACGATGACGGCGCTGACCCAGCCCGACCGGATTTTTTGGTGCGACGGATCGGAAACCGAGCGGGCCCACCTTCAGGAAGTGGCGGTTCGGGAAGGGGTGTTGATTGCGTTGAACCCGGAAAAACTCCCGGGCTGTTTCTACCACCGGTCGAATCCCAACGACGTCGCCCGGGTCGAGCAGTGCACCTACATCTGCACCGAAACCGAGGAGGAAGCCGGTCCGACCAACAATTGGGCGGAACCTGTCGCCATGCGGGCCAGGGTGTTGGAATTGGCCCGGGGTTCGATGCGGGGACGGACGATGTATGTCGTACCCTATTTGATGGGGCCGCCGGGATCGCCGCTGGCCAAGGTGGGGTACGAGATTACCGATTCGGTGTACGTGGTGTTGAACATGGGAATCATGACCCGCATGGGTGAAGTCGCCCGACGGGAGCTGGGTGAGCGTTCGAACTTCAACCGCGGACTGCATTGCCTGCTCGATCAGGATCCCGCCCGCCGTTACATCTGCCATTTTCCCCAGGATGACGAGATCATCTCCGTCGGCTCGGGATATGGTGGCAACGTCCTGCTCGGGAAAAAGTGCCTGGCCCTCCGCATTGGATCCTGGCTGGGACGCAAGCAGGGCTGGCTGGCGGAACACATGCTGATCCTCGGGGTGGAATCTCCGACCGGGGAAAAAACCTACGTGGCGGCGGCGTTCCCGAGTGCGTGTGGGAAGACGAACTTCGCCATGCTGATTCCGCCCGCGCGGTTTGGCGGTTGGAAGATTTGGACGGTGGGCGATGACATTGCCTGGATGCGGCCCGGCCCGGACGGCCGTTTGTGGGCGATCAATCCGGAGGCCGGCTATTTTGGCGTGGCACCGGGAACCAATGGGCGGACCAATCCAAATGCAATGGCCTCGCTGTCGCGGGACACCTTGTTCACCAACGTGGCCTTGAAGCCTGATGGAACGGTGTGGTGGGAGGGACATGACGATCCGCCCCCGGAACACTGTCTCGACTGGCAGGGACGTCCGTGGACCCCGGAATCGAAGGAAAAAGCAGCCCACCCGAATTCGCGGTTCACCGCGCCGATGAAGAACAACCCGTCACTGTCGGCCGAGGCGGATCTGCCGGACGGCGTTCCCATCTCGGCGATTATTTTCGGCGGTCGCCGGGCAACGACACTGCCCTTGGTGTACGAGGCATTCAATTGGGTCCACGGAGTTTACCTGGGAGCCACCATGGGCAGTGAAACCACGGCCGCGGCGGTCGGGGCGGTGGGGCAGGTGCGCCGCGATCCGATGGCGATGCTGCCGTTCTGTGGCTACAATATGGGGCACTATTTCCGCCACTGGCTGAACCTTCGAAAACGGCTCCGGTTTCCGCCAAGAGTCTTCCAGGTCAATTGGTTCCGAAAGGACGCTGCCGGAAAGTTCCTGTGGCCGGGGTTCGGCGACAACATGCGGGTTCTGAAGTGGATCGTCGATCGGGTCCACGGCCGGGCCGGGGCCAACGAGTCGCCTCTCGGTTGGTTGCCCCGGGTGGAAGACGTGGATCTCGAAGGGATTCCCGGGTTCGGACCCGCCGAGTTTGAGCAGGTCCAATCCATCAATCTGGAAGAGTGGCGACGGGAGATTCTTTCCCAGGACGAGCTGTTCATGAAGCTCTACAGTTACCTCCCGAAAGAGATGATCTTCCAACGGGAATTGCTGGTTGCCCGACTCTAACCGGCTGTGCCAGAAACGATGTCGGATTCTAAGAAAACGGCTTAGAGCCGGTAGGGTTTAGATGTTGCAGCATTGTGACCAGAGTGCGCGGTGATGCTCAGTAGTCCATCCGTCGGTACGACTGACCTCAGCGGGGGGGGGATTCCTGTTCCTGCGGAAATTGGGGAGACGTTGTCTGGCAACTCGGACGCCCGGGTTTTGGTCGTCGACGACGATCCCATTTTTGCACGCCTGCTGGCTCATTTTCTGTATCGCGAAGGATTTACCACCGAGGTGGCGCGCTCCGGTGAAGAGGCGTGGACGAAGGCCATTCCTCCGCTGGCGTTGATGCTGGTCGACATCCGGCTGCCCGATGTGGATGGCCGGGAATTGATTCAGCGCCTGCGTCGGCAGCCGGGGATGGCGTTGGTGCCGGTTGTTTTCCTCACCGCATTTCCCCTGTCGACCGCGAATGCCCTGCTGACCGTGGGTGGCAACAGCCAGACGTCGGTCGTGTTCAAGGACAAGACTCCGGCCGAGCTGTTCCGCTGCCTGCGCCGGCATCTCGTCCAATCGGATGCCCGCCCGGTGGCCAACGAGTGGCCTGACTGGTTTTCGGTGTTCGATCATGAACTGAACAACCAATTGGCCGGAATCCAGGGCGTTGCAGAGTTGCTGAAGAGCCCGGGTGGATTGTTCAGTCCGAGCGAACTCCAGCGTTTTGGACGCTTGATCAACGGTGCCGTGAACGCCCTGCGGTCGGCGTCGCATCAGGTGACCCGTTACGCCGAGCTCAAGGCGGAGATGAATTCCTGGAGTCTTTCCAGTCCAGAGCACGGAGCTTCGCCGGAACTGACCCACGATCAAATCACCCGCGCCGCCGTCCGTCGCACGTCCATCTGGCATCGGTCGGGTGAGCTGTCCTTCGACCTCCGCGGCGGTGCCAGTCCGCTGCGACCGGTCGCGCTTCAGGTGGTGGTGGAGGAGTTGGTGGGGCATGGGTGTCGCTACAGTCCGCCCGGGTCCGGCATCGAAATCTGCACCTATGCCGATGCCACCTCATGGACCCTGAAGGTCACCATGGTGGGAGTGGATTCCACGTCCACTCCGCCGGACGTTACCGGAGAACTGGTTCCCGGTGTGGACGTGAGCTTCAGTCTTGTGCGCCTGGCCATCGAGCCGGTGAAGGGGCGGATGGAAGTGTCCGCGGCGGAGGGATTGGGTCGGGTCGTGGCCATCCGGGTGCCACTCTGACGGGGGTCCGTCCGGGCCCGAACGCGGTTCCGCGCTTTGACCCGCCCGGTTTTTGCGATTGCTGGTCCGTGTGTGTGCGTGGTCTCTTTTCGGGGTTCGATGATCCTTTCGCACCCCGACGACGCCCTGCCAACCAAGGAGCCCTCTCCGCTTCCCAGCACGGTGCGGCTGCTTTCCCTCGATGCCCTGCGGGGATTCGACATGTTTTGGATCATGGGAGCCGACTCGTTCGGCGCTGCCGCCGCGGGGGTGGCTTCCGGTCCGGTGACCCGAGCCGTGGCCCATCAGCTCGAACATGTGCCCTGGATCGGGTTCCATTTCTACGACCTGATTTTCCCGCTGTTCATCTTCATTTCCGGAGTCTCGCTGGTCCTATCGCTCGATGGCTTCACGCCCCGCTATGGGAAGGATGCCGCGGTGTTGCGGGTGGTGCGGCGCACCTTCTGGCTCTACCTCCTCGGCATCTTCTATTACGGAGGATTCTCGACGCCTCTGGAAGGGATCCGGTTGTTGGGTGTCCTCCAACGCATCGCCTTGTGCTACGGGGCCTGCGGTCTGGGCTTAATTTTCTTCAAGCCGCGGACGCTGGCGATTCTCGGCGGACTGATCCTGATCGGCTATTGGGCGTTGCTGGCGCTGGTGGCGGTTCCGGGGCAGGCGGGAGGCGTCAGCTTCGACGAGGGACACAACATCGTGAATTGGTTCGATTCGCGTTTTCTGCCCTTTCGAAAATGGGACGGTGACCACGATCCGGAGGGCGTTCTCAGCACCTTCCCGGCGATCGTGAGTTGCCTGCTCGGAATCTTTGGCGGATTGATCCTGACCGATCCCAAACGAAGCCCGTTGCAACGGGTCAAGACACTGGCGATCGCGGGAGTCGTCCTGCTGGCGACCGGTTATCTCTGGGGTCTGTCCTTCCCGATCATCAAGAAGCTGTGGACCTCGTCCTTCGTCCTGGTGGCCGGTGGATGGAGCGCGCTCCTGCTGGCGGCCTTCTACTGGTGCATCGACATCAAGGGCTGGCGTGGTTGGTGTCAGCCGCTGGTCTGGGTCGGTCTGAACCCGATCACCGTCTACCTGGCGAGTCACCTCATTGATTTCGAACAGCTCTCCTCCCGGCTTGCTGGCGGCAACGTTCAGGCGCTTTTGGATCGTCTGACGTTTTCTGGAATGGGGGGCGTGGTGCTCGCGGTGATCGGAGCGGGCTACGCCTTCGGCCTCGCCTGGTACCTGAATCGCCGGAAGATCTACATTCGTCTCTGAACCTCCGACCATGCCCTATCGTTTTGAATCGGCCGGTTATCGTCGCGGGGGCGCTTCGCGCGGCGGACGGGGTGGACGGGCGCCGCGCGGTTCGCGAAATCTTCCGGAGATCCCGGAACGGTTTGTCTGCGTGGATGCGCTGCGGGGGTTCGACATGTTCTGGATTGTCGGTGCCGCCTACCTCGTCAGCGCACTCGAACGGTGGACCGGATCGGGCATTCTGACCGCCTTGAAGGGGCAGTTGCATCATGTGGAATGGGAGGAATTCGCCTTCTACGACCTGATCTTTCCACTGTTCGTTTTCATCACCGGGGTTTCCGCGGTGTTTTCCATCCGGAAGACGATTGCCCGGGAGGGTCGTGGTGTTGCGGCACGGCGTATTCTGAAGCGGGGGATCATCCTTTTCGCCATCGGGCTTTTCTATTCGGGCGGGTTCCACGGGACACCCTATGTCCCTCCCGACGGCGGCGATGCCACTTCGCGCGAACTGCTGCGTCATCTGTTCGACAACACCCGGCTGTTGGGAGTCCTCAACCGCATCGCCCTGGCCTACCTGGCCGCCGGGTTTCTGTTTCTGATTCTGCCGGTGCGTCTGCTCTTGGTGGTCTTTGTGGGCATTCTATTCGGCTACTGGAGCATCATGGCCCGGGTGCCGATCAGGGACATCGAGCTGAGCCGCGAGCGGATTGCAGCGCTGGGTGAGGAGACGGGGGAAACCAATGCGATGAAGCTCTATCTCGCCACCACCAACCGGGTGGAGGGCCGTTTTGGGCCCGGATACAACGTGGCGAATCACATCGATTTTCTGTATCTGCCGGGCCACAAGCTGGATGGGTTCTACGATCCGGAAGGCCTGCTGAGTACGCTTCCGGCGATCGCCACCTGTCTGCTCGGAATGCTGGCGGGTGCCATGCTGCAACGGGTCGATTTTGAGCCGACCACCAAGTCCATCTTCTTCCTCGTGTCGGGAATATTCCTGGTGGCGATCGGGTTCGTCTGGGGCTTTTCGTTCCCGGTGGTCAAGAAGCTGTGGAGCTCGTCGTTCGTTTGTGTCGCGGGGGGTTACAGTCTCATCCTGCTCGCGGTGTTCCACCAGATCATCGACGTCTGGAACAAGGAACTCTGGTGCCAGCCGTTCGTCTGGGTGGGCTCCAATTCGCTGGTGATCTATCTCGGCGCACAACTCCTGAACTACCGCAAAGTGGCGGAACGTTTCGTCGGCGGACCGGTCAGCTCCCACCTGGGACGCTTCGGGGATGTCGTGCTGGGAATCGCTGCATTGTTCGTCCTCCTCGCCTTCGCACGGTTTCTGCATCGACGACAGTTGTTCCTGCGCCTGTGAACCTCCGATTGCGCGTTCTGCTGGCCGCGGCGTGGTCCCTGGTCCACGTTTCCGCCGCCGACACGCTGGTCGTGATTTCGCCTCATCCCGAGGAGATCCGGTCCGAGTTTGGAGAGGGGTTCTCACGATGGCACCAGGCACGGTATGGCACGCCGGTCACTTTCGATTGGCGGGATCCCGGCGGCTCCGGCGAATCCCAGCGTTTCGTTGAATCGGAATTCAAGGGCCGGCCGGAGGGCATCGGGATCGATGTATTCTTCGGCGGCGGACCCGAGCCGTTTCTGGCCCTGGCGGCGCGGCACTGGCTGGACGGGAGCGGCATTCCCATTTCAGCAACCGACGGGATACCGGCGCGCCGGGGTGGGGCGGATCTGTTTGATCCGAACCGGACCTGGTTCGGAGCCTGCCTCGCCACTTTTGGAATTCTTCAGAACCGCCGGGTTGCCGCGCTGACCGGCCTACCGCGCGTGAGCCGCTGGGAGGACCTGGCGCAACCGGCCGTGCGCGGATGGGTCGGTGCCGGTGATCCCCGGAACAGCGGGACGATGAACAACATGTACGAAGCCGTCCTTCAGGCCTACGGATGGGAGCGCGGCTGGCGCCTGCTCACCTGCATTGCCGGCAACGTGCGGCAATTCGACCGGTTGAGTTCCCACACCGCCAAGGAGTGCGCCCTCGGCCAGGTGGCGTATGCGTTCTGTATCGATTACTACGCCTTCATTCAACGGGACGCGGCGAGTCCGGGCAGTCTGGAATTCGTCTTGCCGGAGGACTTTACATCGATTTCTCCGGACGGAATTGCCGTGCTCCACGGCGCACCGCACCGGGAAACGGCGTCGCGATTTGTCACCTACGTCCTCAGCGAGGAGGGACAGAAGCTGTGGTACCTGCCCGTGGGAACGCCCGGCGGACCCGCACATCATGCGATCGAGCGGCTCCCGGTGAGGCCGTCGCTGTATTCGGAATATGGCGGCCAAAGCCGGATCCGGGTGAACCCCTTCACTTTGAATCCGTCGTTCCGCTACGATGCCGCCCTCGCGCGAAGCCGGCGCGACGTGGTGCGGTCGCTGTTTGGTTCCATGTTGATCGACCTGCATCCGGAGTTGTGCCGGGCTTGGGAAGCGGTGATCCGCCGTGGAAACCGAGCGGCGGAAGTCGCGGATTTCGGGGCCGTGCCGCTAACCGAACTCGAGGTGACCGCGCTGGGGCGGCGGACGGGATTGGACGCCCGTGTGCGGCAACGGATGAAGTTGGACTGGCAGAAGTGGGCCCAGGCAAAATACCGGCGGCTGTCGGAGGCTCGCGCGACCGACACCGCTTCCGCGCCATGAAGATCACCGCCCGCAATCTCACCAAGAGCTTTGGAACAACACCGGTCCTGCGCGACGTTTCGCTGGAGATTCAACCCGGCGAACTGTTCTTCCTGCTCGGACCCAGCGGCTGCGGTAAAACCACCCTCCTGCGCATCGTGGCGGGTTTTCAACTTCCGGACCACGGCGACCTTCTGTTTGACGATCGGGTGGTGACGGAGATGCCCCCCCACCAGCGCAATGTCGGAATGGTCTTTCAGAACTACGCGCTGTGGCCCCATCTCACCGTCGCGCAGAATGTCGCCTACGGTTTGGAGGTGCGAAAGGTCGAATCGACCGAACGCCGGCGCCGTGTCGCCGAGGCCTTGGAAATGGTGCGAATGGGCGGTCTGGGTGACCGGTTGCCGAACCAGCTTTCCGGCGGCCAACAGCAGCGGGTGGCTCTCGCCCGGGCACTGGTGATCCGACCCGGCGTCCTGCTGCTCGATGAACCGTTGTCCAACCTCGACGCCCGGTTGCGACTCGAACTCCGCGACGAGATTCGACGCATCCAGAATGCCACCCGGATTACCACCGTCTACGTCACCCACGATCAGCGCGAGGCGTTGTCGCTCGCCGACCGGATGGCGGTGCTGGATCGGGGGGGCGTCGCGCAGATCGGGACCCCGCGTGAAGTCTATTGTCGTCCGTTGAACCGCGGCGTGGCGGAGTTCCTTGGGGATGTGAACTGGATTGATGCAGTGGTGGAATCCGCGGGATCGGAGGCCCTGATGCTTTCGACCGCGGAAGGACCGCTCCAGGCGGCCCCGCGCGGTGATCTGGTGCCCGGGATGACGGTCTCCGCCGGATTCCGCCCCGAATCCGTGCAGTGGGTCTCTACACCCAATTCCGGGTGGACCTGTTCCATTCTTCGCAGTCTGTATCAGGGCGACTCGGAGGAATATCACCTCCAGACCCGGTCGGGTGCCATCTTCAAGGCGCTCGTCCCCAACCCGTCCCTTCACCCGCGGTCCGGGGACGCGGTGCAGGTTTCCGTGCGGTCGCAGGACGTGTTTGTCGTCAACCGCTGAACGCCGCGGGGTTCCGAGCCGCCGCTGTCGTTGATCGGAAGGCTTCCCGAAATCCCGGGTTGCGTTTTTTCCGTTTTTTCTTTGAGCCGTTTTCACGACCCGGTGTCTCAACGGGCATGATGGGACGGGTCTTCGAGTTGGCCGCGCACTTGCTCTGAACGCTCGAATCCTTCCTGCGAAAGGCGTTATGATTACAAATATAAAACGTTCGAGCCCTCCTCGGGCGGTTGGGCGTGGGAAACGCAAATCAACGGTTCGGGCCGTCCGGGCTGTTCCACCACCGCATCGCCTGCGAGGTCGCTCCACCGGTCGATCCGCCCGCCGCTTGGACGCACGGGCCACGGTCCGCCCGGCCACCGACCGTTCGCCAGCGGTTCCCAAGCCTCTGGAACGGCCTTCTGAACCTGCGGTGCCGCCCACGGTTTCGGTCGCGGTGCCGATCGATATGCCTGCCGCAACGTTGCCTGCCGAACTGCTGCCCACCGGAGCGGTCGGGCCGGTGCCAGCGACGATTCCCGCTCGCCCGCGGCCGGAACGGACGACGGGTCCCGGTGATCGTGACGGGGACATGAGTTTACGGTTGTACTTGCGGGAAATCAGCGAGACCCCGCTGCTGTCGATTCAGGATGAAATCGACCTCGCCGGGCGCATTCAAAAAGGCGATGCCGCCGCCCGTGAGCACATGATCACCGCCAATCTCCGGCTGGTGGTAAAGATCGCCCGCGACTACGAGGGGATGGGTTTGCCGCTGCTCGACATGGTGAATGAGGGCAACATGGGTTTGATGCGGGCCGTCGAACGGTTTGATCCGACCAAGGGTGCCAAGCTCTCAACCTATGCCGCATGGTGGATCAAGCAGTCGATCAAACGCGGGATCGCCAATCAGGGGAAAACGATCCGTCTGCCGGTGCACCTGGTGGATCGCGTGGCCAAGATTCGCCGGGCGGCCCTCAAGCTGCATGAAGAACTCGGGCGCGAACCCACCGAGTCGGAAATAGCCGAGGTCATGGGGATGAAAGCCGAGCGGGTCGGCGAGTTGCTCGCCGCCAGTTGCCGTCCGGCATCATTGGATGCACCCGTGGGCGATGACGACGACACCCGGTTTGCCGACCTGGTCCGCGACGAAAACTCCACCACGGCCTTCGAGCGCCTCGATGAGTCGTCACGGCACGACATGGTGCTGGAACTGGTTGGACGACTGGATCAGCGCGAGATCGCCGTGATCCGGGAGCGGTTCGGATTGAACGGCCGTTCCGAACGGACGCTGGAGCAGATCGGCCAGCGGTTCGGCGTCACACGCGAACGCATCCGTCAGATTGAGGCGGGCGCGCTCCGCAAGTTGCGCAAGCTCGTCGAACGCCGCGAAGCCCAGATTGATCCCGACCTTGAGCCTTTCCGCGAGGCAGCCTGAGTTGGAGCTTTGGAAAGGGCTAAAAACGGACACGGATTTCACGGATTCTCACGAATTTCGGAAGTGCCGATTCATTCGGATCCATTCCGTTCGATTTGCTCCCAATCCGTGATAATTCGTGAAATCCGTGTCCAATATCGTCTGAGTCAGCTCGAATTTTCGCGTCAGATTTTTGCCGTTTCCTTCGCCCACGTGTCCTTGAGCGGCAGCGTGCGGAGGAAAACGGTCGGGCTGCCGGACGGTGTCTTCGGGTCGGGCCAGAAATAGCCGAGGCGTTCGAACTGAAAGCGTTCACCCAGGGCCGGCGCGGCCAGCGAGGCTTCCAACCGGGCGGTTACCGTTTCCAGGGAACGCGGATTGAGCACTGATTTGAAATCGCGTCCGTCCTTCTCCGGTTCCTGTTCGGTGAACAGCCGATCGTAAAGCCGCACCTCCGCCGGCACGCTCTCGGTGGCGCTGACCCAGTGGATCGTTCCCTTGACCTTCCGCGCGGCGTTGGCTCCACCGGACCGTGATTCCAGATCGGCCGTGCAGTGCAATTCCGTGACCTTCCCGGCGGCATCCCGGATCACCGCGTCGCAGTGGATGATGCAGGCGTATTTCAGACGCACATCGCCGTCGGGCCGGAGTCGGAAATACTTCGGTGGCGGGCCTTCCATGAAATCGTCCTGCTCGATGAACACCTCGCGAGTCAATACGACCCGGCGCGATCCAGCCGACGGATCCTCCGGGTTGTTCACTGCCTCGCATTCGATCCGGTCGTCCGGCCCGAGATTGGTGAGGATGATCTTGAGCGGGCGAAGCACCGCCAGACGGCGCTGGGCGGTCCGGTTCAATTCGTCCCGGATGGAATGTTCGAGGACCGCCACGTCCGTCTGGCCGCTGAATTTGGTGACACCGATGCGGGTTGCGAAATGACGGACCGCCGACGCGGGAACCCCCCGGCGCCGGAGACCCGAGATCGTCGGCATCCGGGGATCGTCCCAGCCGGTCACCCGGCCCTCGGTCACCAACTGGTGCAGCTTGCGCTTGCTCATGACCGTGTAGCCGAGGTTCAACCGCGCGAACTCGAACTGGTGCGGCAGCGCACGGGGCAGGTT
Source organism: uncultured Verrucomicrobiota bacterium (assembly GCA_903907925.1). Lineage (GTDB taxonomy): Bacteria > Verrucomicrobiota > Verrucomicrobiia > Limisphaerales > UBA9464 > CAIVQB01. The sequence goes on from CAIVQB010000092.1 coordinate 25,843, forward strand.
CAACTGTCCCAAAATCCAGTCGTACAGCGGCCGATGGACCTCGAACTCCAGGGTGCAGATCGAGTGGGTGATGCCTTCGATGTAGTCGCTCAGGCAGTGGGCGAAGTCGTACAACGGATAAATGCACCAGCGGCTTCCGGTGTGGTGATGTTCGGCATGGCGGATCCGGTAGAGGAGCGGATCGCGAAGCCAGATGTTGGGCGAACCCATGTCGATCTTCGCCCGCAACGTCCGGGCTCCGTCAGGGAATTCACCCGCGCGCATCCGTGCGAACCAATCGAGGTTCTCGGCAACCGACCGGTTTCTGAAGGGACTGTCGGTCCCCGGCCGGTCGGGTGAACCGCGAAGGCGCTCGGTGTCTTCCGGGGACAAATCGCACACGTAGGCGCTGCCCTTCTGGATCAACTGGATCGCATAGTCGTGGAGTTGATCGAAATAATCCGATGCGAAAAAGGGTTCCCGCCCGGTGATCTCCGGACCGGTTCCGGTGACGGCCGGAAGGTGGAAATCGGTTCCCGGCGCCCCGGGCATCGGCGGGCGTGCACCGACCGGCTTGAGCCCCAGCGTTTCATCGGCCCAACCGCCGATGAGCCACCGGACGTCGGCCTGGATGGAGTCGACGTACTCGATGTCCTCCTTGGTGGGATTGGTGTCGTCCATCCGGAGGTTGCAGACCCCGCCGAACTGACGGGCGATCCCGAAGTTCAGGCAGATGGATTTGGCGTGGCCGATGTGGAGATAACCGTTGGGCTCGGGCGGAAACCGGGTGTGGATCCGGGAATGACGGCCGGCGGCGAGATCGGCGGAGACAATGTCCCGGATGAAGTCAGCGGGCTCGGCTGCGGCGGCTGTTGCGGCGGGTTCGGACATACAAATTGGCGGCGATTGATAGGGTGGGATGGCTCCGAAGTCGAGGGGGAGGTTGCGGGAAACCGGCACCCGGTGGGGTGCCGACGCGGTGAATCAGATCCGGGTCAACCGGCCGTCGGAACCGACCCGATAGCTTACGCCGCGCCAGACCACGCGGTTTCCAAACAGCGCCGCCGCCCACAGCACAACGCCGGCCGCATCCTTGAACAATGCGAAGAGCGCGGGTGACGCCTGCCGCGTGTCGCCCGCGAGCCGGCGGGCCAGCAGATGGACCTGGAGCATCCGCCAGGCGAAGAGCGGCAACAGGCCCAGTCGAAGGGCGAGGGCCACCCGCGGGGACGCCGCTCCACTGGTGGCGAGGAGCAGGAGCCACCAGAATGTTTGGTTGCTGAGCAGGCTGGCCGCGAAGGGCAACGGCTGGCAGACCCGGATGGTTCGGTTCCAGCGGAGTTGATGAGCCCAGACTTGTCCCCAGCCCATTGGGGGATCCCAGCACTCCACCACCACCGGACTCAACGCGATCTTGAAGCCGTTCCGCACAATACGGCGGCCCAGTTGATAGTCGTCGGCCAAATGGTCGGCCAGGGCCGTGAATCCGCCGATCTCCGCCAGCCGACCGGCCGGCAGTGCCATCGTGGCACCCAAGGCGAAATCCTGTTCCTGGAGGGTGCGCGACTGCAGGACTTGGCTCCAAAAATCGGCATTGATGGCGACCGCCTCCCAGTGCATGGCGGCGGTGGAGGGATTGGCGAGCCGGTAGAAGCAATTCACCAGACCGACCTTCGAATCCCGCAACGGGGCCAGGACTTGAGAGAGAAAATCGGCCGGGACCCGGACATCGGCATCGCTGATCACCAGGTAGGGATGACGGGCGAGGGGTTCGAGGTGGGCCAGTTTGGAGACTTTGGCATTGGCCCCGATCAACGTCGTGACGATCTCCAACCGCGCATCAGCCCGCGGGAATTCAGACATCAGTTCCCGGACAATGTTGCACGCCGGATCGGAGGCGTCCTGTACCGCGAACAGGATCTGCACCGGACCGGGATAGTCCTGGGTGAACCAGCTCCGCAGACAGTTGCGGGTGGACGGGTCGCATCCCTTGAGCGGTTTGAGTAGGGAAACACCGGGCGTGAAATCACCAGTCGCCACGCGGCGATGCAGCGGAAACCGCAGCGCGGCGATGAACTGCCAGAGTCCAATGAAGGCACTCAGGACCGCCAGTCCGCCGAAGAGGGCGCAAAAAAGCACGGGCTGTTGTCGCTGGTTCGCCCGCCCGACGGCAAGCCGGGCGATTGGAAAGCCGGGGTGAATCAGTGACCCGACCTGCCGGCTTCACTCCCGACCCGGGCCGTGGCTTACTCGCGGCATGTCGCACGCTTCACCGCTTCGCATTGGCGTTCTGGGCTCGGGAAAGGGGTCCAATTTTGCCGCCATCGCCGACGCCATCGGTTCCGGAACCATCGCCGCCCAGGTGGCCCTGGTCCTAAGTGACGTCGCCGGAGCCGGCATCCTGGCGCATGCGACCACCCGGAATCTGCCGGCCCGTTTCATTGAGCCCGGAAAGTTCCGCACCAAGCTGGATGAAACTGCCGAGGCGGCTTTCGTCCAGGCGCTCCGGGAGGCCGGGGTTGAACTCATTGTTCTGGCGGGATTCATGCGGATCCTGAAGGGAGAGTTCCTCCGCGCCTTCGAGGGACGGGTCATCAACATCCACCCTTCGTTGTTGCCGTCGTTCCCGGGTCTCGAAGCCTGGAAACAGGCGCTGGACTACGGCGTCAAGGTGACCGGATGCACCGTTCACTATGTCGACCAGGGTATCGACACCGGGGCCATCATCGGACAGGAGGCGGTTCCCGTCATGGCAGGCGACACTGCGGGCACGTTGCACGAACGGATCCAGGAAGCGGAACGCCGGCTGTATCCCGCGGTGGTCGGTGCCATCGCCCGGGGTGAGATCCAGGTCCGCGGCCGGTTGACGCGGGGATTCGATCCGGCACGCGGATGATCGTTCTTTGGCCTGATTTTCCAGTTTGGCGGGTTCCGGACCGAGGATAAGGTGGGAGCATGGCGCCGTTGACGACATTGAAACTCGGGTACTCTCCCGATCCGGATGATGCCTTCATGTTTTATCCGCTGGTTGAAGGGAAGATCGACTCGGGGGATCTCCGGTTCGAAGCCGTCCGGCAGGACATTCAAACCCTCAATGAGCGCGCCACGCGGGGTGAACTGGATGTTTCCGCCATCAGCATTCACGCCTACGCCCACGTCAGCGGCCAGTACGCACTGCTTCCCAGCGGTGCCAGCATGGGCGATGGCTACGGACCAATGCTGGTGGCCAAACGCCGCTGGAATCGCGAAGAGATCGCGCGGCTGCGAATCGCCGTGCCGGGCACCATGACCAGCGCCTTCCTCGCACTTCAATTGTGGCTCGGTCGCACGAGTGACCAGATCAATTATGTGGTGGTTCCGTTCGACCGTATTTTCGATGCCGTCAACTCCGGTGGGGCCGACGTCGGGCTGATCATTCACGAAGGTCAGTTGACCTATGAGAGCGAGGGGTTGGTGGTGTGCACCGATTTGGGCGTGTGGTGGGGCGGTGAAAATGGCGGTCTGCCGCTGCCGTTGGGGGGCAACGTCATTCACAAGCGGCATTCACCGGAAGTGCGCCGTCAGGTCAGCGCCCTTCTCACCTCCAGCATTCAGTACAGCCTCGACCACCGACAGGAGGCCGTCACCTACGCCCTCCAATGGGCGCGCAACATGGGGATCGATCTCGCCGACCGGTTCGTCGGCATGTACGTCAATCACTGGACCCTCGACTACGGCGATGCCGGGCGAGAAAGCATCCGGCGGTTCTTCGACCGTGGCAGTGCGCTTGGAGTGTTTCCAACGGCTCCGGTTCTGGAATTCGTGGTGTAGCGTGCGCTTGTCCGTCTGTTGGGCCACTGGTCGCTATCACTTTTTGTCTGCTTCGTAGCCGATCGCTCGACCACGACATCCATCATCTCTTCGCTCCAGCCGCGCTGAAAATCGCTAAAGTGCCTGTGAAATGGTTTCTGGTCTCGCATCTCCTCTGCACACTCCAAAAGAAAATTTCCGAGCCGCTCAATCATTTCAGCATCAGCGGACAGGTGAAGAAGCCGGACATTCAACTTCCGCAAACCTCGGTTGTCCGTGTGTGCGTGTTTGTTGAGCGCAATACCGGTAAGAGATTTCATAGAAAGTCGGATAACGCGACGAGTGAGCCACCGCCAGCCACTGACGCTGGACCCGAAAATCCGCGCTCATGGCGGTTGGCTCGAACCGATGTAGGCCATCGTGTCATCTCCATAAGACAGTGCCGCTGGGATTGATCACTAAAGGCTCGGATACGGTATACCGTTTTCCAGCCCTCCAAGCTCTGGTGCGCATGACAACCTGAAACCGATCGTCCTCTCGGTGCAGCCACCGCGTGGGCGTTGTCTCAAAGCGGCTATAGCCCGTCCGTCCAGCATCGCCAAGCTTTCCAAAGTTGGCGCCCTCCACCCCGCTGGCTTCAACCGCCAAATAGGTCGCGTTCGTTTGGCGAATAAATACAAAAACAACTGAGGCCTTCGGTTTTGGGATTGAAACTGCAACTGCCGTCCGATTGGAATTCCAAAGCCCCGCCTGCAGCGCGCTGACCAATTCATTCGTGGTAACCTCACTGGGTATAGCCTCTTGCGCAGCGGCGAGCAGCGCGTGGTCGATCTGCGACGCTCGAAGCGATGCGGTCGCTATCAACGCGAAGAGAATGAGTGCGGCGCGAAACATGGCCGAACGGCGGGCTCTCACTCCTTCGAGCGCCGTTTCGCCGGACGCGGGCTGGCGGCGACCAGGCGTTTCCGAACTTGTTGCAGCGTGCGTCGCTGCGGGGCACCCAGTTTTGGAAACTGGGGATCAATCCCGCGCAGGACATGCAGCAGGATGGCTCCGACCGCCACCCGGGCCACCCATTTTCGGTCAGCCGGAATCACGTGCCACGGCGCCCGTTCGGTGCTGGTTTCACGGATCATTTCCTCGAAGGCCTCCTGATAAGCCTTCCAGTGCTGCCGCTCCCGTTCGTCGCCGATCTCGAACTTCCAGTTGCGCGCCGGGTCGTCGATACGTTGAAGAAACCGGTCCAATTGTTCCTCCGGTGAAAGGTGGAGGAAGAGTTTCACCACCCGGGTTCCGTTTTCCACCAGGTGTTGTTCGAAGTCGCGAATCTGCCGGTAGCGCTGGCGCCAGAGTTTCGGCGGCGCGGGTGAATCCTTGGGGAGCCGCTGGGCTTCGAGCAGTTCCGGATGCACCCGCACCACCAGGACTTCCTCATAGTACGAACGGTTGAAGATGCCGATGTGGCCGCGGTTGGGAGCGTGTTGATGGCACCGCCAGAGATAGTCGTGATCCAACTCCCCGGAACTCGGGGCCTTGAAACTGGTCACCTCGCAACCCGCCGGATTGATGCCGCTCATCACGTGCTGGACGATGCCGTCCTTCCCCGCCGCATCCATGCCTTGCAGGATGACCAGCACCGAGTTCCGGCGTTCCGCATACAGCCGGCTTTGCAGGGCCTGCAATTGGACCAGTTGCTGCGCCTGGAGATCCTGGGCGGATTCGCGCGACAGATTTCCCCGGAACCGCGGATCGTGGTCCGCGAGCTTGAAGTGTTCGGGATGCGCCTGAAGTTTTTGGAAAAGGTCCATGGATCTTCCCGAGTGTCGCCGGGTTTACCGAAGACATCAAGCGTCCCTCGGCCGCCGGTCCGGCAATGTCAGCAGGACAATGCCGCCGATGGTGACTGCCCCGGCGATCAGCATCCGCCCGGTCACCGACTCGTTGAGCACCAGGGAGCCCAACAGGACGGCGATCACCGGATTCACGTAGGCATAGGTCGAAACTCGCGCGGGCGTGGTAACCTGCAGGAGATAGACATAGGCGCTGTAGGCGATCCACGAACCGAAGACCACCAGATAGCCGAAGGCCAGCACCGAGCGTTGGGAGAGTGCCCCCCAATTCCAGTCCGATCCTTCTCCACGGATCGCCGCCACCACCAGCGAGGTGGTTCCGCCGCACAACATTTGCATCGCGGCTCCGAGCAGGGGCGAGGTCGGCTTGTCCCACTTGCGTCCGAAAACCGATCCGGCCGACCAGCAAACGCAGGCACCGAGGACCGCGAGAAGTTGCGGTGTGTCGCGTCCGTCGCCGGAATGAACGCCAGTTGCGCCGGCCACCAGCCAGACCACACCCGCGAGGCCGATGGCGATGCCCAGACCGGTGATGGCGCGCGGACGGCGACCGCCCGGTCGGATCCAATCGGACAGGGCGAACCACACCGGTTGGGTGCAGACGATCAACGCGGCGACGCTCGACGACACGCGTTGTTCAGCCCAGACGATCACCGAGTTGCCCGCGGTCAACAGCAGGAAGCCCAGCACGGTTGCTGTTCCCCATTGTCGCCGGGTCGGTGCAGCGACGCCGTTCCAGCGGAGGAATCCATACAGAAGTCCGCCGGCGATGACGAAGCGCAGACCGGCCATCAGAAACGGCGGCATGGTCTCGATGCTGATCCGGATGGCGAGGTAGGTGGAACCCCAGATGAGATAGACGGCGGCGAACGCGGCCAGGATCAGGGATCGCGAGGGAGGGATTGGGGTCCGCGTGGGGATGGGCATGGTGTGGGTTCCGGTGGGCACGGAATCCGCCAGGGGCAGGGCAATAAAAAACCCCGCCGGTAAGTTCCTGGCGGGGTTCCGAACGATGGGAAATGGATTTATATCATCGTTGAAGGGATCCGCCATTCGGGCCGTGTTTGGCCCACTTTGCAGCGAGCCAGGCCATCATGGAGGCAGCCGGACGGACGGCGGCCGATACGACCATGCTCCGGCGGAAGCCCGTCGAGGGCGTGCCGCAGGCAATGTTCATGGTCCCAAAATTCAACACGGCACGACACTGCCACTTCGACCGATGCAGCGTCAACCGCTGTCCGTCCGTTGGTTTTCCCGACCGAGCGTGATGGGAATTCAACGTCGCATTTTCGGTGGAGAAGGGCGCGCCGGGATCCCTACGCTGTCGTCATGAATCTGCTGCCTTCGCGCGCGGCCATGGAACGGGCCTTCCAGGAGCGCGACGCGAGTTTCGACGGTCTGTTCGTCACCGCGGTGAAAACCACCGGGATTTTCTGCCGTCCGAGTTGTTCCGCCCGGAAGCCGCGGGTGGAAAACTGCGAGTATTTTGCCACGGTCAAGGAGGCGATGTTCTCCGGTTATCGAGCGTGCAAACGGTGCGATCCACTTTCCGCCAACGGGCGTCCGCCCGACTGGGTGGCCCGATTGTTGGAACGGGTGGACGCCGTTGGGGGCGAACGTCTCAAGGCTGCGGATCTGGCGGATCTTGGTGTCGAGCCCGCCCGGGCACGACGTTGGTTTCAGAAGAATCATGGGATGACCTTTTCCGCCTTCTGCCGGGCGCGCCGGCTTGGTCGGGCCCTCGGTGCGCTGCGGGCGGGCGGAACCATCGATGAGGCCGCACTGGGTCACGGTTACGAATCCCACAGCGGATTTCGCGAGGCATTCTCCCGGCAGTTCGGGGACGCTCCCGGCCGGGCCCGATCCAGCGATTGTATCACCACCGCGCTGATCGAGTCGCCCCTCGGACCGGTGCTGGTCGGCGCGGTGGATGCAGGAATCTGTCTCTTGGAATTCACCGATCGCCGCATGATCGAAGCGCAGGTGGAGGCCCTTCGGCGTCGTCTGGGAAAGTCATTGGTGCCCGGCGCTCATCCGCTCCTGAATCAACTGGAAGCCGAACTGGTGGAGTATTTCACCGGAACCCGCCGCGAGTTTGCCGTGCCGCTGGTCGCCCCGGGAACCGAATTTCAAGAACGCGTCTGGTCCGAGTTGCGACGCATCCCCTACGGCCAGACGATCTCGTACGAGGACCTGGCGAATCGCGCGGACCGTCCCGGCGCCCAACGCGCGGTGGGCACGGCCAATGGCATGAACCGCATCGCGATCGTGATTCCGTGTCATCGAGTGGTGAACAAGGGCGGCGGTCTCGGTGGCTACGGCGGCGGGGTCTGGCGAAAACGGCTCTTGCTGAACCTCGAACAGGGGCATCCACCGGGGCGGGAACCTTCCGAACGTTGAAACGCGCTCTCAACGGGCACGTCGCGGTAAAATCCAGCTTTGGAACGAATTCTGAAGCGGCAGTGTTTCGCAGTTGAGCTTCACCTCTCCCGCCTAATGGGCAACCTCCCCTCCATTCGGCATGGAGGGGAGGGCCGGGGAGAGGCGGTGCTCCACGGTCACTGAGCCTTGCCTGGCATCCTGCCTCGCATATCCGGTCGAACCTTGAGCCCTCCGTCCGACACGGTTTCGTCGCCCCAAAGTCACCGTCTCTCACCGGTATTGTTCTGAAACGGAGGGCAGAGCGGAATTTGCCCACCAAAACCGTGTTCAAAGCTTCGTGTTCTTGGTTTCCTCCGTCTGCGTGAACCTGGATCCGTACCGAGACTTTATTCATGAACTGGCCGCCGCCAGTGCCGCGGCCATCCTGCCGTGGTACGGAAGCCGGTCCGTCGGTGTCGAGCGCAAGGCCGACGAATCCCCGGTCACGGTGGCCGATCGCGGCGCCGAAGAGGTGATGCGGCGGATGATCGAGAAGCGCTATCCGCAGCACGGCATCGTCGGCGAGGAATTCGGAACCGTTCGGGCGGATGCGGAATTCGTCTGGGTCCTGGATCCGATCGATGGAACCAAATCGTTCATCACCGCCGTTCCTCTGTTCGGGACGCTGGTCGGATTGCTGTACCAGGGCAAACCGGTGTTGGGCTGCATCCATCAACCAGTGCTCGGCAAACTGCTGCTGGGCGATGGGAAAATCACCACGCTGAACGGCGAACGGGTTCAGATCCGGCCTGCGCCTTCCATCGACGCCGCCACGCTGCTCACCAGCGATCCGCTGTTGCCCGGTCGGCACCAGAACGGTCCGGCCTTCGAAGCGCTGGCGCAGTCGGTTCGACTCTACCGTTCGTTCGGCGATTGCTACGGCTACCTGCTGGTGGCGAGCGGTTGGGCCGACATCATGGTGGATCCCATCATGAATTCATGGGACCTGCTGCCGTTGATTCCCTGCATCGAGGGTGCCGGCGGGCGGATCACCGACTGGCAGGGGCGTGACGCCACCCGCCCGGGCGCGAATTCCGCGGTCGCCTGCGCCCCCGAACTGCACGACGAAATCCTCAAGCGCCTGAATCCATGATCCCCGGTCAGGGGTTGGCGCAGACCCCGGAGCCGCCCTACTACGCGGTGATCTTCACCTCTCTCCGCACCTCCGGCGATCAGGGTTATGGTGAAACGGTGGACCGGATGATGGAACTCGCGGTGCAACAACCAGGATTCCTCGGCGTCGAATCCGTGCGGGATCCGCAAACCGGACTCGGCATCACCGTGAGCTATTGGAAGGACGAAGCCTCCATCGCCGCCTGGCGCGCCCACGGCGAACACCGCCAGGCGCGCGAACGGGGACGATCCACGTGGTATTCTGATTTTGAACTCCGCGTGGCCCGTGTGGAACGAGCCAGTCGTCAGGCCAGGTGACTGCGGCGGCACCCAAGAATCATTGCCGAGTCGGATGCCCGCCAGCGTTTCACCTTCGGAGCGCCAACGGTGCGGTGACATATCAGCCCGGGGCGGCGCCCCGGGGATTCGAAGAATCTTAATTTCCAAAAGGGCTGAAGGCCCGCTCCATGGGTGACGTTGGGAATGGCACGGGCCTTCAGCCCTCACTCTCGTTTCTTTCACCGTCCTGGGGCGATGCCCCAGGCTGGTTTGTCGCGGGCCGTTGGCCCTGGTCCAGTGAAGAAAAATGCCAACGGGGTTGGCAAAGAAGTCAGTCAAAACAACTGTCGGATTCAGACTGCTTCCGAGGTTGAACCGGCAGGGCGGCCAGGATTCCGGCGAGAGTGAAGGCGGTCCAGGACAGGGCGGGAATGTAGAGTCCGAATTCGACGAAGCCTTGAGCCAGCCATGCAAGAACTCCGAGGGCCATCGCTTGGAAAATCGGTTTTCCGGGGTTCAACGCGTGGCGTCCCACCGCGGCGACGAGTGCTCCGATCCAGGTCAGGTAGAGCAGGCCGCCGATGATTCCGGAGTCGGAGAATTGCTCCAGGTAATCGTTGTGCACCAGACGCGCCATTTCGGCGGTTGGTGATTTGATTTGGGCGTAGGGCCGTTGAAAGGTTCCGGGTCCGGTCCCGGTCGCGGGATGAGCCGCAGCGGTCGCTACGGCCGCGCGCCAATAGTCGAACCGCGCACCGACGCTGGTGGCACCGGCGGAAAAGTAGGAGTGAAACCGGATTCCGAAGGCGAGCAATCCCAGGACGGCCACGGCGGTCAGGACGGCGATTCGGGTGCGGCGCGGAATGGGGAATTGGAACAGGCGGAATCCGATCACGGCCAACGCGATCAGCCAGCCCGATTTGGAACCGGTCCAGTACAGGCAGCCGAGCCCGAGAAACGTCACTAACGCGATCAAGACCCGGCGGATGGCAGGGCGAAGTTCACCGGTGCCGAACACCGTCCAGGCGAGGGTGACTGGAAGCAGCAGGAGGATCGCTCCGGCGAGCGCATTCGGGTAGACGAGCGTGCCGTGGATCCGGCCCCGTTGGAGTTTCAGCAGGATGATCGGGTTCGCGATGTCGACGCCGTTGGTTTGAATGATGAGACTTTCCCGCTTCATCTGCTCCACAACTTCTGCCGGAAATTCCCGCCAACCGGTTCGCTCGCCTTCCACCAGGGTTTGGCGGTCCCGCTTGAACTCGACCTGATGCTGGTTCGCGCCCTTCACCAGGCAGACGAGGAATGCACCGAGCAAGAACACCAGCATCAGGGGCGGGGAGCCCTTGCGGCTGAGAAGCAACAGCCCCGTCAGGTAACAGGCCACGCAAGCGGCGAAATGAACCTGCGTCGGTCCGCTCAATCCGGCGTCCACGGTTCGTCCCGCGGCGAAGCGTTGCCAGCCGAACCATAGCAGCGGCGTGAGCCACAGAATCCGCGCCGGTCGCAGGCCGCGCGACGATGGGTCGAGTAAATACAGAAGCCCGCCCGCCAGGCTGGCGACGAAGACGGCGATTTGTCCCCACTGCGCCGGCCAGGAAACGGTGATGGCTTCCGCGAAATCCTTCGGGGCTTCAATCTGGTGATCGAGAATCACCGGATTGCCGAACTTCAGAATCGCCATCCCGAGAATGAGCCCGAACACCGCTGCGAAAATGCTGCGCGGCGTGACGGTCACGGTGGACGTGGCCGCGCGGTCCGGCGCTGGTGAGACGGAATGGGCGCTCACAGCTTGAGGTTCAACAGTCCGACCTCCAGCACGAGGGCTTCCTGCGCGTTGGTGTGCAACAGGCGTTGGGTGGATTCCCAGGCGTCGAGATTCGCGCGGGCATCCGCGGGCGAAAGGCGTGCCGCCACCTTGGCGGTGCAGGCTGCGAACGCGGGAAGGAAGGCCAGGGTGCCATCGCCGCCGAGGGTTTGAAGCCAGACATCTCGCAGCCAGGCGGCGAGGCCGGCGGCATAATGGCCGCGTTGGCGGCGATATTCGGCTTCGATTGAGGCCGACAATTCCTCCTCCCACCGTTCCAACTGACTGGCTTCGGCATCGGTATGGCGGGTCAGCGGCGAAACCGCGGTGAGTTGGGTTTCGATCGCTTCGCGGGCCTTGCCGAGGGAGGCGATCAGCGAGCCGAGGAGTTGGTAGCGACCGGAGAGGGGTGGCGATGCGGGTTCGGCGAGCGCGGCGAATTCACCGACCCACGCGGCGACCGTTTCATCCACGCGAACCGTCCCGCTGGCAAAGCTGAGACGCTGGCAGCGCGACAGCAGCGTGTCGGGAATCCGATCAGGCTCGGTGCTCAACAGAATCAGGACGGAGCCGGGTGGCGGTTCCTCCAGCGTCTTGAGAAACGCGTTCGCGGCAAAGGTGTTCATCCGGTCGGCGCTGGAAAACACGGCGATCTTGTGGGCGCTTTCCGAGGTCTTCAGGTTCATCCGGTCGATGATCGCCCGGGTTTGATCCACGCTGATCACCCGCGATTTCATTTCCGGCCGGACCCAGGAGACGTCGGGATGGTTCCGATGAAGAATGCGCTGGCAGGTGGGGCAGGTGCCGCAGGCTTCGAGGGGGATGCCTGTTTCCCCGCGCCGGACCGGCTGCGTGCAATTCAGAGTTAGCGCGAGTTGACTGGCGGCCTCTTCGAGCACGTCGAGATCGTCACCGAGAAACAGGTAGGCGTGAGCCAGCCGGCCGCGATTCAAACTGCGTTCCAGCAGCGCGGCGGCGGTTCCGGCTCGTGTTTGCGGATCGGACATGGCTCCGGCGATGTAACCGTGGAGCGGCGGAGGCAACAAGGCTTTGCCGATTCAAGATTCGAGCCGGTCGGAACTTCACCGATGGCTGCAGGCTTTTCGCAGCCGGTCGCGGCGCTGTTCCCAATCCTTCCAGACCGGCGCCTGTTCCGGACCGGTCCAGGTGGTTTTGGCCACCGGCCACAGTGTATCCAGGGTGCGAAGTTGTGCTGCGGCCGCCGCAGTGTGTTTCCATTTGAGTTCCGCCTCGGCAAGACAGAGACGATTTTCCGGAAAGTTCGAATCCAGCGTCACCGCATGTTCCAGATGGGTGCGGGCTTTGGCGTGGCTGCCGATGCTCGTTGGCCAACCCGGCGCATCGAGGTACAGCAGGCCGAGACAACGATCGGCTCCGGCGTGGTCGAATCCCGGATCCCGGGCCAGGGTGCCGATCCAGATCGTTTCCATTTCGCGGACGAGTTTGAGTGCGCCGATCCCTTTGGTCCGGGCCAACTGGCCCAGATTCAGAGCAAGATAGTATTGAAGGGGAACGGAGCTCGGATCGTGGACTGCTCCCGTCCGGCAGGCGCGGATGGCTTCGGACGCGATTGTGGCGCGTTCCGCATCGTTGACGGCGGATTCGGCCCAATCGAAGGCTGTTCGGGCGAGTTCGGCGATCCGGAGTGCGTTGGTTGGATCCGCCGTCCAGGCCGCGCGGGCGTGGGTGTAGGCGAGCTGGAAAGGCCGGGTTTCACCGGGTTCCGCCGCGGGCAAACGGGACCAAAACAGGCCCCATCCGAGGGCGAAAAGCCCGACGCAAAGCGCCGCCACCCGGGAACTTTGGCGAAATTGGGCTTGCCGGAGGTTCACTGCCTTCACTATACCGTCTCCCGTCTGTCGGTGACAGTAATGGTTTTCACGCCAAACATGTTCAAATTTCAACCGGAGAGGGTCGCTTGAGCCGCCCATTTCCGTCACGTTTTTCCCCGCCCCAGCCGCAATACCGCATCAACGGCAAGATCCGAGCCCGCGAAGTCCGCGTGATCGGTGCCGACGGGCAGCAGATCGGAGTCATGGAGTTGGGCGGAGCCATCAAGATGGCGCTGTCCCAGGGACTCGATCTGGTCGAGATCGCCGCCACCGCCGTTCCCCCCGTTTGCCGCATCGTCGATTTCGGCAAGTTCAAGTACGAGACGGCGAAGAAGGAGCGCGATTCCAAAAAGCACCAGAACGCCAGCACCGTCAAAGAGGTGCAGCTCACGCCCCGCATCGATCCGCATGACCTCGGCATCAAGCTCGACCACGCGGTCGACTTCCTGTGCGAGGACATGAAGGTCAAGGTGGCACTCCGTTTCCGTGGACGCGAAATGGCTCACACCGAAATCGGCAAGGGCGTCGTCGAGAAGTTCCTCAAGGATCTCGCGCCCTGGGGTCATCCTGATTTTCCGCCGAAGCTCATCGGCAAGGCCATCAACGTGATGGTGAGTCCGCTGCCCAAGCAGAAGCGGGCCAAGCATCCCCGCGAATTGGGAACGCTGCCGTCCGAGCTGCACGCCCAGGATCTCCCGGCGCAGATCGCCGTGGTGCGTGGTGTCGCTGTGGCCGGGGCCGCTCCGGCCCGCGTTCCCACCGACGCCGCCGAGAATCCGGCCTCGTTCGGAAACGACGCCTTCTCCAGTCTGGAACTGCCGCCGCGGGCCTAAGCCGAATCCACGCGGTCGACAAGCGGTTCGACCCTGACTCGGTCAAAACGGCACGAATCCTTTGGGCATTCGTGCTCCGGGTGCTCCTTTCACGGAAGGGTGAATCTCATTTTGCACCGGGAATCCACCGGCGTTGCCGGCCCGGCTGCGATCGAACCCAGAAGAAGAGATTCAGACGAGATGAACTGAATGGACGGAATCCGATCGGATCCGACTCATTCCGTTCCTTCTGTCCATTCTGTCTCGATCAATGAATCCGCGGTCCGATCAGGAGGCCGGCGGGATCAATCCGCGCCGGCGGAGTTCCACTTCCATCACCTGATCCATGGCGTGTTCCGCGAGGGGCGTGGTGATGGTGTCGAGGGCTGAGGTGGCGGCCTTGAGGCGTTCCGGGTCGCCGGTCTTGGTTCGCGGATTTTCCAACGCCAGCACCGATTCCACCGCTTCCAGTGCGGCTTCGATCTGGGTTTTGTAGTCCGGATCCAACTGGTCGTGGTACTCGGCCATGGTTTTCCGTGTCGCAGTCAGAGTTTCGGCCGCGCGCAGCTTGGCCTCGATCCATTGACGCGCCCGCAGATCGTCGAAGGCGTGCTCGACCGATTCCTCGACCATCCGCTGTACATCGGCATCGGCGACGTCGACAGCGGATTTCATTTCGATCCGCTTTTGGTGGCCGGTTTTTACGTCGCGCGCGAGCACGTGAAGGATGCCATTGGCGTCGATCTCAAACTGAACGCCGACGCGGGGAACGCCCTTCGGTGCGGATTCGAATTCAATCTCGAACCGGCCCAGTGACCAATTGTCCGCCGCCCGCTCGCGCTCGCCCTGCAGCACGTGGATGAGCATGGATTTCTGGCCGTCCACGGCGGTGGTGAACAATTCGCCGGCCTTCACCGGGATGGTCGAGTTCCGGTGGATGATGACGTTCATCAATCCGCCGAAGGTTTCGATGCCCAACGACAACGGCGTGACGTCGAGCAGCAGCAGATTCTTGAGCCCGCCGGAAAGGATTTCGCCCTGAATGGCCGCGCCCAGCGCGATCGCTTCGTCCGGGTTCTGGCCGGTGTTCAACTGCGGACCGGTCGGACCGTGAGGATCGGTCCCGAGCCGCAGATCGCCGCGGGTCTCTTCAAAGTCGGAACAACCAAACCACTGGCTCACCAGGCGGCGCACCAGCGGCATCCGGGTTTGCCCGCCCACCAGGATCACCTGCTGCAGCTCGCGAGCTTCGAGTCGCGCATCGGCCAGCGAACGCAGGCAATGGCTGCGGGTTTGCTCGATCAGATCGATCGTCAGCGCCTCCAATTCTTCCCGGGCGATCTCCAGGGAAAAGCTGAAGTCCGGCGTCAGGAACGGGAGCGCCGCCTCGGTTCGGGTCTCACTGCTCAAGCGGATCTTCACCTGCTCGGCGACTTCACGAATCCGGCTCAACAACGCCGGGTTTCCGGTCGCATCCGGGCCGCCCGACTCGCGAATGCGGCGGACGAGGAAGTCGGTCAGGCGCCGGTCCAGATCGTCCCCACCGAGCCGGGTGTTGCCGTGGGTGCTCAGCACCTGGAACACCCCGTTGTTCAATTCGAGGATGGAAAGATCGAACGTCCCACCGCCGAGATCGTACACCGCGACCTTGGAGCGTTCGCCCAACCGGTCGAGTCCGTAGGCCAGTGCGGCCGCGGTGGGTTCGTTGAGAATGCGTTCGACGGTGAACCCGGCGAGTTCACCGGCGCGGATGGTGGCGTTGCGTTGGGCGTCGTTGAAATAGGCGGGAACGGTGATCACCGCGCGGGTGACCGGTTCGCCGAGCGCCGCTTCCGCATCGCGCTTCAACTTGGCAAGGATCTGCGCGGAGACTTCCTCCGGGGTCCAACTGCGTCCGTGAATCTCGAACGTCACCGGACCGGAGCCCGTGCCCTGGACCGGATAGGTCACCCACAAATCCTCCTTGGGAATGTCGCTGCCGCGGCGGCCCATGAAGCGTTTGACCGAATAAAGCGTTTCGAGCGGACGGACGGCTCGAACCCGGTTGGCCGCGTAACCAACCACGGGCGGTGCACCGTCGGGCGGAATGTGAACCACCGACGGGGTCAGGCGATGACCCTCTGCATCCGCGATGACGTACGGGATGCCGCTGTCCACGACCGCCACCAGCGAGTGGGTGGTGCCGAGGTCGATGCCGACGATTTTACTCATGTGCGACGCGAAACGTGGGGGATGACACCCCGGAGGGCAAGGGCCGCTCAACCGCGGGATTCATCGGTCGATACTGTCGCTTCGCCGTGATGCCGGGACTGGCGTGCGGGCAATCCCGATCGCGGTCGGACGGTACGCGCCGGCGCGGCAGAAACCGGGCGGGAGTCGGCACCGACGGAAGCGGCCGCCCACGGTGGAACATCGCGGCGTCCGGGCCGCTGGTAGTCGGCGAGCAGGGTGGTCGCGATCCGGGCGGAGTCAGCGTTCGGACGGCTCTGGAGGAATTCGCAGAGCAGGGAATACTGGCGGGCCAACGCGATGCCGCTGGTTTTGGTGCCCTGCTGATGCAACCAGTCCGAGAACGCCAGAAAGCCTTCGAACGGAGATCCGGCATTCCACAGCAACGGCAGGGCGGTGGTGAAGTTGGCGCTGTTGCCGAAGAGGTCCCAGAAGCTCGCGAACCGTCGCAACCGGCCGAGAGTGGCGAAGTCGAGGAGTCGCGTTTGCACCACTTCGTAGGGCGGATAGGGGCTGTAGACCATGCCCCATTCGACGTCATGACGCATGATCGGGGTGCCGCGGAGGCGCTTGAGGATGCCGACCTGGATCTCCTGCGGTCGCAGCGCCAGGAGTTGATCGAATCCAGCGGCGAAACTCTCCAGGGATTCGCCGGGCAGCCCGGCGATGAGGTCGGCGTGGAGATGCACCCCGCTGCCAGATCGGAGCCAGCGGAAATTGTCGGCGAGGCGTTCGTGATTCTGGCGTCGGCTGATTCGTTGTTCTACTTCGGGATTCAGCGTTTGAACACCGACCTCGAACTGGAGCGCTCCCGGTGGAAACTTGGCGATTAGTTCCCGCAAGGCGACGGGCAACCGGTCGGGCACCATTTCGAAGTGCACAAAGAGTCCAGTCGTCCAGCGTTCGAGGAAGAAGTTGAGGATGGCGGTGCTGGTCGGGAGATGCAGATTGAACGTCCGATCCACGAATTTGAAATGGCGCGCGCCTCGATCCAGCAAGTCCTGGAGCGCACCGAGAAAGCGGTCGAGCGGAACCTGTCGGACCGGTATGTCGAGCGACGAGAGGCAGAATTCGCAGGTGAACGGGCATCCGCGCGAGGCTTCCACGTACAGCACGCGATGGGCGAGATCCTCGGCGGTGTAGAGTGCGTACGGCAGCTCCAGCCGGGCGAGATCGGGCAGCGGGGAGGCGATGATTTTGGCGGGCGGTGTTTCTCCGGCGAGAAGCTGACGGCACAGCGCGGCAAAGCTCTGATCCGCTTCACCGGTCAAGGTGTGATCGGCGAGGTGGACAATCGCCTGCTCCTCCGTCTCAAAGCTCACCTCGGGACCGCCCAGCACGATGATGAGATCCGGTCGGGCCCGCTTGAGGATGCCGACCAATTCCGCCGTGAGGGTGACATTCCAAATGTAGACCCCCAGCCCGAGGATGCGGGGTGACTGGGCGAGGATGCGTTCGGCGATGTCGACCGGCTTCTGATTGATGTCGAATTCGGCGATGGCCGCGCGTTCCCGCAACTCGCCCAGATTGGCGAGCAGGTAACGAAGTCCGAACGCGCTGTGAATGTAGCGCGCGTTCAGCGTGGCGAGCAGGATTTCCGGCATCGGACGTGGAGACTACCGGACCCTGCGTCGCCGCACCAGATGCACTCTTGAGCGGAGATTCACCCATCGGCCCCCCCGGTGGGCAAGGCTCCCGCCGAGCCGTAGTGGACGGATTCAATGGCGCACCGCAGCATCCCTCGCGCTGCCACTTACTCGGCTCGGCAGGAGCACTCGCCCTACCGCCGCCGGAGTTCTACCCAATGTTTCCGGTCAGAGGCGCAGGCCAGCGAAGGGGGTGTTGAAGCCCGAACCTGATTCCAGTCGGGGATTGAGGGCCTGTCGCAGATAGGCGACGGCGGTTTCGGGATCGGTCACGGACTTGGGAAGGGTCGTGCCCGCCGCGTTGGCGTGACCACCGCCTTGAAGCCGCGAGGCCACCGGCAACGCCTCTCCGTTCTGGCTGCGGAAGCTGACCACCACCGTCCGGTTGGCCTTGGGAAACAGGGTCACCAGCACCCTGTAGGGAGTCGCGTGTCGCGCGAGGAGTTGATGTACAATGAGGTTGGTGTTGCCGACGGTGGTGCGGACCAGTCCCACCTCGCTGCTGATTTCCTGGATGTTGTTGCGGCTCCAGTCGAATCCGATTGGATCCTCGACCCGCCGTTTGGTGGTCATCACCTCCAGCAGGGGATGATCGAGCAATTGTTCGATCTTCCCGTCGATCAGATCGTGGAGATGCCAGAAGCCGTAGGTCTTGACCAAATTGGCGTAGTCGCACGCGAGGTCGAAGTCGGGATCGCCACACACCCAGAGGTCGCCGACATTGGTGAGATGAACGAGGCGGGTGAGCTCCGGGGATTCCAAGCCCTGTTCCCGACAGAGATCGTAGACCAGCAGCGCGGCGGAGCGGGTGAGGTCATGGACCAGCTTGGTCTGTTTCGGCGCGGTCGTGGTCGCATGATGATCCACCACCAGCCAGCCCTCGCGATCCAGCCGGGATTCAAAGGTGAAATCCGTCACCCACGCCGATCGTTCCTGCATCGAGCGGTTCTTCCAGCCCTGATAATTCCACGCCTGAAGCGGTACATCGACCGCGAACAAGGCTCGCGCGAGTCGTTGCAGGAGCACGCCGGCGACCAGTCCGTCGAGATCGCTTTCATGGGTCAGAACCACGTCCGGTTTGGGAAGAGACAGCACCCGGCAAAGTTAGAGCCTGCCGCTGAAGTGCGTGAAGTCCTTTTCCCTAAAAACCGGCGTTCAAGGTGCCGGCCCGCCGTCGCCGATCTTGCCCGGCGGGGCGGCTCTGATAGCTTGCGGGCATCATGCATCTGCGTTCCCTTGTTGCCGCCTGGACCTGCCTCGGATGGCTGTCGCTGTCGGCCGCCGAACGGGTCATCGACTTCTCAAGTCTGAAGGAAGGCGATGTCCCAACAGGATTCCGTCCCCTGATTGCCGGTTCCGGAAAGCCGGGCGACTGGAAGGTGGTTCTGGATTCGGTTCCCTCCAAGTTGTCCCTCGGCGGAGCGGTCGGCACCGCGGATCGCTCCCAACGGATTCCCGTGCTCTCGCAGGTTTCCCGGGATCCGACCGATGAACGCTTCCCGATTTTCCTCTGGGACGGGGATGTTTTCGGGGATCTGACGATGAAGGTTCATTTCAAGATTGTGACCGGGGGTTCGGAGCAGATTGCCGGCGTGGTATTCCGGGCGAAGGATGAACGGAATTGCTACGTTGCCCGCGCCAACGCCATTGATGGCAACGTCCGCTTCTACAAGTTCGTGAACGGTGAGCGCACCGCGCCGATCGGAAACTCGATGCCGGTCACCAAGGGCGAATGGCACGAGCTCTCGGTTTCCTGCCGGGGCACCCGGATTCAGATCCGCTTCGACGGCAAGGAGGCCATGCCGGAGATCACCGACAATTCCTTCCTGATCGGAAAGGTCGGGTTCATGACGAAATCGGATTCGGTGGCGTCGTTTTCCGACGCGGTGATTCAGTTTCAACCCTTGGAATCCCTGGCCGACGCCCTGGTCCAGGATCTGATCCATCGCCAGCCCCGGATGATGAACCTCCGCATTTACGGGAAGACCACCGCCCGTCCGGAATTGCATGTTCTGGCCGCCCGTCTGGCGCCGGACGTCGGGCTGGTGGCGGAAGAAACCGAACAGAAGGTGTTTTCCGAAAACCAGGGTTACTTCTCCAAGACCCAGTTCGAAAACCGGGTCACTCTCCCGCTGCATGACCGGAACGGAGAGACGGTGGGGGTGGTTAAATTCTTCCTGAAACCCTTCGCCGGTCAGACGGAAGGAAATGCCATTGCCCGCGTGCTGCCTTTGGTGCGCGACCTCGAAGGACGCATCGGAAGCGCGGTCGAATTGGGGGACTGATCCCATCGTTCCGATCGTCCCGCAAATCCGATGGTTTCCGTGAAGTTCAACTGGCGAAAATGCTCCATGGCAACAGGTAGGATCGGCAAGTTGTGATTCGTTAGGGACTTGTGGAGGCACCACTGCGGTCGCGAAATCGAGCGAAATCGACGCGGGCGGACGAAGTTGCCGGCGGGTCATCGGAATGACACGGTCATGTCACTGGTCGGAACCGCCGCGGATCTGGCAAGGTCTATGCTGATCGCAAGACCAAGATGAAAGCCGCTGTTTTTCTCGAGAGGGACGGGATTCTAAACGCGTGCGGGATTCGCTCCGGGCACCCGGCGCCACCCCTGCGACTCGACCAGTTCCAGGTTCAACTTTCCGCCGCGCCCCAGTTGGCCCGACTGAAGGAGGCCGGGTTCATCATCATCGTCACCACCAACCAGCCCGCTGTGTCGCGTGGCGACCTGCCGCGACGCGAGCTGGACTTGATGCACGCCGTGTTGATGCGCCGGCTGCCAATCGATGAACTCCTTGTCTGTCCGTACGACGATCCCACTCATCCGTGTTTCAAGCCGCATCCGGGGATGTTCCTGGAAGCCGCCTTCAAATGGAGCCTGGATCTCGATCGTTCCTTCGTGATCTCGGACAAATGGCAGGATGCCAAGGCCGCCCAGATCGCCGGCTGCACCAGCGTGATGATCGACTCACCCTGGATTGGCGGAGATCACCATGACTTCGTCGTCACGGATCTGGAACACGCGGTAAAGAAGATCCTTCAACTGCATTCCACCCTGTTTTCCCACGAATTGCCGGCGGTCGTGGCTTGAGCTTCCACCGGGTCTAGGCCTTCCAGGCGATCCGTCCGCCGACCACTGTCAACACCGGCCGGCCGCGCAGGTGCCATCCATGAAAGGGGTTGTTCCGTGACCGGCTGGCGGTGTCGTCGCGGTTGCAGATCCATTCCGCATCCGGATCGATCACCGTCACGTCCGCCACGCCGCCCACAGTCAGGGTTCCGCGGCCGTCCTGGAACCGGAGCAGTCGTGCCGGGTTGCAGGTGAGCCGGGCGATGACCCCGGACAACGGCAGCCGTCCGGTGTGATGCAGCGCCATCAGGGAGAGGGCCAGTTCCACTTCCAGTCCGAGGATGCCGAACGCAGCGTCATCAAACTCGACGTCCTTCTCCGATTCCGTATGAGGCGCGTGATCGCTGGAGATGATGTCCAGCGTCCCGTCGGTCAACCCTTCCAGAATCGCCTCGCGATCCGCGGCTGAGCGAAGCGGCGGGTTCATCTTGAAATGGGTGTGGTAGGAGGGCCAGACGGGCGGCGTATGGCCGCCGAAGAAGCGTTTGACCTGCTCCCGGCCGTCCTCATTCCAGTACGTTTCAGAGCCCGCGATGGAGGCGTCGGTCAGAGTGAAATGGTGGGGACACCCCTCTCCCGAAATGGGAATGCCACGGGCGCGGGCGTCCCGCAGCATGCGGACGCTTCCGGCGCTGCTGAGGTGCTGACAGTGGATGTGGGTCCCGGTGCTTTCCGCCAGCAGGATGTTGCGGGCCACGATCATTTCCTCGCCGGCAGAGGGCCAGCCGCGCAGCCCGAGCATCGTTGAAAAATAGCCCTCGTGCATGACGCCATCAGTGACGAGCCCGTAGTCCTGGCAATGGTCCATGATCGGCAGGCCGAACATCAGGGCGTACTCACAGGCGCGTCGCATCAATTCGTTGTTCTGGATGCAATGTCCGTCATCGGTGAGCGCCACCACGCCGGCCCGGGCCAGCGATCCGATCGGCGCCAATTCCTCACCGGCGATGCCCTTGGTAATGGCGCCCGCGACCTCGATGCGCACCGTCGCGCGGGTCGCCCGTTCCTGGATCAGGGCCACCGTTCCGGCGTTGTCGATGGAGGGCGAAGTGTTCGGCATGCAGACGACGGTGGTGAATCCGCCACGGGCCGCGCACTGGGCCCCGGTGAGAATATCCTCCTTCTTGGTCTGTCCCGGTTCGCGGAGATGAACGTGAAGATCAATCAGGCCGGGACACACCACGCGACCGGAAACGTCAATGTGTTCCGCACCCGGGGCCACAATTCCGGTTCCAATCGCGGCGATCCGGCCGTCCGAAAGGTGAAGGTCCGCCACCTGGTCGAATCCCGATGCCGGGTCAAGGATCCGGCCGCCGGTCAGAAGGAGATCACTCATGCAGGGCGACCGTACCCGTCGACGGCAGGGGCCGGCAAGCCGGCCGCGCGGAATCGCCGATACAGGTTTTCCAGTGGTTCACCGCCTGTTCGATGCCACTGGAACAGATTCTCTTTGCGTCGCGGGGAAATGGGCCCCTAGCTTTTCCGGTTGTTCGCGCGCTCCGTGCCGGACGACGACCGGCAGAACCCATGCACGCCTATCCGACCCATCCGAATTCTCTTTATCGCCCCGAATTTGAACATGACGCCTGTGGTGTCGGATTCATCGCCAACACCAACGGCCGCCGCGAGCACCGCATCATCGAGTACGCGCTCGAGGCGCTGAATTCGCTCTCACATCGCGGCGCATTGGATGCTGATGCCAAGACCGGCGACGGTGCCGGTGTCCTCACCCAGCTTCCCAAGGCGTTCTTCAAACGGGAGGCGGAACGTCTCGGCGTGCGGTCGGTGGTTGAAGAGGATCTGGCCGTTGGTTTCATGTTCGCCCCGGCCGGAAATGAACGGGTCGTGCAACAATGCCGGCAGTTCATCGAGGAGGCCTGCGCTCACTATGGGATTGTTTTCCTGGCCTGGCGTCCGGTTCCGACCCAGCCCCGCTGCCTCGGCGACAAGGCCCGCAACACCATGCCGGAGATGCTCCAATGCCTGCTCGCCCGTGCCCCCGGGTGGAGCGACGTGGGATATGAACGGAAACTGTTTCTCGCCCGCAATCACGCCGAGCGCGCCGCCATGGCGGGGCAGGTGAGCGGATTCTACTGCCCGTCCTTCAGCTCGCGAACGATCGTTTACAAGGGATTGTTCAACGCCCCGCAGTTGCCGAAGTTCTACCCGGACCTCAAGGACCCGCTGTTCATCTCGGCCCTGGCCATCTTTCATCAACGCTATTCCACCAACACCTTCCCAACCTGGCATCTCGCGCACCCGTTCCGAACGCTCGCGCACAACGGCGAGATCAACACGCTCCTCGGAAACAAGAACTGGACCCGGGCGCGGGAAAAGGAACTGACCTCGACGGTGTGGGGCGACGAGGTGGCCACGCTGCATCCGATCATCCAGCCCGGCGGTTCAGACTCGGCGGCGCTCGACAACGCCCTGGAAGCCCTCCAGCTCTCCGGACGGCATCTGCTGCACGGCATCACCATGCTGGCACCCGAGGCCTGGGAAAACATGCAGGACATGGATCCCCAGTTGAGGGCCTATTATCAATACCACGCCTGTCTGAACGAACCCTGGGACGGTCCCGCCGCCGTCGTCTTCTCCGATGGACGGATCATCGGCGCCACTCTGGATCGGAACGGCCTCCGTCCCGCGCGCTACAAGCGGTACGAGGATGGTTTGATCGTGATGGGATCGGAAGTCGGGATCGTGGCCCTCGATGAGGCAAAGGTGGTCGAAAAAGGCCGGCTCGGACCGGGCCGGATTCTCGCCATCGACACCGAGGAGGGTCGGCTTCTCGACAACACCGCGGTGAAGCAATTCGTCGCCGGATTGCAGCCGTACGGCGAGTGGGTGTCAGCGAATCTCGTCCGGCTGGACGAGGTTGAACCCGCCGAAGATGCCTGCGCGTTTCCGCCTCCGCTGAACCTTCTGGATCTCACCCTCCAGCAGGTGGCGTTCGGTTGGGATATCGAGCAGGTGGAGGACCTGCTCAAGCCCATGGCCACCCAGGCGGCCGAACCGATCGGTTCCATGGGCGACGACACGCCGATCGCCGTGCTCTCCCGCCGCCCGCGGTTGTTGTACGACTACTTCAAGCAGCTCTTCGCCCAGGTGACGAATCCGCCGATCGATTCGATCCGCGAAAAAGTGGTGATGTCCCTCGGGACCGCCCTCGGTCAGCGGCGTTCGTGGTTTGAGGAAACCCCGGAGCACGCGAGGCAGGTGAAGTTGGATTCACCATTTCTGTTCAGCGACGAACTCGCCGCGCTGCGCGGACTTTCCCAGCCGTGGTTCCGGTCTCAGGCCCTTCCGATTCATTTCCCGGCGGCGCAGGGTCCGGCCGGCCTCGAGCCCGCGCTGACCGCGCTCACCGAGGCGGCGGATCATGCCGTGGATGCCGGATGCAGTATCCTCATTCTGACCGACCGTGGCGTTAACGCGAGCCGCGCACCGATCCCGATGCTCCTGGCCATCGGCGCGGTGCATCACCAGCTCATCCGTTCCGGCAAACGGCTTCGCTGCTCTCTCGTTTGTGAATCAGGCGAAGTGCGGGACGTGCATCATTTCGCCGCTCTCATCGGATATGGCGCCAGTGCGGTGCATCCGTACGTGGCTCTCGACACGATTCGCGACGCGGTGGAGGCCGGCAAATACGGCGAAATCACCGTGGATGCCGCCCTGAAGAATTTCCGCAAGGCGATCGAATCCGGCCTGCTCAAGGTCATGGCCAAGATGGGTATCTCGACGATCGCCAGCTATCGCGGCGCGCAGGTGTTCGAGGCGATCGGCGTCGGACAGGAAGTCATCGACCGTTGTTTTTTCGGCACGGTCAGCCAGATCGCGGGCGTCGGCCTTCCCGAAATCGCCCACGACGCTCTCCGCCGCCACGGGGCTGCCTTCGCCGTGCCCGAGGCGGCCGCACTGGACGTCGGTGGCAGTTACCGGGTCGCCAAGGGCGGCCGCGGCGAGGCGCACGCCTACAATCCGCAGGTCGTCGCCACGCTGCACCGCTTCCTCAAGAGCGGTCGCAAGGATGAGTTCGTGAAGTACATGGAGACGGTCAACCAGCGGGAACCGATCAGCCCGCGCGATCTTCTCACCCTGCGCCGTTCGGCCACGCCGGTCCCGATCGACGAGGTGGAATCGGTCGAGGAGATCCGCCGCCGCTTCACCACGGCTGGCATGTCGCTCGGCGCCCTGTCGCCGGAGGCCCATGAATGTCTCGCCATCGCGATGAACAGCATCGGCGGCAAATCGAATTCCGGTGAAGGTGGCGAGGATCCAACCCGCTATTCGTCGGAACGGAACTCGGCGATCAAACAAGTGGCCTCCGGTCGATTCGGTGTCACTCCGGCCTACCTGGCGAGTGCGCAGGAAATTGAGATCAAGATGGCCCAGGGCGCCAAGCCCGGCGAAGGCGGCCAGTTGCCTGGACACAAGGTTACCCCGCTGATCGCGCGCCTCCGATTCAGCGTGCCGGGTGTTCCGCTCATTTCGCCGCCGCCGCACCACGACATCTACTCGATCGAGGATCTCGCCCAGTTGATCTACGACCTCAAGCAGGTCAATCCGCGGGCGAAAGTCTGCGTGAAACTCGTCGCCTGCGCGGGCGTGGGCACCGTCGCCGCCGGCGTCGCCAAGGCCTACGCCGACGTCATCCTCATCTCCGGTCACGACGGTGGCACCGGCGCCTCGCCGCTCAGTTCCATCAAGAACACCGGCGGCCCATTCGAATTCGGCGTGGCCGAGGTGCAGCAGACCCTCATGCTGAATGATCTCCGCTCACGGGTGGTGTTGCGGACCGATGGCGGCATGAAGACCGGGCGCGACATCGTCATCGCCGCGTTGCTCGGTGCCGAGGAGTTCAACTTCGGGACCGCTGCGCTGGTGGCCGCCGGTTGCGCAATGTTCCGCGTCTGCCACCTCAACACCTGTCCGGTCGGTGTTGCCACCCAGAAGGAGGAACTCCGTCTCAAGTTCCGCGGCAAACCCGAGAATTTGGTCACCTTTTTCAACGGCGTTGCCCAGGAGGTCCGCGAGTGGCTGGCGCAGCTCGGATTCCGCCGATTGGACGAAGTGATCGGCCACACCGATATGCTCGACCGGCGGCCCCTCACCGATTTTCCCGAGGATCTGCGGGCCAAGATCGGCAGCCTTCGCTTCGATCGGTTGCTGTACCAGGTTGATCCCAGCGGCACCACGCCGCGGATCCACACCCGCGAACGGAACGAACGCTTCGGCGACAGTTCGCTCGATGACCGGATCCTCACCGACGCGCGGGTCGCGCTTCAGGGCAAGGGCAAGGCGCAGGTCAGCTACAAGATCAACAACACCCGGCGCAACATCGGCACCAAGGTCTCGGGACAGATCGGCTATACTTACGGCGACCGCGGGTTGCCCGAAGGATCGGGACTCGAGGTCAACCTGCGAGGTTCCGCCGGCCAGAGCTTCGGAGCGTTCCTCTCCCGAGGCGTCCGGCTGAACCTGGTGGGCGAAGCAAACGATTACGTTGGCAAGGGAATGGCTGGCGGCGAGATCGTGATCCGTCCGCCCGAAGCCATGAAGTTCAACTGGTCGGAACAGGGCATCCTCGGCAACACCTGCCTGTACGGCGCGACCGGGGGACGTTTGTTCGCCGCGGGGCGGGCCGGCGAACGGTTCTGCGTCCGGAATTCCGGCGGAACCGCGGTCGTGGAGGGCGTGGGTGATCATGCCTGCGAATACATGACTGGTGGCGTGGTGGTGATCCTGGGCGAGACCGGACGCAACTTGGGCGCCGGAATGTCGGGTGGAAGAGCGTATGTCTACGACCCGCACCGCCGGTTGGACGGTCGCACCAACACCCAGATGGTCGGGTTGGGTGCCTGGAATGACGACGCGGAGGAACAGGAGGTTCTGGCGCTGATCCGCTTTCATTCCGAGGCCACCAAATCGCCGCTCGCCACCGCGTTGATCGCCGACTGGCCCACGGTCCGAACCCAGATCCGCGTGGTGATCCCGCGTCCCGCCGAGGCGCGCCCTGGAGCACAACCGGTCAACGAACCGGAACGCCGTCCCGTCGCCGCGGATTCAGCGGTCGTCGCAACGCCTTGAGTCGAATCCTCTCCACCAACGCTTGAAACCCTTCGCCTCCATGCAACTGGCCACCCAGCTCGCCCTGTTCCTCGACAACCGCCCCGGAACGCTGGCACGCGTGTGTGACGCTCTGGCCGAGGCCGGGGTGAACATCCACGCGTTCTCCACCAACGACGCGGTCGACCACACCGTCATCCGTATGGTCGTGAGCGATCCGCGCAAAGCGATCGAAGTGTTCGAGCAACGCAACGCGCTGGTGGTGGAGAGTGAGGTCCTGATGGTTCCGGGCGATAATCGTCCCGGTTCACTAGCCGAGATCGCCCGGAAGCTGGGCGAAGCGGGCATCAACATCGACTACGCCTATTGCGCGACGTCGCCGGGCGCCCGGAACGGTCTGCTCATTCTGCGCGCCACCAATTGCAAAAAGGCGATGAAGGTGTTGAACCAGCCTGTCAAATGACCCGGCCGTCTTCCAATTGAACGACACGCCCGGCGCGATCGGCCACCCGGGCATCGTGCGTCGCGATCACCAGCGTGGTGCCGCGTTCGGCTCGCAACGACAACAACAGCTCCAGTACTTCGGTCCCGGTCCGGGTGTCGAGATTACCGGTCGGCTCATCGGCCAGGATCAATTCCGGGTCGTTGATCAGGCAACGGGCCAGTGCCACCCGTTGCTGTTCGCCGCCGGACAACTCATACGGCCGGTGTTCCAACCGATCCCCCAGGCCCACGCGGGTCAGCAGTGATTTCGCCAGTTCACGGACCTCGTGGGCGGGCCGGCGCGCCATCCGGCCGGGCAGGGCGGTGTTCTCCACGGCATCCAGTTCGGGCAATAAATGATAGGCCTGAAAAATGAAGCCGATGCGGCGGTTGCGAAAGGTGGTGAGGCCGGATTGCGAGAGCGTCGACAGATCCGTCTCCGCTACACGGATCCGACCGGAATCGGGCCGGTCGAGTCCGCCGACCAGGTGCAGCAGGGTGCTTTTTCCAGCCCCGCTGGCGCCGCGCAGGGCGACGAATTCGCCGCGTTCAACGGTGAGGTCCACGCCCCGGAGCACTTCCAGCCGGCGTCGGCCGAGGGAGTAGGATTTGTGGACCGATTCGGCGGCGAACATCGGTTCATTCATGGCGCAACGCCTCCACGGGTTGAAGCCAGGCCGCACGAATCGCCGGCACCAGTCCGGCAATCAGGCAGCTCAGCAGAGACACGCTACAGATGATCACCACGTCCGAGGTCACGATCTGCGCCGGCAGTTCGCGGAATTGATAGATCGACGGCGGAAACAGGTTGAACCCGGTCAGCCGGTTCATCAGTTGCAGGAATTCATTGCGATAGGCCAGGGCGACCCGGCCCAGCACGAACCCGCTGGCAACGCCCATCACGCCGACGATGAGACTTTGCGAGAGGAACAAAAACGCCACCGACATCGGACTCGCCCCCAGTGCTTTCAACATTCCGATCTCCCGAGTCTTCTGCACCACGAAGGTGATCAGTGCGCTCATGATGCCGAACGCGGCGACGATCACGATGAAGAAGAGGATGAAGAACATCACCGTCTTCTCGGTGGCCAGCGCGTTGAGAAAATCGCGGCTCTCCTGGAGCCAGGTGACGACGTTGAACGCCGGTCCGAGCCGGGTTTGCAGGTTGCGCTGCATCGCCTCCGTTCCAGCCATGTCGGGGTTCTTCAACATCACCTTGAGACCCTGCACGCCCTCCGATTGCCCGCCCAAATCCTGGGCATCGGCGAGTGAGGCGATGATCAAATTGGCGTTCAGATCGTTCAGCCCGAAATCCGCCAGGCCCCGCACCCGGTAGTCCTCGGCCAGCATCAACTCTTCCGGCTCGCGCTTGCCGGCTTTCCGCGCCTGGTCATGGGCCGATTTCAACCGGGAAAAGGCCGCCGGGGAATAGACCGCTATGCGATCTCCGACCCGGATGCCCCGGTTGTCGGCGAGGGCATAGCCGACGATTACCGACTTCGGGGTCAGGCGTCCGTCGCCTTCGACGATGCGGTTGGTGAAGGAGGCGGTCCGGTTTTCCAGCACCGGATCAATTCCGCGGATGATGGTGCCGAATGTCGTCGGATTGCTGCCGGCCGATTCCGTCTCGATCAGCACCGGAACGTCGATGTACGGCGAAACGCCGCGCACCCGGGAGTCGGTGGAAATGCGTTGCATCAACGTCCTCCAGTCGGCGATCGGCCGGCCCCGTTGCTCGATGCGCAGATGGGCGCTGAATCCGATCAATTGATCGCGGAGCTGCCGGTCGAATCCGGTCATCACTGAAATGACGATGATCAGGACGGCGACCCCGAGCATCACCCCGGCGATGCAGATCAGGGTGATGATCGAGACGAACGTCCGTTTGGGCCGGAGGTACCGCAGGGCCAGGGCCAGTTCGAAGGGGAGAGGCATGTCGACGCGCGGACGCTACCGGCGGGCGGCACGATTACAAGAGTGCTGCGATCTGCGCCGAAGCACTCCGCTCGAGGGGATTCCCGTGCGCGAAGAGCGCGCGATCGAACCGTCGTTGAACCAATCCGCGCAACGACTGCCGCAGACGTGCCGGGTCGGTGCAATAGCGATCCGGCAGGATCTCCAGACCGCGTCCGGTGAGGTTCACCACGGCATCTCCGAACACCGCCAGTGACAACTCCGGACAAAACCACGCTGCCTCGCCGCCGGGCAGGGGAACGATCTCCCAACCGGTGATGGGGCAAACGGGTCGCGGACCGGATTCCCAGCGTTGAAGATATGGCAGATGGAGATTGGCGTCAGGTGAAGCCCATGCAGGAACCGGAAACAACGACTGCCATCGGACGAGATCGCGTTCGTGATTCTCGTTGGTCAGGACGAAGGCGGTCGGCGCACCGCGTGGGGGAAACCAATCCCAGATCGGCGCGGCCAATGGAATTGGATCGAACACGATTCCAGTATCGCCGATCCCCACCGCGTGCGAGGTCAATTCAACCTTGTGGGCCGGCGAATAGACCGACCAACGGAGGACGCCCGGGAACACCGTTTCGACCGAGGTGGCCACCGCTGATGAAACCGGTTCCACGGTCATGCGGAAGCGGAGATGTCCTTTAAATCGGCACGAATGCTCTGGTAACTGGTCGAAAAGGCGAGCGCCGCCGGATCCGCGGTCACACCGTTGGCATCGCAATACTGTTGATAGGTGGCGGGCCACCAGTTGTCGTGGCGGGTGAGCCCTTTCGCGCGCCACTCCTCCCAACCCATCAACACCTTGCTCCAGCAACGATCCCCATATGCTACCGCCTCGTGGGCGCTGGGCATCTGGCTCACAAACCAGTCCCGGCCGACCCGCGCATGCAGAACTTCATCGGCCCAATCAAAATCCTGGAAGGTCGCGGCGAGCGGATTCTTCGAACGCACGCCGACCTCCCATTCATGACGCTTGCCGGTCCTGGGCATCAGACCCTGCTCAATGAAATAGAGAACGGCATGCCGCTCGATCGGGGTCAGTTGGGTGTTCAGACCCAGCGACCAGGTGAAGTTGACCCGCACCTTCGACGGCCAGTCGACGCCGACCGCGGCGAATCCGACTTCGCCCATCATCGCGTGACGCGCCTCGTCCCAGAGTTGGCGGGTCATGTCGCGGTAGTAGCCCCAGGGTTTGTCCGGGGTTTCGGCGAGAATGCTGGCCATCATCTCCGGCACATCGATTTCGCGAAGACGTTTGTAGAACATCATCATCACCTTCCCATCAAGCGGGAGCGTGGAGTCGTAGAGGAACACCTCGGCGTTGACCCCCATATTGTACGGATCGGGAAACCGTTCATCGCGCCGGGGAATGCCGTCGAACTGGAACGGCTTGGCCGAATGCAACGGCGCAGGAATCGGCCCGGAAACCGGCGAGCAACCGTCCAAACCACCGGCCGCGCCGAGTGCCGCGCGCAACACCGCGAGCCCTGGCAGCGCCAACCGGCGATCCTCGGGCAACACGGTGCAACTCACGGCGCGGAGTCCGTAGGCGAGCATGTCGTCGAGATCGATTCGAGCAAACCGGATCAGTCGTCGGGTGGGTTGATCGGCCAGGAGATGGGCGTCGTCGTGGTGGCGATCCAGCGCATCGCGCACTGCCGGCAGGGCGACTTCGTACAGGCCGAGCAACAAGGAGGCGGTGGTCGGTGCGGCCAGGAGCTCGTCGAAAAACCGTTCCAAGGCCGGATGCGGGACCTTTTCCAGGCCGAGTGGAGGTTCGCGCATTTCACCGACCCGCGAGCGCAACGCGGTCACCTGTTCGGCGCAGAGATGCGCGTGATAGCTGAAGGCCATCTTCAATTCGTACACCGGTTCCGCGGTAATGTGGGTGATGAAGATTTGGTGAAGCCGGCGCAGGGCGTAGTGATGAATCTTGAGACGGCGAACACTCTCCTCGACCGACAAGCCTGGACGGGCGGCTTCGGTGAATCCTCCGAGTCCGGCAAGAGGTGGCAGGCCCTGATGCGTGCGATAGGCGGCCAACCGGCCCTCGGTGGCGGCAGTGGAAGCGGCATTCATGCGGCCTTGGTGGTAGCGTTTTCCAGCCGCGTCGACAAATCCGGAGGTGACGTCTCTGCCCAGCTCAACGGTCGATCGTCGGAGTGGGAATGGATGGGGCTCCCCGAACCCCGTGAAAGCAGGACTCCGGCGCCACCCACGGAACGCGCCTTCCTCTTCAACTCTTCAACTCCTCAACAGTTCGACCTTCCGGCTCCTTCCGTGAAATCAGTGTCTCCCCCTCTTTCAATTCGCCGGCCGGCTCTTATCCTTGACCGACATGTCGGCGTTTGAACTCGTCTCCAACTATGCCCCGGCGGGCGACCAGCCCGGAGCCATCGTCCGGCTGACCGACGGACTGAAGCGCGGCGAGCCGCACCAGGTGCTGCTGGGCGTAACCGGTTCGGGGAAGACCTTCACCATCGCCAACGTCATCCGGAACGTGAACCGGCCGACGCTGGTGTTGTCCCACAACAAGACCCTGGCTGCGCAGCTCTACGCCGAGTTCAAGGCCTTCTTCCCGCGCAACGCGGTCGAATACTTCGTCAGCTACTTCGATTTTTACCAGCCCGAGGCCTACATTCCCCGGACGGACACCTTCATCGAGAAGGACAGCAGCGTGAACGACGAGATCGAACGCCTGCGCCTCTCGACGATGAATTCGCTGTTGAGCCGGCGCGATGTGATCGTGGTGGCCAGCGTCTCCTGCATTTACGGCATCGGCAGCAAAGACGACTACGAGAGCATGGTGATCCCGCTCCGGGTCGGACAGGCCATCGCCCGCAACACACTCCTCGAAAAACTGGTGGCGCTGCAGTATGCGCGAAACGATTTCGATCTCACCCGCAGCAAATTCCGGGTGCGGGGCGATGTGGTGGAATTGCACCCGGCCTACACCGAGGACGCCCTGCGCATCGAGTTCTTCGGCGATGAAATCGAACGCTTCACGCGATTCGATCCTCTGACCGGCGAGGCCCTCGAATCGCTGCAGGCGGTGAACATTTTTCCGAGCAAGCAATTTGCCACGCCGCAGGAGAAGGTCAATCGGGCTCAGCTTTCCATTCGCGAGGAACTCGGGAACCGGATCGCGGAATTCGAGCGTCAGGGCAAACTCCTCGAAGCGCAGCGGATCAAGATGCGGACGGAGTACGATCTGGAGCAGCTTCAGGAATTGGGATTCTGCTCCGGCATCGAGAATTATTCCCGGCACATCGCCGCGCGGCCGGCGGGGTCGCGACCCGGGGTGTTGATCGACTTTTTCCCCGACGATTTCCTGATGGTGATCGATGAATCGCACGCCACGTTGCCGCAGATCGGCGGCATGCACGCCGGCGACCTGGCCCGAAAAGGCGTTCTCGTGGAACACGGATTCCGCCTGCCCAGCGCGTTGGATAACCGGCCTTTGAGTTTCGCGGAGTTTCGCGAGCTGACCGGCCAGGGCATCTACGTGAGCGCGACACCGGGGCCGACGGAAATGGAATGGGCCGGATCACGGAATGTGGCCGAACAGATTGTCCGCCCGACCGGACTGGTCGATCCGACGGTTGTCCTGCGCCCGTTGACCGGGCAGATCGACGATTTGCTGAACGAATGCCGGGACCGGGTGGATCATGGCCAACGGGTGCTGGTGACCACCCTCACCAAGCGCACCGCGGAGGAACTCACCGACTACCTGCGCGATCTTGGGGTGAACGTTCGCTATCTCCACAGCGAGATCGACGCCATCGAACGGGTGGAAATCCTCAGGGCCCTGCGCAAGGGCGATTGCGACGTGCTGGTCGGCATCAATCTGTTGCGGGAAGGTCTCGATCTGCCCGAAGTCTCGCTGGTGGCCATCCTGGATGCCGACAAGGAGGGCTATCTCCGCAGCGCCACCAGCCTGATTCAGACGGCGGGCCGGGCCGCACGACATTTGGACGGAAAGGTGATCCTCTATTGCGATGTCCGGACCCAGAGCATCCAGAAATTCCTCGCGGTCACCGAATACCGTCGCGGCCGCCAGCTCGCCTACAACGCCGCGAACGGGATCGTTCCGCGCAGCGTCACCCGTGGGATTGAAGAGGGGTTGAGCAGTTCGCCCGCGGGTCGGGCAGCCGTTTCCGGTGCGTTGCGTGAGACGATGGAGCAGTTCGACGTCACGGAAACCTTGCGGGAATTGGAGTCGGAGATGATCGAAGCCGCCCAGGCATTGCAGTTTGAAAAGGCAGCATTGTTGCGCGATCAAATCCGCGAATTAAAGGTGCGGACGGGGATCGCGGGGCCTGAGCTTTCCAAGAAGCCCGGAAGCGGCGGCCGCCGCGCGGGACGCGCGCGCCGACGGTGAGTGGACGTTTGGGAGCGCCGATTCGCGTTGAAGGGCCCGGTTCCACCCGGGCCCCAATCAATCGCGAACCCCGCGTAAGGATTTCCAGGGCCTGTGACTGGAAGCCCACAGCGTCCGAGACAACAGCCCCGGACTTCAGGCCGGGGTATGATGGGAAGGATGAGGTGAGTCCCGCCAGGGACAAAAGATTCTGTCGCCCCCAACGGGACTGGAATCGACCGATGAGCCGGTAACCCAGGCGTGAACGCCTGGGCTATTTTCAGCGGTGCGAAACCATCGTGAGTTTACTCTCGAGATCGGCAAAACGGTGACGAGGGCCTCAAATTCCAATCGGATTATGGAGATCCATTTGGACGCCCGGCTCGCGATCGATTGGGGCGCGGGTGGAACCTCGCCCTCCAAATCGGCATGTCCGCTTTTGCCTCTTACGGCGCTTCTTTGAGGAGCTGGATGAATTGCTTCATCGCGGGGGAGAGGGCCTTGTTCTTCTTGTAGATCACCGCCAGGGGGCGGCCAATGTCGGCGTCGGCGATGGGGATGGCGGTGAGGGTTAGTTTCGCCACTTCGCCGGCGACGGTTCCGTCGGGCACGATGCTCACGCCGGCCTCGATCTCCACCGCGCGTTTCACCGTCTCGATGTTGTCGAATTCCATCACCACCTTGATCGTGATGCCGGCATCGCGGAGGACCTTGTCCACCGCTTTACGGGTGGGAATGTCGGGCTCGAATCCGATGAATCGTTGGCCATCCAGTTGGGCGAGTTTCACCGTCTTGCCGCGCGCCAACGGGTGTTTCGGGTGGCAGATGAGCACCATCTTTTCCTCGCGGAGATGGACCAT
Source organism: uncultured Verrucomicrobiota bacterium (assembly GCA_903907925.1). GTDB lineage: Bacteria > Verrucomicrobiota > Verrucomicrobiia > Limisphaerales > UBA9464 > CAIVQB01. The sequence continues at coordinate 60,491 of CAIVQB010000092.1, forward strand.
TTCCAACCGGGTGTCCTTGTTGGGATAGGCCACCAGGCCGAGATCCACGACATTGCCGAGGACGTCGTCATACACTTGGTTCGCCCGCTGGTATTCCACGTGAACGTTCACCGTGGGATAGGCCTTGAGGAAGCGCTTGAGGTAGGGGGGAAGGTCATGCAGCCCGATACTGTAGATCGTCGCCACGCGGATGGTGCCGCTGATGATGTCCTTCACCTCCTGCAGCCGGTGCAGCAGTGAATCGTAGGTCGAAACCATCTGCCGGCTGTGTTCGTAGAGCAGTTCGCCCTCGCGGGTGAGGCGGAACTTCTTCTTGCTGCGCTCGATCAACAGCGACTTCAACTGCCGTTCCAGCGAGCTGATTTGCTGGCTCACGGCGCTTTGGGTCACGCCATTGATTTGGGCCGCCCGGGTGAAACTTTCCGTCTCGACCAGGTCGCAGAAGATTTTGAAGCTCTGAATCTGCATGCCGCCAGCGAATCAGGTTTTTTTGGGTTCTGCACCAGAATAAGCGGGGCTCACTTTGAGGGGCCAAATGATTGTGCTGATAAGTCCTCAAGCAATTCGGATTCCGCGGATCCGGTCAGCAAACGGTGTCTTTGGGCGGTGTTTCATGATTTACTCGGCCCGTGGCCAAACCCACCCAGATTGAACTGTCCGACGGCACGCGGATCCCGATTCTGTACGAGGATCGCGTGGTGATGGCTCTCGACAAGCCAGTGGGCTGGATCCTGGGCCCGGACGATTGGGAACACACCGCCCGGAACCTGCCCCTGGCCCTGCAATCGTCCATCCAGGCCGGAGATTTCTGGGCCCGGTCCCGGAATCTGCGCTTCCTCAAACACGTGCACCGGCTGGACGCCGGCACCTCGGGAATCCTCCTTTGCTCCAAGAGCATTGGCGCGATGGAGCCCTTGTCCCGGCTTTTCGCCGATCGTCGGATCAGCAAGACCTACCTGGCGGTGACCGATGGCATCCCCCGGAAAATGGAGTGGGCCTGCGATGACGCTCTCGGGCCGGATCCGCGCGAACCGGGACGGCATTGGCTCGATCCGAAGGCCGGCAAGGACGCCCACACCGATTTCAAGGTGCTGGAAAAGCGCCAATACACTGCCCTAGTCGAGGCGCATCCGTTGACCGGGCGGACCCATCAGATCCGGCTTCACCTGCTGGCTGTGACCACTCCCGTGCAGGGGGATGAACTCTACGGAACGCCCCATCCTGACGGCCTGGCACTGCGGTCGGTCGGGTTGGAGTACAAGGATCCGTTCACCGGAAAACCGGTTCGGATTCGCGCTCCGGTCGTGGAGTTTTGCCGACGATACGGTTTCGCGGTTCCGGCCGCGTTTGCGCCAAGACCCAGCGGTGCCCCGCGCGCGGGCGAAGCCAATCCGAAGGCGGCCGGTGCGAAGCCGACGAAATCGGCTCCAGCGTCCGGTGTTGTTCCGAAACCTCCGGCAGGCAGCTAACCCTTCGCGGGTTTCTCTGGCTTGGCGGGTGCCGGGTGGAACAGTTCGTCGTTCTTCAATCCGGTCAATTGCTCCAGGCCTTTGATCAATCGGAACAGGGCGAAGAGCATCACCACCATCATCGGCAGCGTGACGATCGGCCATTCGATCCAGTGGAGGCGTCCGATCTGGGCGGTTTGTTCGGAGGTTCCCGGCGGCGCGACCACGATCCAGCGGGCGAGGAAGAAATTGATCACGCCGCTGGCAAAGAAGGTGGCGGCCATCACCCAAGACGCCCAGAGCAGGAGGGCGTCGAAGCCGGGCACCGTGTTGCGCGCCTTGAGGGCTTCGCCGATCCGATGGGTGTCGAGCACCTGATCGTTGTAGAGCAGGGCTTTCACCAACGGTTGACGGGTCTTGAGGGTCATCGGAATGGCCAGACCGAGTACCATCGGAATCGCGGCGGCCTTGGCGGCGAACCAGAAGTTGTCGAGCTTGAGCAACCCCAGTCCGCCGGTGACCAGTGTTCCCACCAATCCGATGATGGAGAACACATTCCAGGTCTTGCGCTTCAGCAGATCGTAGATGCCGTAGACCAACGGAATGCTGAGGGCCACCACCAGGCCCCAAGCCGGCCCGAGCCGGGATTCCTTGCTGAGTTGGGTGAGGACGATGCCGGGCAGCACGGCATTGCAGGCAAGGTTGAACCAGACGTTCTCCTGGGCCGGACGGGGCGGGGGAAGAGTGCCGGGTGGGGTCGGTTGGGGAATGGCGGGGCTTGCTTCGTGATTCATCGGTTCCAAGACTCCCCGCAGGCTTTGCAAGAAGACCCTTCAGTTCAATCCCTTTCCCCAGCGGAATCAGAAACCGCCGCAGTGGTCGGTGCGATTTCGCCCTACCGGATGCTGGCCTGGCTGTGGTGCCTAGTGACGCCGGGCGCGGTGTTTTTGATGATTCAGAATTCCGATTGGCGTCGGGAAGTGGGCTGGAAAGCGATGCTGCAATCGGTCCGGATCGAGCAATGGGTGGGGTTGGCGCTGGTATTGGTGCACGGATGGTTCATCGTTCAAGCGCTGCGGAATCGGCAACAATCCGGGCCGGAAACCCGCTTGCCAACGGCCTGATGCCGTCGGAGTGTCGTAGAAGTTCAATAGGTTACCTCCCCATGCCCCTTTACGAATACGAGCTCTGCGACGGCAACTGCGCGGCCTGCGGGGGGCGCTTCACTCTTCGACGACCGTTGAGCGCGCCGGAAATCTCGGCGTGCCCGGCTTGCAAGAAGCCGATCCGCAAGCTGATTTCCGGGTTCAACACCCCGTCCATCACCAAGCCGTTGTCGATCAGCGACGCCAAGAAGGCCGGCTTCGCTGTGCTCAAACGAGTCAACAAGGGCGAATACGAAGCGATGTGATTCTGCGTTTCGCTGACTTGGGTGGGTAGGCCGCCCGGAAGCGTGTTTCCCGCTGGCTAATCGGTCCGGTCCTGCCATTAGTTTCAGGAACATGAACTCCCTGGCGACGATTCAGGAGGCTGCGTCTCAAACGGCGACCCGAATGCGTTGGCTGCGCGGATGGGCCGGGCTGTGGAAGGGGTTCATCGTCGGGGCGGCGATGTACACGCTGGCGCTCGCGGTTTGGAAGCTTCTGCCGGTGCCGTACTATACCGTTAGTCTCGCCGGGGTCATCGCGTTGCTGTGCCTGCCGGTCGGGTTCCTCGTCGGATTCCACCGCAAGATGACCCTCGGCGAGGCCGCGCGGTGGTTGGATCAAAAACGCGGCTTGAAGGAGCGCCTTTCCACCGCCCTGGAACTCGGAGCCTCTCCCGCAGCGGCGGATTCGGATCAATCCCGCTGGCACCAATTGGTGTTGGCCGACGCCGAGATGGCCGCCAGCGGTGTCGATCCCAAGGCCCTGCTGCCCCTCCGGTTGCCCGGGGTTTCGCGCTGGGTCGCGGGTGTTTTGGCGGTGACGGCCACGCTGGGTTTTCTGCCGGAATTTCGAAGTCAGGCCCATGTCCAGGCCAGGAAACAGGCCGAAGTCATTAAGGAAGTGGGTGCCCAGTTGACCCTGCTGACCAAGCGCACTCTGGAGCACCGGCCGCCGGCGATGGAACCGACCCGGCGCACGCTGGAGGATATCAAGGAACTCGGCTCGCGCCTTCAATCGGCCAAGCTGACCCGCGAGGATGCCCTCAAAGACATCTCCCGCGCCGCGGATCAACTCAAGCAGGACGCCCTCAATCTCGCCAAGAATCCGGCACTTCGGAAAATGGAACAGGCGGCCCGAACGCCGTCCGGTTCTTCCGAGGAATCGCGTGCGACTCTGCAAAAACAGATGGAATCGCTGCAAAAACAGCTCGGCGACAAAAACGCCAGTCCGGAGGCGGCCGAGAAGTTGCAAAAGGATTTGGAGAAACTGAAGGACGCGGCGAAGGGGTTGGCGGGCGACAATTCGGCGGCGGCCCAGGCGGCGCGCAAGCAGATGTCCCAGATGGCCAGCGACCTCGCCCGGAAGGCGGAAAGCATGGGCATGCCGATGCCGAATCTCGACGATGCGGTGGCGGCATTGAACCAAGCCCAGGTGGAGCAGTTCCTCAAGAATCTCGATGCGGCAGAAATGGATCTCCAGAAGATGGCCGATCTCTCCCGGATGATGTCGCAGCTTCAGAAGCAGATGGAAAAGACCGGCAAAGACCTGCCCGAACAGTTGAAGAACGGCCAGGCGCAGGCGGCCATCGATTCGCTGCAAAAGATGATGGACCAGCTTCAGCGCGGAGAACCGACCGCTGAACAGCTCAAGCAGATGACCGATGAGTTGGCGCGCGCCCTTCAGCCGGCCGAGCAATACGGGAAGGTGGCTGAACACCTTCAAAAGGCATTGTCGGAGGCGAAAGGTGCTGGAAAAGGAAGCCGTGCCGCGGCCGGCGCGGCCCTGGCCGCCGCCCAGAAAGAGCTGCAGTCCTTGTTGGACCAGATGGGCGATGCCCAATCGATGATGGCCAGTCTCCAGAGCCTGCAACGGGCCCAAATGGCGGTCGGCAACTGCAAGGGTTGGGGCCAGTGCAAGAGCCCGAAGCTGGGCTACAACAAGAATGGAAAGGGCGGTCGTGGGGTCGGCATGTGGAAGGAATCTTCGGCCTGGGATCTGCCGGACGAACTGCAGGAGCTTTGGGATAATTCCAGCGTCAACCGACCCGACGTGGCGGGCAAGGGGCACACCGAACGCGACGCCTCCATGCCCGATGGTCTGACGCCGACCAAGATCAAGGGTCAGATGCAGGCGGGCGGCGCGATGCCCAGCATCACGCTCAAGGGATTGAGCATCAAGGGCGACAGCAAGGTGGCCTACACCGAGGCGGTGGCCGCCGCCCAGTCCGATGCGCAGGCCGCGCTCAATCAAGAGCAGGTGCCCAAGGCGTATCGGGGCGCAGTCCGTGATTATTTCGACGACCTGAAGAAATAGTGGGTGTCTCCCGATTCCAATCAAAACGGACCTTCACGGGCGGTGTCCCTTTCTCGGAAAAACCGGTTCGCCAGCGATTTCCACCCACTGGCCGATTTGTTCTCGGACTTGCTCTCAAAGTTTATAGCTGTAAACTGAAAGCGTCCCCGGAATAAACTGCTGTCAGCGGAGCTCGTTGCGGGGACAGCGTTTGACTTTCGTTTTGTCGGTCCCTTAACTCTCGCGCACTTGACCCCTGTGGTGTGTACGCTGGAGCGGGCACCGTGGACACTGAAAGGCCGTTTGTGGCAGCCAAAGACGATTATCTGATCGATACGATGCTCGACATGGGTTTGTTGACCCATGAGCAGGTGGAGTCCGGGCGTTCGGCTGCCGAGGTGGCGGGCGAGGGCGTTCTCGACACCATGGTCAAGTCCGGCTCGATCGAGTCCGGGACGGTGGTCATGGCCAAATCGACGTATTTCGGCGTCGAATCGGTGAATTTGAGCGAGTTGCGGGTGGGCGATGAACTGATTTCGATCGTGCCGCGTCACGTGGCCCGGAAGTTTAACGCGGTCCCGGTCGGTCAAAGCGAATCGGGATCGATCGTCGTGGCCCTCTCAGACCCTTCGGACATCGACACCGTCGACGGATTGCGGCACGCGCTGAACCGGGACATCGAATTGCGGGTCACCAGCCTTCCAGACATTGAGGCCGCGCTGGACAAATACTACGGCGGTGCCGGCTCGGGTCGGGACGACGGCGGGATCAGCAAGATGATCCAGGACATCACCGAGGGTGAGGTCGAGGTCGGGGTTTTGAAGGGGAATGTGGCGGATGACGGCGCGGCGGTGGATGCCGACGCACCGATCATGAAGCTGGTGAACCAGGTGATCGTGGACGCCTTCAAGCGCCGCGCCTCGGATATTCACCTCGAACCTCTTGCCAAGCGGTTTCGTCTCCGGTTTCGCATCGACGGCAATTGCGTGGAGCAATCGGACCTTCCGAAGCGGTTGCAGGCACCGATCATTGCCCGGCTGAAGATTCAGGCGGGAATGAGCATCGCCGAGCGGCGCATCCCGCAGGACGGACGCATCCAGGTCCCGGTCGGCGGCAAGACCATCGATCTCCGCGTCAATTGTCTTCCCACCCAGCATGGCGAATCGATCGTCATGCGTATTCTCGACAAATCCGGCCTGAAACTGGGTTTGGCGGAATTGGGATTCTTTGCGGACGATCAGCAAATGTTCGAGCGGATCATCGGATTGCCCGATGGCATCCTGCTGGTGACCGGCCCGACCGGTTCCGGCAAGACGACGACGCTCTACTCCTGTCTCAACTACATCAATCGGCCGGACCGCAAGATCATCACGGTCGAGGACCCGGTGGAATACATGCTGGCCGGCATCAACCAGGTCCAGGTGCACGAGCAGATCGGGTTCACCTTTGCGTTGGCGCTGCGATCGATGCTCCGCCAGTCGCCGAACGTCATCATGCTGGGGGAAATCCGCGATCTGGAGACCGCCTCCATAGCGATCAACGCCTCTCTGACCGGTCACTTGGTCTTCTCCACTCTGCACACCAACGACGCGCCCAGCGCCGTGACCCGCTTGATCGACATCGGGGTGAAGCCCTTCCTCGTGGCCTCTTCCGCGCGCTGTCTGATGGCGCAACGTTTGGTCCGGAAGATCTGCAAAAACTGCGGTGGGCCGCATGTCCTGAACGAAACCGAGGCGGCGAGCCTGAATCTGAGCCCCGATCAGTTGTCGCAGGCCACCGCGCGCAAGGGACGCGGCTGTTCCGAGTGCAACAAAACCGGGTGTAAGGGCCGGTTCGGCATTTTTGAGATTTTCACCATCCAGGATGAGGCGCGAAAGCTCATCTTTGAAAAGGTCCCGTCCAACGTGCTGCGCGCCAAGGCACGCGAGATGGGCATGCGCACCCTGCGGGAGGATGGCATCCGCAAGGTGTTGGCGGGCTTGACCACCGCCGACGAGGTGGTCAAGGCGACGGTCACGGATCATTGAACCGGATGGTCGTAAACCTGCTAGCCTCCACCAAACCCAGCCGGGCCTAACACAACCCTTTCGAAAGAGTTTTCCATGTCTTACCAAATGTCCGATTTGCTGCAGTTGGTGGTGTCTGAGGGCGCCGCCGACCTGCACATCCGTGTCGGCATCCCGCCGGTCATTCGCCTCCACGGCATTCTGCATCGCGTCGAAGGCCCGCTCCTCAAAGCCGAGGATACCGAAGAATTGATGCGGTCGATCACCTCCGAGGATCACATCCAGCAAATCCGTGAAAAGGGTGGTGCGGACTTCGGATTTGCCTTTGGTGAACTCGCCCGGTTCCGCGTCAGCGCCTTCAAGGAAAAGGGCAACTTCGCCCTCGTGCTCCGCCAGATCCCCAGCAAACTCCTGACGATGGAGCAGATCGGCATCCCGCCGAGCGCCAAGGAACTGCTCTACAAACCCCGCGGTCTGGTCCTCGTTACCGGTCCGACCGGTTCGGGCAAGACGACCACGCTGGCCTCGATGATCAACATCATCAACGAGGAGCGCGATGAGGCCCACATCATCACCATCGAGGACCCGATCGAGTACTATCACAAGCACAAGAAGGCGGTTGTCACCCAGCGCGAGGTGAACGTCGACGTGCCGAATTTCGCCGAGGCCCTGCGCCGCGCGTTGCGTCAGGACCCTGACGTGATCCTCGTCGGTGAGTTGCGCGATCTGGAAACGATGGAAGCCGCGATCACGGCCGCTGAAACAGGCCACTTGGTGTTCGGCACGCTGCACACCACCGGTGCCGCCAAAACCATCGATCGTATCACCAACGCCTTTCCGCAGAACCAGCAGGATCAGATCCGGATTCAGCTCTCGACCGTGTTGCAGGCGGTGATTTCCCAGTTGCTCCTGCCCCGTTGCGACAAGCCGGGACGCGTCGCGATCTTCGAGATCATGGTCAACACGCCCTCCATCGCGGCGCTGATCCGTGACAACAAGACCTTCCGAATCCAGTCGGACATCCAGACCGGTGCGAAGTGGGGCATGGTCACCTTGGACAGCTTCCTGGTTGAAAAATGGCAGGCGGGGCTCATCGCCGAGGAAGAGGTCATCACCAAGTCCCAGGACCCGACCACCATGGTCCAAAAGCTGCAGGAGATGAAGGCGGCCAAGGCGGAGGCGGATGCCTCGGGTCGCAACTAAACCCAGCACCCCGGAAGACATCCCATGGCCGAAGCGATCACCGATCCGTTGCTGTCCCTCATCCGGGAGCGTGGACTCCTGGACGACCTCCAGATGGAAGAGGTGCAGCAGGAGCACACCCGCAGCGGCAAACCGGTGTTCCAGGTGCTTCAGGATTACGGTTTGGTCGATCTCGATTCGGTGCTGCAGATCATGGCCGATCAACTCGGCACGATGGTGGTCACCCTCGACGAAGCGGAAATTTCACCCGAAGTGGTCGCATCGGTGCCTGGCGAAAGTGCCCGGATGTACCAGTGCATGCCGATCGCCCTGTTCGGCGACACAGTCCAGATCGCGCTGGTGGATCCGCTCAATCCGCAGGTCGTCGACGAACTCGGATTCTCGGTCAAACACCAGATTCAACTGGTGGTGGCCTCACCCGCCGCGGTGCTGAAGGCGATTGAGAAGTTTTATCCCGCTCAGGCGGCCAGCGGCTACTCGGATCTGCTCAAGGAAATGGGTGCCACCCATGACCTGTCGGCGATCGACAATCCCGAGGCCGGCGGAGTGAAGATCGACATGGGCGGCACCGATGCGCCCGTCGTCAAGTTCGTCAACCTGGTCCTCATGCAGGCGGTGCAGGACCGGGCGAGCGACATTCATTTCGAGCCGTTTGAGGAGGAGTTCAAGATCCGCTACCGCGTGGACGGCGCCCTGTACGAGATGTCCCCGCCGCCCAAGCACCTGGCCAATCCGGTGACCTCGCGTCTCAAGATCATGGCCAACCTGAACATTTCCGAGCGCCGGATGCCTCAGGACGGCCGTATTTCGGTGAATGTCGGGGGACGCCAGATTGATCTCCGCTTGTCCACCCTGCCGACTGCGTTCGGCGAATCGGTGGTGCTCCGTGTTCTCGACCGCGGCTCGATCAGCCTCGAGATCGAATCGCTCGGGTTCCCCAAGAACGTCAACGAGTACGTTGTCGAAACGATCAACCAGCCCAACGGGATTTTTGCCGTCACCGGCCCCACCGGCTCGGGCAAGACGACGACGCTTTATTCCTGTCTGCGCCGCATCAATACCATCGATTCCAAGCTCCTCACCGTTGAGGACCCGGTGGAATTCGACATCGAAGGCATCATGCAGGTGCAGGTGAACGAATCGATGGGGATGACGTTCATGAAGGCGTTGCGCGCCTTTCTCCGTCAGGACCCGGACATCATCATGCTCGGGGAAATGCGCGATCTCGAGACGGCTCAGATTGCCATTCAGGCCTCACTCACCGGCCATTTGGTGCTGTCCACGCTTCACACCAATGACGCCTCCGGTGCGGTCACCCGTCTCGTCGACATGGGCGTGGAGCCGTTCCTGATTTCATCCACGCTGCTGGCGGTGCTGGGTCAGCGGCTGGTCCGCAAGGTCTGCGTCAAATGCCGGACGCCGTTCGAGCCCACCGAGGACCAACTGAGCCACCTCAACCTCTCCCCGCATGATCTAGGGGATCGTGCGTTTTATTACGGACGCGGTTGCCCGGTCTGCAATGACACCGGCTATCGGGGCCGGAAGGGGATCTACGAATTGCTGGTGGTCTCCGATCCGATCCGCAATCTGATCAATGAACGTGCCCCGACGGTCGTTCTGCGGCAGAAGGCGATCGAGCTCGGGATGGTCACCATCCGCGACGACGGTCTGCGGAACATTTACGACGGCGAAACCACCGTCGAGGAAATCTTGAAGTACACCTGAACGAACGAGCGGAAAGGACGGCTATGCCAAAGTTCAATTACGTCGCGATGGACGCCCGGGGCAAGGAAACCAAGGGGGTTCTCGAGGTCGGCAGCCAGGCCGACGCCATCAACCGCCTCAAGGAAATGGGCTTCTTCCCCACCAAGGTAATGGAGGCGGAAAAGCCCAAGGAAAAGAAGGACAGCAAGGGCGGTGGCGGTGGGGGTGGTGCCAAGAAGAAGGGCGGAGGCATCAACATCCGGATTCCCGGCCTCGGTGGCGGCGTGAAATCGAAGGTGTTGAGCACCTTCACCCGTCAGCTCGCCACACTGGTGGACGCCGGCCTTCCGCTGCTCCGCGGCCTGCGGGTGCTGGAGAAACAGGAGCGCAATGCGGTTCTGAAGCGGGTTCTCAGCGATCTCGCCACTTCGATCGAAGGCGGCAGCACCTTCTCCGAAGGCCTCGCGCAGCATCCCAAGGTCTTCAACAAGCTGTTCGTGAACATGGTCAAGGCGGGCGAACTCGGCGGTGTGCTCGAGGTCGTGCTCAACCGCTTGGCGGAGTTCATGGAAAAGGCGGAGAAGATCAAGGGCAAGGTCATCGCGGCCATGTTCTATCCCGCCGCGGTCATGACGGTGGCCATGGGCATCCTCGTCCTGCTCATGGTGGTCGTGGTGCCGAAGTTCAAGCAGATCTTCGCCGACCTCCTCGGTGACGGCGGCATGCCCCCGTTCACCGAATTCGTTCTCAAAATCAGCGAAATCATCAAGGACTACACGGTCGTCTTCCCTGAATGGGCGGGTGGATTCCCGGTGCCAGGCCCGGTGGTCATCGGCCTGATCGTCTTCATCATCCTGTTCAAATTCTCCCTCAAGACCAAGAAGGGCAGGTGGCTGTTCGACAAGTTCAAGCTGCACATGCCGGTCATCGGTTCGGTGATCAGCAAGGTGGCCATCGCCCGCTTCTGCCGTACCCTTGGAACCTTGGTGAGTTCGGGTGTGCCCATTTTGCAGGCGTTGAACATCGTCCGCGAGACCGCCGGCAACGTGGTGGTCGCCAATGCGGTCCAAATGGTTCACGAAAGCGTCAAGGAAGGTGAAACCATCACCGCGCCGCTCGAAAAATCGGGCGTGTTCCCGCCCATGGTCATTTCCATGGTCGACGTCGGTGAGCAAACGGGCGCGCTCCCCGAAATGTTACTCAAGATCGCCGACAATTACGACGAAGAGGTCGACAACGCCGTCGCGGCCATGACCTCCCTGCTGGAACCGATCATGATCGTGTTCCTGGCGGTAATCGTCGGCAGTATCGTCATCGCCCTGTTCCTGCCCCTGATTACTCTGATCGATAAGCTCGGCGGCGACGACGCTGGTCCTGGCGAAAAGAAAGAATAGGCCGAAACCCGGTGCTACTAACGTTAACGTCGGCCACCGATCGTCTCGGTGGCCGACTTTTTTGAAACCAAATCCGACAGGTGCTTGACAACACTACGTCGCCAAGTGTAAATACAAAGTAGTTACACTGCATTGGCGATTGCTTTACGTTCGCTCCCAGATGGAGTTTCCAAATGGAGTTCGATTGGAACAATCCACCCTTTGCATTCGAGGGTTCTTTGACGGTTCGGGACATTGAGGAGTCCTTTGAGGATCCGTTTGCGGTTCGGCTGTTGCCGGACTCGCCGCGGTTCGCCGTGCAGTCCAGGTATTTCAACCTGGGTCGGGCGGCGTCCGGGGTGGGGGTGTTCAGCGTGTATCGCACCAACGGAAGGCAGGTTCGGGTGATTTGCGCCCGGGCATTCTCCGAGGCGGAGGAATATTTTTATCAGCGCCGCCTGAAGCTCACTTTGGAGGGCTGAAGTTTTAGGGTTGAATCGGGCGGAGTTAAGCAAGGTTGGGCGGAACGGGAAGGATGAGAGATGGCATTGAACGTGTTAAGCACCTGGGAAGAAGTTCCCTTGTTCGATGGTGAACAGGCCGAGGCGCTATTCTGGGCCGAAACCCAGGTGGATCCGCGGTTGATGCAGGGCGCGACGGCTGCGGGAGCCGAGCAGTCGGATTCGGTGACCATCACCCTGCGGATGGATCCGCGGATGCTGGGACGAATCAAGCGGGTGGCCCGCGAGCGGTACCTCAACTACCAGAGCATGATCAAGCAGTGGTTGAGCGAGCGGATGGAAAAGGAATTGAAGGATCGTTGAAGGTTCGAAAGGCTGGTCGGACACCACTGAGGCCGGACATGAAGGTTTCGAGTCAATTGAACGTCGCGGGCAATACGCCCCGAACGCTGTCGCCGCTCCCCCGGGAGGCCGGGTGCCGCCATGCCTTTACCCTGCTCGAACTCCTGACGGTCATGGCCATCATCGGCGTGCTCGCCGGGTTGGTCGTCGGACTCGCTCCGCTCGCCGCCGGCCGGATGCGCGAAGCCCGGCTCCGTTCCGAACTGGCCAGCTTGGTGACCTCCATCGAGAACTACAAAGCCCGCTTCGGAGTCTATCCGCCCGACAACTACGATTCGGCGGCCGGCACCAACGACACCGCCCTCACGCCGCTCTATTACGAACTGTCCGGCGTCATCGTGAGCAAGTCGCCCACGATCAAGGGGACCGAGGATGGCGGCTTTTTCCTGACGGTGGATGACGGTCAGCGCCTGGAACCCGCCTGGGTGGAATCAACCTTCCGCCGTGAGGGTTTCGTGAACGGCGCGACCCAGGAGCAGCGCCGGCGGTTGTTCCGCCATTCTTTCAAGGTCGGGCAACACGCCCAGATTTACCGCACCACTACTGCCGCCGACTACAAGCCCATCGAGATCCTGACCGTCGGATTCGCCGGGGATGCAACGGGTCGCCGGAACGACGGCTTTGCCTGGCCGCTGAACGATCCGGTTCAGCCCGTGCCGACCAATCCCGGGCTCAATCCCTGGCATTACGTGTCCTCCAACCCCACCAACAATCCCGGCACGTTCGACCTCTGGGCCGAGATCAAGGTGAAGGGGAAATCCCGCATCTTCGGCAACTGGAAGCAATGATCTGGAAGCCAAAACCCGACTGAATTTACGCCTGCCCCATCCGCTCCCGTTCAACCCACCCGTTCCCCATGAACCCCCACCGCCTCCCCTCCCGCCGTGACCGTCGTGGATTCACGCTGATCGAACTGCTCACGGTCATCGCCATCATCGCGATTCTCGCCGGCATGCTTTTGCCCGCCCTCGCCGGCGCTCAGAAGAAGGCCAAGGTTGCCAAGACCCGAACCGATCTGGCCAACATCGCTTCGGCGGTTTCCGCCTACCAGGCCGCCTACAGCCGGATGCCATCCTCGCAAAACGCCCGGCAGGCTGTGTCCACCGAATACCCCGATTTCACCTACGGCACCCAGCAAAAGGGCGTGCAGGTCTACGATTCCAAGGGGACTTCTGGCGGCTACACCCAGATCGCGAATCGCGGCGGCACCTATCAGGTCAGCAACGCCGAACTGATCGCCATCCTGACCGACACCTCGCTCGCTCCCGGGAAGTTCGCGCAGACCAGTCCGGCGAACCCGTACTGCGCGGTGAACGATGCCGACGGCAAGCCGGTCAATTTCAATTCCTCGCTGAACCCGCAGCACAACGTCGCCCTGAACATCAAGACCGCCCGGGGCTATGCGCCGAACGGAGTCAGCGAAAATGACGGCGTCTATCGCGATGCTTGGGGTCGTCCCTTCATCGTCACCCTGGATCTGGACTACGACAACCGGGTCGGTGATCCGTTTGGCGGCAACAGCCAGGTCGGGGCTTCGGACCCGAAGTTCCGTTCCATTAACTCCAGCGTGATCGTGTGGTCACTCGGGCCGGATGGAAAAGCCGACCTGTCCCTGCCGGCCAATCAAAAGGGAACGGTCAACGAGGACAACATCTACAGCTGGCGCCAATAGGGCTCCCGGCATCGCCGCCATGTCTTCCCCCACCTCCAGCTTCGTCCGCCGCTCCGCCGCAGGTGCCGCCCTGCGCCCGGACGGCCGCGCGTTCACGCTGCTGGAATTGCTGGTGGTCATCGCCATCATCGGCGTCCTGACCCTCGTGGCGGTTCCGGCCTTCAAGGGTTTTGGCCAGGCCAACACCCTCGCCGCCGCCCAGCGGCAGATCCTCGACGACCTGGCCCTGGCCCGGCAGTTCGCCATCAAGACGCGCTCGCCGGTCTACATGGTGTTTTTCACCCCCGAATCGACCGATCCCAAGGATCAGGCGGCGTTGGGCGATATTCATCTCCAGCTTTTGAAACTGCCCTCCGGTGATTATCGGGAGCGGGCCCTTCACGCGTTGACCAACATTTTCGCCGGTCATCACGCCAGCTACGCGTTCTATTCGGATCAACGGGTGGGTGATCAGCCGGTGCTTCCCAATTCGCCGACCGCCAATCGCGGGCGTTATTTGACCGCGGGCGGCTCGATCTGGCGCACGTTGCCGGACGGGGTGATTTTCCCGGCCAACATGCGGCCCAAGATCTATCAGCCGGACGGCGGGGCGGCGGTGTACACCAATCTCGATCTCAAGTCGGTTCCGTTCCCGGTGGCACCCGATCAGGGCACGCGGGTTCTGCCGGTTTCCTACATGCTCCTGCCGTCGCTGACCTTCGATGCCCAGGGCCGTTGCGTCCGGCTGGCCCAGGGGCATCCGACCACCTTTCTCCGGGATCGCTACATCGCCATCGGGCTGGGCAGCGTATTTCTGCCGAAGACCGGTCCGGATACCAACCATCTGAGTTTTGATTTCTCGCGGCCGGCGGATGTCGTGGAAACACCGCGCGACAACTACACCAACACCATCTTCCGCATCGCCTCGCTCACCGGACGCGCCCGTCGATTTGTGTGGGGCACACCGCTGGACAACGTCCTGCCATGATCACCGTCGTTCCATCCCGGGTCCGGCGGACCGCCGGATTCACCATGATCGAGCTGGCGCTCTGCATCGCCATCGTCGCCATCGCCATGGTGGCCATCATGGGCGTGATGCCCGCCGGCATGGGGGTGCAGAAGCAGAATCGCGAGGACACCATCATCGCCCAGGACGCCACGCATTGGATGGAGGCCATCCGCGGCGGCGCGCTCTTGTTCGATGACGTCACCAACTACGTGGATTTCATCGCCGTCCGCCGGCAGATGACCGGGTCGCCCCAGGTGCTGACCAATTATTATCCCGGCATTTTCTTCAACAGTCCGGGTGCGAATGCATTGGATCCGTCCCGCCGGCTGACCCGTTCCGAAACGGTCTTCGGCCTGTTATCGCTGCCGAAGTACGACACCCTTCCCAACGATTTTGCCAACAATCCGGTCTCGCTGACCAACACGGTGACCGCGGTGGTCCGGGCCTTCAGCGGGTCGTTGAACGACAAGATCCTGCCGCAAAACCTTTCCGATCGGCCGGCCGACAGCCAGTTGGGCTTCGCCTTTCGCTACCTCATGCGGGTGGAGATCGTGCCGGTGGCCACACTGCCGAAGGATCGGTCGCCCCTCGGACTCCGTCAGTGGGCCGCCATGCAACGCGGATTGTATGATGTCCGGCTGACCTTTGACTGGCCGGTCTCGGGGACGGATTTCGCGGTCCGGACTGGATCCAGCCAGCGCACCTTCCGCACCCAGGTGGCCGCGCAGGACCGGTATCAGCGCGATACCAACGGCAACATCATCAAGGCGCCTTCCTCCACCATCAACCTTCGCCAACTGGCGCCGGCGTCGAGCCGGTTGCCGGTCCTCTGAACGGACATGAAAACCACTTTTCATCCGCAATCGGAGCGGCGGCAGCGGGCCGGGTTCTCCCTGCTGGAGCTGTTGGTCGCCGTCGGTCTGCTTTCAGTGCTGGTGCTCGCGCTGTACGCGATGTTTGACCAGACCCAAAAGGCGTTGCACGCCAACATCGCCCAGACCGATGTCATGGAGGGTGGCCGGACATCCCTCGATTTGCTGGCCAAGGAAGTGGAACGGGCCCACCCCACCGGCGTCACTGGTCCGACCAACAACCCGGTCTACAATGTCGTGATCCGCAAGCGTCCGCTGACCCCCGGGATGGGTCCGGGCGGAAGGGATGTCATTCACCGGGATGCGACGTTCTCGGAATTGTTCTATGTGCTGCCGATCCGCGATCGCGTCTGGTCCGCCGCCGGTCTGTATGTCGCCCACGAGACGAATGCCTCCCAGTTGGTGCCGGTGATCGAAGGCGTCGAGAGCGTTGGGACGCTGTACCGTTACCAGGCGCCGACCAACGTGTTCGTTCGCGGACCCGCTGCGACCACCCAACTGGCCCGATTATTCGCGGACTACGACGATTCGCGGAATGCGGCCCGGCTGGCGCGGGCGCAGAACTCAACCCGCATTCTCGACGGCATCGTCTTTTTCCGGGTGCTGCCGTTCGGCGGAACCGGGATACCCCTGGACGGAAATGCAATTCCCGTCACGACCGTCGTCACCAACGTCAACATTGCCCGCCCGTATCAGGGCACCTACCTCACCACCTTTGCCGGTTCGTCGATGCCGAGCGCCCTCGAGGTCGAGTTTGGTGTGCTGCCGCCGAAATCACTCATTCAATACCGCTCGGTCCCCGACAAGCTGAAGGCGGGTTACCTCGCCAAGCACGCCGCCGAGATTCTCCTGTTCCGTCAGCGGATCGCCCTCCGCTCCGCACTCCCATGAACCTACCCGTCGTCCATCGCCGCCGGGGCATCGCGTTGGTCATCACCCTGATCATGCTTTCGGTGGTGACCATCACCGCGGTCGCCTTTCTCGCCGTCAGCCGCCGGGAACGCGGTGCCGTGTCCGCCAGCGGTGAACAGATCGATGCCCGGTTTGCCACCGACACGGCGTTGAGCCGCGCCGAGTTGGAGATCGCCTCCCGGATGCTCGCCAACGGAAACGTCAACGCGTTTCCCTACATGGTGTCCACCAACTACCTCAATCCGCGTTTCGACCTGGCCCTGCCGTCCTACGCGGATTCCGGCAATTTCGACATCCTCACCAACGTCGGTTACATCAAGAATCCGACCCATAATCAGGGCTTCAATCTTGGGAATCTCGGCGATCGCAAATTGTACCGCCGGATGCTCGCCAATCTCTTCTACGAGCCCCGCCCGCCGGTGTTCATTTCCACCAACCGCGATCCCAGCCTTCCGCCCGAGTTTCGGTTCTATCTCGATCTCAACCGGAACGGCAAATTCGAATCAAATGGCATCGTCCGCCTGACCGACAATCTCGGCCACACCAACCGGCTCCCGGCGGAGTTCATGGTGGGGGATCCGGAGTGGATCGGTGTTCTGGAGTATCCAGATGCCCCGCATTCCGGCACCAACCGCTTCGTGTATCGTTACGCCTATGTGGTGATTCCCACCGGCCGGACCCTCGACCTGAGTTCCGCCCACAACGCGGCGAAACAGCAGGACAATTTCACCGGTGGTTACCTCCGCAATCAGGGTGTGGGTGCATGGGAGCTCAACCTCGCCGGTTTTCTCAGCGACCTGAATACCAATGTCTGGCCGTCCGCCGCCGCCGATTACATCTACGGCACAACGAAGGGTTCCCTCAACTCCGGCATGGCGTTCGATGATGCGGGAAAGTTCCTCTCCTACCGCCGCTCGAACCCGGCCCGAACCAGCGTCACCCGGCCAACCGCCGCGGTGGATTTGTTCAACACCGAGGCGGGTGTGGGCACCTCGGCGGCCACCCAGAACCGGTTTTCGGGGGACCGGGTGGACTATTACTCCGATGGTCCGGTCATCTCGTTGCTCGCCGACGTGATGAACCCGACCCGGGTGCTGTCCATCGACAACGCCAACCAAGCGTGGTCGGGCGGTGACGTGACGAATGCCTTGTCAGATTTCAACGACGTGTTTTCGGTGGAATCGCGCACCGCGGACACCAGCCGCGGGACACTTGCGCAGAAGCTCACCGGTCAGACCGCGGCGACCTTCCCCAAGAGTTCCTACGACAATTATACATTTTACCGGTTGCTGGGACAGGCCGGCACCGACACCTCCGACGCCCGATTCGAGTCGTACCTCGATCCCTCCGGAAACTTCGGCCGCCGGGTCCGGTTGCATATGAACTTCCAGCAGTCGAATCCGAACGGAAGCGACGCCGCCGCCGCCAGCGTGGCCGGCTTGCGCGACTGGACGCCGATCTCCTGGTTCACCAATGCCGCCGACCGGTTGTTGACCAGTGAGTTCACCAATGGCCTGCCGCGCGGTGGGTTCCCCGGTCTCGCCATTCAGGGCCGCGTCACGGTGCGGGACAATGCCAACCGGAATTTCCTCACCAACTATTCGTATTCCGCGCAGACCCACCGGCTGCTGCAGGTCGCCGCCAATATCTTCGACTACACGACCAATCGTCCCAACGGGAGTGGTTACCCGTACGCGCCCTCGGTCTTTCAGCCGCTGCTGTACCGGACCGGCAAGGGGTCGGTTTCGGATCCGTTGACGGTGCGACTGGCGTCCTTCCTGGAGGTTACCAATTCGTCCTCGCTGCTTTCATTGCCGTGGGTGGACCTCGAGGATCAGGGCTTCAACCCGGCCTTCAATCTCGGTCGCTTGGACAGCCGGCCCGATGCCCCACCGATCGCCCGGTACGTGAACGTGCCGCTGGTGGTGGGAGCCAAAAAAGGTTTCCCGAATTTCAACGAGGGCTTCTGGCAGAGCACGCTGCAGGTCACCCGCCGTCTGTTCGCGGTTAAGAACAGTGCCACCGCCCCGGCGATCGCCACCAACCAGATGCCGTTCCAGGGCCAGAATGCCGCGGGCATCACCACGGAGGCGCAGTACCGGTTTGACCTCCGCAACACCGCCTCGGTCGAACTGTGGAACTCCTACTCGAATGTTTTTCCGCGGCAGGTCCGCATCATTGTCACCAACATCGTCACCTACGGACTCTACAAACAATTCCCCGGCGGAGTGGCGACGCGGGTGGTCGGTGAAACCCTTCGTGCCCGCGGTACCAATTTCCTCGTCCCGGCGAAAACGTGGTCCGGCTACCAGTTCACCAACGCGCTCAACGACCTCACGACATTCAGCTTTGTCTACGATCACATCGCCAACCGGATGTACCTCGGCAATTCGACCAACCTCGGGACGGTCAACGTCGAGTTGGCGGCACCCAATCTCAATCTGGTCGCGACCAACTGGCTCTATTACGCGCTCGTCGATGAAGGGACCAAGTCGGTCCTCGACTACGTGAGCTTCAAGAGCGTTCTGTCTGAAACCAACGTGCTGCGGTTTCTCGGAATTGATGCGCAAAGCCGTGCGGCGGCATCGCTTCCGGGGGTGCGGCCGGCCGCGGGGGCCAGTCTGCGGATGACGGATTTCTGGCTCACCAACCGGGTCTTTGCCGGCCATACGCTGGGCATCGACAATCAGATGAAGGTGTCGCTGGGCTGGTTGCAGACCGATACCCTGCTGTGGCGCGATGCGTTCGGTGTGCCGCAGAGCCAGTACGATCAGGCCAAGAGCATTCATGGGCTGTTCTATTTCCTGTATCACCGTTTCCCACTTTACCCGGTGCTGCCCGATGCCGAACAACGCCGGATCGCCGCCGCCATCGATTCCGCGCGACCCACCCGGGTTCAGGTTGGATTCAATCCCTCCTCGTTGATCTTTCTGACCGACCGGCGTCAGGCGAACGATCCGTTGGTCCATTATCATCCCGAGGATTTGCGGCCCGGCTACACGGTGTTCGCCGACTCCGGTTCCTACAGCGAATTGTTGGTCTCGGAGGGCCGCTTCAATTCGACCAACTCCGGATTCCAATTGTCGCAGCATTCCGTCACCAATCTCGCCGGCCTTTCCCTCGCCGAAAAGAAGCGCCGCCAGGCGGTGATCGCCTACGCGCCGTGGGGATTTGAACAGCAATTGCAGTTGAAGGCGGATCCCGCCACCGGCAAGAGCACCGGGACCACCTCGCTCGGATTGGCCACCGATTATTCCTACAAAGATCCGTTCATCACCAAGTCCGATGACTGGGCCTTCCCGACCACGCCGCAATTCAAGTTCCCCAACGTGGGTTTCATCGGCCGCGTCCATCGTGGGACGCCCTGGCAGACGGTGTATTTGAAATCGGCGGTGGCCGATCAGGGAATTCCCTCGCCGGGCGCGCCTTCCATCATGTCCGCCCAGAAGAACTGGCTGGCCTGGTCGGGCAATGCCTTCACCCATCCGGTCGCGGACTGGAAACTCGTCGATCTCTTCACCACCGCGCTCAACGACAACGCCGCCCGCGGTCTGATCTCCGCGAACCAGACCAACCTCGCCGCCTGGTCGGCATTGCTGTCCGGCGTGCCGGTCCTGACCAACACCGGTGTCGTTGCAAACCGCAACAATCCGCAACCATTGTTCATCCGGCCGAATTCGGTGGAACTCCGGCAGGTGGTCGGCGGTTATACCAACGCGAGCGGTGCCCGCATCCCGGGCATCGTGCAGTGGCGCAATGCCACCAACGGCATCGCTCTCTTTGCCAAGGGATTTCCGGCCCTCTCACTGGCACCTGGCGGTTACTACACCAATCTGGGATCGATTCTTTCGGTGCCCACCCTGTCGGATCGATCGCCCTTCATTGATTCGCGGACCGACCTCGTCCTCCACACCAACATCACCGACGAAGTGATGGAGCGCATCCCGCAGCAGATCCTGTCGCTCCTCCGTCCCGACGAGCCGCGCGCCGTGATTTATTCCTTCGGCCAATCGTTGAAGCCGGCCGCCAATTCGCTGATCACCGCACCCGGTGTTTTCTACGGACTCTGCACCAACTATCAGGTGACCGGGGAATACGCCACCAAGACGGTGGTGCGTTTTGACGGGGTCCCCAACACTCGCGCCTCCGCTGGGCTGCGTACCGTGGTCGAGGATCATCGCGTGTTGTTTCCCGGAAACTGATTTTTGCTACTGTCCCCTATGTCTTCGTCACGCCGCATCCGGATCGCGACAGGCGCCGTTCTGCTGCTGGGCCTGGTGCTCGGCTGGCGGGTGGTTCGCCATCGCCAGGCCGCTTCGGACCTGGATTTGCTCGCGACCTCCCCCGGTTCAGGACCCACGGCCACGGCTGTCGGTCGGACCTCACCGGATCCCGCCACGGTCGCTGCACCGCCGGTTCGCAGTCGGTGGGTGGCCCTCGAGGAGTTGAAGCCCGGCGCGCTGCCGCGGTATCCCGACGTTCGATTCACCAATCGATTGCGCAACACGGCCGCAACCGCCGGAGCGCTCGTCACCAATGACCGGGCCTTGCTCCTCCGGACGGCGTTTGTCGACACCGCCGGATCGGATCCGTTGCAAGTCCCTGCGGCCTTGCGGTCCACGGGGGCTGCCGGGGCCTACATCGTGCAGGCCCGGGGCGGCATTGACACGGCGTTCCGCGAACGTCTGGCCGCCGTGGGCGCGACCATCATTTCCTACATCCCCAACAACGCCCTACTGGTCAATGCCGGCGAAGCGGCGGCCCAGGCGCTGTCCGAAGCGCCGGAGACCTCGGCCATCCTTCCGTATGAACCGTATTTCAAACTCGAACCGGCCCTGATCCCAACCGCTCTGTCTCCAGGAAACACAGTCGCGGACATCCTGCGGTTGGTGGTCACGGTCAACGATCCGAATGCCGCTGCGACGGATTTTGCCGCACTGGGGGTTCGTGAAGTTGGAAGTGAAAATGGCCCGTTCGGACGTTTGGTTACCGTGGAGGCCCCGGCGGGACGTCTCGCGGCTTTGGCCCGCTCCACCGCGGTTCAACTGGTCGAACGCTGGCATTCGCCGGTGGCCGCGAATGACCGTTCGGGTCCCATTCTCGGATCGACTTCCACCCCGCGCAACACCAGTCCGTATCTCGGCCTCACGGGCAACGGCGTGCTGGTCAACATCAACGATACCGGTGTGGACCACACCCACCCGGACCTGCTCGGTCGGATCCATACCCCGGTCGGATTGCCCACCTCGTTTTTGGAGGATGCCGACGGACACGGCACGCACGTGGCGGCCATCATTGCCGGCAATGGGTCCCAGTCCGCCAGCATCAAGAATCCGCCGCAGGGTTCGATTGCCGGTGCCAATTTCCTGGGACGCGCGGGTTCGGCCCAGTTGTTTGCCCTGCCGATCCAGCTCAACGGCGGACCGGATCTGGGCGACGAATACCTGCAGGTCACCGCGGCCACCAACACCTTCCGAAAAAACCCGACGGGCGAGCCGCTGATCTCGAACAACAGTTGGGTTTACGATTCCTTCGAGTACAGCTCGCACTCCGCCAGTTTCGACGCGGCGGTGCGGGATGCGGCGCCGGGGGTGACTGGTGACCAGCCAGTGCTCTACGTCTTTGCGGCGGGTAACGCCGGGGACGGCGGCGACAACGGCATCGGTGGGAGCGCGGATTCCATCAATTCACCCGCGAACGCCAAGAACGTGATCACCGTCGGTGCCTTGGAAAGTCTCCGCAACATCACCAATTCCATCGTTTTCGAAACCAACGGACTCGCGCTGGTGGTGGGATCGACGGTGTTGGTCACCCTCGACACCAACCGGACCGATTATACGACCAACGCGCCGTACACCCCGATGACCGACAGTGATTTTCAGGTGGCGGGATTCTCCGGCCGCGGAAATGTCGGTGTCGGAACCGAGGGTGATTCCGGCCGGTTCAAACCCGATCTGGTGGCTCCGGGAACCTTCATCATCTCCGCCCGTTCGGCGAAGTGGACGCGCGAACACGATTTTCCCACCAACCTCTATTACAACGAGTATCTGTTGTTCAAGGACCTGGTCGCCGAGACCCAGCCGTTCTATCGCTATGAAACCGGGACCAGCATGTCGGCGGCGTCCATTGCCGGTCTGCTGGCGCAGATGCAGGAATTCTTTCAAACCCGGGTGACCGGCCGGCGTCCGTCAGCTGCCGGATACAAGGCCCTGCTCATCAACAGCGCCACCGTCACCAGCCCGAGCTATGTGCCGGACCCGCATGTTCAGGGCGAGGATCCCCGCAACTACGCCGGTTGGGGCGAACCCTATCTTCCCGTCGCGTTGAGCAGCCAACTGACCGTCACCAATCAGCCCGTTTATGTTTTGGAAGCCGACACCTTCGGCCAGTCGGTCGGCATTGGCACGGGTGAAGCCCGTTCCTACCGCCTGTTGTTGAAGGATGCATCCTCCAACGCCCCGGTGCGCATCACGCTGGTGTGGACGGATCCCCCGGGCAATCCGGCCGGCGCGTCGAAGCTGGTCAACGACCTCGATCTCGTGGTTTCCAACACGGTCACTCACGAGGTGATCTACGGAAACGACTTCGAAGCCTCGCAGTCGGTGAGTCATATTCAGGCGACCAACGATCTGAGCCGGTTTGACCGTATCAACAACGTCGAGCGGATCGTCCTGAATGCGGCGGGCGGCACCAACTTCATCGTCTC
This sequence comes from uncultured Verrucomicrobiota bacterium, assembly GCA_903907925.1. Lineage (GTDB taxonomy): Bacteria > Verrucomicrobiota > Verrucomicrobiia > Limisphaerales > UBA9464 > CAIVQB01. The sequence goes on from CAIVQB010000092.1 coordinate 83,678, forward strand.
CGTGGTCGGTCATCGGGTGAACGTCAATGCCCGGCGCGATCATCCGACCGGCATCGTGCAGGACTTCGCCCTGGCGATCGCCACCGACGCCATTCTCGATTCCACCAACACGACGGCGGGGGCGCTGTCGTTCGTTCCGTTCACCCAGTTTCCCTTCTTTCCCGGACCGCGGCCCAACACCAATGCCATCCCGAACCCTCCCGGATCCGGCCGGCCGCCGGTCACCGTGGTTTCCAACGGCATTCCGTTGATGGCGGAGCGGGTCGGTGCCAATTCGCCCCTGGTGAACGCGGTGCTGGGCGGACAGGTCGAGCAATGGCAGTTCTATGTGTTCACCAACTCGCCGGGCGTCACCACCATCGGCGATCAGACACTGACCAACGGCAGCAATGTGGCGTTCATCACGTTCCCGGTGGGTGAACTCTCCCGCAGCCGGACCAACGAGCCGGACATTGACCTCTACGTCAGCCGCAATCCGCAGTTGACCAATCTCAATTCCACTGCGGTCGGGAGTGCTCTGAAATCCCTGGGCCGCGGCGGTTCCGAGATGGTGGTCATCACCAATTCACCGCTGACCAACGAAATCTATTACATTGGCGTCAAGTCCGAGGACCAACAGGGCGCTGAATACGGCCTGGTCGGTGTCAGTTCCGCCGCGCCGTTCACCACCCTCGGTGCCGATGGTCGTGCCCGGGTCCTGACGATTCCGCTGCGTCAACCCATTCCCGACGGCCGGCCGGATCGTCCCGGGGTGGGATTGTTCCTAGGCATCAGCACTCTGCCGGGAACCATCCGCGGCGTCTCGGCGACAGTGACCGCGACCCACCAGAATTTCTCCGACCTTCTGGGCAATCTCTCCCACGCGGGCCTGTTCGCCGTTCTGGACAATCACAGCCCCCTCGTGGGTCTCACCAGCGGCACCAATATCACGGTCACCTACGACGACAGCCAGAGCGGATACACCCCGGGCAGTGTTCCCAGTGACGGTCCGGGAAGTCTGGTCAATTTCCTGGGTGAGGCCGGCACCGGCGCATGGTTCCTGACCACCAGCGACAATGCCCTCGGCAATGTCGGCCGGATCTCCGCGTTCGACCTTCGCCTGTTGCCGAATGATTTCGGTGCAACCTTCGTTCCGCGCTGCGTCAGCGGGGGACGGGTTGAAATCGAGGTGATCGACGTGCCGCCCGACGCCACGGGCATGACCATCACCATCACCAACATGCAGCCGGCCCTGCCGTTGGAAGTCTTCATCAAGAAGGACGAGTTCCCCGACGTCACCAACCCGGCGCTGGCCGACAAGCACGCGACCATTCTTCCGCCCGGTGGCGAGGTTTTCTTTGGGGTCCGGGATATTCCTGCGCTGCAGCCCGGCCGGTATTTCATCGCCGTCTACAATCCGCAACCCATCCAGATCTGCTATCGCATCCGGGCGCGATTGGACCGGAACTTCGACGCGCTCAACACGCGGACCTACAGTTCCAAGGGCTTCGACACTCTCATCGATCAGGGCCGGTCCTATTCGGTGATCCCGGTTGATGATCATCGCGGTGCCACCGTGGCCTCGGTGGGAATCCACCTGGAGCATCCCCGGAAATCCGACCTGGCGATCCGGCTGTTCAATCCGAGCGGCGCGGGCACGCTCCTGATGGAGAATCGCGGCGCCAACGACCGACGCGGCCTCGGCTCCAATGTCATCAGCACCAACCTCGCCTTCGCCCATGTCGCCTTCAGCCTCGATCGCGTTTCGGGCCGGGCGGTGCTCTACGTCAACGGGGTGAGCGTCGCGGAACAGGTCTTTGCCGGGTATCTGCCGCCCACCACCAATGTGTTTTATTTCGGTTCAGATCCCTCCGGGCAGTTTGCACCGTCCAATACGAACCAACCCCTGTTGCTGGATGATTTCGCACTCTGGCGGACGGCCCTGCGGGAGGATCAGGTTCAGAATATCTTCCGATATGGGCTCGACGGCTCGGGCAAACGCGAGGCGTTGGTGAAGGGGGATTTGCTCTCGCTCTGGCCGTTCGACACCGACGGACGCGATGTGATCGGGACCAATGATGTCATTCTGACCTCGAAGTCTGCCTTTGTGCCCGGCCAGATCAATCAGGCCCTCCGGTTTGTCGAAGGTGCCGGCGGCCAGATCCCCGCGACGTCTTCGATGGATGTCAGCCGCGCGCCGGCCTTCACACTCGAGGGTTGGGTGAATCTCGGCAGCCTCGGCCGGACGGTAATCGGCGGATGGGGAAACACCAACAAGGTGTGGGGTCCGGTTCTGCTCGCCAATTTCCCGCCGCCGATCGGCAATGGTCCGGGCAGCATCACGCTCGCGCTCAATCAGGATGCGAGTCTGGCGTTGAAATCGCCCGGCGGCGTGGCCCTGCCCGATGCCTCTACCACCAATGCGATCTACGCGATTTTCTCGGACACCACCAACTTCACTTCACAACTGATCAAGTTCGCCAACCCGCCGCTGGTCACGGATTCGCGCATCCGGGTGCTGGAAGCCGACGATTTCGAGACCAACGCCGCCGGCATCTATCAACCCCTGTTCCTCAAAACCATCAAGGTGGATGGATGGACGATCAACCGCGGCGCTGTCGAACAGGTGTACAACGGGGACGTGGCTTTCAATGGCCAGGGCTACCTCGCGCTGGATCAGGCGGAGATTCAGAAATCCTTCAAGACCACTCCGGGGCGCACTTATACCGCCGTGTTCACGGCCCGGCGCGGACTGGAGCTCGATTCAGGGACGATCCCTGTCACGGTCCAGATTGCCGACGTCACCAGTCCCGCCCACTCAACGCTGGCCGCCGGGGATCTTTGGCAGACCAACATTCTGACTTTCCAGGCGCAGTCCGCCGAGACCGCCATCAAGATCTTCAACCCCACCGATGCCTTGGCGCGGGTGTTGATTGATGCATTCCGTTTCGTGGAGGACGGAGCCGCGCAGTATATTCCGGAAGAACCCCTCGCTCCGCTGGCGACCGCCTCGGCTGTTGGAAACTGGATGCTCGAAATCACCGACACCCGGGGCACCAATTCAGGCCGGATGATCGGCTGGCAACTCGGGCTGATCTTTGCCCCCACCAACACCCCGTCCGTGGCCCTGACCAACGGCTCCGTGTTTGTCACCAATGTGGCGGTGGGTGAGACCCGGTATTTCACCGTCGAGGTACCGCCCGAGGCGTTCGCCGCGACCAATTTCCTCCAGAGCGCCGTCGGCACCCCGGTGAACCTGCTCTTCAGCCAGTTGGGCATTCCGGACGGAACCCAGCAGGGCGACTTCGTCCTGCTCAACGGGGTCACTTCTCCGGGCCAGTCGGCGATGATCAATCCGACGACGGTCCCGCCCCTCAAACCGGGTCAGCGGTATTATCTGGGCGTCCAGAATCCCGGACCGGCACCGTCCGCGACTTTCGCCGTCCGGGTGGATTTTAATCTCCACGTCCGGAAATTGACCAATGGCATCTCCGCGCTGGGCACCAACCAGCCCGGGGGCCTCATCGACTACTATTACTACGACGTTTCAGACAACGGCATGTCTGTCAGGTTTGCCCTCACCAATCTCACCGGCGACGTCAACCTGGTCGCCCGCAAGGGACCGGATTTCCCGACCCGCAGTCAGTACGATTATCAAAGCACCAATTCCGGCACCAATACCGAGGAGATCATCATCGACGGCAGCAGCCTGCCGGTCGGCCTCAGTCCGGGGCGTTGGTATCTCGGCGTTTATTCGGCCGCCCAGCCGCCGTTGGTGCCGATCAACTATCGCATCAGCGCCAACGAGACGCCGTTCCCCACCTCGCTGACCAATCATGTCCCGTTGACCGCGAAACTCACCAACAGCGGATTCCTGGTCTATTACTTCCTTAACATCACCAATGATCCGCAGAGCCTGACGCTGACCCTCACCAACCTGAGCGGAAACGCCAACCTCTACCTTAAAAAGGGCCTCCCGCTGCCGGTGGCGAACAATTTCGACTACGGCAGCACCAATGCCGGGACGGCGAATGAACGGATCGTGATCAACACCAACAGCACGCCCATTCCCCTCAGCCAGGGGCAGTGGTTCATCGCCGTTGAGCCGGTGGATCCCACCCCGATCCAGTTCACCTTGCTGGCGTCGCTCGATTTCCCGCTGGCCATCACCGATCTCACCGATGGCGTACCGCTGAGCACCAGTCATCTTCCGGATCAACCCAAACAGACGTATCGCTTCGTCGCGCCGCCCGGCACGGGCAGTCTGATTTTTGAGATCTACAATCTCACCGGCGAGGCGGACCTCTACGGTGCCCTCGGTGAACTGCCGGTGGGCAAAACCTCCGACATCACCAGCACCCTGCCTGGAACCACGCCGGACGTGATTGTCCTCCATGCCACGCCGGACCGGCCGGACCTGGGTGGTACCTACTATCTGGAGGTGCGGTTCACCGGAAGCACGCGGACGGACTACACCATCCGCGCGGCGACCGGCCACAACGGAAGCCTCGAGAGTGGACAACCCATCGAGCCCATCGTCGGACTTCCCACCACCGCCGGCGGACCGTTTTCGCTGACCTTCAACAGTCTTCCTGGTGAAACCTACTGGCTGGAACATACCACCAACCTGTTCGGCAATCCGGTGACCTGGACCCTGGTGGGTACCACCTTCGTTGCCAATGGCTTCGTCACCCAGATTGACGTGCCCAACCTGCCGGTCGCGGACAGCACCCTCCAGGCGTTCCGGATTGTGCATTCCGTCAATGGATCGGTCCCGATCACCATCACCGGCCTGCTCGATACCGTTCCGATGACCACCACCACGGCCCTCGCCGGTGGCGTGGATTATTATTCGTTCGATGTGTCCACCAATGCCACCGGCCTTCGATTCGCCGTCAATGGGTTGACCGACGATGTCAGCCTGGTCGTCCATGCCGCGCCACAACTGCCGACGCCCACCTCCTACAGTTTCGTGAGCACCAATTCCGGTCTGGCGCCGGAAGAGATCATCATCGATCAGGGCAGCAGTCCTGTGGTCCTCGCGCCGGGACGTTGGTACGCCGGAGTGTTTTCGCCGGCGACGCCGTCCAAGTCCGCCACCTACACCATCGTCGCCAGTGAGATTCCCTATCCACAACCGGTCACCAATTCCGTGACCCACGTGGGCACCCTGACTGCCAGCGGTGCGGTGGATTATTTCTACGTCGATGTTCCGGCCGGCGTGAGCCAGGCGACGTTCTCGCTGACCAATTCCGCGAATGCCGATCTTTACGTGCGGGGAGCAGTGGCCCTCGCCGGGCCGCACGCCTTCTCCGCCGCCAGCACCAACAGCGATACCACACCCGACGTCATTGTTCTGACTACTGGAGGATCACCGGTGTCCCTGACTTCGGGCCGCTGGTTCATCGGGGTGGCCTCGGCGGCGGCGGGCGATGTTCACTACGGATTGACGGTGACCTTTGCCGAAGCGCTGGACGCCACCTTCCTTCCGGCCGCCACGCCCGGTGGACCGTTCTCCATCGTGTTTACCAGTATTCCCGGCGCGGTTTATCGGGTCGAATACACCGACGACCTGTTTTCCAGTCCGGTTCTTTGGAGCCTGTTGGGCGCGCCGTTGACCGCCACCGCGACCAGCACCACGGTCAGCGTTTCACCCCCGGCCGGTGCCGGACCGGGGCTCCGCAGTTATCGGGTCGTCCAGATTTCGCCCTGATTCTTCCGGCCATGCGCCCGCTCGTGGTGTCCCTCAATCCGGCGATTGACGCCGAGTGGCGGCTCCCACGGATCCTGCCCGAAGAAAAGAATGAACTGACCTCGGACCGCCGCTGGCCCGGTGGAAAGGGAGTCAACGTCGCCCGCTGGTTGAACTGGTTGGGTCAGCCGGCCCACTTGTTTCTTCCATTGGGCGGATCGACGGGGGATGAACTGGCCGCCGGCCTCACCCGCGAAAAGCTGGAATTCACCCGCTTCGAACTGCGCCAACCGACACGCGTCAACGTGGTGGTGACCCCGGATGAAGGCCCGCAATATCGCTTCAATCCGACCTGGCCCCGGGTAAGTGGCGACGAAGCCACCCGCCTGCGAAACCAGGTGGCCGCCCTCGCCGCCGCCGCGGATCCGGTGATCCTTTCGGGCACCCTCGCGTTTGGTGCCCCGCCCGACACCTACGCCCGCCTGGTCCGATCAGCGGCGCGCGCTGGTCGTCGCACGGTACTGGATTGCGATCGCCAACCCTTCGCGCTCGCCGTTCGGGAGCGACCCTGGCTGGTCAAACCCAACGAATTCGAACTGGCCGAATGGGCAAGAAAGCCACTCTCCGATACGGCCTCACGATTGAAGGCGGCACGGGAACTGGCGATGGCTACCGGAGGATGGGTGATTGTTTCGCGCGGATCCCGCGGGGCCTGGATGCTTCACGTGGAAAAGCAGGTGGAACTCAGCGCGATCCCGGCAGCGGTGCGACCGCGCAATCGGGTGGGGGCAGGGGACGCTCTCCTCGCCGGCGCGGTGGCCGCGGTGCTGCGAACGGACGATCCGGCGGAATGGCTGCGAGCCGCGGTGGCGACCGGGACCGCGGCCACCCAGGTTCCGCCCGGTGAATTGCCGTCGAGGGCGTTGTGGAACCGCATTCACAAAAGCGTTCGGGTTCGATCAATTCGCGGATAAATCCAGGAAGATCGAATCCACCGAATCGGAGGGATTTGGACGGAATGGACAGGATGAACTGAATCAGATCGGCACTTGTGCTGTGACACTGATTCCATGATGCACGCGGGTTCGAAAACTGCGGAGGGGATTCCGTCCATTCTGTTCATTCCGTCTAAGCAAATCACTGTCGCTTCGCGGAGCAGTGGTGGATGCCATCTCCTGTTATCGCAATCCGACGGAGGTCGTGCCCGAAAATGTCGTGGCGGATTTTGAAAAAATCACGCAGAACACTCGAAGTGCCGGTTCGAGCAGTGTTTTTCAACCAAGGATCAAGTTATGGCCGCATTCAAAGAAGGGTTCAGTGACACGTGGACCAAACTCCGCCATCTCACCCTGCCCAGAGACGGGGCCATGTTGGGTGGCGTCTGTGAGGCTTTTGGCAACGCCACTCCCATTCCCGCCTGGATGTGGCGGACAGCCTTTTGCGCGGCCCTGTTCGCCTACGGCACCGGCATCGCAGTTTATTTGATTTTGATGATCTGCATCCCGGAGGAACCCAGAAAGGCCGTTTAAGACCGGCTCTGGGATCAGGTGAATGAGGTCATCACGACGGTTCGAGGCATACCGATTGCGTTGCGATTATCGCGGCCATGAAACCGAAGACGATGGACGAGTATCTCGCCGCGGTGGGCCCCGACAAACGGGCCGCCTTGGAGCGTCTGCGCCAAACCATTCGCTCTGTGGTTCCGGCTGCTGAAGAAGGCATCAGCTACGGATTGGCCGCATTTCGGCTGAACAAAAAGCCCTTGGTCGCGTTCGGTGCCACCGAAAAGCACTGCGCCTTCTATCTGATGAGCGCCACCACCGTGGAGGATCACCCGAAGGAACTTAAAGGCTACGACACCAGCAAGGGCACCATCCGCTTCGGGCCCGACAAACCCCTTCCGGTCGCCCTCGTCCGGAAGTTGGTCAAGGCCCGGGTTGACGAGAATGAACGATTGCAGAAGAAAGCTCCGGCCGTGATTCGTTCACCAACTCTCAATGACATCAGAGGGAAGACCATTCTCGTCGGTATTACACGCTTGGCTCATAAGGGAGAAATAATCGGGCAGCAGCAGTTCGCCGGGGTGTTTGAATCGATGGATGCGTCGATTCAAATCCGGGTATCAACAACGGGGAAGGTTTTCATCTTGCCGCCTGACTTGGGCGTATTTCAAAAGGCTGAACTCGGCATTTATCGCCTGCGTTCAACAGGAGAAACGATTGAAAATCCGGATTTCACTGCGAGTTGGACCGTAACGGCGCCTGCCCCGGTCCCCAAGTCCGGCAAAAAGAGAAAGAAAATGTGAAGTCGTGGGATTAGTGGTCGATTCTGGTCGAAGATACCGGGTTCGCGTAACCTGCCTTTGTATGAGTCAACAGTATCGACTCACCGGGCGTGTTGCTGGGTTGCTGAGGATCCCGATTTCGCTTGGAGTTCCGCCATCAGGCGGTCGGGGAACGGCGTGAACGCGGAACTTCGGGCGAAAAACTGGTGTCGTAGCGGATGCTTTGCAAAGTTGGTTTTCCCCTGCATTTTGACCTGAGACGACGCGTCGATCGCTCCGTCGGCAGAAATCGCTTGCACGAGAGGCAATCACTCTCCTAACTCGCGGCGTCCCCACTACCTGCCCGACAGGCGCTTGAACGTGTACCATCCCGTCAAGCATCCCTGATGTGATCAGGCGTCGTTGCGTCGGTTTGTGATGATTTCTCGCCCGATTCAGCGAGTGGCGGCAGTGCGATTTGCGCGGATGGAACGAACGCCGTCGGCGGGAACTGATCGGAACATTTTACCGTCACCGTGTGGTGGCGGGCGGCGGGCTTGGGCGATGAAACCGTGTGTCATCCCCAAGCCCGCTTTATTTTTGCAGCCACCGAACGGGCCGTCGGGTCAAATCCGTCCGCGGCCCACGGGTGGGTCGCCGCGAATCGGATTCTCACCATGGAGACCTACATTGCATTGCTGCGGGGGATCAACGTCGGGCGCGCCAAACGAATCGCCATGGCCGATCTCCGGGAGTGCGTCGCCGGGATGGGCTGTTCCGGCGTCCGTACCCTGCTCAATAGTGGCAACGTCGTCTTTCAGACCGATTCCAAGGCACCGCGACGTACCCCGGGAATGCTGGCCACGGAACTCCATCAGGAGGTTCAACGGCGGTTCGGGATTTCGAGCCGGGTGATCGTCGTCACGGCCAACGATCTCTCCGCGGTGATTCGGGAAAATCCGCTGACCTCGATGGTGGACGATCCTTCCCGATTTCTCGTGGCGTTCGTCGAGAGTCCGGCCGTGTTGAAAACCCTCCAAACCTTGAACCAGACCCCGTGGCAACCGGACCGGTTGGCGATTGGACGGCGGGCCGCATATCTCTGGTGTGCCGGCGGGATCCTTGACAGCGCGTTGTTCAAAGCGTTTTCGAAGGCCGCCGGAGAGACCGTGACCACGCGGAACTGGGCCACGGTTCTCAAGCTCCAGGCGGCGATTTCGGAGGCACATGAAACCTGAACCCACAAACCGTGCGAGCCTGCTAACGTTGCGGGCCGAGATGCAGGCGCTGGGAAGTCCGGCGGCGGCCGCGCAATCGCTGCGCTTCTTCAAGACGGGTCCCGGCGACTATGGAGAAGGGGATCAGTTTCTCGGAATCCGGGTGCCCGTCCTGCGCGAACTCGTGCGGAAGTACCGCGGCCTGCCTTGGCGCGAGGCGGTGACCCTTCTGAAATCCACCTGGCACGAAGAGCGGCTGCTGGCGTTGTTGCTGTGGGTGGACGCCTTTTCCCGGGGCGACGCGACAGATCGGGAGGCGATCCATCGGGCGTATCTCGATCACACAGCGTTCATCAACAACTGGGATTTGGTGGACGCCTCGGCCGAACACATCGTGGGCGGATTCCTCTACCCGGGCGGGATTGGCCTGCTGGTGGATCTCGCCGGCTCGAAGAATCTTTGGGAACGGCGCATCGCGATTCTTTCGACGTTTCACTACATCCGCCGCGATGAATTCAAGCCGACCCTCCGGATCGCCCGATTGTTGATCGAGGATCCCCACGATCTGATTCACAAGGCGGTTGGCTGGCTGCTACGCGAGGTGGGAAAACGCGACCAGGAAGTGGAGGAGGGGTTCCTCCGAGTCGAAGCGTGGCGGATGCCTCGGACTATGTTGCGTTACGCCGTGGAACGATTCCCCGAACCGCTGCGGAAGCGGTATCTCGCGATGAAGTCGGCAGGCTAGCGCTGTTTCAATACCCGCTCAAACCGCCGCCATGCGGGCCCATTGATCGGCCGCCAGGATCTCGTCGAGGCTGGGCTGTTCCACGACGCGATGGGCGTCCATGACCCGTTTCACTGCCGTCGTGATGTCGAGGAAGCCGAGCTCCCGACGGCAGAACCGTTCCACCGCGATTTCATTGGCGGCGTTCAAGACGGCAGGAAGCGTTCCACCCACGTCGCCGGCGCGGCGCGCGAGCGCGAGGGCGGGGAATCGTTCCACGTCCGGTTCCTCGAAGGTCAGGGTTCCGATCCTGGAAAAACTCGTCTGAACCCGGTCACTGGCCACCCGGTCCGGATGGCACAACGCGATCTGAATCGGGAGGCACATGTCGGGCGTCGAGAGCTGGGCGATGATGGATCCATCGACGAACTCCACCATGGAATGCACCACGCTTTGCGGATGCACCACCACCTGGACCCGGGGCATTTCGATGCCGAACAACCATCGTGCTTCGATCATCTCCAGGCCCTTGTTGAACAGGGTCGCGGAGTCGATGGTGATCTTGCGGCCCATCACCCAGGACGGATGTTTGAGCGCCTGCTCCAGTGTTACCTGGGCCAGTGCTTCACGCGTCCATCGGGCTCCGTCGCGGAACGGTCCGCCCGAGGCGGTCAGCCACAGGTTGCGGACCGACGCGGCCGGTTTGTCCTCCAGACATTGGAAGATCGCGGAATGTTCGCTGTCCACGGCCAGTACCTGGACGCCGTGTTCGCGGGCCTCGCGCATGACGAGTTCGCCCGCCATCACCAGGATTTCCTTGGAGGCGACCGCGATGTCCTTGCCGGCGCGGATGGCGGCGAGGGCGGGGAGAAGGCCGGCGGTGCCAACGATGGCGATCAGGACGATGTCCGCCTCGGGCATCGTGGCCAGCTCCACCAAGCCGTCTGTCCCGGACACCACGCGGGTGTGGGCTGGCACCCGCGCGCGGAGGCCCTCCACGCGGGAGGGGTCTTGAATCGAAACGGCGACGGGTTGATGACGTTCCGCCTGCTGAACAAGGAGATCGACGTTGCCGCCCGCCGCGAGGCCGATCAGGCGCAACCGGTCGGACAGATCCTCCACCACCTTGAGGGTGCTGGTGCCAATGGAACCGGTGCTGCCAAGCAAGACGACATTCTTCATGAAATCGACGGGCAGTGTGGGAGAAAGGGGGCAGCCGGGGCAACCGGCAACCGACGGGTCACGAATCAAGGATCACTGCCGTCCGCCGCGGAACAACAGGGCCAGGTCGATGATGAAGAGCAGCACCACGGTGACTTCGAGAATCATCATCCAGCGATTGCCCTGGTCGGATTTCAGGAGCTGGTGGAGGTCGTCGAGGGTCCCGAGCTTGTCGCGAACAGACCGGTGCCAGTCAGCGATGTGGAATCGGGCGGCGGCCGATTGATAGACCCGGGCGAGATGCCATTCGCCGAAGAACTTGCTGAGGTTGGACAGCTCGTCGTTGAAGCGGGCCATGTCGATTCGCAGTTCGCGAAGCTCCCGCAGGACGTCGGCGCGCCGTCGGAGAGGATTCGCGCCGAGATCGCGGTAGCTGCGGACGAGGCTGGCGTCGAGGTGCCGGTCGTAGGCTTCCAGTTCCGCCAGTTGAAGATTCGCGAGTTCCAGAATATGCAGCGTTTCCGCGGTGTCGGCGGGTTGATCGATCATCAGCGCTGAATCCCAATCGAGGACGATGAGGTCGTCGTGATAGTAGCTGATGTGTCCGCGGGTGGACTCGGTCACTTCCTGGCCGGAAAGCGCGTCTCCATCCTCCTGGGCCAGCAGCGCGGCCACCTCGCGCCGATGACGTTCCAACCAATCCTCGGCATTGGGCGAGTCGGCGAGCGGGCCGTGAAGGCAAAACACGGTGTAGGCCTCTTCGTCCATCAATTGATCAATCGGCCGCCGGATGTGGGGTGCCAATTCGGTCCGAATGGTTTCTGCCAGCCGACGGACCTCCGCTGTCAGGCTTCCCTCGGCGAATTCCAAGTCATGAAAGGCCACCAGTTCCGAAAGGTGGTTCACCGCGAAGGGAACCCGCACCGCGATGCTGATTGCCCCGATGGACAACAATTTGACGGCGGTTTCGACGCTAACGGTTCCAAACGGACCGGTGCGATTTTGGGCGGGAAGACGGAGGAGTTGGGGCTGGTAGAACAGGAGATGCCGCGGCCCGCGCCGGTTCATGTCGATGCTGAACGGCGTGAGCGGCTGGCCGAGCAGTTCCCGCACCGGCTGCCGTTCCATCTCATAGGCGATGTCGTAGGCGTACAGAAAGACGACTTCGCCCGTCAGGCGTTCGGCGGAGGCGGAAGTGTCCACGCGAGAAACCTACCCCGGCCACGATAGGGACGCCACCGGCGGAATTCGACGGGCTGCCGCGACGGTCCAGCGAGTCGTTACGGCGCGCCCTTCAGGATGACCTCCAATGCCTCCAGGATTCCGTCGCCGCAGGTGTGGGCGGCGATGTAGCCGCCGTGACTCGCGACCTGGGCCTTGACCACCGGAAGACCATTGGCCGGGGTTGCGAGCCAGCGGGCCACCGAGGGAACCAACATGGAAAGATCGTTGAGATGGTCGCCCGCGGCGAAAGTCTCCGCCGGTGTGACGCCGCTCAAGCGTTGGATCTCGCCGAGGGCCGTCCCCTTGCTGTAATCGCGATGACTCAGCCGGACGTACACGTCGTTGCGCACCGCCACCAGCGTGGGAACCGACTCGCTGAACGCATCAAGTTCCGCCTGGATGGCGTCCATCTGCGAATTGCTGCGGGCAATCGCGCAGAGCGGTGACCAAACGTCGTCGTAGAATGTTGCGTCGAATCGGGCCTCCAGAGAGCGCGAAAGGCGGGCCACCGCCGGGGCGTGGGTGGAATAGGCCGAAGCGTGGTCCTCATGACAGCGTGAGTTCCAGGGTTGCACTGGCTCGAAGTGTCCGCCGGCATGGCGATGGATCTCACGTTCGACCGTGACTACGTAATCCGGAATCACCTGCATGCGGGCCCGTCCGATGCTTTCCATGAGGCTGGCGAGGTCGCGCCCGGTGTTGATGACCCAAAGCGTGCCAGTCGCCTGCAGCTCCGCGAGCCGGGTCTGGAGGGCAATCGGCACCGGAGAATGGCTGAAATCGGCGTGAATCGTGCCGTCGAAGTCGGTGGAGATGAGTCGAAGCGGGCGGGTCATGATGCGCGCGGGCAACCGGATCGGTCCGCGCCCTTGCGGCCGGTGAGCATCCCGACGACTGTACCCGCGTCAATGGTGATGTCCCATCAAGAGCAGTACGATGACGCGATGTTCGAATACTCGACCGGCAACTACGCGGCCGCGATCGGGCATTTGAACGGCATCCTCGCCGCCGACCCGGTCCATTTCGACGCCCAACTGGCGTTGGCGATGTGCTTCTATCGGCAGGGCGATTTTCCCACGGCGATCCGTGAAGGGCACAAGGCGGAGAAGTTGAAGCCCAACGAGCAATTGGTTCACACCAACCTCTCGCTGTTTTACATGAAATCCGGCGACAAGCAGACCGCTGAGAAGCACGGCTTGCAGGCCCGGATCGCCTCGTGGAAGGACAACATGGCACCCCCGCCAGCCCCGGGCGCCACGGCTCCCGAAGCGGCCGATGAACTGCGCATGGCGCAGGCCAAGGCGCCGTCGGTGAAACTGCCCGAGAAATTCCCCGACATGCCGTGGAAGAAGAGCAAGCCACCGATCGTTCCACCGCCGCCCGGGCCGGCCCATCACTGACGTCCATGGCCCGGGAATTCGACATTGCTGAAATCGTGAGCCTGCCACCGGGCAGCAGTCGGAGTGTCGAGGCAGGCGGACAACGGTTGGCTTTGGTCAATGTCGAGGGTGGATTCCACGTGATCGATGACGTTTGTCCGCATCGGGGTGGCCCGTTGGGTGCGGGATTTGTCAAAGGCTGCGTGGTCCATTGCCCGCTGCACGGCTGGGGATTCGACGTGACCACCGGGGCCTGTGATGTCCGACCCGACAAGCCGGTCCGGACCTATCCGGTGACGATTCGGGAGGGCCACGTTTGGGTCACGTTGCCTGACGTGTCTGAGGCCCGTCTGCCGGGCTGAACCACAGGATAGCGCGGTAGGGCGAAGCTCCTGCTGAGCCGAATGGACGGACGCGTTCAACCTCGCCCCGAAGCGCCCCAAATCGTACCACGCACCCGGCTCGGCGGGAGCCTCGGCCCTACCGGGGAGCGCGTTCGCCTCTTCAATTCTTCAGCCCGTGACCCCTATTTTCCGGCTTCGTTCCGGAGGCTCTCCCGGGTCACCTTCACCCCGTCATGCCGTCGTTGAAGGTCCTTCACGTCAACACCCAGTTCGCTTCGCTGGGCGGTCTGGAGGCCGTGCTGCGCCGGCACCATGAGGACGACAGCCGGTTCGGTCTGGAGTCACGATTCCTGGCCTACTACGAACCGCCTGCGATCGGCTGGCCCCGGGCCCGATTCCTGGGTTTTAAGGACCGAACCACCATCGCGCAGGCGCGCGCCGCCCAACGCGCGGCTCTCGCGGATTTTCCCGCGGACATCGCGGTGTACCACACGGTCTGGGGATTGCCCTATCTCGCCGATCTCGATCGTTCTGCGCGTCGGGTGTTGATGTTGCACAGCGACATTCCGCGTCTCGACGAGTTCTTGAAAAGCCGCCTGCCGTTGACGGATGCGGTGATCGGTGTCAGCCAAACTCTTGTCCAACGCGCCCGAATTGCTGCGCCGGATTTTGATGCGGAACGGTTTCACCTGGCACCGTATCCCGTGGTTCCGCCGTCGCTCGCGCCGCGTGCCGACCGGGATCCGAACCGCCCCCTGACGATCGGCTATTGTGGTCGGCTGGTTCGCGAACAAAAGCGGGTGGAACGGATCCCGGAACTGGTGCGGCACTTGACCCGGCTAGGCGTGGACTTCCGGTTCGAAATTCTGGGCGATGGCCCGGAGCGTGCGGCGTTGGAGGCGGCGTTGCCGGACCGGTCGAGGTTTGTTTTTCACGGCCGAAAATCAGGCGATGGCTATTGGGACGTCCTGCGGTCGTGGGATGTGATGGCCTTTGTCAGCGATTTCGAGGGGACCCCGATTTCGCTGCTGGAAGGACTGGCCGCTGGCGTCCTGCCATTGCATCCAAAGATCGGCAGCGGTGGGGATTCGGCGGCGGCACGGATTTCGGAGATGCTGGTTTATCCTCCGGGCGATTTGGAATCGGCGGCGCAGGCCGTGCAGCGACTGGCCGGTTTGCCGGCGGAGGAATGGCGTGAACTGCGGCGGCGATGCGCGGTGATCGTCGAACCGCACTTGGGCGATCGGTATCTAGAGGGGTTCGCGGAGTTTTTGCGGAAAGTGAACACTCTCCCGATTCGTCCAAAGGCTCCCTTTCCAGGCCGACCGTGGCCTGTGGATCATCTGTCGTTCCGGATGCTCGACCGGATCAGCTCGCTCCGGCGGCGACTTCGGGGCGGCGGGCGATGACCGCGACGCCCGCGTAGATCGCGGCCGGATGCCCAGCGGCAACCACGCCCTGTGAGGCGAATCCGCGGGCGATAAAGTTCAACAGGGGAACACCGATGAATCCATGCAGTCGACGGACCACCGCCAGGATCCGGTGCAGGACCGGGCGCTCGGGCAGGTGCAGCGAATTGGCCGCATATTGGATCATCTGGACTGCGCCACGGGCACCGGCGGTGAGTTTCCACGAATCCGTCACCGTCAATCCGGCACGTTCCACAGCCCGTTCCAGTCCACGAGCCGTCCAGCGATGATAATCATGCGGACAACCGTGTTCCTCAAACATGCCGTGAGTGGTGACCAGCAAACGTCCGCCGGGCCTGAGAATGCGCGCGCATTCCGCCAGGTACGCCGCGGGGTCGGGGACATGTTCGAGGACTTGCGTGGAAAGCACCGCATCGTAGGACCCAGCGGCTTCGCGCGTGAGTCCGTCGGCCGGAAGCAAACGATCCACCGCCGGTCCGGGCGTGATGTCGGCGCGGACATAACGGGTGATGCCGGTGAACAGAGAGCGGTACGGGGCACCCCCGCTGCCGTAGTCGAAGAGCGATCCAGAAACGATTCCGGCGAAACGTCCGACGACGGAACGCAGGTCGATAAAGCTGAGATAATTCGGTTCCGACAAGCCCGGAGCCAGCCGGCTCGCGAGGTAGGCGTCGGCATGAATCACCTCCGAGAGTTGTTCCGGCGCCGGGACCGATGCCGTGGGTTCGTCGGCGTGCGGAGTCATCGCTTGAACAGGAGGGCCTGTGTCGATTCGGGAAGACTGATGACTTCTTGACCGAATTGGCGACAAGCGGCGTCGATGGCCTGACGGGCGGCATAGCAGGCAGGCCAGTTGTAATCGTCGAAAACCATCACGCCGCCCGGCGCGAGTCTTTCGAGGCAGAAGGCCGTCGCGGTGGCCGTCGGTTCGTGAAGGTTCACGTCGATGTGGGCGAAGGCCAGGGTGTCGGCGTGGACTTCATTCAGCGTGGCCGGGATGAGTCCCGCGATCACGTGCACCTCGGCGGCCGGGTCGCGAAGGAGTTCCACCACCTGATCGCGGGGTGCCAGTCGGCATTGATCGATGGCGACATGAGTTCCGTCGACGGTGGCGTCGACTTTCTGATAGCCGGCAAAGGTGTCGAGGAACCAACCCTTTCGATGCAGTCCCAATTCCCGCGAAACATCCAGCATCAACCGCGCCGCCCCGCCGCTGCCGGTGCCCGCTTCAAAAAGATCGCCTTCCACACCACGGGTCAAACGGACGCATTGCATCAGGGTGTAGAGCTTCTGACGCGACAGCATCGTATGCCCGAGCACCGCGGGAGTGAGCCAGCGGTCGAGTGCGGGATCGCGCCAGGGACGGTACAGGCGGTTGAAATCCTCGGGCCCGGTGTAAAGGGCGTCGTCCGGCAGGGGATCCGGGATGACCTGCGGATGGCGCCGGACGAGTTCGAGTCCCACGGGCTGGAGCAGGCGGTTGGCTAGCTGGCGAAACATGCGGACGACAGGACGATTAGAAGGCCCGGAGAATGTTGGCGAGGGACGATCGAGACAAGCCCGACTTCAATGGATGACGGCTCCAGGCCAGCGCCGCCCCGGGCAGGATGCCGGCGAGCGCGGCGATCAGGCCGGCACCGACCGCCACCGGACCGGCCGGCAGGATTCGCACCAGTCCGTAGCCGACCCCGATGGCGAGTCCGGCCGCGACGACCCCGCGCCACCAGATGGCGGAAAACAAGGTGCGCGGGGCTTGATGCACCAGGCGGGAATAACGGGCCAGAATCGGGGTCAACGTGCCCAGCGCGGTGGCGATCAGGAATGCCATGGCAACTCCCGCCGGACCGAACCGCCAGCCGAAGGGAATCGAAAGCAGCACCGCGGCGATCAATTCGCGTTCCACGAAACGGGCCAAACCCTGAAATTCGCCGCGACCGAGAAGAAAATAGGCGGCGGGCGAGGACAACGTGGTGATGCAAAAGCGCGCGGCAAAGAGAGAGACAAGCAGGGGAGACGGCCGCCAATCCTCCTTCATCAGCCAGTCCAAAAACGGGGGAAGGGTTGGGACACAGGCACCCAACGCCGCGCCGCAGATCCAGGCGTTCAAACGCAGCAGCGGTTGCTCGAATCGGCGGGCACCATCATGGCCCTGCGCGACCAGTGGCCACATCGCTTCGTTGGCGGCCTGCAGACAATTGCGGACGATGCCGAAGATCCGCACCAGCACCAGATAGGTGGCGGCCTCGGCCTGTTGCGGGACGAACCCGACGATCACGGCGTCGCACGAAAACAGGAACAGGATCGAAGTCTGGCTGCGGAACGCCGCGATGGCTTCCTGCTTCAATTCGCCCAATCGCCGGCGAAATTCGGAATCGCGGTGGAGGCCCCCGAACGGCAGACCGGGTTCGAGGGATCGGACGAAGTAACCCGCGGCGAAAAACTGGAGCACCGCTCCTCCGAACAGCGAGGCAGGAAAGGCCCAGACGCCGAAGTTGAAATGGAAACACAACCCGAGCAGGACCACGTTGGCGATCGAAGTGAATCCGTTGAGGGCAAACACCTGCGCCTGACGGCCGAGGCCGGTCAGCAGGCTCGCCTGCATCTGTGACAGCATGCCCGCGGCGCCGGCCCCGCCCAAGGCGAGGTAGAAAGCGAGAGGTTCGCCGGCCTTCCTTGCGTTTGGCGTCACCGAATAGGCGATCATGGCGATGGCACCGATGGCCAGTGCCCCGAGTCCGACCCAGGACTGCAACACCTGGCTGAACTGGAGAAGGGCGGTCCGCTCCTTGACGTCGCCAGCTAAAAGCCGGCGGTTCACTACCATGCGGAAGCCACCGTCGAGCAGTGGGAGGTAGGTCATCATCGCCAGCGCGGCACCCACCACCGCGTAGTCGGCGGTCGAGACATGGCGGGAGAGCAACCGGAGCGTGACCAGTCCGGAGATCACCTGAACGCCGGTGGCGAAGACACGCCAGGCCACGGTGCGGGCAAAGGCCAGATTCACAGGAGCTCAACGCTCGCACGCGCCGCCCGCAGGCAACAAGCGGGAAGTCCCACGTCGAATCTCGCGGGAATGTGGACACGGATTGCACGGATTCTCACGGATTGAAATCGGATGAGACAGAGTGACCCCGATTCGAACGGCCATTCTGGAATCCGTGAGAATTCGTGCAATCCGTGTCTCCCATCCGCCTTTTTCGGCGGGGAGCCGCTGGCGCCGTCAACCGAGATGTCGCCACCGTTTCGCCTTTAGTTCCGAACGGGGCAGGGTTCCTTCACGGGCGATCACCACGGGGATTCGCAGCGCGAGTGAGGACTGCAGTTTGCTATGCAGCGGTTCGATCACCGATGCCGGCCCCTCGACCTCAATCGAGAGTTCCGACATCGATCCTCGCGTATCGTGGGTGACCCGGTACTCACCGATCTCCGGAAAACCGCGGACCAAATCCTCGATGGCCGTCGGGTAAACATTCACACCGCGGACGATGACCATGTCGTCGATTCGGCCCAGGATGCCGCCTTCCAACACCAGGCCGGGCTCGTGCCGGCCAATGACCCGGTCGCCAGTGCGATAGCGGATCAAGGGTGATGCCAGACGGTGCAGCGTGGTCAGGACCAATTCACCGGATTCGCCATCTGCGACCGCCTGGCCGGTGATCGGGTCGATGATTTCGGCGTAAAAGCTTTCTTCGAGGATCTTCAACATCCCGGGACGTCCGGGAATCTCGTGAGTGACTGGACCGACTTCGGTCATGCCGTGATGATCGAACACAGCGGCTCCATTCCAAGCACGGCGAATGCGATCGCGGGTTGACGGGATGCTGCCGCCCGGTTCGCCGGCGACCAACACCGTCCGGATCGGATTCCGGGACGCGTCTGGATGTTCCGCGGCGAGAACGGTGCCGAGGTGGAGTGCGTAAGTCGGCGTGCAACAGAGGACATTGCAGCCGTTTTCGAGAAGGACGCGGGCGCGCAGGCTGGTGCTCATTCCGCCGCCGGCGAGGCACAGGCAGCCCAGGCGCTGGGCCGCTTCGAAGGCGAGCCAGAAGCCCAGGAACGGTCCGAAACTGAAGGCGAAAAAGATGCGATCGCCCGGGCGAATTCCCGCCGCTTGCAGCACCAACACCCAGTCATCGATCAGAGCGGACCACGATTCCGGAGTGTCGAGCCATCGCAGTGGTGCGCCGGTGGTGCCGCTGGTTTGGTGACAGCGGGTGTAGCGGGAAAGGGGTTCGGAAAGATTGCTGCCGTAGGGCGGATGGGCGGCTTGATCCGCGACCAATTCCGCCTTGGTAGTGAACGGAAACCGTGCCGCGAAATCCGCGGGCGAAGCCGGTTCGGCACTGCATCCGACTGCGGCGAATTTGCGTCCGTAGAACGGATTGCGGGCGACCGTTTTGCTCAGGAGCCGTTGGAGCCGCTCCCAATTGGCAGGCCGCAGCGGATTCGGAATTGCGGCTGGTTCCGCCACGATCGGTCAGGTGTTGCGAGTCGCGGTGGGCCCGGTTTTCGCCGGGGCCGAGGCCGTGGCAGGCTTCTTCGCAGGCACGGCGGCCGGCTTGTAGAGAGTGACCAGTGCGCCGCCCGCGACGGCGAGGGCGATGCCGAGGTAGAACGCCGGATTGACGGATCCCCAGTTGATTTTCTCGCGGTCAAGATAGAGGCCGACGAGGGCATTGATGACCGGCGCGCCACCGAACACGATGGCCATGACTTCAGGCGGTTTACCCTTCGATCCAAAGGCCAGCAGAACTCCAAACGCCCCGACCGCGCCGGCGATGCCGGCGATCAACGACCAGGTCATGCCCGTGCCGGTGTAGCCGGAAAACGCGGCTCCCTTGGACATCAGCAGGAACAACGGCGCGAGCACGGCGGTAAGAAAATAAGCGATGCCGACGAACAGGAAGGCCTTGTAACGGCCATTGATCGGATCCGCCATCAACACCTGACCCTTGTGGAGCAGGATGCCGTAAACGCCCCATGAAAAAACAGTGAGGAAGGTGAAGGCGAGCCAGGTATTTCCCGGTGCAGCACTGCCGGTCGCAGAATTCATACGTGTGCGGAGTATACGGTGAGAGCTAGTTCCGGCAACCGGTTTGTCGGGGGGCGAGTTGAAGGGGTGAAAGGGTGAAGAGTTGAAGAGGATTGAGGCAGTCCCGCTCCTTCCCGTCTTCATCTTAATCCTAATCTTAATCGCCGTTTCTCCTCTGCGACACCAACAGCACCTTCCATCCCAGCCTCGGTCAGCGCCGATAAAACCGGCCCGGCCGCCTCCCGGAGGGCTCGATTCCACCAGAGCCCCCTCTTCGCCTCTGTTGCGCGTTGAACGAATTCCATCGCTGGAATTCAACCGCTCCAACGCTTTCGGACACTCACCCTCCCGCCATCGCTCCGACGATCAGCAAGGGTTCAATCCCATTCACCACCGCCTCCGGCAGCAGAGTTTCCACCGGTTCGTTCGATAGATCTTCCTTGCAGGCGAAGAACCGGATGAAGGGACGTCGCCGGAGCGTCCCGTGATCACGAACGGTTCCGCGCAGCACCGGATGGCGGGCCTCCAGCGCGTCCAGCACCGCCCCGAGTGTGAGGGGGCCACCGACCTCCAGTTGCAGTTCGCCGTCGCAGCCCACCAGCTTCCGGAGGTGGTAGGGCAGGACCAGACGAATCATGGCAGGGTCTGGACTTCGACGGACAATACGGCGGGAAGATCGCGCACGATCGCAGTCCAGGAATCGCCATTGTCGGCCGAGGCATAGACCTGGCCGCCAGTGGTCCCGAAATACACGCCGCACGGATCCATGGAATCCACCGCCATCGCGTCCCGCAACACGTTCACATAGCAATCCTGCTGGGGAAGTCCGCGGGTCAGGGGTTCCCATTCGTTGCCACCGGTTCGGCTTCGATAGACCCGCAGTTTTCCGTCGGGCGGAAAATGCTCGGAATCGCTCTTGATGGGCACGACGTAAATGGTTTCCGGCTCGTGCGCGTGGACATCGATCGGGAAGCCGAAGTCCGACGGGAGATTGCCGCTCACTTCGGACCAGAGTTCACCGGCGTTGTCGGAACGCATGATGTCCCAGTGCTTCTGCATGTACAAAACGCCGGGACGCGCCCGGTGCATGGCGATGCGGTGAACGCAATGTCCGACCTCGGCGTCCGGATCGGGAAGTTCATAAGGCGACTTCAATCCGCGATTGATCGGTCGCCAGGTGATGCCGCCGTCGTCGGTGCGAAATGCCCCGGCCGCCGAGATGGCGATATAAATTCGTTTGGGATCGCTCGGATCGAGCACGATGGTGTGGAGCCCCATGCCGCCGGCGCCGGGCTGCCAGAGATGACCCTTCGCACCGCGCAAACCGGGCAGTTCCTTCCACGATTTCCCGCCATCGGTGGTCTTGAACAACGCGGCATCCTCGGCACCGGCGTACACGGTGTCGGGATCGGTCAACGACGGTTCCAGATGCCAGATGCGCTTGAATTCCCACGGATGCTGAGTGCCGTCATACCATTTGTGGGTGCCGACCTCGCCCTCGTAGACGAACTTGTTGCTCGCTCCGGTTGGAAACTCGCCGGGTGCTGGGGTCTTGTCGCCGCCCGGCGGTTCCCAAGTCTTGCCCCCGTCGTCCGAGCGTTGGATCAATTGACCGAACCAACCGCTGGTCTGCGAGGCGAAGATGCGGTTGGGATCCACCGGGGAGCCCTTCAAATGATACATCTCCCAGCCCGCAAAATGGGGTCCACTGACCTCCCAATTCTTTCGGGTGCCATCGGCGGTGAGGATGAATGCGCCTTTTTTCGTGCCGACCAAAACACGGACTTTGCTCATAGTCTTTTCCCTATCATTTGCGGATTGAAGCGAAGGTGGAGGATGAGGCCGGAATTCGGGACCGCCGTATCAGAAGATCACTCGCCGGACGCCTGATTTGTCCCGTTCGGCGAGTGTTCTGTCCATTAAAACGTGGAATTTCCGATTTCTGCTTGGTGGCATTGAGATGGGGCGCGCCGTTGGCGCTCAAGGGCGGCGACGGGATGACGACGGGGAGGTGGCAATGGGGATGAGGATGGAGGGGATTAAGATTAAGATGATGAGCAAGAGGGGGCGACGTGGGACCGCGGTCCTCTTCAACTCTGCAACCCTTCATCTCTTCAACCTGTCAACTCACTCCCCTTGAGCCGCGCATTCAGCGCGTCCACATCATAAACACACCCACCCCACGGACCCCCGCTCACGGCCTGCAACGCGGCCCACAGACGGGTGTCGTCTGGGAGATCGGGATGCGGTGCCAGTTGAGGATGGGGCGCGCGTGCGGCGAGGATTTCGGTGCCTTCCTCGGGAGAGAACAGGCGTCCGTCCGCTCCCACCAGATCGACGGAACCGATCAGGCCCACGCGGTCGATTACCAGCCGGATCCGGTCGCCGTCCCGCAGACGTCCGACCGGTCCGCCGGCCAGCGCTTCAGGTCCCATGTGGCCGACGCAGGCGCCGGTGCTCACCCCGCTGAACCGGGCATCGGTGATCAACGCGACGTGTTTGCCGAACGGAAGATGCTTGAGCGCGCTGGTGAGCTGATAGGTTTCCTCCATGCCGGTTCCCATCGGGCCGGCGCCGATCAGCACCAGGACATCGCCGGCGTGGATGGCATCGCGTTTGATCGCAGCGATCGCCGTCTTTTCGCTGACGAACACCCGGGCCGGGCCCTCATGGCGATAGACGCCGTCGGCATCGACGACCGACGGATCGATGCTGGTCGATTTGATCACCGATCCTTCCGGCGCCAGGTTGCCGGTGGGGAAGGTGACCGTGCTGGTAAGGTTCCGGGCGCGGGCCTGGGCGGGCGGCAGGATGACGTCGTCGGGTTCGACGCCGTCCTTTTCCAGCAACAACGCGCGGAACCGGCTTCGGCGTTCGCTCGCTTCCCAAGCCTCCAGAACATCGCCAAGCCGCTTCCCACTCACGGTCAACACTTCGAGATCGAGCAGACCCAATGCGCGCAGGTGGAGCATGACCTCCGGAACGCCGCCGGCGAGAAACGCCCGAACCGTCGGATGATGCACCGGGCCATTCGGCAGGACGCTCACCAGTCGGGGCGTGGCCCGATTCACAGCCGTCCAATCGGCGACCGTGGGCCGTCGAAGTCCGGCGGCGTGGGCGATGGCGGGAATATGTAGTAACAGGTTGGTGGAACCGCCGAACGCCGCGTGAACCGTCATGGCGTTGCGAATGCTGGCGTCCGTCAGCACGTCGCGGGTTCGAACACCGGCGGCGGCGAGGTCGACCAGGGCGCGGGCGGATTGAACGGCGAGTTCACGCCAGACCGGTTGACCACTTGGGGCGAGTGCGGAATGGGGCAGGGCGAGACCGAGAGCCTCGGCGACGACCTGGGCGGTGGCGGCCGTCCCGAGAAACTGGCATCCACCGCCGGGACTCCCGCAGGCGCGACACCCGAGTTCCGCCGCCTCTTCCAGGGTCACGAGACCATGCGCATAGCGGGCGCCGAGCGTTTGAACCTTTCCGGCGTCTTCACCGTTGGAGGGCGGCAGAGTCACGCCCCCGGGGATCACCACCGTCGGCAGGTTTGGAGTGCCGGCCAGTGCCATTAACATCGCCGGGAGTCCCTTGTCGCAGGTCGCGATTCCCAGGACTCCGCTACGGGTCGGGAGCGAGCGGATCAGGCGCCGAAACACGATGGCGGCGTCGTTGCGATAGGGCAGGGAATCGAACATCCCGGTGGTTCCCTGGGTGCGACCGTCGCAGGGATCGGAGACAAATCCGGCGAACGGCAGGGTCTTGCGCAGGCGGAATTCGGCGGCGGCGGTCTTGACCAATTCGCTGATTTCCCAGTGGCCGGTGTGATAGCCCAGCGCAATGGGTGAACCATCGGGTGCCCGCAACCCGCCCTGGGTGCTGAGGATGAGAAAGGAATCGCGCCCGAGTTCCGCCGGGTTCCAACCCATCCCGGCGTTTTGGGTCAGGCCGAACAGATCCCCGCTCGGCCGGTTCAGGAGAAGGTCCTCCGTGATGGGCAGCTTGCCCGCCGGTCCCGGGGCTCGGGTCCGGATTTCAAACACGTCGGGCGTGGATGCGGTCAGGCAGGCAGCTGGAGTCACCGCGGAAGAAGACACCAGCCGGGCGTGGGAATCCAGCCGCCGAACGCAAAACGAATCCTGACGGACTCAATCGATTCAGCGGGTCGGGCTTGAAGGTCGTCCCGACTGCGGCTTTGATGCTCGGGTCCTCATGAAACTCTTCGCCGCCTTCCTGGCCATGCTTTCGTTCACCCACTTTTTGCGCGCTGAGATTCTGCCCGCATTCCCGCTCTGGCCCGACGGTGCCCCGGGCGCGTTGGGAACCGGCACGAATGACGTGCCAACGTTGACGCCTTATCTCGCGGATCCGGCGACCGCGACCGGTGCGGCGGTGGTCGTGTGTCCCGGCGGTGGCTACGGAGGTCTCGCCGCTCACGAAGGACCGGATTACGCGCTCTTTCTGAACCAACAGGGCGTGTCTGCCTTTGTCTTGAAGTATCGCCTCGGCAGCCATGGATACCGGCATCCCGCCATGTTGCAGGATGCGGCGCGGGCGGTCCGGGTGGTCCGCTCGCGGGTAGACGACTTCAAGGTGGATACCCATCATATTGGAATCATGGGATCGAGCGCGGGCGGTCACCTGGCCTCGACCCTTCTGACCCATTTTGACCTCGGAAAAGCCGATGCTGCCGATCCCGTCGACCGCGAGAGCTCGCGGCCCGACGCCGGGATCCTCTGCTATCCGGTCATCACCATGGAGGCTTACGGACACTCCGGTTCAAGGGAGAATCTGCTGGGCAAGTTTCCCTCTGCCGAGCTGATCCAACTTCTGTCGAATGAGAAACAGGTCTCACCGGGAACTCCGCCCACGTTCCTCTGGCATACCTACGAAGACCAGGCCGTGCCGGTCCGGAATTCACTCGAGTTCGCAGCGGCGCTCCAGCGCAGTGGTGTTCCCTTTGATCTTCACATCTACCAACAGGGTCGGCACGGAATCGGCCTGCAATCCAAGCCGCCCGGCTTTGAAGGCGCCCACCCGTGGGCAGCCGACCTCGTCTTCTGGCTCAAGGTGCAGGGTTTTGTGAAACGTTGACCGCCGTTGTTGCGGCGGGCGGGCCTGCCGGCAGTAGCGAGACGTGGGCGGATACGACCCGCCACCCTTGTGGAAAACGGCGCCAAAACTGGCTTTGTCGCCCGAAGATTTGGGGCGAGTCATTGCCGCCGCGGGCGAATTCCAGAGTGACCGAACCGGTGTCATTCCCGAAGGTGACGATGTCCCGACGTACTGTTGTTCGGGCGAGTCCCGCCGCCGGTCGGGATTTGCGGAAAGCCTCGATCTCCGCCGTTCCGTGCAGATTCTCGGTCGCACCGAACCGAACCACGTGGGGTGAGTCCCAGAACAATTCCTGCAGCACCGGCACGTCATTTCTCACCAGCGCGGCTTCGTAACGATCCGATGCGGACGTCAATTCGGCCACAACCGCGGGAAGATTGATCTCGGACATTCCGTGAAGTGAATCGGGATCCCTCGCAGAGGAGCAATACCGGAAAGCGGACATTGAACCCATCGGCACCTTGCTCGAACGGCGCCGCCCGAAAAAATCGGCTGGCCTTGGGATGGATTGCAGGAGCAGCGTCTCCGCAGCACCCCGCCTTAACCCACCCGCCGTCCATGAACCTTTATCTTCCGTCACCAGCCCGTCGCCGATTCCTGACCCAGCTTGGGTTTGCAGCCTCGCTGTTCGCCGTTCCGGGTGCCTTCGCCGAGCAATTGATGCGGACGCCCGCCCAGACCGAGGGACCATTTTATCCCGACCATCTTCCGCTCGACACCGACAATGACCTGATCGTTCTTAATAACGACATCACCCCGGCGGCAGGTTTGGTGACCTACCTGAGCGGTCGGGTGCTGGACTCCCGCGGTGATCCGATCCGCGACGCCCTGGTGGAAATCTGGCAGGCCGATGCCAACGGCGTTTACCTGCACTCCGGCAGCGACGGTGGTGCCAAGCGTGACAAACATTTCCAGGGGTTTGGACGGTTCCTGACCGGTTCATCGGGTGAGTATCTGTTCCGTACCATCCGCCCGGTGCCCTATCCCGGACGCACTCCCCATATCCATTTCAAGGTCAAGCGGGCTGGGCGCGACCTCCTGACCACCCAATGCTACATCCAGGGACACCCGGAGAATGTGAAGGACGGTGTCTGGAAGGGGTTGAAAGGCCCCAAAGAGCAGGCAGCGGTGACCGTGCCGTTTACGCCGTTGGCCGGCGCGAAAGCCGGCGAGCTCCGCGCGAAGTTCGACATGGTGCTCGGGATCACGCCCGCGGGCTGACCCGATTGGCTCCCGAATGACAGCCGCCGGGGTTGCGGTGCGGGGTGGCTTCGGCTACCTGTCGGCGGCCTTATGGCTGCCGAACCCATCGTCGTCATCCGGGAGTTGACCAAGACCTATCTTCAGGGCGACCTCAACGTCACCGCCCTGAACGGTGTTTCGCTCGACATCCTTCCCGGCGAGTTCGTCGTGTTGATGGGGCCTTCGGGCTCCGGAAAATCGACGCTGCTCCACATCATCGCCGGGATTGACCGTCCGACCTCGGGCTCGGCCGTGGTCCAGGGCATCAACATCGCCGGTCTCAACGAATCGCAGCTGGCCGAATGGCGGAATCAGAACGTCGGCTTCGTCTTCCAGAGCTTCAATCTCATCCCGGTTCTCACCGCGGCCGAAAACGTCGAGTTGCCGCTTCTCCTCACCGATCTGGATTCGAAAGAGCGGCGCCGTCAGGTCGCGACCGCGTTGGAACTGGTCGGGCTGGCGGACCGCGGGCATCACCGGCCGGACCAGCTTTCCGGCGGACAGCAGCAGCGCGCGGCGATTGCCCGTGCGCTGGTGACCGATCCGGCATTGATCGTTGCCGATGAACCGACCGGCAATCTCGACGCAAAATCCGCCGGCGATGTCCTCACCATCCTGCAATCGCTCAGCCGGAATGCGGGCAAGACGGTGATCATGGTGACGCACGATCCCAAGTCGGCCGCATTCGGCAGCCGCAGTCTGCATTTGGAAAAAGGAGAGATCACCCCGTGACCCTGGCGTCGTTCGTGATCAAGAACGCCCTGCGGAACCGGCGCCGCGCGTTGTTGACGGTGATCAGCGTGGCGGTCAGTTGCGGTCTGCTGGTGACGTTGTTGACCCTCGAGCGCGAGCTGACCATTCCGCCGGAGAGTGAGGCGGCTTCGTTGCGAATCATTGCCCGCAACAAAGTGTCCCTCGCTCAACCGCTCCCGGCCAAACAACTCGCGGTCATCGATAAGATTCCGGGTGTCGTCGCGGTGTCGCCGTTTACTTTTTTCGGTGGGAATTTCCGCGAAGAAACCGTCACCAGTTTCGCCCAGTTTGCGGTGGATCCGGCACGGTTCAAGGGCCTGATGGTTGAAGGCCGGATCGCTGAGGGCAGTTACGATGATTTCGTCGCCGACCGGACTTCCTGCTTTGTCGGGGCCGACACCATGAAGCGGTACGGACTCAAGATCGGGGATCGGATGCGGTTCAGTGGAACGTTCTATCCGGTGGACCCGGATCTCAAAATTGCCGCGGTGTTCCAGGGAACCGTCGACGACCGCGGCGTGTTCTTTCACCACAAGTTGTTGGACGAACTGATGGGCAATCCCGGGACGGTGGGCACCTGGTATATGCGGGTGGCATCGGCGGAGACTTCCAATGACGTGATCGCCCGGGTGAATGCCGCCTTTGCGAACACCTCGGCCGAGGTTCGCGCCGAGACGGAGCGGGCGTTCCAGATGGGATTCATCAGCATGCTGGGCAACGTGAAGCTGCTGATTGGATCGGTGAGCACGGTGGTGGTGTTCACCCTGATGCTGGTCACGGTCAGCACCATGAGCATGGCCGTCCGCGAACGGTTCCGCGAACTGGCGGTGTTGAAAGCTCTGGGATTTCGCCGGCGTGAACTCTTCAGTTTCATACTCGCCGAGAGCTTCGGTCTTGCACTGGCGGGTGGGATGTTGGGCATTTTTGGAGCCTGGGCGATCTGGACCGGCATCGATCTCCAGAAGCTGACCAAGGGCTTCCTGCTCTACTTCGAAGTGACCCCGCGCATCATGGCGACGGGTGGAGTGGTGGCCGCGCTGCTAGGCATCGTGGCATCGATCAGCCCCTCGATCGCCATGGCCCGGATCAGCGTGGTGCAGGGGTTGAAGACGCTCGATTGAATCTCAAGATAGATGTCACAACCTCCGAACAGAAGGCTGCCGGCCTGTGTGAACTGGACTCTTTCTATGGAGTGCGGCGGGAAGCGTAGCGCCACGCCGCTTTGGAACCGGTCGGGCGGAGGATGGGGCGGAATCGTCGGGCCTGGGTTTAGGGCGTGCGGTGCACCGGCGGTTATTCGTCGAGCCCGGGCTCAAAAGCGCCGTCGACGCTTCGCTCTGCCGGCGCACTCCATAGGACTTTGAACTTTGAACTTTGAACTCGGTTTCCCCCCGTGGCCCTGCCCCTGAAATACAATTTTCGCAACGTCATCGTCCGGTGGCGGTCGACGGTCTCCACCATCCTTGGCATCGCGCTGGTGGTGGCGGTGTTTGTCCTGCTGCGCGGACTCGCCCGGGGCATCGAACGCACCAACGGCAACACCGGCGATCCGCGCAACATCATCGTGGTGCGCAAGGGCTCGCAGGCGGAGTCCGGCAGCCTGGTGTCACGTGAACAGTTTCGCACGGTGCAGTTTCTCAAGGGGATTGCCCGGAACGAAGCGGGCGAACCGGTGGTGTCGGCCGAGTTGGTCATGATCGTCAGTGCGCCGCGCCGCGGGGCGCCGGGCGAGGCCAACACGCTGCTCCGGGGCGTCACGCCGCGTGGGATGGAGTTGCGTCCGCAGGTCACGCTGGTGGAAGGACGCTGGTTCAAACCGGGGCACCGCGAGGTGGTGGTCGCCCGACGGCTCGCCAGCCGCTTCGATGGATTCGAGATCGGCGGAACCTTCAAGGCCGGTGCGGAACGATTGAACGTCGTGGGGCATTTTGATGGCACCGGAAGCGCGTTCGATTCCGAGGCGTGGATGGATGCCGACGAATGCCGCGCCATCTTTGATCGCGACATGTATTCGAGCCTGTTGTTCCGGCCCGCGGATCCGGCGGCCATGAGTGAATTGATCGGGCGGATTGAATCGGACAAACGGCTGTCATTGCGCGCAGAAAGGGAGGTGGACTACTACGCCAAGCAGACCATGACCGCCGTCCCGATCAAGTATCTCGCCGGGTTCCTGGGCATTGCCATGTCGATCGGCGCGGTGTTCGCAGCAATGAACACCATGTATGCCAGCGTGGCTTCGCGCACCCGCGAGATCGGAACTCTCCGCGTGCTGGGTTTTTCACGACGCTCGATCGTCGCCAGTTTTCTCATCGAAGGATCATTTCTGGCAATGATCGGAGGCGTTCTCGGTTCGTCGCTCGCCTGGTTTGTGTATGTCTATGTGGTGCTGCGGGGCATCAATTTCGGGACGCTGGATTTCCAGTCGTTTGCCGAGACCGTTTTCCAGTTTCGGGTCACGCCGGATCTTATGATTCTTGGCGTCGCCTTTTCCGCGGCCATTGGTTTTGCAGGGAGCCTGCTTCCTGCTCTGCGCGCCTCCCGTCTTCCCGTGATTGCCGCCCTCAAATCCCTATGACCGACGACAAACTTCAGCAATTGAGGATCGCCTCCGAACGCAAGCAACGCTCCCAGGGCGGACTTTGGATGATCATCGCGGGCGTCATTCTGATCACTGCGGTCATCGCCTATTTCGCCGTTCCGCGGGCATCGGATTCCCAACGCGGCGGGATGAAATCCAGCCATGGCGAGATCGGCAAGGGGACTACGTTTTATTCGACACCGGGCTCCACCAACAGTTCGGGAGCCGTGTCGGTATCTCTGGCTTCCAAAGGCGTGGAGGGATCCATTCTCACGACCAGCGGTTACATCGTGAACCGGGAACGCATCGAACTCAGCCCGCGGTTCATGGGGGTGGTAAAATGGATCGGCGTCAAGAAGGGCGATGCGGTCACCAACGGTCAGGTGGTGGTGTTGCTCGACGATGCTGAATACCGGGCCCGGCTGGCCGAGGTGGACGGTCAGATCGCCGTTGCCAACGTCGCGGTGGAGCGGGCCCAGAAGGATCTGCAACGGGCGGAGGAACTGGTTGGGAAAAAAGTCGAAATGCAAAAGATGCTCGATGACGCCCGATTGGCGGCGTCCTCGGCGATGGCCCAACTCAAGCCGCTCAAGGGATCCCGCCAGTTGATCGAGACCTACCTCGACTGGTGCATCATCCGGTCACCGGTCAACGGGGTCGTCCTTGAAAAACTGGTGGATCCGAACGAACTGGTTTCGCCACAAACGTTCGGTGGAACGCGGGGACCGAGCACCTCGCTCATTGCCGTGGCCGACCCGACCGATCTCCAGGTGGAAATTGATCTCAGCGAGTCCGACCTGGCCAAAGTGTCGCTGGGACAAAAATGCAAAGTGAGCCCGGTGGCCTTCCGCGATCATGTTTATGACGGAGTGGTCGTCGAACGCGCCCCGGAGGCCAGCCGTCAGAAGGGGACGCTGCAGGTGAAGGTGCAGATCCTGAAGCCGGACCATTTTCTGACCCCGGAACTGAGCGCCCAGGTGGATTTCCTGCCGACTGGTGTGGCAGATCAGGGCAAATGACGTCCGCGACGCGGGGTCGCCCTCCTATGGACTGCGGCGGGAAGCGTAGCGCCACGCCGCTATGGAACCGGTGACCACGACCCTGGTCGAAGCGGTTTCCCCTTCGCATCGACTGCAATCTCACCGCCGGTTTTTCTCAACGAGCGGTCCCATAGCGCCGTCGTCGCTGCGCTCTGCCGGCGCACTCCACAGGGGCGGTGATGGCGCCGAAACTCCGGTCGCTCTGAATCCCCCATTTGCCTTTTTCCTTTTCCCCTTTTCCTTCGCCTCGAGCGGCTTGCCGGGCGGCTCTCTCCGGCGCATCGTCCGTCGATGAAGGCCAAACCCGCCCTCCGCTGGATCCTCGCTCTCCTCACCTTCACCGCGACGCTTTCGGCGGCGGAGTTGAGTCCCGGGGAGAAGGAGTGGGTTTCGAAGGCCAAACGCTTTGAGCGGCGCGGATGGATTTACCTGCACGTCGAAGGCGACGGTTCCGCCCGTGGTTTTCAACATGGCTATCTGCTGGCTCGCGAGATTGGCGAGCTGCTGCGTGTTCATCGAAAAGTTTGGGAATACAACAGCGGCATGACTTGGGGCTGGCTGGTGAAGCGCGCCTCCGAGCTGATGACGCCCAAAGTTGATCCGGAAAATCTGGCGGAGATCGACGGTATCGTCGCCGGAATGAACGCCCGGGGAATCGCCACCACCCGGGATGAGATCGTCGCCTACAACGCGCAGCTCGAATTCGAGGGCTATTGGTGGCCGCAGGAGAAGAAGCGTCTCGCCGACGAAAAAACGGCTCCCAACCGGGAACGTTGCAGCGCCTTCATCGCCACCGGCTCCTGGACCGCCGACCACGGCGTGGTGATGGGGCACAACACCATGTTCGATTTCACGGAGGCGGTGGCCAACGTGGTCCTCGATTTGGTGCCAACGACCGGCCAGCACATCCTGATGCAGACCCAGCCAGGCTTCATCCACAGCGGCACCGATTTTTTCCTCACCGCGGGCGGCCTGGTGGGGTGCGAGACGACCATCGGGCAGTTCTCCAGTTTCGACACCAATGGCGTTCCTGAGTTCGTGCGGTTCCGTCGGGCGACCCAGGACACGCGCACCCTGGCCGAATGGTCCGACGTGATGCGGCGCGGCAACAATGGCGGCTACGCCAATGCCTGGCTGATCGGCGACGTTAATTCCGGCGAGATCGCCCGGCTGGAGTTGGGATTGAAATACGTCGCTTATGAATCGACAAAGGACGGCTATTTCGCCGGGTCGAATGTCGCGGAGGATCGGGCGTTGCTCCGGCTGGAAACCGAGCGCAGCCCCACCGACATCCGCAAGTCCGCCGCGGCGCGACGGGTCCGCTGGAAGCAATTAATGTCGGAGAACAAGGGGCGCATCACCGCGGCGAAAGCGGAACAATTCCTGGCGGACGACTACGATGTCTACCTGGAGAAGCGGCAGCCGGGCAGTCGCACGCTTTGCGGACATTTTGAGCTCGATGCGGAACAATTTGGAGGACCGGAGCCGTTCGATCCGTCGGGCACGTTCGACGGCAAGGTGGTCGATGCACGGCTGGCCAAACAGATGCGGTTTATCGGCCGCTGGGGTTCGGCGGACGGCATCGGTTTCTTCGCCGACCGGTTTCTGCGGGCGCATCCGCAATACGACTGGCAGCAGGGCCTGCTGAAGGATCGTCCCAGTCAGCCGTGGGTGGAATTCCGCGCCGGGGAGTGAGTGGTGAAGACGGGAAAACGAGAGGACAGGAAAACGGGACCGCCCGAACACCGGTGCGGATCAGAGTCCGGCTTGGGTCGCCGCCCACCGGAGTTCCGGCTTCAGCCGGTCTGCAAACGACCGACTCAACGTCGCGACCGGCGTTCCACGTTTTCGTCGCGCTGTTCCTTTTCGCGACTGCCATGAAACGACATCGCACCTGGATTCTCCTCGGGCTCGGGGTCTGTCTCGTTTTGGCGGGTGGTTTGGTGTGGTTGCGTCCGCCTGCAGTGCGGATGTCGGATCGGTATTCGTTGGAGGAACGGCGGGAGATCCTGATGGCGGCCCACCGGTCCGCCCTGGACGTTGTGTTCGGTCGTGTGAAGCAGGGGCGATTCCGTGAGCTCTGGCGTTGGATGACCCGGAATCCGTGGCAGACCTTTCACGTGGTGGGTGACAATGGTCCGGACGGGCTCTGGTTGATCTGTGGCAATCCTGACACCACGACACCGCTGGGCTACGTTGTCTGGTCCCAGACCCTGCTGACGCGCAGGAACGGGCACTGGGTGGTGGAATGAGCGGGAGCTGAAAACGATGCGGAGGGAGCCGAAGCGGGACACGGATTCACTGATTGAGACGGGATGGACTGAATGAACCGAATTGGAACAGCTCAATAGGAATCCGCGGCAATTCATGCTGTCCGTGCCGCTCTTCCCAATTCCAGGCCAGCGATAGGACGACCCTCAAAGGCAGAATTCATACCAGCTTCCGAAAAACGGATCCGATCCGGTTCATTCCGTCCATTCCGTCCAAATCTCCCATTTTTGGGGTCATCCCGTCAGGACTTGATGTCCCGCATTTGAAACGCCGTCGCGCCGATCACGAAAAAGGTGATGTTAAATCCGGCAAGCAGGGAGAGCGATTCGATCATTCGGGCCCCGGGGACGGGTTGTAGAAACAACCATTGCCACGCGTTGAGATGATAGGTGATGAACCACGTGCGGTATTCCTGGAACCACGGGATGTTCATCAGCACGAAATTGGCGAACAGCAAGGTGAGCGCGAGAACGGTTGCAGCCGCCGGCTTCATGTTGAAACACGAGAACAGTAAGGCCATGCCCATGACGGTGATGGCCTTCGATGCGAGAACAACATGGGCCATCCCATAGCGCCAAAGTCCCTCGTTCGCGGCGAACAGACTGAACCCGGAACCCTCACCCGGCAGGCTGGCGAACAGTCCGCCTTGGGGAAACCAAATCGAGGCGAACAGCAGGCCGAAAATCCCGAGCGATAGCGCGAGGACGATTGAAAACAGGGCACCTGCCAGCCATTTCAGGGCGAGCAACCGAAGGCGTGAAATGGGTCGGGCGAGAATCATTCGCAGGGTTCCATCCTCGGCTTCCTTGGCCACCAGATCACCTCCCACCAGCGCGGCGTAGAGGGGCAGCAACAGGTAGGCGATGGGGATCACCACCTGGGTGGCGATGGTGATGGCGGTGAGAAAATCGGCGACGGGATAGCCGCCCCCTTCGAGCGTGCGGCGCATGCCCTGGGTGGCGCGGCTGAAGCGGAACATCAGAATGATGGCATTCTGAGCCAGCAGGAAGGCGCCAAACCCGATATAAGTTCGCTTCTTTCCGAACAGTTTCCAGAGCTCGTGGCGCAGTTGGGTGAAGAACATGGGCCGTGAAATCAGGAGACTGCGGTGGATTGAACGGGCGGGACGGCGGTCGATGTTTCGTCCGGCGAGGCGTTGGGGCGCATCAACGACAGGTAAAAACTTTCCAGCGTCTGCCGTTCTGGCGCGAGTTCGTGAACGGGCCGGCCGGCGTGAACCAGATGCCGGGCGAGATCGGCGGTGGTGGCGGTCGGTGCGAGTTCGAGTCGGTGTCCGTCCTGATGCCGGCGGACCCATCCCGCGGCCTGCAATTCCGCGGCGGCGGCGACAAAATCGTCGGTCCGCAGGTGAACCCAGGTCGGTCCGCTGCGCGCCTCGCTCAACAGTCCGTCGAACACTTTTTCACCGCGGTTCATCACGGCGATGCGGGAACACAACTGTTCCACTTCGCTCAACAGGTGACTCGAAAGAAGAATGGTCAGTCCGAGCTCCCGGTGCAGCCGTTGAATGGTGTGGCGCATCTCGTGGATGCCTTCCGGATCGAGCCCGTTGGTGGGTTCGTCGAGGATGAGCAATTCCGGTCCCGGCAGCAGCGCCTGGGCGAGCGCGAGGCGAGCCCGCATGCCGTGGGAATAGGTGCGGACCGTCGACCGTTCACGGCCGGTAAGACCCACCCAGTCGACCACTTCCCGAATCCGGGCCGGGGGCGTGGCGGCGGTGTAACTGGCGAGGATTTCGAGATTTCGCCAGCCGCTCAGGTAGTCATAAAAAACGGGTGCCTCGAAAATGGCACCGACCCGGGCCAGCGCGGCGGAACGGTTTTGAAAGACATCGTGCCCATCGATCCGGAGCGTGCCGGCGTCGGGCCAGACCTGCCCGAGCAACATGCCGATGGTGGTGCTTTTGCCGGCGCCATTGTGACCCAGTAGACCGAAGATGTTTCCGCGAGCGACTTCAAGATCGAGGGCGCGGACCGCGGCACGACCGGCGAACGCCTTGCTGAGGCTCTCGATTCGAATCATTTGGCGGTGGTCTCCGTTTCCAGCACGAAGAAGTTCTTCACCGCGCCATCGGAGTAGAGGTGGTTTTTCTCGCGACCGCGCCCGCGTGCGGCGTGGAATCCGGCCTTGTCGCTGAACAAGGCGATGCGGTTGTCGCGGACCGTCAGGCCAAAGACCCGGAGGCGGTCGGCCGGTTGTCCGTTGAGCAGGAAATTCCAGAAGTAACTCGAGCCGGTGTCCTCGAACCAGCGTTCCCGGTCGCCGGGACAGCGGAGCACCTGGGTCGCACCGAGGAAGCGGAGGAGGACCTCCTCGACCGAAGTGCCGACGGGCAACGTTGCGCCGCGGGGACGGTTTTGCATCACCGGGAGGATGTTCCGGTTCTCATCGAGATACAGATGCAGGGCCACGCCGACCTGTTTGAGATTGGAAAGGCAGGCGGTGGCGCGGGCGGTGCCGGTGGCGCGGCCGAGTGTCGGAAGGAGGAGACCCGCCAGCACGGCTATCAACGCGATCACCACGAGGAGCTCGATCAGCGTGAAGGCCGTCGGCAGGTTGGGCCGCGCTCTCATGGGTTCGGACGGGGACGGCGGGGTTCCCGGAACAATCGGCCGCTCTCCATGTTCTGCTGGAGTTCCTCGAGCAATGGGGCCATTTCCGACTTCAACTGGGTCGAACCCGAGTCATAGAACGACTTCAACCCGGCCTGGACGACCCGTTCTTGGACCGCCCGTGGAATGGAAGGTGGCGCATCCGTTCCTGTTGCAGGGTCACCTTCGTCCGCGGCGGTTTCCCGGGCTTCGCGCAACCGGCGGACGGAATCCTCGATGGCCTTTCGCCGGCGTTCGGGAGGCATTTGTTCGAAGGCCGTCATCATCTGGTTGAAGCCGGAAGGCAGGGTGCTTTCCAAGAACGAAGCCTTCTCTTCGTCCGTCATCGCCGCGAACCAACGGCGCCAGTCGGGGCTCATCCGGGCCTGCTTCCGTTCCTCCAGGGTGAGGGCGTTCCACATCGATGCCAATTTGGCCAGTGCCCGTGTCCGAGCCTCGCCGGTCAAATGAGCAAGGTCGATGTCGTGTAAAAACGCCCGGACCCGCTCTGGAGTGATTTTGATGGCGCGGGCAATAAAGAGTCCGCCGAGGGCGATCAACCAGGCGACCGCAAGGGCTGAAAGGGCTATAAACAGGGGCCTTCGGCGGGGCGACACGGGGTGACATTAGCCTCCAAAAAGAGGGGAGTCACCCTGTCATCGAAGAAAAATCCCTTGCACCGACGACTTTCGTTCCTATGCTGCGCGCTCTTTTACGAAGGGAATTGAAGGCTTTTTATGCGTCGTCCGAAGGGAATCAAAACGAAGAAATCGGTGGCCAAGCGGTTTAAAATTACCGCCGGTGGCAAGATCAAGGCACGCCACTCCGGCATGCGGCACCTCTTGTCGGGCAAGAGTTCCAAGCGCCGTCGTCGTCTGGGCAAGTCTTTCATTCTGAGCCCCCGCGACGAATACAAGATCAAGGCGTGCCTGCCGTTCACCCGCTGACGCCGAACGGCTCACGTCCACGGATCCGCATCTTCCACTTTAAACTGACCTCACCATGCGCGTTACCAACGCAGTTGCCTCCCGCAAACGTCGCAAACGGATGCTTCAGCTCGCCAAGGGCTTTCGCCTCAAGCGCAGCAAGCTGTACCGTTACGCCAGCGACGCCGTCGACCACGGCCTCCAATACGCCTATCGCGATCGCCGCCGTAAGAAGCGCGAATACCGCTACCTGTGGCAGATCCGCATCAATGCCGCGGCGCGCGCCTCGGGGATCACCTACAGCCGTTTCATGGAAGGATTGAAGGCTGCCCAGTGCGCCATCGACCGCAAGGTGCTGGCCGACCTCGCCGCCACCGATTCCGCCGCCTTCGTCAAGTTGGTCGAAGTCGCCCAGAACGGACTCAAGGCCAAGGCCGCCAAGGTCTGATTCGCACCGGGATTTTCCCGGGCATTCTTTTTCAGCAACGGGCGGCCGCCAACGGTCGCCCGTTTTGCTGTCCGGACCGCCCGCCGCCTTCTTCTCGCTTCTCGTCACCGTCTCCCCGATCCTTTCCCCATGTCCCTGCTCGAACAGATCGAGTCCGTAAAACAGGCGGCCGTCACCGAACTTCAGTCCGCGGAAGAACTGCCCGCCCTGGAACGTACCAAGGGTGCTTTCCTGGGTGCCGGGGGACGTTTCACCGCGCTGATGAAGGAGATGGGTTCGATCTCCAAGGAGGAACGGCCGGCGGCCGGCAAGGCGATGAACGCCGCCAAGCTGGAGATCGAATCCGCCCTGGTTCAACGCCGCGAAACACTGGAGTTGAAGGCCGCCCTTCCGGCCGAGCCCGCCGATTTCACCCTGCCGGGCCGGCGTCGCCGTGTCGGCCGGCTTCATCCGCTGTCCCAGGTCACCGATGACATCGTCCGGGCCTTTCGCCGCCTGGGATTTGCCGTCGCCGACGGACCCGAAATCGAGGACGAGTACCATTGCTTCGATGCCCTGAACACGCCGGCCGATCATCCGGCCCGGGATGCGCAGGACACGTTCTTCGTGGACGCGGCCGGCCGGCCGTTGCTGCGGACCCACACGTCCTCGGTGCAGATCCGGGTGATGGAGAAAATGCCGCCACCGATCCGGATCATCGTTCCGGGCCGGGTTTATCGCCGTGACAACGCGGATGCCACCCACAACCCGACCTTCCACCAGATCGAAGGACTTTACGTGGATCGCAACGTGACGGTCGGCGATTTGAAGGGAACCGTTGAAGCGGTGTTCCGCGATCTGTTGGGAAGTGACGTGCGCCTGCGGTTCCGTCCGCATTATTTCAGCTACACTGAACCGAGTCTGGAGATTGATTTCACCAACGCCCTGGTGAAGAAACTGGGCAAGGACTGGCTGGAGATCGCCGGCTGCGGAATGGTGCATCCAAAGGTCTTTGAAACCGTGGGTTACGATCCCGAAGTGTGGAGCGGATGGGCCTTCGGGTTTGGCATCGAGCGTATCGCCATGCTGCGCTATGGGATCACCGACATCCGTTTGTTCTACGAGAACGACGTGCGGTTCCTGAGGCAATTTTGATTCGTCCGTCGCGATGGGCCCGTTGGCCCGGCGACGCTGCCTTCGTCTTCGCTCCTGCACTCATGTCGTCCGATTCATCCCCAACCTCCCGGCAGCGGATTGCCGGTCTGGATGCGATCCGGTTCGTCGCCGCGTCGTGGGTGGTGCTGCATCACATCGGGCCGTGGCCGGGCGCGGATGTGAAAACGGCGTGGCAGACCGGCTTGCACCTGCTCTTCAACGGACCGGCCGCCGTTACCGTGTTTTTTGTGATCTCGGGATTCGTCATCCATCATCCGTTCGTTCATCGACCGCTGGGAAACCCGGTGCCGTTCTGGGCCCAACGTTGGATACGAATCAGCCTGCCGGCGGCGGTGATGACGGTGCTGATGTTTCGATTCCGTTTTCTTGGGATCCGGATGCCCTGGGATGGTTTTCAACTCACGCCGCTGGGGCATGGACTCGGATTTCGCGACACTTCAGGCCTGATGTGGAGTCTGGTGGCCGAGGTTGTTTACTACGGCTTATATCCCTTCCTCCGGCCCGTCGGAATGAGGATCGGCTGGTGGCGATTGGCCGGCCTGGCGTTGGTTCCCGCGTTGGCATTGCTTCTGTGGCAACCACGGGCGCTGTTGTTTAACAATTTCACCCATTGGATGGCCTGGATTCTCGGACTTCCATCGTGGCTCGCCGGTTGTGCATTGGCTCAGACTGTTGCGACCGAATCACCGGCAACCGCTTCAAGGGGCGGCGGACGGGTGGGGCTATGGCGCATCGCGATCCTGCTCGGCGCGTGGCTGACGGCGGTCCTCAAGGAACATACCTGGTCTGAACTGCCGCAGATTGGGTATCCGTGGACACTTCAACTGTTCGCAATTCTCGTGGTCGGCTGGGTGCGGGCGGAGATACTTCAAGCCGCCCGGCGTCCCGGACCCGCGTGGCTCGAATGGAACGGCCGGTGGAGCTATTCGATCTACCTGACGCATATGGCGGCGCTGACGTTTTGGCTGGGTGTGGTGGGTGGACCCGACCTGCCCGGTGCGCCCTGGATTGGGGCGTTTGCCCGCATGGCCGCCATTTTTGGTCTGTGTTTCCTTTTCTATCTGACGGTGGAATGGCCGAGCTGGCAGGTTGCCCGATGGGCGGGCCGCCGGCTGCGTTTGAATCGTGTCGTTGCCCCGCCCCAGCCGGCCTGATCTGTTTTCCATCGCCTCCCGCCATACGCTCTAATTCGCCATGAAAGTCACTCTGAACTGGCTCAAAAACCACGTCGACTTCGACTGGTCGCCCGAAGAACTCACGGAACGTCTCACGTTGCTCGGCCTGGAGGTCGAGGGCGTGAAGCGTTTGGTGGGAGCCTTCGAAGGCATTGTCGTGGCCCAGGTACTCAGCCGGGACAAACATCCCAACGCCGACAAACTGTCGGTCTGCCGTGTCGCCGATGGGCGCGGTGAACGGCAAATCGTCTGCGGTGCGCAGAATTTCCAGCCCGGCGACAAGGTTCCCCTCATTCTGCCGGGCGCGTCGCTGCCTCCGAAGCCGGGCGACAAGGAGCCGTTCGTCATCAAGGTGGGAAAGATTCGCGGAGTGGAATCCCATGGGATGATGTGTTCACCCGCCGAACTCGGCCTTCCAGATGCCGTGGACGGATTGTTGATTCTTCCGCCGACCGCCACCGTCGGGCAACCGTTCGCCGAATTCCTGGGCCGTGCGGGAAGCGACGTGGTCTACGATCTCGAGGTCACGCCGAACCGACCGGATCTCAACAGTGTCATCGGCATTGCACGCGAAATCGCGGCGCTCACCGGCAATTCGTTGCGTCATCCGGAATTGACCGCCGATCCAGTCGCCGGCGCGGCTCCGGTGGTGGTCCGCATCGATGCTCCCGATTTGTGTCCACGCTACACGGCGCGCGTCATTCGTGGCGTCCGGGTGGGACCAAGTCCGGACTGGCTCCGGTCGATGCTCGAAAAAGTCGGCCTGCGCAGCATCAACAATGTGGTCGACGTGTCGAACTACGTCATGCTCGAGACCGGCCAACCGTTGCACACGTTCGATCTGCGTCTCATCGAACCCGCGGTCGGGGTAGGCGGGTTGCCGACGCTGGTGATCCGGCGGGCGGCCGAGGGTGAGATGTTCACCACGCTGGATGGCCGTGAACATCGACTGACGCCGGAAAACCTTCTGATCGCCGACTCGGCCAAGGGCATTGCGCTCGCCGGAGTCATGGGCGGTTTGAACACCGAGATCCGAGACAGCACGACCGATGTACTCATCGAGTCCGCCTATTTCACGCCGACCCAGATTCGACGTACCAGCAAGGCGCTGGGGCTTCGCACCGATGCCAGCTATCGGTTTGAGCGTGGTGCCGATCCCAACGCGGTGGCGACCGCCGGTCGGCGGTGCGCTGATCTGATCTTGGCGACCGCGGGCGGAATCGCGGACGGCCTGCCCGTCGATGCCTGGCCGACCGTTGCCGAGGCGAAGACGGTTGTCCTGCGCCATGAAAAGGTGGAAGCGTTGTTGGGCGTGGCGATTCCCGGAGTGGATCAAGTGGGCATGCTCACGCGCCTCGGGTTGGCGCTTCAGCCGGCTGAGGGAGACGCTCCCGGATCCTCACGGTTTTCCATTCCCTCGTGGCGCGTGGATTTAAAGCGCGAGGCGGATCTGATCGAGGAAATCGCGCGGTTGTACGGGGTCGACCGAATTCCCTCCACGCCGCCGCGGCGTGCGACCGGGGCGCATCCGTTTGACGCGGTGTACGATCAACTGGCGGAAATTCGGCGGCAATTGGCGGCGTTGGGCTTGAACGAGGCGCAGGGGCAGACGCTGATCAACGACGGCGCGGCGCGCCTGATCGGCGTCGAGCCGGTGCTGCTGGCGAATCCGTTGAGCAGCGACATGAATGCGCTGCGGCCCTCGCTGTTGCCGGGGTTGATCGACTGTTTGTCGCACAATCTGACCCGGCGCAATGGCGAGGTTCAGTTGTTCGAGATCGGTCGTGTTTTCAATCGGTCCGGCGATGCAGTCGTGGAAGGCTGGCGTCTGGCGGTGGCTCTGACCGGGGCGCGGAATCCGCTGTTCTGGGCGGGTGCTGAACGGGATGTCACCTGCGACATCAGTGATCTGAAGGGGATGGTCGAAGAAATCCTGGAAGCTTCGGGGTTGCGCGGCGTGACCTACACCCGGCGGACCGAGGCCACCGGGTTGTGGATTGAATCGGCGGTGGTGGCCCTGGGTGGAAAACGGGTGCTGGGCCAGTTGGGCCAGATGCAACCGGTCCTCGCCAAGCGACGCGATTTGAGGGACCCCGTTTTTCTGGCCGAGCTGGATCTCGATCTGATCCTGGCGCGCCGCAATCCCGTCAGGAGCTTCAAACCGCTGCCGCAATTCCCGTCGATCCGGCGGGATGTGGCGATGATCGTGCCCGAGGGGGTCACGCACGAGGCGGTCCTGGAGGTCGTGCGGCAGATCAAGCCGGCGAATCTGGAAAGCATCGATCCCTTCGACGTCTTCCGCGGACGACAGGTGCCCGCGGGTCAAAAGAGCCTGGCCTACGCGCTGACCTATCGGGCGGCCGATCGGACTTTACGCGAGGATGAGGTCACGCCGGTTCATTCCCGGTTGGTGGAGGGATTCCGGGGTTCGATGGGCGCCTCGATCCGGGAATGACTGCCGGCTGCGATCGCGCCCGATTCCTATTGATCCTCCGGGGCGGCGGGGTTGAGGATTTCGGCGCACGAAACTCCGCGTTGTTCCATCGCAGGATCCGAAGCGGCCGCTGAAAAAGCGGTCGATGGGGTCGAGTCTCTGGTTCGTCCAGGCGCTCTGGATTTGGGGATTCGCCGTCGCCTCCATTTTTTCCGGATTGGGTCAGGCTCCCGGAGCTGCGGCCGTGGTGATCCCTCCCGGGGAACCTTTGACCGAAGCTGCCGCTATCCTGCGTTTGTCGCCGGCGGTGGCCGAACAGCAGCTTCCCGTGCGTCTGACCGGTGTTCTGACCTTCTTCGACGAACGGGAGGAGATCGCCTTTGTTCAGGACGGCACGGGCGGTGTGTTTTTTGTGCCAGGCCCGACCGCCGCGGGCGTGACGCCCCCCCATGCCGGTGACCAGGTGGAGGTGGCTGGATTTACCGATCCCGGCAAATATGCGCCGGAAGTGGCGGGCGGCAAGTCGGGTGGGTCGGCGACGGTCCGGGTGTTGGGGAAGGGGACCTGGCCCGTTCCTGAACGCTTCGAATTGGCGGATCTTCTCGATGGTCGGTTCGACAGCCGATGGATCACCGTGTGGGGCATCCTCCGCCGGATCACGTCGGCACCGATCGGACGGGATCGCGCGCCGACCCTGGTGATTCAACAGGGAGGTGTCCGGACCCTGGTGCTGCTGCCGACCGGTCTGGATGTGGGGCAATTGGAGCCCCTGGTGGATTCCCGGGTCGAATTGAGCGCCGTCTGCGCGTCGGATTTCAATGACCGCCGGCAGTTGATCGGGGTGCGACTCTTCTGTCCGGGATTGGATCAGTTGCGGGTCATCAAAGCCCCTCCGATGAATGCCGCGGCGCTTCCAGTTCGGCCGCTGAGCTCGCTGTTGAGTTTTGGCGCTCCGGGCGCGGTGGGGCATCGGGTCCGGGTCGCCGGCACGGTGTTGGGTTCCGGTCCAAACGGTGCGGTCTTCCTCTGGGATGGCGAAAGCGGCGTCAAGGTCCAGCCCGCCACCGAGGCACCGTTGCAGCCCGGGGATTGGGTCGAGTGCCTCGGGTTTCCGGCGCTGGAGCCGTTCAGTCCTGTGCTGCTCGATGCGACGCTGAAAAAGATGGGGACGCGGCCGCTGCCCATGCCGCTCCGGATCTCTTCCCCGACGAACGACAACGAACAACTCGAATCCACCCTGGTGACGGTTGAAGGAGTTCTCGAACAGCAGTCGGTGGGTCCCCAGGGACATACCCTAGCCCTCCGATGGGGACAGAATGCGTTGTTCGCCATCCTGCCTTTGCAGACCAATGACCCGGTTCTGGCGGCCATTCCGGCGCAATCCGTCGTGGCCGTGACCGGAGTCATGAGCCTCATTCCGGACGAATCGGACCGCCAGCGTTCGTTTCATCTCTGGCTGCGTTCGTCAGCGGATGTCCACGTGACCCGTCCGGCGCCGTGGTGGACCCCGAATCGCCTGCGGTGGAGTGCCGCCTGGCTGGGCATCGTGCTCGTCGGTGTTTCGTTGTTCGGGGTCCAGTTGGCCCGGAGGACCCGGGCGCTCGAGGCGGAGATCAGTGAACGGCAACGGGTGGAGCGGGAATTGCACGAGGCGCGGGTGCGACTGGAGGCGCAGGCGGTACAACGCGAAGTCCGGCTCTCGTCCGAAAGCGGGGAACGCCTGCGGATCGAACAGGAGTTGCGGCATCGCGAGACGCTGGTACAGGAAGTCATCGAAGCCCTGCCCGACATCGTGGTCGTCCGCGATGCCATGGGCCGGGTCGTGCTTTCGAACGCCGCGGCCTCACAGTTTCTTGGAATCCATCCCACTCGCTGGACCGGTCCGCAGGAGCCGTTGATCCCCGACGCCGCGGTGGCATCGGCGGAGCTGACCGCCGGGGACCGGTCGGTGCTCGATTCCGGAACGGACGTCGCGGCACCCCCGGAACAGTGGCTGGCCCGGGACGGTTCCATCCGCTGGTTTGAAGTGATGAAACGACGGGTGATCCGGCCCGACGGAACACGATTCCTGCTCATGGTCGCCACCGAGGTGACCGCGCGGAAGCAGGCGGAGGAGGAACAACGGCGCGCCCGCGAAAGCGCCGACGCGGCGAACCGCGCCAAGGGCGATTTCCTGGCCCGGATGAGCCATGAAATCCGGACGCCGATGAACGGGGTGATCGGCATGGTCAATCTGCTGCTGGGAACACCGCTGGCTGCCGAGCAGCGTGACTTCGCCGAGACGGCGTTGCGGAGCGCGGAGGGCC
The DNA here is from genome assembly GCA_903907925.1 of uncultured Verrucomicrobiota bacterium. GTDB lineage: Bacteria > Verrucomicrobiota > Verrucomicrobiia > Limisphaerales > UBA9464 > CAIVQB01. The sequence continues at coordinate 128,172 of CAIVQB010000092.1, forward strand.
TGTTGGCGATCATCAACGACATTCTCGATTTCTCGAAAATCGAGGCCGGAAAACTCACAATGGAGAAGGTCGATTTCGACCTGAGGATGATGCTGGAAGAGTCCCTCGACCTCGTCGCCGAGCGGGCCCAGTCGAAGGGATTGGAATTGTTGCTGTCGATGCAGCCCCACGTTCCCGGCCGAGTGACCGGTGATCCGGGACGCCTCCGTCAGGTCGTGTTGAACCTGGTCGGCAACGCCGTCAAATTCACCCAACGCGGCGGTGTGGTGATTGACGTGACCTGCGATCCGGTCAAGGGGACGGAGGCGCGATTCCGCATCGCGGTCGAAGACACCGGATGCGGCATCGATCCCGCCCACCTTCAGCGCCTGTTTCAGCCGTTCGAGCAGGCGGATGGATCGGTTTCCCGCAGCTCGGGCACCGGCCTGGGCCTGGTCATCTCCAAGCATCTGGTCGAGTTGATGGGTGGCGAAATGGGGGTCCACAGCGAACCCGGACGGGGGACGCGTTTCTGGTTCAACATCCCGCTGCATCTGCCCAACGGAGACCGGGGTGGTCTGACCGTCGACCCACGGCTGGCTGGGATTCGGGTCGCGGTGGTGGCGTCTGGAAATCGATTCAAGAAGGTCCTTTCGGATCTCCTCCTGGCGTCGGGAGTGGCGGAGGCCGGCAGCTTTTCCGATGGCGTCTCGGCGTTGAACCATCTTCGGGAACAGGCGGCGCTGGGGGTGCCGATCCAGGTCCTCCTGCTGGAGGATCAGCCGGGGGCCATGCGGGCGGTGGAATTGATCCGGTTGATCCGCGCCGACGGGATGTTGGCCGAAACTCGCATCGTTCAAATCCTGCCCCTGGCCCATTCCGCCTCGGCCTCGACTCTGAACGCACGTGGTGGCGATGGGTTCCTGTTCAAACCGGTCAAGGCCGCGTTGTTGTCCGACCGGATCGCCGAGGCGCTGACGACGGGCGGGTCATCACTTTCAACTTCAGTAACCCCGGAGGCACCGGCATCCGCGGAAGCCAGTGTTGCACCGGAAGGCCTGACGCCATTGCCGGTCGCGCTTCGAGTCCTGATTGCCGAGGACAATCCGACCAATCAGAAACTGGCGGTCTATGTCCTCAAGAAACTGGGATGCGAATCGGTCGTCGCGGGTAACGGCGTCGAAGCGCTGGCGGCCCTCGCCGGCGGTCACTTTGATGTGATCCTGATGGATTGTCAGATGCCGGAAATGGATGGGTTCGAAGCCACGCGCCGGATTCGCCGGGAAGCGGGTGCCGCGTCGGGGATCCCGATCATCGCGGTCACCGCCGCCGCCATGATCGGCGACCGGGACCGCTGCCTCGCGTCGGGCATGAACGACTATCTTACCAAGCCGTTGAGGTCCCAGGATCTCCGTGCCGCCCTGCTCCGAAACCTTCCCGAGCACCTGCGCACAGGGGTGGCAGTGAAGGAAGGGGAGGATCACCTCGACCGGTCGGCGCGTGAGGAATTGATCGCTGACGATGAAGTGGGCGGAAAGGCGTTGTACTCGGAACTGGCCGCGATCTTTCTCAATTCAGTGCCCCACCTGGTCCGCCAGTTGGGCGACGCGGCGGGGGCGCGCGATTTGGAGTCCATCCGAACCACGGCGCACACCCTCAAGGGCAGTTGCTCCGCGATGGGAGCACGCCGGCTGGGCAGCCTGACCCGTTCGCTCGAACTGGCGGCTCATCACGGCGAAACCGACCAAGCCATCCGCCTCATCAACGACGTTTCCAAGGAGTACGAAACGGTCGCGACGCTGTTGCGGAACGAAATCGGCGCGTAGGTGAACCCGGTTTTCCCGAACTCGGTTTCGAATCCGGACCGGGGGACGTCCACCGGTCCGCGGTGTTTCAAGCCGGCTCCGGTCAATGGCCCGAGGGCGGATTCCGATCGCTGGCCAGCCAGACGTGAATGACCGAGAGATAGGTCAGGACCAGCGCGACGGCGAAACCGAAGATGAGGAGGTTTGCGAACATGGTGCGAGAGGTTGGAGTGAACCGACGCGGTCCCTGACCTCCACCCACCCTGGGTGGTGCCCGAACCGCACCTTTGTCGTACTCCCGCTCCCGTCGCTGTGCTTCCCCCGCGTTGGCGGGAATTCACCCAAAATTGTCACCGCGCGGACCGCGTTGCCACCGGCCCGGGGACTATTCGAGGCGATGCACGGTGCCGTAGTATTCCACCGGCAGCGCATCACCCGTCGAGGTGGTCAAAGTGGCGCGTACCATCAACTGCATCGCCGGCTTCAATTCCCCGACCTCGAGGTCGACCGAGCGTCCGTCGCGTCCGAGGGTGCTCTTTTCGATTCGGAGTACGTCGCCCTTGAGCTCGCCCTTTTTTCCCGTCGTTCGTCCGGGTTCGATGACCGAATACAAATTCGAACCGTACGATTCGCTCCAGCGATAGTTCCATTCTTGGATATCAAAACTGTCGGTCGCGTTGGCGGTCGCGGCTGCGAGAGGGGTGTTGAATTCGAGACGGAGATGGCCGCGCGATGCATGGACCGCCGTTAGTCCGGGCATCGGTTTGCCGGTGGGGCGGACGCGATGCAGTGCCCCGTCCCGGACCGCCGTGGTTTGCCAGCCCTTGAATCCGGCCACCCAGAGGGATCCGTCCTGCGGATGAATCCGGCCCCGCATGGCGGACGAATCGAATCGCCACGGCAATGGCACGACCCCGCCCTGAACCACGCCGCCGACGGTTTCGCGCAGAACCACAAACGCCCGGCATTTGCCGTAGCTCAAATGGATCAACGCTCCCGAAAGCGGTCCGAACCGGCTGTCGGCCCACACCTGTCCACCGGAGGAATTATCGATGGCGAACGGCAGCCAGCACAACGGCGGGTCGCTGGCGACCGGTGGTATCGCGCGGTGATCGAGCCCCATCGCCCCGTAGAATCCGCCCGGCTTCACCCAGTTGAGACGGCAGACGGGCGTCCAGATGCCCTCGTTGTCGCTGCAGGTGACTTGTCCATCCGGCCCGACCGCGGAGCCATTCGGTGCCCGCAACCCGGTCGCGTATCGTTCCAAACGCCGTCCGTCAGCACTGACCTTCAACACCGATCCATTGTGAGCGCCAATCGGATCCCAGTATTCCGTTCCCAGCAGCGGGCCGCCCTTGGTGAAATAAAAATTCCCTACGGCGTCGGCGTGAAGATCGAGTGCGAATTCGTGGAAGTTGGGAGTGATGCTGACGTCGTTGTTAAAGCATTCGTAACGGTCCGCTTCGCCATCACCATCGAGATCCAGAAGCCGGGTGATCTGGTCGCGACCCAGTACGTGGATCTGATCGTGGACGATCTTGAGTCCGAGGGGCTGGAACAGGCCGGCGGCAAATCGCCTCCACTGGATCCGGCTCAAATCCCCGCGCAATCCGGATGCGATCCAGACGTCGCCACTCCAGGTGCAGACGGCGCAACGGTCACCGTCGGCAAAGAAATCGAAACCGCCCGGCCGCATCCATGCCTTCCACGGATTTTCGTCCGGCAATGGAATGGAATCCACTGCATACGCGCCGTCGGTGGTTCCCAGTTTCCCGGAGGTTTCGATCACCTCCGGCCAGCGCGCGGGGCGGTGGGGCGCCGATTTGCCGTTCGATCGAACCGGAACTTCTTCGGTTGCCAGGGTCAGGATTTCCACGTCGTGCGACGTGGGTCCAAGGTCGCCGGCGGTGACCCGCGGTTCGAACTGCTTCGGCGTGGCGCGGGAGACCCACAATCGGGTGGTGACGGACTTTGACGCGGCGGGAAGGTGCAGCACCAGCCGGCTTCCGTTGAGGATTTCCCATCGTGCGCCGGCGGGCAGGGGATCCATCGCGGCGGTTAGCGGTCCGAACGGCATGACCTGTCCTCCGGCGGCCGGCGGCACGCCCACCGAGGCGTGCTGATTCCGCAGTTCCAGGCGCAATTCCGACGCCAGCAGCGAGATCGGTTGGGCGTGAGGTTCAATCGTGAGAGTTCGGGAAAAGGCTTCGGCACCGTCCACCGTCGTCCAGCCGGGAAGTTCATGCACCGTCGTGGTTCCGACGGTGTAGTGCAGGACCACGGCATCGCCGACGCGATCGAGTCCGCGATAATGGGCGCGATCAGCGGACAGCGGAATGTAAGGCTCGGTGCGGAGATCCCGCCAGTCACCGTCGGCAGTGGCCCCGGGACCATGCGACGTGCCGAACAGCATTGTTCCCACCGCGGCGGGTCGGCTGCGTTCAGGTGGACGATGGGTTCCATCGAACGGGGTCCCCATCAACTTCAATCCTTCTCCGCTCCACGCCGCCGCCCAACGGAGTTCACCGGTGTCGAAACAAGCCCACGCGCGGTCGCCCAACCGCACCGTCAGGCCCTTTAGCACGATCCCGTTGAGGTCTTCGCCGTTCGCCGCCCAGGGAAGCGTGACCGAACTCGCGATCACACTTCCGTAGTCCATCTGTTCCCAGCGTCCCGGCGTGGCCGCGACGGCGGTAAGCACTGGAATCCATGCGAGGAATCGAAGAGGGAAACGCATGGGCGCGTTGTACCAGTCGAGTCCCCCCCGGCCAAGCCCGCGCCGATCTCACCGTCCTTTTCCTTTTCTTACTCTTACTCTTAATCTCGATCCCCCTGCCCGCGGGGCGCGCACTTGAGACGGGGGAAAAATCGGACGGATCGGAGAGGAAGAGAAAGATTAAGATTAAGAAAAAGAGCCGAGGGACAGGAAGGCGCTGACGGCGTCAAATGTAGAACATCCGGTCTTTTTCGCCTCCTGCCTCCAGCAAGGCCTGGAAATGAATGCGGCCCGCTTCGGCTTCGACGGCTTCCCTCAGTCGGATCCAACAACTGCGCAATTCCGGAGGGCAGGTTGGATCGGCGAAGGCGGGTGAATCGAACAGGGGCCCATGGACGCACCGCAGCACCTCGCCGAAGGTGATTTCGGCGGGTGGGCGGGCGAGTCGGTATCCCCCGGCCTTGCCCCGCTGACTTTTCACGATGCCGCCAGATTTCAGTTCGATCAGGATTTGGACCAGGTAATTGGGCGGGATCCCATGTTCGTCGGCAATCGTCTCCACACGGGTCGCGCTGTCAGACCCGAACCGACGGGCGAGCGTCAGGACGGCCCGGACGGCATAGTCGCTTTTGACCGAAAGTTTCACGAAGCGGCGAATCTGCCGCGGGACGGCCCCCGCGCAAAGAGTGAACTGATGCCGGTGGTGCCGATGACTTGACCGCCGTGTCCGGGAACCGCTTGCTTGGCGGCATGAAGTGGCTGGTGACCGTAGTGATGAGTGCCGTTTGGACGCTGGGACTGGCGGCGGACGATGCGGTGGCGAAGAGCCCCGCTGATTTTGATGCCGCCTATGCGCGGCTTGCGGCGAAGTCCGGTCCTGGGTCCGACGCCCGCCGGTTGCGTCAGTTGTTTGATCTCGATTGGCGCTACCAGATGGCCGAGTCGCCCGAGACGGCCACTTATGTCGGGCAGCCTGGCGGGAGCCGGAGTTGGTCTGATTTGTCCCGGTCGGCTCTTGATCGGCGGAAACGCGAATTGCAGCGGCCGCTCGCGGTATTGAATTCGATTGATCGATCGGCGTTGTCGACCGACGAACGGCTTTCATTCGATTTGTTTCAGCGGTTGGTGAAGGAAGGAGTGGAGGCGAGCCGCTTCCATGACGAGTGGCTGACCATCAATCAGCTCGGCGGACTCCACCAGGACGTGCCGCAGACCCTGCAGTTGATGGAGACCGCGCGGGCCTCCGATTTCGACGACCGCATCGCCCGGTTGGAGGCGGTGGGGGCTCTGACCGATCAAGCGATTGCGTTGTTGCGCGACGGGTTGGCCCATGGCGTGACACCTCCGCAGGTCACGCTGCGTGATCTCCCCGGCCAGGTGGAAAGCCTGCTCACCGAGGATCCGCGACGCAGCGCCCTGTTTCGTTCTTTTGAGAATCTTCCGCGCAGTGTTTCGGCGTCCGAGGCCGAAGAACTGCGGTCGCGGGCATTGGCTGCGATCACCAACCGGGTGTATCCCAAGTTCCGCGAATTGCACCGGTTCCTGGCGGCCGAGTATGTGCCGGGGGCGCGGACCAACATCGCTTGTTCGGCGCTGCCGGAGGGTGCGGCGTGGTATGCCCGACGGGTCCGTCACTACACCACCACCGATCTGACGCCGAAGGAAATTCACGAGATCGGATTGAGCGAGGTGCGGCGGATCCGGGCGGCGATGGAGGACATCCGGAAACAAACCGGATTCCAGGGCGATCTGGCCGCGTTTTTTGTCCACCTGCGGACCCACCCGGATTTCTTCTACACTCGCGCTTCGGAGTTGCTCGCCGGTTATCGCGATGTGGCCAAGCGCGCGGATGAGCAGTTGCCGCGGTTGTTTGGGAAGCTGCCGCGGTTGCCGTACGGAGTCTCACCGGTGCCCTCGTATTCCGAACGATCGCAGACCACCGCCTACTATCAGCCGGGTGCGGGTTCGTTCGGTCGACCGGGGACTTTTTTCGCCAACACCTATCAGTTGAACTCGCGACCCAAGTGGGAAATGGAGGCGTTGACGCTACACGAGGCCGTGCCGGGGCATCATCTGCAGATCGCGCTGGCCCAGGAGATCGAGGGGATTCCCGAGTTTCAGAAACATGCGGAGACCACCGCCTTCGTCGAGGGTTGGGGGCTCTATTCGGAAAGCCTGGGTGAGGAAATGGGGTTCTATCAGGATCCGTACAGCAAGTTCGGACAGTTGACCTACGAGATGTGGCGGGCGATCCGGTTGGTGGTGGATACGGGGATGCATGCCATGGGGTGGAGCCGCGATCGGGCGATTCGATACTTCAAGGACAACGCCGGCAAATCGGAGCACGACATCGAGGTTGAGATCGATCGTTACATTGTCTGGCCGGGGCAGGCGCTGGCTTACAAGATCGGACAGTTGAAGATCCGCGAACTCCGGACCCTGGCGACGGCCGAGCTGGGTTCACGGTTTGACGTGCGGGCGTTCCACGACGAGTTGCTTTCGCGCGGGGCGATGCCGCTGGATTTACTGGAGGTCCGGATGCGCGAGTGGATTGCGCGACAAAAGGCCGTCCCGGTGGGTGAAAAATGAATCCGGTGCTGTTTCAGTCGGAACGAATCAGAGGGAAAATTTGGACACGGATTTCACGGATTTCCACGGATTCGATCCGCATGAACCAAATCCAATCCGAACTTCAGGATTCCGTGACAATTCGTGAAATCAGTGTCCTCCCTGCTCCCTCTGCATCGGCTCAGAGCAGGATGCCCGCGATGCAGGCGGTCATGTAACAGGCGAGAAGGCCGCCGATCATGGCTTTGAGGCCGATGCGTGCGAGGTCATTGCGACGAGACGGCACGAGGGCGCCGATGCCGCCGATCTGGATGGCAACGCTGCCGATATTGGCAAAACCGCAGAGGGCGTAACTCATCAACGTGTAGGTGCGCTCATCGATCGTCGCTTTCGCGTTGTTCAGGCTGATGTAGCCAAACATTTCGTTGAGAACGATCCGTTCCCCCAGGATTTGGCCGGCGATGTAGCAGTCCTTTAACGGAACACCGATCAACCAGGCGAACGGGGCGTTGAGGTAACCCAGCGTTTCCTGGAGGGGTTTCGTGGTGTGCCATCCGAGGGGATGGACGAGGCTGCCCAGCAGCCAATTGGTGGCGGCGACAATGGCGGTGAAGGCGATCAACATGGCGGCGACGTTGATGGCCAGCTTCATGCCTTCGCTGGCACCGACGCAGATGGCGTCGATGGTATTGATGCTCTCCCGGTCGATTTTGGCGTGGGCACCACCGGAGGTTTCCGAGGGTTCAGTTTCCGGAATGAGGACTTTAGAAATCAGGAGGGCTGCCGGCGCGCTCATGACCGATTCGGTGATCAGATGGCCCGCGGGGATCTTCAGCATGCCGGAATAAACGGCGAGAACTCCGCCGGCGATGTTGGCGAATCCGCCGACCATCAGGCAGTTGAGTTCGCTCCGCGTCATGCCGGCGAGATAGGGTCGAATGACAAGGGGCGCCTCGGTCTGGCCCATGAAAATGTTGGCGGCCGCTGCCAGGGTTTCACTCCCACTGGTGCCCATCACCCGCTGCATCACCCAGGCCATTCCTTTGACCACCCATTGGAGAATGCCGACGTGGAAAAGCAGGGATGAAACGGCGGAGATGAGGATGATCGTTCCGGTGACGGTGAGGATGAGGATGAAGCTGTTTCCCTGTCCCAGGCCCTTGTCGAGGACCTCGGGTCGGGCGAGGGGACCAAAGACCAGTTGATTGCCCTCGTTGGCAAAGGCGAGAAAGCGATCCACGCCGGACTGGCACCCGTTGAAAATCCGCAGGCCGACGTCGGTCCGCAGAATAAAGAGGGCGATGCCGACCTGAAGAGCGATGCCCCAGACGACGGCCCGCCAGGGGAAGAGGCGTCGGTTTTCGGACATCATCCAGCCGAAGGCAACAATGGCGAAAAGGCCGAACGCGCTGGTGAGTTTGAGCATCACGGACCTGAAGCCTAGCGTCACCGAATGGCCCGTGTCGAACGGCGAGTGTCGAAGAACCGTCGGAATTCGCGGCGGAGCGTTTCAAGGGCGTCGTTCCAGCGCAGGAGGTTCCGCGGCCTGGCGGGGCCGGTTCGCGTTCAAATAACCAGTTGCCGTTGAGGGGATCCTCCCTATTCTTGGAGAGATGAAGGTTGTGTTAAACCGTCGACTCGCCCTGGTGGCGTTGCTGACCGGCGTGGCGTGGGCCACCGCCGGTTGCGGCGGCTTCAACGGCACCTATTCCGCCTCGCCCGCCATGCTGCTCCTGCAGAACCGGCCGGCGCGGTCTTCAGTCATTCCCGCCTCGCCGGAAGTCACCCTGTCGGGCACCGGCGCGTCGGGTCCGGCAACGGCAGTGGTCTCAGTCGATTGATTTTTAAACCGTATGCGTTTTCCCCTGGCCCAGACAGTCAAAATCGCCTCGCACATCATCAAGCACAAGGTGTCTCGGACTCCGAAGTTCGCCATGGTTCTGCAATTGGAACCCCTCCACACCTGCAACCTCACCTGCACCGGTTGCGGGCGGATCCGCGAGTACTCGACCAACCTCAAGGACATGGTCCCGTTGGAACAGTGCCTCGCGGCCGCCACTGAGTGTGATGCCCCGATGGTGTCGATCTGTGGCGGCGAGCCGTTGATCTATCCGAAGATTGAGGAGTTGATCGCCGGTCTTCACGCGCAGGGTCGGTTCATTTACGTCTGCACCAACGGCGTCTTCATGCGGAAGAAGATGCGCGACTACCTCGCCGCGGTGTATTCGCCGAAGCTGGAGCCCCAGTTAAACCGGCTGGTCCAGGAGCAACTCGTCACCGAAAAGGAAGCCGAAGCGATCCGCAAGGCTGACGGCGCTGCGAAGACCAAGGTCGTGATTCGGCCCAACACGTGGATGTATTGGAATGTCCATGTCGACGGTTTGGAATACACCCACGATCTCATCGTCGAGCGTGAAGGCGTCTTCAAGGAATGCATCGCTGCAATCAAGATGGCGAAGATTCTCGGCTATCAGTGCGCCACCAACACCACGGTGTACAAGGAGACCGACGTTCAGGAATTGGAGGACATGTTCAAGTTCCTCAGTTCGCTGGAGGTTGACGGCCACACCATTTCGCCGGGTTACGACTACGACGCCGCCAAGAAGGACATGGCCAAGCGCCTTGGCCGCGATCCCAAGGATTTCTTCCTCACCCGCGACATGACGCGGCAGAAGTTCGCCAAGATCGAGGACTGGGGGCAGATGTTCACAATTATTGGCACCCCCGTGTATCAGGAATTCCTCGCCGGCAAGCGCGAGTTGACCTGCACCGCCTGGGCCATTCCGACCTACAACGTCCGCGGCTGGAAGGCGCCTTGCTACCTGATGACCGATGGCCACTACAAGGGCTATCAGGAGATGTTGCGCGAGGTGAAGTGGGAGAATTACGGCGTCGTGGACGGCAAAGCTCGCGATCCGCGTTGCGAGCATTGCATGGTTCATTGCGGGTATGATCCCAGCGGCGCACTCGGCACCAATTACCAGTCCGGCGACAACTGGAAGAACATCCGCTACAACTTCGGATCCAAACCCAAGCCGATCCAGGCGACGCCCGAGTTGCAGACGCTCGCCTACAACGGTGTGTCGATTGGCAAGGGCCACCTGGCCGAAGCCAAGGCGGCGATCAATTCACCCCGGGCCGCCATGAACGGCGCGCAGTCTGTTTTCCAGCGCAACGGCCATCACGACCACGACGAGGCCGGCCTCGACACCACCCAGCGCGACGAGTTGTTGGCCAAGGTCGATGCCGTCCGGAAGTCTGAAGTGAATCCGGAATGAAGATTGCCCTCGAACGCAGCGACCTCGACGGCCTCCCCGTCAGAATGGACCCGGAGACATTGGGCGGGACGCCGGTCTTTGCCGGGACGCGCGTCCCTCTTGAGGCACTTTGGGGCAATTTGGCCGAAGGGGCTTCTCTGGACGATTTTCTTGATTGGTTCCCGACGGTGGGGCGTGAGCAGGCTGAGGCAGTCCTGCGCTTCGGTTTTCGGACGCTGGCGATTGCTGCATGAAGGTGCTCTTCGATGAATGCGTCCCGCGTCCGATGCGGATGGCGCTAACCGGACATGCGATTTCCACAATTGATGAAACGGGATGGAAGGGCCTCAAGAATGGCGTTCTGCTTGGACGAGCGGAAGGCTGCTATGATGCCTTTGTCACTGCCGACAAGAATCTCCGCTACCAGCAGAACTTGGCTGACCGACGAATTGCCATCCTCGAACGCGGAACACCTCGCTGGCCCGTGCTCCGACGCTACATCCCGCAGATTCAACAGGCCTTGGATGGTCTTCAACCCGGCGAATATCACACTTTGAACATTTTCAATCCATGAGCGCACTGTTTCTCTCCCCTCCCAGTTTCGACGGCTTCGATGGCGGCGCCGGCGCGCGCTACCAGGCCAAACGTGAGGTCACCAGTTTCTGGTATCCCACTTGGCTGGCACAGCCCGCCGCACTGGTCCCGGGATCCCGGTTGCTCGATTGCCCGCCGCACAACATCGGCGTCGAGGAATGCCTGCGCGTGGCCGACAACTACGATCACGTCATTATCAACACCTCCACGCCGACGTTGAAGAATGACAGCAAGGTGGCGGAGGCGATCAAGCAGCGCCGGCCGAACACCAAGATTGGCTTCGTGGGCGCCCATGCTGCGGTGCTGCCGACCGAGACGTTGAAGGCTTCGACGGCCATTGACTGGGTCGGCCGCAAGGAGTTCGATTTCACCTGCAAGGAAGTCGCCGAAGGACGGGCGATGGAGACGATTGCCGGTCTCAGTTTCAAGAAGGACGGTCGCATCATTCACAATCCCGAGCGCGAACTCATCCACAACATGGATGAACTCCCCTGGGTCGCCGACGTCTACAAGCGCAACCTGGAGATCGAGAAGTATTTCATCGGGTACCTCATGCACCCGTACATCTCGATGTACACCGGACGCGGCTGCCCGGCGCAGTGCACCTTCTGCCTCTGGCCCCAAACGATCGGCGGCCACAAATACCGCGTCCGCTCGGCCGACAATGTCGCCGCCGAAATGGCTCACATGAAGGCGATCTTCCCCCAGGTGAAGGAGTTCTTCTTCGACGACGACACCTTCACCGCGAACCTCCCGCGCGCCCGCGAGATCGCGAAGAAACTCGCGCCGATGGGATTGACCTGGTCGTGCAACAGCCGCGCGAATCTGGAGTACGACACGATCAAGTTCATGAAGGATTCGGGCCTGCGCCTGTTCCTCGTCGGGTACGAATCCGGCAATGACGACACGCTCAAGCGGATCAAGAAGGGCGTCACCACCGACGAAATGCGCCGGTTCACCAAGTCCTGCCACAAGGCCGGCGTGGTGATCCACGGCACCTTCATCCTCGGTCTTCCGGTTGAGACCAAGGAGACCATCGAACAGACCATCAACTTCGCGCAGGAACTGGACGTGTTCTCGCTCCAGGTCTCGCTGGCCGCGCCTTATCCCGGAACCGAACTGTACGAAATGGCCCGGCAGAACGGCTGGTTCGTCAAAAAGGACAAGACCGACATCCTCCACGGCGACGGTCTCCAGCAGTCCACGCTGGAGTATCCCGGTCTCAACAAGGACGAGATTTTCGAAGCGGTCGACCGGTTCTATCGCACCTATTATCTCCGTCCGGGTCCGATCCTCCGCATCATCAAGACCATGCTCGAAGACAAGAGCGTGATGGTCCGCCGGGTGCGCGAAGGCTACGAATTCTTCCGCAGCCTGAGCCAGCGGAAGGACGATCTGGCTGCTTCGAAGGCGCTGGCTGCGGCTTGAGGCGCAATTTTCCCACCGACCGGCCTTCCAGTGAGGGCCGGTCGTTTTGTTTTACACGCCGGCTTGCGCCCGCCGCCGGTTTCCATGGATCCTCGGATCGGGCCGCCCAAGGGTGGCCGTCCGTCCGAATCCGAACCCGCCTCCAACGCCATGGCCAAAGTCATCGCCGAAATGCTCGTTGAATCCGTCACGATGGAATTGCCGGACGTGAAAACCGTCCGGCTCCAATGGCCGGAAGGCTACGATCCGGGCGACTTCAAAACCGGCCAGTTCATCACCCTCTACTGGCCGCACAAGCAGAAGTACAAGCGTGCCTATTCGCTGAGTTCCTGCGCACTGGATCGCGGCAGCTACGAAGTCACGGTCAAGCGTGACGGAAAGATGGGCACCAGCATCGTCGACTGGGTGGAAGCCGGGGACAAACTGTTCGTCATCCCGCCCGCCGGCCGATTCCTGCCGGTGTTCGACCCGCCCGGCCGTCATTTGATCTGCGTTGCCGGTGGGTCGGGCGTGACTCCTTTTCGTGGATTTGCCCGCGAGGCCACCGCTCGAGGACTGGATACCAGGATCACCATCCTCTACACGGTCCGCACCACCACCGACATCATCTTCGTCCGGGAGTTTCAGGAATTGGCGGCAAAGAATCCCAACATCAGCTTTCAGGTCACCTGCACCCGCCTGACGCCCGAGGATCCCTGGACCGGCCGCCGTGGGCGCATCACGCCTGAATGGGTGAAGAGTTTTGTGACAGATCCGGCATCAACGGTCTTCTACGCCTGCGGCACCAACGAGATGGTCGCGGCCGTCGAACATCTGGTGCTGCACGATCTCGGACTTCCCAAGGAACAGATGAAGCTGGAAAAATGGGGTTGAGTTGGGCGGATTTTCCGCTCTCCGCCCACTTCAAAACCGAATCTCCGCGTCGCCGAAATCGTCCCCTTCGCAATGTCCCTCCAACGCACGGTCCTCTATCACGCCCATCAACAGTTGGGCGGCAAGCTCATCGAATTCGGCGGATGGGAAATGCCCGTCCAGTATTCGAGCATCGTCGATGAACATCAGTGCGTCCGGCGCGCCGCGGGCGTGTTCGACATCTGCCACATGGGCGAGGTTCGTGTCGACGGGGCCGGTGCGGCCGAATGGCTGAATTCGGTGCTCGGAAACGACATCCGGAAGCTGGCGATCGGGCAGGGGCAGTACACCCACTTGTGCAATGAACAGGGCGGTACGGTGGACGATTTGTACGCCTACCGGATCGCGTCCACCGAGTATCTGCTGATCATCAACGCCTCGCGCATCGAGCCCGATGTCGCGTGGTTCCGCGCCCATCTTCCGAAACCCGGAACGACGGACGTCACCTTCGTTGACGAATCGGCCCGTCTCGGAGCCATCGCCATCCAGGGACCCCGGGTCGCAGAATTTATCAACGCTCTGTTTCAAGGGCCATCGCTCGCCGGGACGACCGTCACGGCCGCCACTGAATTGAAGAAGAACCAGATCGGCGCCTGGAAATGGAAGGGCGAGGAAATCTGGGTCGCTCGGACCGGTTATACCGGCGAGGACGGATTCGAAGTCGTCGCACCGGCGACGATCATTGAGGATCTCTGGAACCAAACCCTGGCGGCCGGGCACACGGTTTGCATCCAGCCGTGTGGCCTCGGGGCCCGTGATACGCTGCGGACCGAGGTGTGTTATCCGCTCTACGGTCACGAACTCGACGAAATCACCTCGCCGTTGGAAGCCGGACTGGGTTTCTTCGTGTCGTTCGACAAGGGCGAATTCGTGGGCCGCACCGCGTTGCTGGCCCAAAAGGCGGCCGGCCTGAAGAAGCGTTCGGTGGCGTTTCGGATGATCGGCAAAACCGCACCGCCGCGGCCCGGTTATCCCATTTGGTCGAACGGCGTGGCGGTCGGAACCGTCGTGTCCGGAACCCAGAGTCCCTCGCTGAATTGCGGGATCGGTCTCGGCTATGTTCCGCCCGGACTCGCCGAGCCGGGGACGCCGATTGAGATCGAGATTCGCGGCCGCCGTTTCCCGGCCGAAGTGGTCAAGAAACCGATTTATCGCAAAGCCTGATTGACCCGCGACCGGCACCGTTTCAACACTGTTTGCATCATGAGTTCGCTCGTTCCCGCCGATCTTCGCTACGCCAAATCCCACGAATGGGTCCGCGTCGCCAACGGAATCGCCACCGTCGGCATCACCGATCACGCCCAGCACGAATTGACCGACGTGGTCTTCGTTGAATTGCCGGCAGTCGGACGCACGGTCGCCGCAGGTGAAGCCTGCGCCGTCGTTGAATCGGTGAAGACCGCCAGCGACATTTATTCTCCGGTCAGCGGCGAAATCATAGCGGTCAACAAGGCCGTCGCTGACAATCCCGCGCTCGCCAATTCCGAGCCGTACACCGGCGGACATTTCTTCCAGATTCGACTCAGCAAGCCTGCCGAAGTGGAGGGCCTGTTGAGTCCGGCCGATTATTCGAGCCAGATCGGGGCCTGATCCCGGTCTTCGGCGTCAACCTCCACCCGATCGGGCCTGCCGGAAGCGCTGCGCCTCCTGCCGGTTGTACACGCGGAGATCCGATTCGAGTTCGCGCAGGACGCCTCGAATCTGGGCGATGAAGGTCCGACAATCCGAGGCGAGGCCTCCGAATCCGGTCACCGTATCCCGCTCGACCCGATCGTCAGTGATCACCAGGACTTCGCCCCAGGCTTTGAGCCGAAACGCCGCGCGTTCGATGAGGTCGTCGGCTGTTTTTCCCGGGCCTGAAAACAGGACTTCGAGCTGATGGGTCGACGATGGTTTCGGAGTTCCGGGAGGAGCGCCCTGACCGTCAAACACCACGGTAATCGGGGTGTTCGTCGCATCGCTGTAGTGCGTGAGAACCGTCATCAAGGCCTCGCGCGCAGCCGCGGAATGGCGCGGCGCAGACGGGGCCAGCTCCGGCCAGTTGTGCAGCAGGCTGTATCCATCCACCAGAATTCGGACGATGGCCATCGGGCCGAATCGTGACCGAGGAACCGGGCAGGGGAAAGCCGTGAGCGGTGGTTGCCGCCGATCAACGCATTTTCATTCACCGGCGCCGTCCCATACGGCACCTTCCCGCCCGATGAGTTCCGTTACCCTGAATCCGCATCTGGCCACCCTGCCGATTTATGTTCCCGGCCGCCCCATCGACGAGGTCGCCCGCGAACACGGACTGGACCCCTCGGCCATCATCAAGGTGGCGTCGAATGAGAATCCGTTGGGCCCGTCGCCCAAGGCCCTCGCCGCGATGGAAGGTGTACTCAAGAACCTTCACCTGTATCCCGACGGGAGCGCCTTTCATTTGAAACGCCGTCTCGCGGCATGCCTGAACGTCACGCCGGAACACCTCATCCTCGGCAGCGGTTCCAACGAGATCATCGAATTCCTGGGGCACGCACTGCTTTCACCGGGCTCCGAGGTGGTGGTTTCCCAGCACTGTTTCGCGGTCTATCCGATCGTCACAGCCCTGTTCGGCGCCCGACTGGTCACCGTCCCAGCGAAGGGGTTTCACGCCGATATTCCTGGCCTGCTGCGGGCGATCACTTCGCGGACAAAAATCCTGTTCCTCGCCAATCCGAACAATCCCACCGGAACCCTCACGGCGAAAAAGGAGATCCTGGAACTCATCGCCGGCGTGCCGCCTCACGTTCTGATCGCAATGGACGAGGCGTATGTGGAATTCCTGGAAGACGCCACCGATTGCCTCGCGCTGGTGCGCGCGGGAACCCAACCGAATCTGGTGGTGATGCGGACCTTTTCGAAGATCTTCGGTCTGGCGGGTCTCCGGCTGGGCTACGGGGTCGGGTCGCCGGCCTTAATCGCGGCGATGGAGAAAGTGCGCCAGCCGTTCAACATCAATTCGATTGCCCTCGCCGGTGCCGCGGCTGCGCTGGACGACGACGAACACCTGCAACGGACCCGCGACAACAACCGTCGCGGTCTCGACCAGCTCCAGGGCGCATTCCGCGAGCTGGGACTCGAATATGTCGAATCGCACGCCAATTTTGTGCTCGTCCGCGTCGGCGACGGGGCTTGTGTCTTCGCGGGACTCCAGCAGCGCGGATTAATCACCCGGCCGATGGCTTCGTACCAATTGCCGGAGTGGATTCGCGTTTCCGTCGGTACGCCCGAGGAGAACCGTCGGTTCCTTGTTGCGCTGCGCGAAGTATTGGGACATTGAGTCTTTTGATTGCTCCGGGCCGAGGGACCTCCTGTCTGCGCACAGTCAGGGCTTGCGCCCAATCCTCCGGCAAGGATCCTGTCGCCCGCCATGTCGAAACCGTCTGATTCCAAACCCGGCGCGTCGGATCCGCTGCTGGTCGTAATTGCCGCCCTCCTGCTGGTAGCGGTCGTTGTCACCCTCTATTTCGCCTTCAACGGGCCTTCCAAGGAATTCACCCACGAACCCGCGACTCATCTGCGTCCGATCATTCAGGACGAACCCCGGGTCATCGTCGTCACCCGCGAGGGGACCGGCTCCGCCCACGGCACCGTTGCAGCAGCAGCCCCCCACGTCGACGAGGCCGCCAAGGCCGAAGTCACCAAGCCCGTTGAAAAACCCGCCGCTGCCGTTGCCGCGGTCGCCGCGGCACCGGTCGTTTCTGCTTCCGCTGATGGACGGATTCACGGACGGGTCATTCTCCGCGGAACGCCGCCGGCGGAAAAGGTCATCGCCGCGGTCAAGAGTGACGTCAATTGCGGACCGGCCACTCCGGGACCGGCGCCCACGTCGCGTAACTACGTCGCCGGAGCCGATGGCGGGCTCCGCTACGTCCTGGTGCGCATCGTGACCGCTCCTGCCGGGGCAGGAAAACCCGCGGAATCGCCTCTGATCGATCAGAAGGGCTGCATGTACGAGCCCTACGTCAGCGCGGTGCTCGCGGGCCAGCCGTTCAAGCTCCGGAATTCCGACACCTTCATGCACAACGTTGCGGCGACACCGAAGATCAACAAGGGATTCAACTTCGCCCAGGCCACCGCCGGTCAGGTGAATGAGAAGATCTTCGACAAGCCCGAGATCGCCGCAAAGTTCCAATGCAACGTCCACCCGTGGATGTCCGCCTTTCTTCACGTCTTGGAGAATCCGTTCTTCGCCGTCACCGACGAGAAGGGCGAATTCACCCTGCCGGAAGGATTGCCGCCCGGGAAATACACCCTCGAGGCCAGCCACATGAAGGCTGGCGCGGTGACCGTGGAGATCGAGGTCGCCGCCGGCAAGGGAGCCTCGGTAGCCTTCGAATTGGCGGTCAAATAAGACCGGTCCAAACTGCTTTAGACGCCGTCCTGGGTTTTCGGGACGGCGTTTTATTTTTGTTCGATTGAAAGTGTGTCGAAGCGGTTCGGAAGTGGCCGGGAGGACACTAATTTCACGGATTCACACGGATCGCAGAGGAGTCGACCGGATCCGGTGAGTTCTTCCAACTCTTCAACTCTTCAACTTTTTAACGTTTCAACTCTTCACCGCATTTCCGTGTCCATTCGTGAAATCAGTGTCATTCCCGCGCGATCCCCGCCCGAATTGGCCTGCTTTTGCCTTCCGCCGGATGCTGATTTTGAGGCATGCTGCCCGGCATGTCGGGACTCATCGCCATCGTCGGCCGCCCCAATGTGGGCAAGTCGGCGTTGTTCAATCGTATCGTTCGCAAACGGATCGCCATCGTGCATGACATGCCGGGGGTGACCCGGGATCGTGTCACCGCCGAGGCCGAATGGCTGGGCCGTCCGTTCACGCTGGTGGATACAGGCGGCATCGGATTGATGCGGCGGGAGAAGGCCGAGGACGTCATCACCCAGGCGGCGTTCGATCAGGTCCAGATCGCCATCGATTCCGCCGACGTCATCCTGTTCGTCGTCAACGTCCAGGAGGGAATCGTCCCGCTGGATCGCGAGGTGGCCAAACGACTCCGGACGGCCGGGAAACCGGTCCTGGTGGTCGTCAACAAGGTCGACAACTACCAGTGCGAGCCGGCCGTGACGGAATTCGTCGCGCTGGGTTTCGAGCGTCTGCTTCCGGTTTCCGCCATTCACGGCGAGGGCATCAACGATCTGATGGAAGCGGCGATGAAGCATGTCCCGAAGACCGGCGACGTGATCCCGCCACCCGAATCCGAAGAGGAAGAAACGCTCAACGAGGATGGCACTCCGGCGGCCCCCGCGCCAAAAGGCCCGCCCCGGGCCCGGCGCATCGCCATCGTGGGGCGGCCGAACGTCGGCAAATCCTCGATCATCAATCGGCTCACCAATTCATCACGGGTCATTGTCAGTCCGATTCCCGGCACCACCCGTGACGCGGTGGACGTGCCGTTCGAGGTCGACACCAACGGCGTCCGTTCCCGTTACGTGCTGGTCGACACCGCCGGCGTGCGCAAGGCGCGACGGATCGATGACACGGTCGAGTACTTCAGTGTGGAACGCACCAAGGACGCGATAGCCCGGTGCGACATCGCAGTCCTGGTGCTCGACGCCGACACCGGCATCATCGAGCAGGACAAGAAGATCGCCGATCTCATCACCGAGAATCGCCGCGCCTGCATCGTCGTGGTGAACAAATGGGATCTGGTGGCGGATGCCGTCCGCAAGGCCCGCGAGTCCGAGATCGAAGCCCGCCGGGCCAAGGATCCGAATCGTGGCAAGAAGCTGACCACCCTCGCGGAATTCGGGGAGTGGGTTCAGGAGAAGTTGTTCTTCCTCGATTACGCCCCGGTGATTTTCACTTCCGCGAAGGACGGTTTCCAGTTGGACCGCCTGCTCGAAGCGGTGCGGTACGTTTCGGCGCAGTTGGAACAGAAGGTGCCCACGTCGATCCTCAATCGGACGTTGCAGACCGCCATCGTCAAGAAGCAGCCGGTGAGCGACCTGGGGCATCGCCTCAAATTCTTTTACGCGACCCAGGTTCGCAGTTCGCCGCCGACCTTCCTGCTGTTCGTGAACCGCGACGAGTTGCTCAACACGGCTTACGACAAGTATCTTCAGGGAGAACTCCGCAAGGCGTTCGGCTTCGAAGGATGCCCGCTGATTTTGGTTCCCAAGCCCCGTCCCAAGACGATCGATCCCATCCGCAAATTTGCCCCCAAGGGCGCTGCTGCGGATGCAAAGGGTGGAAAAAAAGGTCCAGATCGTCGCAATCCTGGACGCGATACTGTCAAACGCAAGGGTCCGCGTGGCACGGGAAAACCGGGACGCCGGGTCGACGAAAGACCCCTGCCGCCCAAACCCTCCGGCCCCGGCTTCCGCGGCAAGGCCCCTCCGGGAAAACGCCCACGCGTCAAGGCCCGGCGCGGCGCCTCCCGGGGTTCCCCCCATTCCCGCAAACGCTAGCGCCGGGGCGAGAATTTGCCCAAAAACGACTCCGCTTGAACGGTAGGGCAAGGTTCCCGATGAGCCGAGTGAACGGACGGATTCAATCACGTCCGAGCGCGTATTTCATCGTACCACGCACTGCGGCTCGGCGGAAGCCTCGCCCTACCGTGGAGCGTGTTTCCTGCGTCAACTTTGGCCTCTAGATTATTCCTGAAACGAGTGTCGTTTTCCAATTCCAAGCCGGCGCAAAGGTGGCACCTGTTGGCCGGATCAACGCGGATTCCCAAACTGCCAATCCGATTCAGTTCATTCCGTTCATTCTGTCGAAATCGGTGAATGTGTGTCCCCCTGGGAAGGCCGCATTCGCGCCGATTTTTGTTTTGCCGGAGGCCATTTTCCACTAGCGAGACGGCGTGCGCACCGAATCCCTCCAGTTCCTCGAAGACCTCGTCAACACCCCGAGCCCGACCGGACACGAAACCCGCGGACAACGGGTCTGGCTGGATTACATCGCTCCGTTCGCCTCGGAGACCTACTCGGACGCCTATGGGAATTGTGTGGCCGTCGCCAACAAGGGTGGTTCTCCGCGGGTGATGCTGGCGGCGCATGCCGACGAGATCGCCATGTCGGTGAATTTCATCACCCCCGAGGGATACATCCACGTGCGGCGGATGGGCGGCGTCGACCCTGCCATCACGAAGGCCCAACGCGTAGCCATTCACACCCGGAGCGGCCCCGTCCTCGGCGTGGTCGGCAATGTCGCGCCCCACCTGATGAAGGGTGAAGGCGACCAGAAGGCGCCCAAGATTCACGAACTCTTCATCGACATCGGCGTGAGCAGCCGGGAGGAAGCCCTGCGTCTGGTGCGGATCGGCGACCCGATCACGTTGACCGACCGTTTCGAACGCCTGCGCGGCGATCTTGCGGTGGCGCGGGCCTTCGACAACCGCATTGGCACCTGGGCCGTTGCCGAGACGCTGCGGTTGTTGAAATCGTATCCCGGCGGATTTCCGGCCGAGGTGAATGCCGTGTCGAACATTCAGGAGGAGGTGGGATTGTTTGGTGCCCGCCAGATCGCCTATTCGCTGAAACCCGACGTCGCGTTGGTGGTGGATGTGACTCACGCGACCGATTATCCGACGGTCGATCAGCGCCAGCACGGGGACATCAAGCTCGGCGCCGGACCAGCGCTGACCCACGGCGGTTGCAATCATCCGGCGGTGGTGGCCCGCATCGAGGAAGTGGCCGCAGCGCGCGGGATTCCCTTGCAACACGAAGCCATGAGCGCGAGCAGTGGAACCGACACCGACGTGATTTTCTGGACGCGCGGCGGAATCCCGAGCGCCTTGATCAGCCTGCCGGACCGCTACATGCACTCGCCGGTCGAGGTGATTTCACTGAAGGATCTCGAACGGATTCCCCAGCTCATGGCGGAATTCGTCGTGAGCCTCCGCGCCGGCGAAGAGTTCAAGGTCACGATCTGACCCAGGCCCGCGTTAACGGGTCGTCAGCCGGGTGTCGTGGCCCGGCGTTCGATCCGAACGGCGACGTAGCGGGTTTCGGGCAGGATGAACTTGCGGACCTCAACCCGGACGGCGGCCGGCCGGTATTCGCTGAGAAGGAATTCGGCCAATTCCACGGCAAGACGCTCGATCAGTTTCCAACTTCGGCCGTTGCCGAAGTCCAGCAAACGCCGGCTCACTTCGTAGTAGTTGAGAGTCGCGGTGAGGTCATCCCCGGCGGCCGCCCGGGTGAAATCGGTGTCGAGCTCCACCGTCAACACCAGGCGTTGCGGCCGGGCCCGTTCCTCATCGGGAACCCCAATGTGGTAGCGGACTTCGAGTTCGCGGATGACAATGGTGTCCATGGCGGATCAGACGGGCAGGGCGGTGGGAATAGTGGTGAGACGCTCCATCAGGTAACGGGTTGGCGTATTCAGGGGCAGCTCGAACGCCGCGGCGGGGGAGAGCCAGCGATACTCTTGGGCTTCCCCGTTGAGCCGCACCGACTGCTCTCCGCGCGCCGTGCAGGTGTAGTTCAACAATAGAAAATGGGCGGGCCGATAGAACTCCGGCGGTCGGATGGCGTCCTGCACCAAAATGAAACGAATCTCCCCGATTTCCAGGCCGGTTTCTTCCATCAATTCGCGGCGCAATGCCCCTTCGCTCGTCTCGCCCCATTCGATCTTTCCGCCGGGAATGCCCCAGAGTCCGGACCATTTCTGTGTTCGAACCATCAGGACATCACCGTCGTCGTTGAAGATCAGGCCGCCAACAGTGGCGACCGGCCGTCGCGAAGTCCGTCGTTCCGCTTCATCACCTGGGGTGAGCCGCAGGGCGTTTTCGAGGAGGAGGCGTTTCAATTCGCCCAAATGCTCCACGATGAGATCCGGCCCGGCCCGGCGGAGTTGTTCCAATGAGTTGTAGCCGGTCAGCACCGCCACGCTGCGGATGCCTCCGTGGCGCGCCGTTTCGACATCGTGTTCCATGTCGCCGATGAAGACCGTAGTGGCTGGATCCAGTCCGTTTTCGGAGAGGATTCCGGCAATCCGCGCCCGCTTGTCTTCGACGCCCGAATAGACCCGATCGATGAATCCACCGAGTCCGGTGGCTTCGGCCTGCGCACCATAGTGGGAGGGATGGACGGTGCTGAGCAGAAAGGTGCGAAATCCCTGCTGCCGGCAGAATTGGAGGAATTCCCGGGCGTGCGGAAGGGCCACCACGGAATCCTGACATTCGCGGAACCGCGCGTGGAACCAAACCTCCAGTTCGGCGAGCGGAACGTGGGGGACAAATTTGTCGTAGAATCCACGGTAGGGCAGGCGGAACTCGGCCCGGAATTCATCCAGGGTCAGCGGCGGAACGCCCGCCCGGTGGAAGACGTGGTTGCTGGCCTCCCAGACCGCTGGAAGATCATCCACCAAGGTTCCCGACCAGTCGAAGATCACGGTTTGGATCATGCGTGGCCCGCAACGTACCGCCCGGATCCGGGTTGTCGAAACCGGAAACAAAAACCCGCGCTTCCGTTGCGGGAAACGCGGGTGGATCTGAGGTTCCAACGACCGTTTTTAAGGCCGAACGGTCGGAATCTTGTCCAGCGTGCTGCCGGTCACCTTTCGGGCAAATTCGTCCGGAGTCAGCCGGCCCGCGGCAAAGGAATCAATGTCGCCCTTCCGCGCCGTCAGGGTCAGTTGTTGGGCGCTGTGACTCTTGCGGGAGCGCATGTCGACGACTTTGACGCCTTTGTTGTCCTTTACATACCCCATCACGTTGCCGGTCGCCGTCGTGCCACCTCCGAGATGCACCATTCCGATGCCCGCGCCGTGCCCGCTCACGACGAAGGTCACTCGATCGCCTCCTTCCTTCAACGCCTTGAGATTGGCGGCGTGACGGAAGGATTCGATGAGGCGTTTTCGGAGGGCTGCAACACGGTCGGCATCGAATGCAGCACCCGGGTCGGCTTCGGTGTCGTCAGCGAGGAGTTCCTCGTCACCACCCGGCGTACCTGCGAGTTCGCGTCGTGTTTTTTCCCAGGTCGGATCCTTGTCGCCGCGGGGTGCCGCCTTCTTTTCGCCGTTCTTGGGCGGTTCAACCAGGGGGTAGTCGACATCGAGCAGGAACACCGCGCCGTATCCTTCCAAATAGAGGGCGTCGAGATCGGATCCGCCGCCAAATCCGAATCCGGCCAGCTTGAACCGAAAGCCGCCGTGGCCACTCGCCTCGGGATCCGTGGCCTTGGCCAGAATCCGAGACATGATGGTCAACTCCTCCTGCACGTCGGCGAGTTGTTCCTCAGTGATGTCGGCACGTGGCACGATCAGGGTGCGGCTGCTGTTCGGTCCGTTGAAGCTGAAGTGTGTCATCCCGACCTGGTGGCGAACCATGTCGGCGGCGTGGACCGCGGCCGCGCCCGCCCGGGTGAGTTCCTGATGCACCTGGGCCAGCGGGTCCCTGTTCGAATCAGCCTCCGGTGCGGCGGCGGGCGATGCGGCCGAAGCGGGTGTTGTCGGCGGTGCGGGTGCGACTTCCGCGGCCGTGAGTGCAACCGTGCCGACGCCACCGGCCGCCAGCAGACTCAGGGCGAGGTGATGGAAGCGAGATCGCCGGTGGGGTAGGGGATTCTTCATGGTGGGAATGAGTTGCAGTTACTTGGATTGAATGGGGGTTGTGGGAAGGGACGAATCGGTGGAGGCGGGTTCTGGTGGGAGTTGGGCGGCAATCAGGTTGATCTGCGATTCCGCCTGGCGAAAGCCGCTCCCGGTGGTGCGGGCGAGTTGGCTGAGACCCGTCCGGAGTTCGGCGTAATCCACGGCATGGCAGTCTTCCAAGCCTTGGAGGGCCTTGAGAAAATCACGTCGTTCGTCGGTCCGGGCCGTGGTGAATCGGGTGACGAATTCGTTCAGAAACCTCTGATTCTCCGCCGTGGAACCCGCGACGGCGGCGGTCGCGATAGATTTGAGATCGTCGGCATATCGGCCCTGGAGTTCCGTGCGGAGTTGATCCTGCGCCCGGGCGATCTCCGCTTTGAGATCGTCGCGGGTGGGACTGCCGGAACGTCCGGCGACGAATCCAACTCCGAGAATGAACGCCGCGGCGGCCGCCCATTGGAGAAACGGGTGCAGGATGGCGGATCGCGGTGCGGTCGCCCGCGGTGCCAGGGACCCGCGATCGGCGTCCAGCAGCGCCTGCGTCGAGCGCCAAGCCTGCACCTGGCTTTGGCAGACAGGACAGGTATCGAGGTGGCGGCGGCATTCCCTCTGTTCGTGGGCGGGCAATTCTCCGTAGAGGAATTCCATCCAAGTTTCAGCGGTGGGATGTTTCATGGGAAAAAGGGATGGGAAGGGGTTTAGGCCCTAGGTTTCAACAGGACCGCCAAACGGGACAGCGCTTCGCTCATGCGGGATTTGACCGTCCCTTCCGGAATGCCCAGAACTTGGGCAATCTCGGAGAATTTCAATCCCTCGTAGTGGCGGAAGACGACGACCGATCGGTAGTGATCCGGCAGGTGCTGCAACGCCCGACGGACGTGTTCCGCCTGTTCCAGTGCTTCAATCGATTCGCCCGGGGATGGATCGGTCGAGGCCACGGACAGGTCATTCCGCCCCTCGCGCCCCTCGTCATCCTCGTCGGGGCCGGTGAGCGCGACCTCAGGCCGTCGATGACGCCGGCGCAGTTCGTCATGACACAGGTTGATCGCAATGCGCCAAAGCCAGGTGGAGAACTTGCCTGATGTCTCAAAATCATGCCGGCGGGTGAAGACCCGGGAAAAGGCGTCCTGCGCCAGGTCCTCGCCCCGGTGGACATCGCCCGTCATCCGGGCGCATAACCGTTGAATGGGCTGTTCCCAGCGACGAACGAGACAGGCAAACGCGTCGGGATCGGCCCCATTCTTGACGCGCCACATGGCTTGCTCGTCGGTCGTTGTCAGAGGCCAGGTCATCTGTTCGAGGGTTGTACGACGGGATCCAAAGGAAGGTTCGCAGTTTTTTCCAACACTTCGAAACCCACTCACCCGGTTGTTCGTCTCGAATTCGAGACTGGCGTTCAACCTGCTCCTCGCAGCCTCGAATCTTGGGTGCGGTAAGAATTTAACCTAGGAAGCGGTGAAGAGCATACCGGCGGGCGATGGAAAACCCTCACACGAGGTGAGGGAGCCTTCCGATTGCGGGAGTCGCGTGGATACGGGATAAAGCACGACATGATTCGGTTGCAATCCAACGGATTCGGCTGGGGAGTGCGAGCGCTGCTCGCCGCTCTCGCGGTTTGGGTGGCCGTTGCCGATTCGGAGGTGACCTCGGTGTCAAATCCGGCGGGTGAAGTCGTCCGGAGTCCCGCGGCGTCCGTTCGGCCAGCGGTGGTTCGCTGGACGACGACTGACTTCGCTGCTTTGGCGATGATGGTGCTGGGTGCGGCCGTCCCCTTCGTTCCGTTGGGCCGGCGCGAGCCCCAGAAGAAATCCGGGGCCAACTCTCAGGCTTCATCGGTTTCCCCGTCGGTCGCCCATTCTCTACCCAGTCCACCCGCGCGACTTGGCAGGTTCCACAGCCTCCCGTCGTGCGATTGGACGGTTCGGCCCGGAGTGGATTTGAATCGTCGCCCCGACCTCGGAATGGGTACCCGGTCAGTCCGCGGCTAAACGCAGGCTCTCATCGCGCCGGTCCTGCCGGTTTTCAGGCGTGCTCCAAAAGGGGCGATCCGCCACCCTCGGAGGCGTCCGCCATGGAACTCCGACATCCCGCTCTGGTTCGACTTCTTCAGCGCGCCTACTCCGCCGAGAGGGCCGCGGCACTTGCCTACGTGGGGCATGCGGCGTCCCTCAAGGATCCAACGGCAAAGGCCGCGGTCCGGCAGATTGAGAACGATGAATGGGATCACCGAAGAAACCTCGCGGGAATTCTGCGGACCTACGGGATCCCAGTGTCCCGATTTTTTGAGGCGAAGTACTACGTCATCGGGCGGCTCATCTCCACCAGTTGCCATTTCATCGGATGGTTCATGCCCTACTACTTCGCAGGCAAGCTGGAGAGCGGAAACGTCTGCGAATACTTTGTCATGATGCAGTACTTTCACTCCCTGGGGATCCGGGATCACGACGCCGTGCTGTATGAAATGGGCATGAAGGAAAAGGAGCATGAAGTTCATTTTCTGGAACAGATTCGGGGCAGCCGGATTCTGCCGGTGTTCGAGCGGATCTTTTCCTGGGGACTCCAAAGCAGTCTGAACGACGTGAATTTGCAGGAGAAATATCCGGTTCCGTCCTCCCACCGGTATTGCCGGAATGGCGGCGAAACGGCCGACTCGATTTCATCCGTTTCCACGACCGAAAGCGTTGCGGAACCCGCGAAACGGCCGTTCGAGCGTTGAGGCCGGACGTCCTTCGACCTGCGGTGGCGGCTTTCATCCTCCTGGCAACGCGCACAGTCCCTTCGTCCGAAATGCCGCTCGAATTTGTGTAAGGAGGTGTTCGCTCATTCGACAGAGGGGCGATCGAGATGTGCGCAGGCAGTTGATTCAGATCGATCGACGGCATTTCCGCCGTTGGTCGGGCTTGTGGCATTTCCCGATCGAAAAGACAGCACTGTCGATCGATTCCGGTGAGGCAGCCTCAGACGTCGGAGCCCCGTCGCCAGTGTTCGGCATCCATCAAACACATCAACCCTGCTCCTCATGAACCGCAATCTGCTCGCACCCCGTCCCGCCTTGTTGAATCCGCTGCCGCCGCTGGTGGCCTTGGCCACTCTGTTCGCTTTCAACGCCTGCGCGCAGGTGTTCCAACTCGTCGTGGACGACAGTAATCCGTCCGCGGTGACCATCACCGCGACCGGAGCCTTTTCCGCCGTCGACGCCGGGAACGGTTCTGCACAGGGCGTCGTGCTGGACAGCTTCTTCGGATCGCCCCAAATCGCAGTGGCTCTGCCCGTCAATGGAACATCGCTCAAGGTCCCAGGGTCGAGTCTGCTGGATTCCGTCAATCCGACGGATTTGGGAGGGGGGCAGATTGATTTGGAGTTGTACCGGAGCGGGGTCAGTCCGCTGGGACAGACTTTTAGCACGACGTCGCCGGCGTTTCAGGGAAGTTTGCTCGTCGACATGAGTGCCTCGGCATCCGCGTTGCCGGGGGTCGGAGCCACGGGATCGATCGTGGCGTTTAATTTCGGATCCAACCCGGTCGTCGGTCAATGGATCGTTGTGCCTGAACCTGGGTCCTATGCGGTGGTTGCTGGAATCGGCCTCGTCGGTTTCGCGATATGGAGGCGTCGGAACGGTTGATCCAGTTCCTGCGGACGGCGGAGGATTCGCCGACCACCTCGGAGGACGCGGGAGTTGAGATGCGGCTTGTGTGGACGATCCGACTCGTTACGGTCCGATGCGAGTTCGGGTCATCGCCAATCTCTCCCGTATGAAGACTCCCGCGGTTCTGAATCCTCCGCCTTGTCCGTTTGAAGTCCGCGTCCGCCCGTGCCGAACGGCCTTCACCTTGATCGAGCTGCTGGTCGTCATCGCCATCATCGCGATTCTCGCCGACATCCTCCTGCCCGCCCTCGCTCGGGCCAAGGACAAGGCACAGATGACCACCGATCTGAACAATGTGAGGCAGATCTTGTTGGCCAACCATCTCTACGCCGCCGACAACACGGATTACAACGCCCATCCGACCTGGGGCGGTGATCTGAGCGGACCGGATGGCTGGGTCTATGCCACGAAGAACAACGGTCGCATCCCCGGTGGTCCGGCCGCGCCCGCATCGGCGGCGGGCAAGGACGTCGATTCAACCGTTTTCAGCAATCAGGTGCTGTTCTTCAAAATCAGCCAACTCGGACCTTTCCTGACCACTCACAAGGTTTGCTGGTGCCCGAAGGATGTGGCCACCCGCGGGACCGGGAAGCTCAAGACACTCTGGCTCGGGCGCCCCGTGAAGCTGACGTCCTATTGCTGGAACGGAACGGTCGGCGGCTACAACAACATTGGGAAAAGCCCGCCGTTCGCCGATGGGAAGACGTACAAGGTGAGCGACTTTCTCGCCACCGACTATCAGCTCTGGGAGCAGAACGAACTCGATTCCTTCAATTTCAACGACGCCTCCAACGTGCCGCCGCCCGGCAACGCGGGAAACGGCATCTCGATTCGGCACGCCGGCTTCGGCGGGTACGCGAGTCTGAACAATCCGAATGGTGCCGGTACGGCGACCAGTCTGCCGGGCGGAGCGGTGGTCGGAATGTTCGGCGGCAGCGCCCAGCAGGTGAAGTGGAACTACACCTACCAGTTGATCAACAAAGTGCCGTATCCGAACGAGATCTTCAACGGCCCGATCTACCGGCCGTAGCCGAAGCGGATCGAAATTTGGAAAGCAGGAAAGCAGGACGGAACAAGCACGGGGAACCGTCGTTCTCCCTCCTGCTTTTCTGCTTTCCAGATTCATTCCTCTCTCCGTTTCCGCAGTGATGGCTTTGCCCCGGGCTGTTGACACTTCGCTTCCGGTGGCGACACTCCCGGTTCTCAAACGTTATGGCCGAACCGAAAACCAACGAGCTGATGGAAAAGCTCGTCAGCCTCTGCAAGCGCCGGGGCTTCATTTTCCAGTCCTCCGAGATCTACGGCGGCATCAACGGCTTTTGGGACTACGGTCCGTTGGGCGCGGAACTCAAGCGCAACGTGAAGGATCAATGGTGGCGGACGATGGTCCATCATCGCGATGACGTCTCCGGACTCGAAGCGACCATCATTATGCATCCCAAGATCTGGGAGGCATCCGGTCACGTGGCGACGTTCACCGATCCGATGTGCGATTGTCTGCTGACCCGGAAACGGTTTCGCGCCGATCAGGTCGAACCGCAGTCCGGCACGGTGTATCACTATTCTGGCGCGCAAGAGACGGCTTCAGGTCGCGAAGTGGCCGAAGCTTATTCGGTTCTTTTGCCGGCCGGAAAACCGCCCGAAAGTGCGCGGAAGGTTGCGATCCAATACTACACCCAACGGGGACTCACTGTCGTTGAACTGCAGGGTGAGTGGACGGAAAAAGTTGAAAACTCCACCCGCTACAATCCGGAAAACGGATCCCTCCTCACCGAGCCGCGCCCGTTCAACCTGATGTTCAAAACCTACGTCGGACCGGTAGCCGACGAGGATAGCATCGCCTATCTCCGTCCCGAGACCGCGCAGGCCATCTTCGCCCAGTTCAAGAACGTCCTCGAGACCTCGCGTCAGAAGGTTCCTTTCGGCATCGGTCAAGTGGGCAAGGCGTTTCGCAATGAGGTGACGCCGCGGAATTTCACCTTCCGTTCCCGCGAGTTCGAGCAGATGGAACTCGAATTCTTCATCAAGCCCGATGAAGCCGTAGAGGCCTTGTCCGGAAGCATCGCACGCGTCGATTCGAATGTCTGGCAGGGCGAACCGCAGGCCGACTGGGGCTGGGAGGTCTGGCACAAATACTGGGTCGAACAGCGCATCCGGTTTTACGAGGGCATCGGCCTGACCCGCGATTGTTTCGAGGAGTATTGGCAGAAGCCCGAGGAACTCGCGCACTACGCCCGCGCCTGCGTCGACATCCTCTACAAGTTTCCGTTCGGCACCCAGGAACTCGAAGGCATCGCCGCCCGTGGCGATTTCGATCTCTCCCAGCACGAGCGCCATTCCGGCAAACAGATGGGTGTGTTTGACGAGGAATTGCGCGCGGCCTGGGGCAAGCTGGACGACGCCAAGAAGGCGGATCTGCGCCAGCGTTTCACGGCAGGCCGATTGGCGGCCCTCGCCAAGAAAGGTCTGACCGGCGACGCCGCAACCCTGGAAGCCGAGAAAGAGGCGACGGTCTATTTCGACAAACTCGCCAAGGGACAATACATTCCGCACGTCATCGAGCCCTCGGCCGGTGTTGATCGCTTGATCCTCGCGTTGCTGGCCAATGCCTACAGCGAACTCACCACCACCGACGAGAAGGGCAAGTCGGAGACCCGCGTGGTGATGAAGTTCCATCCGCGCATCGCGCCGGTGAAGGTCGGCATTTTCCCGCTGTTGAAGAACAAGCCGGAACTCGTCGCCAAGGCGCGCGCGATTCGCGATCTGTTGCGACCCCACATGACCGTGTTCTACGACGATGCTGGGGCGATCGGACGCCGGTACGCACGCCAGGACGAGGCTGGGACGCCGTTTTGCCTGACCATCGATTTCGACACGCTCGGTGAAAAACCGGAACTGCTGGACACGGTCACCCTGCGGGAGCGGGATTCCCAGCAGCAGCAGCGCGTGCACCTGCGCGATCTTCTGCCATTGTTGCTGGAGAGGATCCGGTAACACATGTCACGCGGCGCGAATGGAAATCTGACCCAGGCGGCCCGGGTTTCGTATGGGATGATGCTGGTGCTGATGCTGTTGATCGGCTACCTGCACCTGGCGACTCTCGTGCTCACGTCGCTGTTCGGCTTCTTCATTTTGCGGCGCCTGACCTTCGGCGGCCGGAAATGGCTGGCAGGATTCCTGTACGTCCTTCTGGTAGCAGTGGTGTTTCTGGGTTTCGGCTACTTCTCGAAACGCGCCGTCGTCGGCCTGCCCACCATCGCCGAGAAAACCATCCCGGCGGTGGTCGAGTACGCGGAAAAACGCGGACTCGATCTGCCGTTCACCGATCTCGCCAGTCTGAAATCCCTGGCGGTCACGGCGACGCGGGAAAAGTTTTCCAACATCGGAGCCTACGCGCGCGGAGCCGCCTTTGAAATCGCCTCGCTGGTCGCCGGACTCGTCGTCGCACTGAGCCTTTCGCTCAACTCCAAGTTCGCCATGGAAGGCGATCCCAATTCGCGAACCGACAACCTCTACGCCGCGGTCAGTCGCGAATTGGCGCTCCGGTTCAAGACCTTCTACAAGAGTTTCTCCACCGTCATCGGCGCACAGATTCTCATCTCCTCGATCAACACCGCGATGACGGCTGGATTCCTGCTGTGGAACCATTATCCCCACATCACGATCATCCTCCCGCTCACTTTTCTGCTGGGTCTGCTGCCCATCCTCGGAAACCTGTTGAGCAACGCGTTGATCATTGGTGTGGGATTCACGCTGTCACCGGGAATGGCCCTGGCGGCGCTCCTCTTTCTCATCGTCATCCACAAGTTTGAGTATTTCCTGAACTCCAAGATCATCGGCGACCGGATTAAAAACCCAATGTGGCTCACGCTGATCGGACTGGTCGTTGGCGAGCGGTTGATGGGCATTCCGGGCATGATCTTCGCCCCGGTCGTCCTGCACTACATCAAGGTCGAAGCCTCACGGAGTCCGGTGCGCGGGGATGAGAAAGCGGAAAAGGTTGAAGAGTTGAAGAGTTGAAGAGTTGAAGAGTTGAAGAGTTGAAGAGTTGAAGAGTTGAAGAGGGCACTGGCAGTCCCGCTTCGTTTCCGCTCCCGTCTTTTTCGTAATCGCAATCTTACTCTCAATCTCACTCCGAACTCCCGACTCAGTTTTTCCGAACGGCAGCCGGGCGGGTGGGAGGATTGTGAAAAAGATTAAGATTCTGATGAAGACAGTCTTTCCGCTAAAACTGGAGTCTCCCGAATTTTCAGATGGGCACTGAACGACTTCCGGCCAGGGAGGGTTGTGGTTTCGTAAGGACAACTCCTTTGCCGCGTGGGGAACGGACAAACCGAATTTCCACCCGGCGTTCCAATGCGGCGGCAATACGGCCAAGCATGGAAAGGGAATGACCCTCGTAGTTGGCATCTTCCAGCCGGGAGATGACGGTCTGTGTCGTGCCCGCCAGTTTGGCCAACTCCTTTTGGGTGAGTTTGGCCTTGGCTCGCGCGTCAAAAATGAGCTGCCCGACCCGGGCGTTCTCCCTCGCCGTCTCCACCAGCCGATGCAGGATCGGATCGTCCCCTGTCATCCGGTTCAGGACCACACCGGCATCGCTCGTGCGCCTGGTGCCCTTATTCGGCATCTTCTTCATAGGTGTGCTCTTTCGGGCGGCTTTCAAAAAGTCTTTTGCGCTTCAGCGCGTGTTCAATCTCCACCGACGGAATGGCGTGCTCCTTGGTCAAGGAGTGAGCGAGAATCGCCACGTTGCGGCCGTGGAAAAAATACAGGATGCGATACTGGACGTGGCCTTGCTTGGTCCGCAGTTCGTAAATCCCGTCGCGCAAAAAGTCTGCCGCCGGCCGCCGCAACTCGTGCCCCATTTGCGCAAGTTGTTCGATACGGACTCGGCAAAGAGCCCACGCTTTTGGGTGGGTATCGCGCAATTCCCGCAACCATGCCAGCACGGGGGCTTCGTTTTTCTTCGTCTCGCAGAAGAAAATGACCCGGGTTTTTGGCATGGAACTCTCGAACCAAACTATCGCATTATTGCGATAATGTCAACCGCACCAGTTGTGTCCAAGCGGGGGGGCTTGCGATTGTGGCTAAGAACTGAAGAGGCGGTACCCCCGTTCCTTTTCAACTCTTCATCACTTTAACCGCTTACCCCCGCCACTTACTTCCCATGCGCACCCTTGAGATGCTCCGCCAGGGCATCCCGGCCGAAATCGGCGTCGAAATTCCGCCAGACGGCGTGAACGTGGTTAGCGTCGTTCTGGGTGTTGTCGTATTCGAGCAGGAAGGTCGGGCCCTGCATCCGGTAGTAATGCCGTTGTCCTTTTTCGAGGCTGCCCGCCCAGGCGAAGCTCACCTTGTCGATGCCGGCCTTCTGGATCTTCGCGAAATCCGAGGAGGCGACCTCGCCGCGGAGCCGGTCGACGTAGGCGTGGATCAATCTCACCGCCAGCTCGCGTTGGGACGTGGACAGCGAACCGAGAGGGATCCCTGCAGCCTTGCCCGGTACTACTTTGCGGACATCTGAGGTCACGATTTCATCCGGCGCTTTGGCGTCAATCACCGCAATGGCCTGTTGCTTCGGATTCAGCGTAGTCACGAGTTCGCGACCCAGATCTTCCTCGGCACCGAGGACGCGGAGACCGGCGCGGCGGCCGGTGCGGATTTCACCCGGATTTGTGCCCATGAAGGACGGGGTGCCCGCAGCGACCATTCCATCGACCACAGTGAAATTGACCGAGAGATGGTGGCCTTCGACCCGCCAGCCCCAGGTGCCCTTGGACTCCGGCGTTCCGAAGATGCTGACGTGGTACAGTTCGGGATCGCGGGGGAACTTGCGGCCCGGTCCTTCCATCTCCTGGAGCACCTGTTCGAGGCTCATGATGGTGGTGGCCTGGGCGTAGCCGCGCTGGCTCATGCCGCTGTTGAGGAGGGCGAAGGCGAGGTGACGTTGGGCCGGAATCATTTCCTTTACCGTGAGTCCGTTTCGTTCGCGCGGAACGAAATGCCAGTTGTCCCGCTCCTGGGAATCGAATGCGAACACGGCCTTGGAACGCTGATCGTCGGTCAGCGCCGCGAGGAAATTCCGGGCGGCAGCCGCCATTTCATCCGCGGGTGCCGCGGCCAGACGCAGGCAGACGAGCGCCGCGACGAGGAGGGAGAGCTTCATTCCGGGAGGGTGGATTCAGGCCGCAGAGCACCCAAGGAAAAAATCGGGCTCGTCGCCCAACGTGGCGCGACGCCGCCCGCGCGAGTGGGTCCCACGCCGTCTTGCCCCGGATCAACGCCCGGGGCAGGGTGCCGACACGTGAATGTGCTTTTTATTGGGGATGTGGTGGGCGAACCCGGCCGCCGGGCGGTGCGCCGAACGCTGTCGTCGTTGCGCGAACGGGAGAAGATCAACGTGGTGGTCGCCAATGGGGAGAATTCCGCGGGTGGCGCCGGAATCACCTTGAGCACCGCACGGGAATTGTTTGATGCCGGCGTCGACATCATCACCACCGGGGATCATCTGTGGGATCAACGGGAGGTCGCCCAGTTGCTGGAGCACGAACCGCGGTTCCTGCGCCCTGCCAATTACCCCGCCGGAGTTCCAGGCCGGGGCATGACTGTGGTTTCCAAACCGGGTTGTCCTGACTTTGCCGTCCTGAATTTGCAGGGACGAACCTTCATGCCGCCCTTGGAGAATCCCTTCACCGTCGCGGAAGTT
This sequence comes from uncultured Verrucomicrobiota bacterium, assembly GCA_903907925.1. Taxonomy (GTDB): domain Bacteria; phylum Verrucomicrobiota; class Verrucomicrobiia; order Limisphaerales; family UBA9464; genus CAIVQB01. The sequence continues at coordinate 162,347 of CAIVQB010000092.1, forward strand.
CTGGTCGCCGAACTGCGGACCCGGACGCCGCTGATCCTGATCGATTTTCACGCCGAAGCGACGTCCGAGAAGATTGCCCTCGGCTGGCTGCTGGACGGACAGGTCAGCGCCATCATCGGCACCCACACGCATGTCCAGACCGCCGATGAACGCATTCTTCCGCGCGGCACGGCCTGCCTCACCGACGCCGGATTCACCGGCGGCCATGGAGGAGTCTTGGGACGCGAATGGCCTCCGGTCGTGGAGAAGTTCCAAAAACAGACACCCCAGCGTTTTGGCGTGTGTGAGACCGACGTGAAACTGAATGGGTGTCTGATCCAGATTGACGATGAAACCGGCCATGCGTTGGCGATCCGACGGGTTTCCGAATCCGTCATGCTGGTGTGACACCATCGGTTCGGCGTCCGTTCTTGCGGAGTTCTCCGTGGCGGGTGGGTTCGCTCGGAATGGCGGCATTCGTGGGGGTGATGCTGGTGGTTGTAGTTGTCGGGCGGATGGATCCCGCGGCGCGCGAAGAGCGTCGGGCTGCGGCCTGGCTGTCCACCCGTTACTCCATGGTTCCTCAAACGGTTACTTCAAATGATGAGGTGCCGGCGGCGGGTTTAGCCCGCTTGATGGTCCGTCGGGATACCATCCTTCAGCAGGCTCATCGATGGCTGTGGGACAACCTGCCCAAGGGATTCCGGAGGCAAATCGGGCTCCGTCTGCCACTGGATTCGCGTCGATTGGGAATCGTGGCAGTGGCGTGGTTGGAACGTCATCAGCAGCGGTATGAAGGTTTGCCAATCCTGATTGCCGCGGCCACCGATCCCGAATGCGCCAATCATGTCCAAATCATGAGATGCCTTCGGGAGTTTGGAACCGGCGGACCCCTGTTGCTCGGCGAAGGTTCCTTTCCGTTCTTCAGTGAAGCACTGGCGGGTCTGGAGAGTCCTGATCCGGCGCTTCGATTGCAGATGCTGGAGCGTTTTGGTTCGGGCTGGCCTGATCATCCTGCGATTCGACGGCGGATCGCGGCATTGCGAAGCGAGGTCGAGCGGGCCGGGAATGGTCCGTTCGGAACTTCGTTGTCGACGTCGTCCAACCGGGGCAGCGTCCCCGTTCACTGGCACTGATGGCGCGCTCCTCCAAAAATCAATGGGATTTCGGCGAACTGTTTCCGGCGGCGGCGACGCGGCAGGTGTGGTCGGTCTCCGATCTGACCGGCCGTCTGAAACGGGTGGTCGAAAAGGAATTCGGGACGGTCTGGGTCAGCGGTGAGATTTCCAATCTGCGGTTGCAATCCTCCGGTCATGCCTACTTCGTCTTGAAGGATGCCGGTGCGCAGTTGAACTGCGTTTTGTTCCGCGGTCAGACAGGAGTGGATCGTGCCGGACTGCGTGACGGAGCACGGGCCACGCTCAGCGGGGAAATGACGGTCTATGAACCTCGTGGATCCTATCAATTGCGAGTCACTGCGGTTGAATTGGAGGGCGTGGGTGCGTTGCAGGCGGCATTTGAAAAACTCAAGGCGAAGCTGGCGGCGGAAGGGCTGTTCGATCCGGCCCGCAAACGTCCGATTCCCCGGTTCCCGATTCGCATCGGCATTGTAACCTCGTCCACCGGAGCGGCGTTGCAAGACGTCCTGCATGTTGCCGGCCGACGATTCGCCGGCATCGAATGGATCCTCGTTCCAGTGCGAGTCCAAGGCGCCGGCTCGGCCGCCGAGATTTGCGAAGCCATCTCCCTCCTCAACCGCTGGTCGGCTGGTGATGGAGCGAACGACGCAGAGGGAGCCGCCACGAGCCGTCGATCTTCCACTCACTCACTCTCCCCCACGCGCCTCGACGTCATCCTCATCACCCGCGGCGGCGGTTCGCTCGAAGACCTGTGGAGCTTCAACGAGGAGAGCGTCGCACGGGCGATTGTTACCTCGGCCGTTCCGGTGATTTCCGCGGTCGGGCACGAAATCGATTTCACCATCGCTGATTTTGTCGCCGACCTCCGCGCGGCGACTCCGAGTGCCGCTGCGGAACTCATCACCGAAGGCTACGTCGCGGCGGAAGGGCGGGTGGAGGCGGCTGCGGTTCGATTGGGGTTGAGGATCCATCGACGTCTCGCGGAGTCCCGTGAATCAGAGCGGAACCTGACGGCACGACTGACCCGGGTGCATCCGCGACGCCGACTCGAGCGACAGGGGCAACGATTGGACGATCTGGCCGCGGTTCTGGGACGCGACCTGCGGGCGATCGCCGCACCGCGCCGACTGGCGCTGGCTTCGCTGGTGAAACGCCTGTCCGCGGTCCGACCGGCAACGGGCCTGGCCCGGAAGCGATCGGATGTCGAACAACTCACCTCGCAGCTCAAAACATCGACCCGCCGCCGTCTCCATTTGCTGAACGACCGCCTGGCGAAGAGCGCCTCCGGCCTCCGGTTGTTGTCGCCCCAACAGGTCCTGGAACGCGGCTACTCCATCACTCTCGACGCCGCGACGGGCCGGGTGATCCGCACTGCCGCGGAAGTTCTGCCCGGCCAGCCCCTCACCACCCGCCTCGCCGCCGGACAAATTGAGTCGACGGTGACCTGACCTTCGGTTTTATCTCAGTCCCTGAACCATCGAGCAGGGACATGTTGGGTCGGGGACCGGTGTGGAGCCGGTGTTGGCCGGGGCCCATGAATTGGCCGCCGGGGAGGCTTGAGACCATTGGCGTTCCGTGAAAGGTATGATCTTTAAAACGTTGTTTCTTCAACTGTTGCCGACGTTGGTGGCGGCTGCTGGTGATTTTCAAAACCTGTCTTTCGAAGATGGTTTGCCGCTCAATCTCCACACTGTTATCAGCGAAGGCGTTTCAGTTCCGGCGCGGGATCCGAAGGACCTTATTCCTCACTGGTCAATTACAATTGACGGAGCGAACGCGGTGAACGTGTACTATGCCAACTTCTTAGTTGAGGGCGGCGTGACGTTAAGGGAAAATACGCCTCTGGCTCAACAATTTGACGGACTCTATTCGTTGGGCGTATGGGGGGCACGCGAAGGAATTAATGGTAATCGCGTGTCTTTCCCAATTTCAATCTCACAAACCGGCACTATTCCGATCAATGCGCAGCGACTAACCATTCACGCTTACGTAACAGACTATGAAGTGAAAATTGACGGGCAATTGGTTCAATCCGATTCGACCCATACGAGTTTTGACGTGAGTCCGTTTGCGGGAAGAGAGGTCGCTCTGGAAATCACCTTCAAGTCGGGATACGCAGGGGATTTTGAGATTCACGGCTTCACTTCGGTTCCCGAACCGTCCGAGATGGCAATGCTCGGCACTGGACTGATCGTCCTCGGGTGGCAGGTATGGAGGCGGCGTTGACGAGAGTTTTACCCGGTGACATTGACCGCTCTGAAGCGCCAACGGCGCGGCTACATACCAGACCGGGGCAGCGCCCCGGGAATCGTTCCGACGCCCGTTTCAAAGGGCTGAAGGCCCGCCCCATCGGTTGATCTGGGAATGGGACGGGCCTTCAGCCCTCCATCGGGGATGGGATTTTGTCCTGGGGCGCTGCCCCAGGCTGGTATGTGGCGGGCCATGGGCACGAAGGGCGGGCAGAATGAAAAGGCCGCACCCGATGAAGGCGCGGCCTTGAAGTGATTCGTGACGAGGTCAGCTCTGGCTCTTGGCGAGTTCCTGATTGTTCATCGCGTTGTAGATGGCCCATTGCTCGTTGTGATAGCCGAGCTCGGGACGGAAGCTGAGTTTGGCGAAGAACTTCTTCTCCAGTTCGATCAGCAATTTCTCGTCCTGGGTGCGCAAGCGGTCGAGCACCAGCTGGGTGCAGTGAACGCGGAGCTGGAAATCGCTCTCGTCGCGCGGCCGCGATTTCATGATCTGGGTGAGCTTGCGCTGGATTTCCACGCTCATGCTCTCCGGGCTCTTCACCACGCCGCGGCCCTTGCAATGCGGGCAGTCGACGTACATCGCCGCTGCGATCGATTCGGTGTGGCGCTGGCGGGTCATTTCCATCAGGCCGAGCTGGGACAACGGCAGGACATGGGTCTTGGCCTTGTCGCGCCGCAGGTTCTCCTTCATCCGTTGGAACACCCGCTGCTGATCGCCGCGGGATTTCATGTCGATGAAATCGAGAACGATGATGCCGCCCATGTTGCGGAGGCGGAGCTGGCGGGCGATTTCGTCGCCGGCCTCGAGGTTTACCTTGAGCAGGTTTTGGTCGTGATCCTTGGAACCCTTGTGCTTGCCGGTGTTGACGTCGATGGCCACCAGCGCCTCGGTTTCGTCGATGATCAGGTAGCCACCGCTCTTCAAGGTCACCTGGCGTCCGAAGGCGGCTTCGAGCTGCTTGGTGATGTTGAAGCGGTCGAACACCGGCTGGGCTTCGTTGTAGAAGTGGACCTTCTTGGCGGAGCGCTGGCTGATGCGGCCGATGGTGTCGCGCATCCGTTCGTACTGGCGGTTGTCGTCGATGACGATGCGGGTGACCTCCTCGGTGAGGAAATCGCGGACCGTGCGTTCGATCAGGTCGGGCTCCTGGAAGATGCAGGAAGCCATGCCTTGGGACGCAGTGCGATCCTGGATGGCTTTCCATTCGTCGAGCAGCATCGCGAGGTCGCGGATGAAGTAGCGCTTCAACTTGCCCTCGCCGGCCGTCCGGACGATGACGCCCAGTCCGTCGGGCAGGGTGAGTTCGCGCACGATTTTCTTCAGGCGCTGGCGTTCCTCGGTGTTCTCGATCTTCCGGCTGATGCCCGACTGATCGGAATTCGGCAGCAGGACGAGGTAGCGGCCGGGAAGGGAGAGGTTGGTGGTGACCCGCGGACCCTTGGTGCCGATGGGGCCCTTGGTGACCTGGACGATGATCTCGCTGCCGACTGGGTAGAGGCGGGGGACGTCCTTCTGGGTGATCTTCGGTTTGTCCTTGCGACGCTGACGGTCGGTGTCGCGTTCGACGATTTCCACGCTGGAATCAAACGCGCTGGGAATGATGTCCCAATAATGGAGAAAGGCGTTCTTCTCGAACCCGATGTCGACGAAGGCCGCCTTGAGGCCGTCTTCGAGGTTCCGGACCTTGCCCTTGTAAATGCTGCCGACGAGACGCTCGGTGTTGGTGCGTTCGACGGTGAAATCCTCGAGCTTGCTGTCGATCAGGACCGCCACCCGGGTTTCGAGGGGTTCGGTGTTGATGACCACCTCGACCATTTTCTTGGGCTCGGGCTTGATCAGTTGCTTAACCTTGCGGACCACCTGTTTGACGGCGGCGCGCGCTTTTTCGAGCAGGGTCCTGGGTCCGCGCTCCTTGGGACTCGGCGATGGCGTGGGGTCCTTTTCGTCCTCCTCGGTGAGGTGGGCGGGCTTGCTGAGGTCCGGCGCGCGGAACCGTTGATCGCGCCCGGAGGCGGTCAAGGATTCGGATTCTGGTGCGTCGGTGGTGTCTTCGGGGAGACCGGCGGCGAGATTCTCGGAGCGGCGGACCTCGTTTTCGTGCCGGCGCGTGTCGAAGAGGCGTTCCTCGGTGGCTTTTTCACCGAGTACCTCGGCTCGGGCGCTGGCGGCGGCCCGGTTCGGTTTTGGGGTTCCGATGCCCCGGGTGGGCTTGAAGCGCATGGGGCCTCGTCCCCGTTTGAATGTTTGATGGCTCATGGGTGTGGTTGAGTGGGCGTTAGTAATGACGCCGGTGGAGATGGATGTTTTGCAAAATGCCGATGGCGACCAGGGAGCAAAGCACCGAGGTGCCGCCGGCACTCAAGAGGGGCAGGGGGATGCCGGTGACCGGCATCAGTCGCAGATTCATTCCAATGTTGACGAAAACGTGAGTGAACAGCAGGGCGGTGACCCCGACGGCGAGCAGGCGTCCGAGTCGGTCGCGTGCCTCCCCGGCAATGCGAATGCCGGTAAAAAACACGACTCCATACAAACCGAGAACGGTGATGCTTCCGATGAAACCGGTTTCCTCGGAGATCACGGAAAAGATGAAATCGTTGTGGGCACCCAGGCGGGGCAGGAAGCCCAGGGAGTGTTGGGTTCCCTGGCGCCAACCGCGCCCGGTCATGCCGCCCGAACCGATGGAAATCATCGCCTGATCCACATTCATGGCGGTGTCGCGCTGGAGCAAACGCGCCTGGCGGGCTTCTTCCGGGGTGGATCCGCGGGCCACGAAATCGACGCCGAAATAGACCAGGAGCCGTCGGCGTTGATATTCCTCGAGCTTGATGAACTTCCATTGAGGCGGGGCAAACAGGACGTCGACCAGGATCAACGCCGCGAGAATGGAAGCACCTCCGACGAACCGCCCGAGCAGTGGCCGTGGGACGCCGGCGACGAGCATCATCACCAGGGCTGTGGGCATGAAGACCAGCGAGGAGCCGAGGTCCGGTTCCTTGAGGATGAGGGCGAACGGCACCAGGGCCATCAGCAGGGCCTTGATGAAGTTTCCGGGCAATCGCAGTTCGTCGGCCGGACGAGAGAGGAAATTCGCGAGCGCGAACAGGAAGGCGATCTTGGCGAATTCGCTCGGTTGGAATTGAAGCGGTCCGAGATCAATCCACCGCTTGGCGCCGTTCCTCGAAACGCCAATCAGAAACACGGCGATCAGCAGTACGATCGATCCCCAATAGGCGACCAGCGACCAGCGCGCGAGCCGTCCATAGTCCACCAGACACAACGCGGCTGCCACGGCGATCCCGCCGGCGAAGGCCACCGCGTGAGCCGTCGCATGATAGCGCCACCACGGCAGGTGGGCGGCGGCATCGGCATCGGCGGTGGCGGAAAAGATGAACGCCGCACCCAGCAGCATCAAACCGAAGGCGGCCGCCCACAGCAGCGGATCCATGCCGCTGTCACGCCGGATCAGGGATTCCCGATTCATGGAATCCTCCTGTTCGAACGGCGGGCGGAAGGGGACAGGACGGCGTTCATTTCGAGGCCAATCCCCGGTGCAGACCCTGTTCGCGGTCGTGGATGAATTGATAGACCTGTCGTGCGACCGGCGCGCAGGTGCCGCCGCCCGAGCCGCCGCTCTCGACCATGACGATTACCACATACCTGGGCGCTTCGTACGGGGCGAAACTGGCGAACCAGGTCACCTTGTCCTTGCGTCCGTTGCCCTTGATTTCCGCGGTGCCGGTTTTGCCACAGACCGCAAAATCCTTCACCCGTGCCGCGGTGCCGGTGCCGGCGGGATCGGCCACGTCGTCCCGCATGGCGGAGCGGACGAAGTCCCAACTAGCGGCCGGAAGCACCACTTGATTCCGGACCTGTCCGGGTTTGACCGTGGTGGGCGGCTCCTCGGCAAGGGGGCCATCGGATTCGATGCGCTGGACGACCCGGGGCCAGAACACCCGGCCGCCGTTGGCCACCGCACTCAACCCGACCGCCATCTGCAGCGGGGTGACCGTGATCTCCTGGCCGATGCTGACGTTGGCCAGGTTGCCGGCGGTCAATGAGCTGTGCTGGACATCCTCCAGGGTGGGTAAAAAACCGCTCTTCTCCTCGCCAATGCGGATACCCGTGGGATCACCCAGTCCGAACCGACGTCCCATGGACAACAGCTTTTCCCATCCCAGGCGGAGTCCGTAGTTGATGAAGTAACTGTTGCTGGAATGAATGAAGGCGCGGCGCAGGTCGTAGAGCCCGGGAGGTGCCGTGTCTTCGATTGGGCGTTTCCCGAGGAAATAAACGCCTTTGCCAGGCTTTTTCGGATTGGGTTCCACGGTGTAGATCTCGGCGGGATCCAATCCGTTCTCCAGCAGGGCCAGGGTGTGGAAGATTTTGAAGATGGATCCGGGCGCGTACTCACCGTAGGAGGCGCGGTTGAACATCGGGCGCTCCGGTTCCTTGAGATGGAAGCTCTGGTAGCGCTGGACGGAGATGGTGTCGATCCATTCGCCCGGATCGAAGGAAGGCGCACTGGCCATGGCCAGGACGTCCCCGGTTTGGGGCTCCATGACCACCACCGCCCCGCGTTCATCGCCCCCTTTTACCGTGTTGAGGGCCCGTTCCACCTCCCGCTGCAGGTCCAGATCAATGGTGGTGACCAGATTGCGGCCGGCGTGGGCGGGCTCAAGGGTTTCCTCCGCCTGTCGGTGACGATATCCGGCGCTGTTAACCAGAATGCTCTTCACCCCGGCGACTCCGCGTAAATCGCGATCGAACGCCTTTTCCAGTCCGATGGCACCCTTGTAGTCTGGCAGACGATAATCAAACGCGCCCTCCTCTTCATCGAAGGTGTCGTTGCGCCGCAGATGGCCGAGGAGATGCGAGGCCAGCATGCCGTGCGGATAGTTGCGAACGGCCACCTGTTCGAGGGCGATACCGGGTTGGCTCCAGGATTGTTCGGTGACCAAGGCAACCTGGGTGGGCGTGCAGTTGGGAAGGATCGGCAGCGGCATGAACCGCTTGGCAATGTAATGCCGTTCCAATTCGGCGGGGCTCACCGCCAGTTGGGTTCCCAGCCGGGAATTCACACTGGCCACCGAGTTGCTGACCACCAGAAAGCGCGCCAGTTTTTGCAGGGCATCGATCTCGGTGGCGTTGAGATGGGGCGTGGACCTGTTTCGATGGAAGAGCGCCAGGAACCGGCTCCAGCCTGCGGTCGGGTCCTCGTGCATCGCGGCCCGGCGAATGGCGAGGGCCTCGCGCTTCAGTCGGGTGTATTCCGCCTGGAATTGCGGGCGCAGTTCGTCGAGATAGAGGTCGAGTCGGAACCTCGGGGAATTGCCGACCAGTTCGCGTCCGTCGCGGGCGAGAATCTTTCCACGCAAGGCAGGAATCCGGACCGTCTTGAACGTCTGGGTCTGGAGCGTGGCCCGGTATTTTTCCGCCGACACCACCTGCAACCGCGCGAGCTGTACCGCCAGCACCAGCAAACCGCCCAGCACCGACCACGCCACCATGCGCAGCGTGCGGTCACCTTTGTTCAGTTGATCGAAAAGGAGCATTTAAGGTGTGAGCCTCGGGTGGAAGATCATCGGCGGCTCCGTTTCAACTGCCGGTCCTGGCGGAAGCTGGATTCGATCATCGGCTTGTACTCGAACACCTCACGGAAGCGATCGAACCCAAGGAACAACAGCGGACAGGCGAGGGCGTTGACGATGGCGCTCACGGCGATGCTGGAACCGAAAACATCACCCAGCGGCGAACGTTGTCCCAACGAGAGCAACAGACGGGTGAGTAGCGGCACGGCGACACCGGCCCCGAGGCCGAGCCAGAAACGGGCGTAGGCCTGGTCGCGCAGGATGAGGTGTTGCCGTGCGTGGGTGACAAATCCGCAGAGGAACAGCGGAAGGATGCTGACCCCGAGCCGATTGGCGGAAATGGAATCCAGGGCGAGGCCGGCGAAGATGCTGAAGCCGGCAACGACGCCGAGAGGATGGCTGAGAGCGGCGTAAATCGTGAGGGCTGGCAGCACGCACAACGGCGTACCGGTCCACCACACCACCGGTGCGAATTGCGTCTGTCCGAACACCGCCAACCAGGCGGTGAGAAACAGCAGGAGGAGGGGAATCCGGCTCATGGCATCAGGATGAACACTTCCTCGAGGCGGTTGAGATTGGCGGCCAGGCGGACACGGGCCTCGGTGTAGAGGCCGCCTTCAACCTGGCGGGTGTCGACGATTTCCCCGACCGTGATTCCCCGTGGAAAAACGCCACCCAGCCCGCTGGTCAGGACGTGATGTCCAGCCAGCACCGCGGGACTGTTTTGGAGCAGACGGATGGTGACCGTTCCATCACCGGCGGTGGCGGAACGCGCTTCCTGGAGAATGCCGAGATCGCGGGTTTCGGCGACGATCACCGAGACGCCGCATTCCGGGTCACCGATCAGCGCGATCTGGGATTGCGATGGAGCCACCGCACGGATGCGTCCGACGAGACCGTCGCGGGTGACGACCGGAAGCTGGAGGCGGGCACCGTCGGTGGTGCCGAAATCGACGGTGGCACCGCGCCAGAAGGAGGAGGGTTCACGGGCGATGACCCGGGTGAGGCGAGTTTTCCACGGGACGCGATTGGTCCAGCCGAGGGCGGCGCGGAGGCGGTTGTTTTCACCGAGCAAATCACGGGCCTGGGCGGCGGTGATCGACAGGTCCCCGTTTTCCTTCCGGAGCCGTTCCATCTCGGCGATGAGCGTGTCCCGGGTGAGGAGTGAGAAACTGGCGCGATCGACGAAGGACTGGCCGGCACCGGCGAGTCCGAACAAGGGCAGGAAGAGGCTGCCGACAGCGAGCTTCACCCGGCCGGCGGCACCGGCCGGCAGGTTCAGCAAGACAAGAGCCAGCACCACCACGGTGCCGACCGCCACAGATTGGGCGCGTTTCAGCAAGGTTCGCTCCGGAAAGTTCGGGGCAAACGCGGGCCGGGGAAATCAGGATGTCGAACTGGAAGCCACGCGCTTCAGGAAGCTGAGCTCCTGCAGCACCCGTCCCGTTCCGGTCGCCACCGCAGTGAGCGGATCATCGGCAATATGGACGGGCAATCCCGTCTCCTGCGCGATCAACCGGTCAATGTTGCGGAGCAGCGCCCCGCCGCCAGCCATCATGATCCCACGGTCGACGAGGTCGGCCGAGAGTTCTGGAGGGCAGCGTTCCAGGGTGATGCGAACGGACTCAAGGATGCTGGAAAGCGGCTCCTGGAGGGCTTCACGAATTTCTTCCGAGCGGACGAGGACCGTCTTTGGCAAACCAGCCGCGAGATCGCGGCCCTTTACCTCCATGGTCAATTCCTGCTCAAGCGGAAACGCGGAACCAATGCGAATCTTGATTTCCTCGGCGGTGCGTTCGCCGATCATTAAATTATGGGCACGCTTCAGATGCGCGACGATCGTGTCGTCAAATTCGTCACCCCCGACGCGCACGCTGCGGCTGAACACGATGCCCGCCAGCGAGATGACCGCGATTTCACAGGTGCCTCCGCCGATGTCCACGATCATGTTGCCGGCCGGTTCGTGTACCGGGAGGCCGACGCCGATGGCCGAAGCCATGGGCTGTTCGATGAGATAGACTTCGCGGGCACCCGCATGGGTGGCCGAATCCTTCACGGCGCGCTTTTCCACTTCCGTGATTCCGCTGGGAACGGCGACCACGACACGCGGGGCGATCAACTTGCGGTGGTGAACCTTCTGGATGAAATGTCGCAGCATCGCCTCCGTGATCTCAAAATCGGCGATGACACCGTCCTTCATCGGACGGATGGCCACAATATTGCCGGGGGTTCGCCCCAACATCCGCTTGGCTTCCTCGCCCACGGCCAAGACCGTGGTCGTACCCGCCTGAATGGCCACTACAGAAGGTTCCCGCAAGACGATCCCCTGATCCCGCACGTAAACGAGCGAGTTGGCGGTGCCGAGGTCGATCCCAATGTCGTTAGAGAAGAGACCTTTAAGTTGCGCGAACATGAAATGTGCCCAAAAGCACGTCCGGACGATGGCGGCCGTGGGGAACAGGGGTCAAGGCAAAGTCCGAACAACTTGTGAACAACTCCGGCAGACGTGCGTATTTTGGAGTGCCGTTGATTTCAGCATCTGCCGAATCCAACGGACTTGGATCCGCCCAAGCACCATCCGCTTGCGTCGATTTAGGCGCGCTATCTGGGATAACCCCGCCAGACCCAGCGCAGCGCCTCCGGCAGGGTCGCCCCACCGTGGTTGCCGTTGTGACTCCCCTCGCCGAGTACGTACCGGTAGTCGTAGTCCTTTTCCTCAAGCGCGGAGGCCATGTTCAGATTGCCCACCACCCAGTTCCAGCCGGGTCGCCGGCTCCGGTTATCACTGGCGCCGTCCTGCAGGAAAATTCGGATCGGTTTCGGGTCCGCCGCCCGGATCATTTCCGGATACCGATGTCCGCCGCGGATGTCGGTGAAGCTCCCGACATGAGTGATGACCTTGCGGAATTGATCCGGCCGGTTCCAAGCCACGGTCCAGGCGCAAATGCCCCCGCTGCTGATTCCACAGATGGCGTGGCCGTCCGGATCCTCTGTGATCCGGTACAGCTTGTAGACTTCCGGCAGGATCTCGGTCAGGAGGAACTCGGCATAGGCACCGCTGACGGTGTCGTACTCGAAACTGCGATTCTCCGGTTCCGGTTGCCACCCGCGCGGACTGGCCGGGAAGTTCGTCCGTTTGAATCCGGGATCGATGAACACGCCGATCGTCACCGGCATCTCGTGGGCGGCGATGAGGTTGTCGAACACCACCGGCACCCGGAAATCACCGCCCTCCTTCAAATAGGTGTGGCCATCCTGAAACACCATCAACGCTGCCGGCTTGGTGGGATCGTATTGAGCCGGAACGTAAATGGACCAATGACGGATCGTGCCGGGAAACACCTTGCTGTCGCGCCATTCGAAGTCGGTGACGGTTCCATGAGGCACGCCCTCCTTGCGGGTGCCCTCGGGCGCGGGCGGATATTTGACGTCCGCCTTGGGAAACCGGGATTGAGGCCGGCGCACGACGTTGGTGGTCGAACCGCCGACGGCATTGGTTCTCGGCGATTGCGCGAAACCGACGGCGGCGAGGGTGAGTCCGGTGATCAACACCAGCGCGGATCGCAGGGGACGAAGGAGGGTGAACGAATGCATGCGAGAATGGGTCTTGGTTCGGCGGAGGATGGGTTTACTTGGCCTTCAAGAATCCTGAATCGGCCATCCAGTCTTCGAAGCGGTCCATCCAGCGTCCCACCGGCCGGGTGTTTTTGGCCCGCAGACCGAAGCCGTGTCCGCCGGTGCTGAAAATGTGCAACTCGGCCGGAACCCCGGCCCGTTTGAATCGCAGATACACCTCGGCCAATCCTTCGGCGATGTCTTTGCGATCGTCATAGGCACAGGCAAGGAAGGCGGGCGGGGAATTCGTGGAGGGCTGGATGTCCCCGGATCGACCGGGATAGATAAAGCCAAGGAAGCTCGGGCGTGAGGGTTGTCGTTCGATGGGATCGGCCGCTTCGGAAGTTCCGGCGTCAAAATGGGAGCTCGAAAGCCACACCAGTTCTCCGCCCGCCGAGAATCCGACCGCGCCCAGCCGCGCTGGATCCACGTGCCATTCCGATGCCCGGCTGCGGATCAATCGCAGCGCCCGTTGGGTATCGGCCAGCGCATGAACGGCGATGGTGTAGGTGGAATTGGTTTCCCGCGCGAGCCGGTACTTGAGCACAAAGGCAGCGGTCCCGTGGGCCTGGAGGACCTTGGCCATGTTGTAGCCTTCATGGTCCATCCAAAGGGCGCTGTGGCCGCCACCGGGAATGACGAGAACCGCGGCGCCATTGGCCTTCGACGGATCCGGGAGATACGGAGTTATGGAAGGTTGATGCACGCTCGAAACCACATGATCGCCCGCATCCGTGACCCGCACCTTTTCGGGATCGGTCTTGCCCTCTGATCCCGGAGCACCACTCGGCCACAGCCGGATTTCGTCCGGTTCGGCGGCCGGCAATCGTCCGGCGACGAGGGAGATCCCGAGCACCAATGACATCAGAACAACGAATCGACGTGGTACAGGCGGATGGTTCATGGCGGTGACGGAGAATTGCAGGACTGCCATCGAGGGCAAGCCGGGAGGTGGAGCGGCGAAGCTGCTTCCGACCCCGAGGGCCAAACACCCGCACTTGGGCACCGCCCAAGGGGTTTCGAACCCAACCGTTCCCCCGCCCTTCAGAGGCGCTCCATCGCCAACAACCGGTCGATGTCACTGCCCGTGCCAATTAGGGTTTCACCGTGGAAAAGCACTCGCGAGGCCGTGGGGTTGTTTCCGATCGGTCGGCATCGTGATCTATGTGGCGGAGCGCGGCTCTGTGAGCCGCAGTGGGCCGGTCTGCAATACGGCCTCCATCCATTTCACCCGCGTTCGGCAGGCGGAGTTGCTGCAGGTCGCAGACCTGCGCTCCGGTGAGGAATCGCCCCGACCGTGAGCCGCTCGTCTTCAGGGCTAAAGGCCCGCGCCATACCAGCCTTGGGCACCGCCCAAGGTGGAGGGCTCGGTTCCACGCGAGCTCCATATTCCTCTTTGAACGGGGTTGATTGTGCCGCTCTGGGTCGGATGCGTGCCCGATGTGATTCCGACATCCGGTTCGCGATGGATTGGGGCGCGAGTGGAACCACGCCCTCCAAGGCGAGTGGGCGATTTCAAAATCAGGAAAACGGGAAGACGAGAAAACGGGTGGGCGAGAGCAGCCGTTCCACGGCAGTGCGGCCTATTCACTTCCGATTCGGCTCAGGTTCGTAGTGGAGCGCGGCTCTGTGAGCCGCGGCAAGCCTGCCTTGTTGTTGCGCTGAGGATTGGCAACAGCGTCGCGAGTGGCCGGAGTTACTGCGGGTCACAAACCCGCGCTCCAGTGGTGGCTTGAGGTTCGCAGCGATTTTCCGCCGGTGTCCTTTCGGATGGCACTGTGGTTCCATTGGTTCCATGTCGAAGGACTTCCTGCGCCTGCGTGGGGCGCGGCAGCACAATCTGAAGAATCTCTCGGTCGATATTCCGCGGGACAAACTGGTGGTCATTACCGGTCCTAGCGGATCCGGTAAATCGTCGCTCGCTTTCGACACCATTTTCGCCGAAGGCCAGCGCAAATACGTCGAATCGCTCTCGGCCTACGCCCGGCAGTTTCTCGATCAACTCCAGAAACCCGAACTCGACCACATCGAAGGTTTGTCCCCGGCGATCGCCATTGAGCAGCACTCGAGCAGCGCCAATCCCCGCTCCACCATCGCCACCACCACGGAGATTTACGACTACCTCCGTCTGCTCTACGCGCATCTGGGCGTTCCGCATGATCCCGACACCGGCACGCCGATCATCCAGCAAACTACCGGTGACATCGTCGATCGCATTCTGACGTTGCCGGCAAAATCGCGGGTGATGCTGCTGGCACCGGTGATTGAGGATCAGCGCGGCGAATTCCGCGACGTCCTGGAGCGGTTGGCCCGCGATGGGTTCGTTCGCGCCCGGATCGACGGGATCGTGACTGAACTCTCGGCCACCACCGTGCCGCGACTCGATAAGAAGGCGTCGCACCGCATTGAAGTGGTGGTCGATCGGATCGTCATCGCCGATGGCGTCCGAACCCGGCTGGTGGATTCGGTTGAAACGGCGCTCAAATGGGGCGAAGGCCGGGTGTGGGTGCTGCATCAAAGCCCCAATCTGGAGGCGGCAACCGCGCCGACCGCAGCGCCGGTCTGGACCGAAACGCTGCACTCCAACCGCATGTATTCGCCGGCGACCGGCCGGAGTTTTGAGACGCCGACGCCGCAATCGTTCTCCTTCAATTCGCCGCGCGGGGCGTGTCCGGTCTGCCATGGACTCGGCCAGAAACGGGTTTTCGATCCCGAGCTGATTGTTCCCGACGACAGTCAGTCACTCGAGGACGGCGCGGTGCGGCCGTATCGCGGTCTCGGCGGGAAGAAGATGGTGGTCTACTACAAGGGGCTGATCAAAGGCGTGGCCCAACACTACGGAGTGCCCGTGGATCAGCCATGGAAGGGGCTTCCGGCGGAGTTCAAGCAGCGCCTGATGTTTGGAACCGGAGGCGAGGAAGTGGAGTTTTACTTCATGCACGGCGGCACGCCGCGGAAGACGAAGAAACCCTTCGAAGGTGTACTGCCCAACCTGGAACGCTTGTTTGCGGAGAGCGAAAGCGAATTCACCCGGAACCGGTTGAAGGCCTACATGACCCTGCAACCGTGCGACGCCTGCGGTGGACGCCGGCTGCGGCCGGAGATGCTCGCGATCACCTTGGGATCGGACATCGACGAGGCTGCGCCGGGGACCGGACCGCGGATTCCCGGCCTGTCGATCGCCGCGTTTTGTGGCCTGTCGATCGATCGTGCCGACGGCTTCCTGGAACGGCTCACACTTTCTGATTCGCAGCGAAAGATTGCTGGTGAACTGGTGCTGGAAATCCGGAAGCGGCTCACCTTTTTGCAACAGGTTGGACTCGGGTATCTGGCGCTGGACCGCGAGAGCGGCACTCTCAGCGGCGGCGAGGCGCAGCGCATCCGCCTGGCCACACAGATCGGCGCGGGTTTGATGGGCGTGCTCTACATCCTCGACGAACCGAGCATCGGCCTGCATCAACGCGATAACGAACGGTTGATCGCGACATTGAAGGGCCTGCGCGATCTGGGAAACAGCGTCTTGGTGGTTGAGCACGACGAAGACACCATCCGACAGGCGGATCATGTTTTGGATCTCGGACCCGGCGCGGGGATTCACGGGGGCGAGTTGGTCGCCCAAGGCACCGTGGCGGATATCCTCGCGAATCCGCGTTCGGTGACCGGACGTTATTTGTCTGGCGATCTTTCAATCCCGGTGCCGCGCGAACGGGTCCAGCCTCGCGAATCGAAGGGTTGGATCGAGATCATCGGTGCGCGGGAGAACAACCTCCAGAACCTGACGGCGCGATTGCCGCTGGGATTGCTGACGGTCGTGACCGGTGTGAGCGGCAGCGGGAAGTCGACGTTGATCGACGACATCCTGCGCCGGGCCATCCAGCGGAAATGGCATGGATCGAAGGAAGTCCCGGGGAAGCATGATGAAATCCTCGGCTTGGAACGAATCGACAAATGCGTGGTGGTCGATCAATCGCCGATTGGCCGGACCCCGCGGAGCAATCCGGCCACCTTCACCGGGATCTTCAACGAGATCCGCGATCTCTTCGCCACCCTGCCGGCGGCGCGGGTGAGGGGCTACGGCGCGGGTCGATTCAGCTTCAACGTGAAGGGCGGTCGCTGTGAAAAATGCGAAGGCGACGGACTGCTCAAGATTGAGATGCATTTCCTGCCACCGGTCTATGTCACCTGCGAGGCCTGCAACGGGAGACGATACAATCGCGAGACGCTGGAGATCACCTACAAGGGATTGAACATCGCCGACATTCTGGCGCAGACCATCGACGAGGCGGTTTCGTTTTTCCGAGCCGTTCCCAAGCTGCACGGGCCGTGTCTCACGCTGGCGGAAGTGGGGCTGGGCTACCTGCGGCTGGGGCAGGCGGCGACGACGCTGTCGGGCGGCGAAGCGCAGCGATTGAAGCTGGCGGCCGAACTGTCGCGACGGCAGACCGGCCGGACGTTGTATCTGCTGGACGAGCCGACCACCGGTTTGCATTTCTCGGATGTCGCCAAGTTGATGGAAGTGTTGTTTCAACTCCGCAACTCGGGGAATTCACTGGTGATCATCGAGCATAATCTCGATGTCATCAAAACGGCCGACTGGGTCATCGATCTCGGTCCGGAAGGTGGCGCGGGTGGCGGCCGGATCCTGGTGGAAGGAACGCCGGAGAAGGTGGCGGCCTGTCCGGGCAGCCACACGGGCCGGTTTCTGGCTCGCCTGCTGGGACGACGGGGGTGAGAATACCGTCCTCAATGCTGGTTTCAGGAAACAAACAGGGATGCCCCACCGGTATCGTTCGGGCCGCCCGCGGAGTTCGAACACTGGGGGTCTTCATTGCGATCCAATGGTGCGTGTGGACGGGCATTGTCTGCGGGCAATCGGCCGAGCGGATCGCCTTTGATGCCGCCGCGCGGGATTTCGAAACGGGTTTATGGGACCGGGCGGCGGCGGGCTTCAACGAGTTTGAAACCCGGTTTCCCAAGAGTCCGCTGAAGATGGAGGCGGCGCAGCGGCTGTTGTTCGCGCAGGGCGAGGCGGCGGTGGCCCGAGAGGATGCCGCAGGAGCGGGGGAGATGTTTGCCGCGTTCCAACGGCAGTTTCCCGACGTTCCGCGCGCGGGGTTGGCGGCGGTGCGCGAGGCGGAAGTGCGGATGAAATCGGGCGATGCCGTCAATGCGGCGGCGGTCCTGCTGAATCCGCAGGGCGCATTTGTCCGGAAGGCGGTCCAGGGGAAAATCGCCGCGGTCGCGTTTCGCGGATTGATGGTACGTGCGGAGGCCCAGATCACGCTCAAGGATTCACCGGCGGCGGAGGCGTCCTTGCAGGAAGCCGCAGCGTTCGCCGGTTCACCGGCGGAGGAACATGCCCGACTGACACGACAGTTGCGCATTTTGGAATCCACCGATCGATTGGATGCGGCACTTGACGTGGCGCGACGGCTTCGGGAACAGGCCGCGCGCGAGTCGAGTCTGGCGACGCTCCGCCCGGAGGCGGCGGCGTGGGAAGGGCGGCTCTTGTTGAAACAGGGGGCGTCGGACGCGGCGGCACTGGTGTTTGCGGCCAACACCGCGGCGGGAACTCCGGCGGAGTATTTTCGCGAGGCGACCCTCCGGCTGGCCGAGATTCATCTCGCCCGGAACGAATGGATGAAGGCGCGTGAGCGATTGGAGGCGTTTGCCACCGCGCTGCCTGCGGATCCGGAGATCAACCGGGTGCGGCTGTTGCTCGGGCAGACCTTGTTCCGGCAGTACGTGGCGGTTCGTGGCGGAACCAATCGCACCGAGGCGACCGGCCTGCTCGCGTCCGCCGCGGTGCAATTCCAGCTTGGATTGTCCAATGCACCGGTCGCCGAGCTCGCCGGGCCGCTGCTCCTGGGACGCGCGTGGGCGCTTTGGGAGACGGGCAGTCCGGTGAATGCGGCCGATCAGGTGCGCGATGCCGAGACGAACTTTCTGGCGGCGGCGGCGGCGTTGCCCCGGGGACCGATGCAGGCGCTGGCCCGATTCAAGGCCGGTGATTGCCTGCTCTTTCGCGGCGATGCGGCGGGTGCCCTCATCCAGTATTCGCGGGTGCTGGACGGCTATCCGGAGTTCACCGAAGTGCAGCGTGAACTCGGCGAGCCGGCGGCCGAACAGGCGGTGCGCGCGGCGGTGCTGTCGACCAACCGGGCGGCCGCGGACCGCGGAATGACCCGGCTGCTGACGGTGTGGCCGGACGGCCGTCCGGCGAAGCGTGGCGGGCTGCTGTTCAGCCAGTACCTGTCCAAATCCGGCGACCGCGAAGGCGCGCGCCGACTGCTGCTGGATTTCGCCGCGCGGTTCCCGGACTCCGCCGACCGTGCCGATTTCCAGCTGGCATTGATTGCCTCCGATCTCCGGGCACAACTTTGGAGCAACGCGGTGGTCCGGCTCGACGGCCTGATTGCGGCGAACACCAATCGTCCCGTTCTGGAGCGGGCGGAATTTGAACGGGCTTGGGCCCTGGCGATGGGCAAGGCGGACACCAACGCCGTGGAAGGGTTGGCCGCGGTGGCGTCGCGCTATCCGACCAACGCGATGGCCCCGAACGCCCATCTGTGGATCGCCTCGCAGTTTTTCAATCAACGGGAATACATCCGGTCCGAGCAGGCCTGTCTTCGACTCATCACCAATGGGTTTTGGCGCGGACAGGAACCGTGGTTTCGCGCCTTGTTTTGGGCGGCGGAAGCGGCCCGGAAACGTCAGAGCTACGAGAGCGCCCTGCAATATCTCGGAGATCTGTTGAACGACAAGCTGACGCCCGAGGCGCTCCTTCCGGCGGGCTATTTCGCACTCGGCGAACTCCGTCTCGGCCAGCGTTCCACCGACGCGGCGCGTCCTCTCGACAACTTCGATCGGGCGCTGCAGGCCTTTACCAAGGCCGCCAGTTTTGACAAGGCCCCGCAGCGTGCGCCAGCGTTGGGTCGGATGGCGGATTGTCACCTACAACTGGCCACCCAGTTTCGCACCGATTCTCCGACGGAATCGGCCAAGCGCGCCGCGGAATTGACGCTGGCGGCGGGATTGTACCAGCAGGTGGTGGGCGATTCGGGAGCGGAATTGGAAGTCCGCTGCCAGGCGGCCATGGGCCTGGGAACAGCCCGCGAAAAACTGGCGGCGCTGGCAGCGTCGCCGGCGGTCCGAACCGCCTCGCTGACCGCGGCCGCGGATGCGTACCTGGACGTCGCGCACGGACGCCTGCGGCGTGAGGGTGAGACACTCCAACCGGTGTGGCTGGGCGATGCCGGACGCGAAGCGGGCCGGGTGTTGGAGGATTTGGGGCGCTTCCGGGACGCCGCGGCGTTGTATCAGGAACTTGCCGGTGAACTTCCCGCCGAGCGCGAACTGTGGCTGGAGCGGGGCAACGCGGCCCGGCGCCGGGCGGAGGTCACGGTATCATCCGCGCCATCGCCCGAGCCTCGTTGACCAGCCGTTCCTCCTCGGGAAGGAGGTGAACGCCGGTGGCGAGCGTGAGGTATTCGCGGGCACCCTTCGCATTGCCCGCATGGGCCAGGAACACGCCCTGCATCGCCGCCATGGGTGGCTTTCGGACCACGTTGGGTCCGAGCCCGGCCATCACTTCGGCGGCCTTCACCGCCTGGCCGCGCCGAAACAGCGCGAAGGCGTAGGTCGCCACGTGGTTCGGATCGGTGGCCGAACGGGCGTGGAGGGTGTCCGCCAACAACTGGAGCTGCGCATCCCGGGTGTCGAGCAGAAGGCCGAGATAGACCATGTTGTTCAGCGAGTTGAGATCATCGCGCCGCAACGCAAAGAGCCGCCGGGCCACCTTGAATTGACCGAGGGTGTCATTGGCCCGGAGATAAATCTGATGCAGCTCCATGAGCGATGCCTCCTCGGCGATGCGGCTGTCTGCGATCGCCCACAGGGTGGATTCCATCTGCTGCGGCATGTGCCACTGGCCCGCGAGTTTGACCAGCGCCTGGAGCTGGGCGGGGTTTCGATCAGCCGCCTTCACCGCCCGCTGCCACAGGGTGTCCATCTCGGTGGTCCTGCTTTCGGCCGGGGAAAGGAATTGCGACGCCAGCGCATCGTAGGCGAGACGGAAGGAATTGAAATTCTTCCAATCCTCGGACCGCACCCACTGGCGGAGTCCGAGCCAGTCCTGAATGCCGATGAACAGGTCGGCGACCGCGATGCGCACCGACGGGTCGGAAAGGCGTTCGCGGGGCAGGGTGCGGATCCAGGCCATGGCCGCCGGGTTCATGTGGGAACGGTTCATCCACAGCAGCAATTGGGCGAAATCGTTCGGCGATTGGACGGTTGTCTTTTGGAGCTCGGCCAGAACGGCGTTGACCTTCGGTGAGTGGGCGGCCTGGAGGGCGGTGAGTTGGAGCAGACGGCCTGAAATGGGAGTGTTGGTGACCGCCGCCAATTGGTCGGCGAAGCGCACGGCCTCGGCGGTCCGTCCGCCGCGCAGCGCGTCCTCGACGCGCAGTGTCAGCGCGGCGATGCGAGTTGTGGGATTGGTGGCGAGGCGGTCCAACAACTGTCGGGCCTCAGCATTTCGCGCCGGCGAATCGATCACCAGACGCACCTTTGCCAGGTTGAACTGGCGATCCACGTTGGCCGGATCGAGGCGGGCGGCCTGGACAAAGTTGGCCTCGGACTTGATGAGGTCGCCGAACGCGAATGCCGCCGCTCCGGAGGCTTCGTAAAACGATGCGGGGGGTGGAGGATTGGTGGGAACGCCGGCCAGAGCGCGGCTGGCGGAGTAATTGTCGCCGGCTCGAAGCGCGGTCAGCGCCAGATCAATCCGGTTGGTTAGGTTCCATGGTTCAAGATCCATGACCCGCTGGCGCCAGGGCAGGGCGGTGAAGGGGGAGATCGCTTCGGCGACATTTCCCAGCAGTCGGGCGGCACCGATGTTGTTGACGTCCGAATCAAACACTGCACGGGCCAATTGTGCCGCATCGTCGACTTTCCCCTCCCTTAAGAGACGCTCACCGGTGGCGAGACGCTTCGTATTCCGCCAACCCGCGTAGACGGTCGCACCGCGCCACCGCCAAAGGGCATACGACGCGAGGAGCACCACGACGACGGCCACCGTCCACCGCAGGGCGATCAGCATCCTGCTGCTTTGGCGCACGGTTCTTCGGACCTTGCGGACGCGTTTTTCCATGGGTTCCACCCCGCGAGGATCCGGGAAACACCGCAGTCATTCAAGACCTCAGAGCCCGGTTCGGGGCGGCGGAAGCGTTTGAAGACGTGTCAGAACGTCATTCCCACCGTGGTTTGCACCTGAAGATCGTTGTTCTTCACACCGATCGGGGGGCGGGAGTCGTAGAGATCCACCAGATTGAAATTCAAGGTGATCCGCTTGAAGACGGGATAGGCCACGCTGAGATCCGCCCGAATCCGGACCACGGTGAAATCTTCGACATCGGGCGTGTAGGTGAGCCCCTGGCGGATCTCAAGTTTGTCCACCGGTTTCCAAACCAGGTTCTCTCCCAACCGGACTGAAAAGAACGAATGACGTGGCTGGTTGCGGTAGCTCTGGTCCTGATATTGAATGCCGACCTCAGTGTTCAGATTGAGATGCTGGCGTTGCAGGAGTTTGTAACCAAGCCCGGTGCCTTCGTGGAATTCGAGGTCGATGTGGCGAATTTCGTCATAGCCCGCCCCGCCCTGATTGTAGACGTACATCCGGCGTTTGACGCCGAGATCGGCCTCGGTCTTGGCCGCGCCGTCCATGCGGTTCGCGGATTGAACGGCGTTCACCGTGCCGTAAGCGACGTGGTACTCGAAATTATCGCGCACCCGATCCCAGGTGTGGGTGGCATTTCCGTTGAGATAAAAAGTTCGTCGATCGGAAGTGCCAAATCCGATGTCCATGCCGAGGTTGAGTCCACCGTGCCAGTTGGTGAACAGCGGCCGGAGGGCGGCTGGAGCCAGCGCGGCGATGCCGGTGGGCTTCGGGGGGATCGGTGGCGCGGGTGGGGGAGTTGTGGCCGTCGGGTGGACAGCGGGTGTCGTCGCCGGCTTTGCGGCGGGTGGTGGAGCGGGGGTGGGAGCCGCGGCCGGCGTCGGTTCCGCCGCGGGTTTGGAAGCCCCGGCAGGTGGATCGATGCGCTGGGCGATGGCGTCCTTGGGAACCGTAATACGTCCGGCGAAGGGCGATAGAACGACGAGTTGGTTGGTGTCCTCGGACAACAAATCCCCGGAGATCCGGTCGCCGTTACGAAGCGTGACCACCACGGGACCGGCGTTGACGCTGCCCGTCGCCCACAGCCCGATCAGGGTCAGGGTCAGGGTCAGTACCGCGGTCCGTGCAAATTCTGGACTCGGAAAAAAACGGAAGAGCGACCGGGCCGGAGCTGTCCGGGCCGGCGTCGTTTCATCGAGTTGTACCCGTGGCAGGTGCATTCGTTTTCTGAGAAGGTCGTGAGGACTCGGATGCTGGTGGGACGGGGCGGGCTTCGGAACCCGCTGCCTCCGGCGCGGTGGCGACCGGAAGATCCGATCGATCCGGACGCCGCACGCCTCCCACGACTGCAATCTGGCCGGATTCATTCACCCGAAGTTCGGGGCGCCGGCCGGAAAACCGCCACGTTTGCCGCACACGGATTTCGCCGTCAGGATCGATGTCATGGTACCGGAAGTTGTCGGGCCCCAGTTGATGAAGAACGTGCAGATGACTCTGACGGTCCATGACCCAGCGCGGTGGTTCGAAGGTCACCATCGGTCCGAGTTGCAGGACCTTCAGGGTCTGCGATTCATTGGCGTCGGTCACCCGCAGATACAGGCGCAGATGCTTCAGAAAATTGGCCTGCTGGAGAATGAACTTGCGGTATTCCATGGAGCCATCGGGCTTTTGAAAACCGAAGGTCCGGTCCTCGTTCAAACGAACGCCGTTGATGATTTCCACCAGCAGCGGGGCGCTTGCGAAGGTCTCCCGTCCGTCGATCGGAGTGAGCGTGGCGGTGATCCGGTAGGTGCCCGGTTGCTGCAGGGCGAACTGGGGTGCGATGTCGAACCGCAGCGTGCCGGTGGTGGACTGTTGCAGCGTGAACTCACCCACGTCGGCGGGCTCGGACACCTTGTTCACCACGCCTCCGTCCGAGCGTTCCACGGTGAAGGCGATCCAGTGTGGATGGGTTCCCAGTTTCAACGGCGCGCCGGTGAAGTTCCCGATTTTCACGGCGACCTCCAGGCTTTCGGCGGGCAGGAATTGCTCCTGAGTGGTGGAAATTCGGACATCCACCTGGGCGCCTGCCGGTAGGACGATCCATCCGACCAGGGCAGCGACGATGAGGGAAATGCGCTTCATGAGGCGTCACACTAGGGAAAGGTGGATTGACTGCAAGGGGCTGGGTGTGTCGAACTTCCTCCGGAGCCGGCACCGGTGCCCGATTCCGAAACCCGCGAATCCGGGTCCGGAAGGGATGCGTCGGACGAAGGATTGTGAGTGTCAGACCAAAAACGCGTTGACACCCATTCCACCGGCTCCTATGAATTCGCGCCTCAATAAGAGTTGCAGGCGCGTGATTTCGGTTTCTTCGCCCGGTGAATGGACGGGAGGCTGAGATTTTTTGTCGTCGTAAGGCGGCGAAAGTGCCGACCAGGCAGTGCCCAAGTAGCTCAGTTGGTAGAGCACGTCCTTGGTAAGGACGAGGTCACGGGTTCAAGCCCCGTCTCCAGCTGTGCA